>NZ_JCALDN010000001.1:0-905124 GCF_059812885.1 Mycobacterium sp. NGS33 | reverse complement strand
GCTGTTCTGCGCAGTGCGCAACTACCACGACATCGAACCCAAGGCCGCCGCGTTCCTGGGCGGCAACGGCTACTCGCTCAACAGCCACACCCAGGCGCTGTCCGGATTGGGGCTGATCGCCAACCCCCTGTCGCTGGTCGCGGTCGCCGCGCTCACGCTGGGGCTGGGCGCCGCGGCCGGCCTGGTCGGTGGCGCGCCGAACCCCTACGTCTGGCCGGAGAACCTGCCACGGGTCAACGCGCGCGGCGGGCCCGGCGGTGCGCCGGGTTGCTGGCAACCGCTCACCCACGACCTGTGGCCCGCGCCGGAACTGGTGATGGACTCCGGCAACAGCATCGCGCCGTACAACCACCTGGACACCGGGTCGCCGTATGCGATCGAGTACGTCTGGGGCCGCCAGGTAGGGGATAACACGATCAACCCATGAAAATCACCGGAACTCTTGTCAAGCTCAGCATCTTCTCGGTGGTGCTGCTGATCTTCACTGTGATGATCATCGTGGTGTTCGGTCAGATGCGCTTCGACCGCACCAGCAAGTACTCCGCGGAGTTCAGCAACGTCAGCGGCCTGCGCGCGGGCCAGTTCGTTCGCGCCTCCGGGGTCGAGGTCGGCAAGGTCGACACGGTGGAGCTGGTCGACGGCGGCAAGCGGGCACGGGTGAAATTCAACGTCGACCGCTCGATCCCGCTGTACCAGTCGACGACCGCCCAGATCCGTTACCTCGACCTGATCGGTAACCGCTACCTGGAGCTCAAGCGCGGTCAGGGCGAAGGCGCCGACAAGGTGCTGCCGCCCGGCGGGTTCATCCCGCTCGCGCGCACCCAGCCGGCGCTCGACCTCGACGCCCTGATCGGTGGGTTCAAGCCGTTGTTCCGGGCGCTGGACCCGCAGAAGGTCAACGGCATCGCGACCGCACTGGTGACCGTCTTCCAGGGTCAGGGTGGCACCATCAACGACGTCCTCGACCAGACCGCGCAACTGACCAGCCAGCTCGGTGAGCGCGACCAGGCGATCGGCGAGGTCATCAAAAACCTGAACACGGTGCTGGACACGACCGTGCGCCACCGGCAGCAGTTCGACCAGACCATCAACAACCTGGAGGTGTTGATCACCGGTCTGAAGGATCACGGCGACCAACTGGCCGGGGGGACCGCACACATCAGCAACGCCGCGGGCACGCTCGCCGACCTGCTGGCCGAGGACCGCGGGTTGCTGCACAAGACGATCAACTACCTGGACGCCGTCCAGCAGCCGCTGATCGACCAGCAGGACCAACTGCAGGACTATCTCAAGAAGGTGCCGACCGCGTTGAACATGATCGGGCGCGCCATCGGGTCCTACGGGGACTTCGTGAACTTCTACGCCTGTGACATCACCCTGAAGATCAACGGTTTGCAGGCCGGCGGCCCGGTCCGCACGGTCCGGCTGTTCCAGCAGCCCACGGGTAGGTGCACGCCGCAATGAGAACACTCGAACCCCCGAACCGCGTCCGCATCGGCCTGATGGGCATCGTCGTGACGGTGCTCGTGATCGGCGTCGGCCAAAGCTTCACCAGCGTGCCGATGTTGATGGCCAAACCGCATTACTACGGGCAGTTCAGCGACACCGGCGGCCTGAGCAAGGGCGACAAGGTGCGCATCGCCGGCGTGGACGTCGGCAAGGTGGAGGGGATCAAGATCGACGGCGATCACATCGTGGTCCAGTTCAACGCCGGCACCGCGACGTTCGGCACCGAGAGCCGGATCGCGGTCAAGACCGACACCATCCTCGGCAAGAAGGTCCTCGATCTCGAGGCCCGCGGCAGCCAGCCGCTGCGGCCCGGCGCGACGCTGCCGATCGGCCAGAGCACCACGCCCTACCAGATCTACGACGCCTTCTTCGACGTCACCAAGGCCGCCCAGGGCTGGGACATCGACACCGTCAAGCAATCGCTGCACGTCCTGTCGCAGACCATCGACCAGACCTACCCGCACCTGAGCCCGGCGCTCGAAGGGGTGGCCAAGTTCTCCGACACCATCGGCAAGCGCGACGAAGAGGTCAAGCACCTGCTCGCCCAGGCCAACCAGGTCGCCGGCATCCTCGGTGATCGCAGCGACCAGATCGACCGGGCGCTGGTCAACGCCAAGACGCTGCTGGCCGCCTTCAACGAACGCGGCCAGGCCATCAACGCCCTGCTGGGCAACGTCGCGGCATTCTCCGAACAGGTGAAGGGCCTGATCAACGACAACCCGAACCTGAACCACGTGCTCGAGCAGCTGCGCACCGTCAGCGACATCCTGGTGCAGCGCAAAGACGACCTGGCCAACGGTTTCACCGAGGTCGGCAAGTTCCTGCCGTCGCTGAACGAGGCCATCGCCTCGGGGCCGTTCTTCAAGGTGGTTCTGCACAACCTGGCGCTGTACCAGATTTCGCAGCCGTGGGTGGACGCAGCCTTCAAGAAGCGCGGCATCGATCCGGAGAACTTCTGGCGCAGCGCGGGGCTGCCGGCCTACCGGTTCCCCGACCCCAACGGCACGCGGTTCCCCAACGGTGCGCCGCCGCCGGCGCCGCCGGTGCTCGAGGGCACGCCCGATCACCCGGGTCCGGCCGTCCCGCCGGGATCGCCGTGCTCGTACACGCCGGCCAATCCGGGCGGCAACGTCACCGTCGGCGACGAGGGTCTGCCGCGGCCGTGGAACCCGTTGCCCTGTGCGGGCGCGACGACAGGCCCGTTCGGAGGGCCGGGCTTCCCGGCTCCGGTCGACGTGATGACGTCGCCGCCCAACCCCGCCGGCCTGCCGCCCACGCCGGGCATCCCGATCGCGGGCCGGCCGGGCGACCCGCCGCCCGACGTGCCGGGCACCCCGGTGCCGTTGCCGGCGCAGGCGCCCCCGGGTGCGCGCACCGAGAACCTGGCGCCGGCCGGACCGACGCCACCACCGTCGACGTTCGCGCCGGGCTTCCCGCCGGGGCCGGCCGCGCCACCCGGACCGGGCAACCAGCTGCCGGCACCGTTCATCAACCCGGGCGGATCCGGAGGTAGCGGTGCAGCGGGGGGAGGTAGCCAGAATTGAGCACCATCTTTGACATCCGCAGCATTCGGCTCCCGAGGCTGACCCGGGCTTCGGTGATCATCGGGTCGCTGGTCATCGTGTTGGCCCTCGTCGTCGGATTCGTCGGCTGGCGGCTGTACGAGAAGCTGACCAACAACACCGTGGTGGCCTATTTCCCGGCGGCGAATGCGCTGTATCCCGGGGACAAGGTGCAGATCATGGGGCTGCGGGTGGGCGCGATCGACAAGATCGAACCCAGCGGCAACAAGATGAAGGTCACCTTCCACTACGAGAACAAGTACCGGGTTCCGGCCAATGCCTCGGCGGTGATCCTCAACCCGACCCTGGTCGCGTCGCGGGCCATCCAGCTCGAGCCGGCCTACAAGGGCGGTCCGGTGCTGGCCGACAACGCGGTGATCCCCGAAGAGCGCACCCAGGTGCCGGTGGAGTGGGACCAGCTGCGCAACAGCATCACCAACATCATCTCCAAGCTGGGTCCCACGCCCGAGCAGCCGACCGGCCCGTTCGGTGAGGTCATCGAGTCGTTCGCCAACGGGCTGGCCGGCAAGGGCAAGCAGATCAACACCACGCTGACCAACCTGTCGCAGGCGTTGACCGCCCTGAACGAGGGGCGCGGCGACTTCTTCGCGGTGGTGCGCAGCCTGGCGCTGTTCGTCAACGCGCTGCACCAGGACGACCAGCAGTTCGTGGCGCTCAACCAGAACCTGGCGGATTTCACCACCCGGCTGGCGCACAACGACAACGACCTGGCCAACGCGATTCAGCAGTTCGACAGCCTGCTCACCACCGTGCGTCCCTGGCTGGACCAGAACCGCGGCGTGCTGACCCAGGACATCAACAACCTCGAGACCGCGACGAACGCTCTGCTGCAACCGGATCCGTTGAACGGCGTGGAGACCGCGCTGCACGTGCTGCCGACGGCCGCGGCGAACATCAACCAGATCTATCACCCGTCGCACGGTTCACTGGTCGCCATCACGGCAATCACCAACTTCGCCAACCCGATGCAGTTCATCTGCAGCGCGATTCAGGCCGGCAGCCGGTTGGGCTACCAGGAGTCGGCCGAGCTGTGCGCGCAGTACCTCTCGCCGATCCTGGATGCGATCAAGTTCAACTACCCGCCGTTCGGCCTGAACCTGTTCAGCACGGCGGAGACGCTGCCCAAGGAAATCGCCTACTCGGAGGACCGGCTGCACCCGCCGAACGGCTACAAGGACACCACCGTCCCGGGCATCTGGGTGCCGGACACCCCGACGTCGCACCGCAACACCCAGCCGGGCTGGATCGTGGCCCCGGGTATGCAGGGTCAGCAGGTCGGCCCCATCACCGCGGGCCTGATGACCCCCGAATCGCTGTCCGAACTGATGGGTGGCCCCAACATCGAACCCGTCCAGTCGAACCTGCAGACCCCGCCGGGTCCGCCGAACGCCTATGACGAAAACCCGATCGTGCCGCCCATCGGGCTGAACGCTCCCGTGCCGATCCAGCCGCCGCCGCCCGGGCCGGACGTGGTCCCCGGTCCGGTCGCGCCGACGCCGGCTCCGGTGTCCGCGCCCGCGCCGAACGCGGGCGGGCCGCCGGTACCCGCTGACTTTGGAGGTGGCCAGTGAGGGGCGCGACGAGCGCGTTTCGCGCGAGGAGCAAGCCGAACAATCGGCCCGTGAGGGGCGCGACGAGCGCGTTTCGCGCGAGGAGCAAGCCGAACAATCGGCCCGTGATTGCGCGCCGGATCCGCCATCGGACCTGGCAAGGGTTGACCTTGCTGGTGGCCGCGATGGTGTTGAGCTCGTGCGGGTGGAAGGGCATTTCCAACGTCGCGATTCCGGGTGGTCCCGGCAGCGGGTCGAAATCCATGACCCTCTACGTGCAGGTGCCCGACACCCTGGCGATCAACGGCAACAGCAAGGTGATGGTCGCCGACGTGTTCGTCGGCTCGATCAAAGCCATCAACCTGAAGAACTGGATCGCCACCCTGACGCTCGGCGTGGACAAGAACGTCAAGTTGCCGAAGAACGCCACCGCCAGGATCGGCCAGACGTCGCTGCTGGGTTCCCAGCACGTCGAGCTCGCCGCGCCCCCGAACCCGTCGCCCGAACTCCTCAAGAGCGGCGACACCATCCCGCTGAAGAACTCCACCTCGTATCCCACCACCGAGCAGACCCTGGCCAGCCTGTCGCTGATCCTGCGCGGCGGCGGCATCCCCAACCTGGAGGTGCTGCAGAACGAGGTCTACAACATCTTCAACGGGCGCGGTGAACAGATCCGGGCTCTGCTCGGCAAGCTGGACACCTTCACCAACCAGCTCAACGCGCAGCGCGACGACATCACGCACGCCATCGACTCGACCAACCGGCTGCTGACCTACGTGGGCGGCCGGGCCGACGTCCTGGATCGCGTGCTCACCGACATCCCGCCGCTGATCAAGCATTTCGCCGACACCAAGAACCTGCTGATCAACGCCGTCGACTCGGTGGGACGGCTCAGCCAGGCCGCCGACCAGTACCTGTCGGAGGCGCGCGGGCCGCTGCACACCGATCTGCAGGCGCTGCAGTGCCCGCTGAAGGAGCTCGGCCGGGCCTCGCCGTACCTGCTCGGCGCGCTGAAGCTGATCCTCACCCAGCCGTTCGACATCGACACGGTCCCGAAGATCTTCCGCGGCGACTACCTCAACATCTCGCTGACGCTCGACCTGACCTACAGCGCGGTCGACAACGCGTTCCTCACCGGGACCGGATTGTCGGGAGCCCTGCGGGCACTCGAGCAGTCGTTCGGGCGCGACCCGGAGACGATGATCCCCGACGTGCGCTACACGCCCAACCCGAATGACGCACCGGGTGGACCGCTGGTGGAAAGGGGGGACAGGAATTGCTGACTCCCTTCATCCGACGCCAGCTGATCGCCTTCGGGATCCTGACCGTCATCTCGCTGCTCGTGCTCGGCATCTACTACCTGCAGATCCCGAGCCTGATGGGCGTCGGGCGCTACACGCTGAAGGCCGACCTGCCCGCCTCGGGCGGGCTGTATCCCACGGCCAATGTCACCTACCGCGGCATCACCATCGGCAAGGTCACCGACGTCGAACCGACCGAGCGCGGCGCCCAGGCGACCATGAGCATCGACAGTCGCTACAAGATCCCGATCGATGCCACGGCCAACGTGCACTCGGTCTCGGCCGTCGGTGAGCAGTACCTGGACCTGACCTCGAGCGGCAGCATGGCCAGCAGGTATCTGGCCGACGGGCAGACCATCACCAAGGGCACCGTGCCCGCCGAGATCGGGCCGGCCCTGGACACGGCCAACCGCGGACTGTCGGTGCTGCCCAAGGAGAAGATCGGCCAGCTGCTCGACGAGACGGCGCAGTCCGTCGGCGGATTGGGCCCCAACCTGCAGCGGTTGGTCGACGCCACGCAGGCGATCGTCGGCGACTTCAAGAACCAGATCACCGACGTCAACGACATCATCCAGAACTCCGGCCCGGTGCTGGACAGCCAGGTGGAATCCGGCGACAACATCGAGCGCTGGGCGCGCAACCTGAACAGGCTGGGCGCGCAGTCCGCGCGGGAGGACCAGCACCTGAGAAGCCTGCTGCGCCAGGCGGCGCCGACGGCCGATCAGGTCAACTCGGTGTTCAGCGACGTCAAGGATTCGCTGCCGCAGACCCTGGCCAATCTCGAGGTCGTCTTCGACCTGCTCAAGCGCTACCACACCGGCGTCGAGCAGGTCCTGGTGTTCCTACCGCAGGGCGCGTCGATCGCCCAGACGGTGGGGGCGCCGTTCCCGAACATGGCCGCACTGGACCTGGCGCTGTCGATCAACCAGCCGCCGCCGTGTTTGACCGGCTTCATTCCGGCGTCGGAGTGGCGGTCCCCGGCCGACACCAGCATGCAGCCGCTGCCCACCGGCACGTACTGCAAGATCCCGATGGAAACACCGGCGAACAGCGTGCGCGGTTCGCGCAACATTCCCTGCACCGACATTCCGGGCAAACGGGCGGCGACGCCGCGGGAGTGCCGCGACCCCAAGCCGTATGTGCCGGCCGGCACCAACCCCTGGTACGGCGACCCGAACCAGATCCTGACCTGCCCCGCGCCCGCGGCGCGCTGTGATCAGCCGGTGAAGCCGGGCATGGTAATCCCCGCGCCGTCGGTGGACAACGGACTCAACCCGGCGCCCTCGGACCGGGTGTCGGGCACACCCCCGCCCACCAGCGACCCGTTGTCCCGGCCGGGGTCGGGTACCGTGCAGTGCAATGGCCAGCAGCCGAACCCCTGTGTCTACAAACCCAGCGGGCCTCCCTCGGCGATCTACAGTCCCCAAAGCGGTGAACTGGTAGGGCCAGACGGAGTTAAATACTCCGTCGAAAACTCGACCAGAACAGGAGACGATGGATGGAAGGAGATGCTGGCACCGGCCGGCTGAACCCCATCGACACGGACGATTCGTTGACCACCCACGACAAGAACGAGGACTCGACGGCACCCGAGAACGGAGCCGAGCCGACCGGTCCGCAGGACGCCTCCGAGGATCTGGCCGACTCCACCGACGATGCCGCCGGCGACGTCGACGCCGGCCAACCCGAGCCCGACGGCGCGGCCGAGGATGAAACGGCGGCCGGCGAGTCCGTCGCGGCCGCCCAGCGTGGGCCGTCCCGGGTGGGCCGGGGGTGGCTGGCCGCGATCGCCGCGGTGCTGCTGCTGTGCGCGGTCGGCGTCGGCTTCGGCGGCTACCTCGCGCTGCACTACCACCACCAGAGCCAGCAGATCGCCCGCAACAACGCGCTGGCGCTGAAGGCGGCGGTGGAATGCGTCTCCGCGACCCAGGCGCCGGACACCAACGCGATGACCGCGAGCGAGCAGAAGATCGTCGACTGCGGCACCGACGCCTTCCGCTCGCAGGCGTTGCTCTACACCAGCATGATGGTGCAGGCGTATCAGGCCGCGAACATCCACGTTCAGGTGTCGGATGTCCGGGCGGCGGTCGAGCGCAACAACCCCGACGGGTCGATCGACATCCTCGTCGCGCTGCGGGTCAAGGTGGCCAGCGACCAGAACCAGAGCGAGGCCGGCTACCGGCTGCGCGTGAAGATGGCGTTTGCCGAGGGGCAGTACAAGATATCCAAGCTCGACCAGGTGACGAAGTGACGGTGGTGGTCGAACAGACTGCGCCCCCGGCGATCCAGGAGTCACCACGGGAAGCCTTGGCGCCCTGGCATTCTCGCGTCGGCGCGTTCGCGGTCGACGCGGTGGCGGGCCTCGCGGTCATCCTCACGATGGCCGTGGTGCTGCGCACCGTGCCGGCACAGAGTGTGTGGTGGTGGCTGAGCATTTCCGTCCTCGGCGTCGTCACCCTGCTGGTGCTGGCCAACCGGCTGCTGCTGCCGGCGATCACCGGCTGGAGCCTGGGCCGCGCCCTGGCGGGCGTCGCGGTGACGCGCCCCACCGGAGACGCTCCGGGCCCGTGGACCCTGCTGCTGCGCGACATCGCCCACCTGCTCGACACCGCGTCGGTGGTGGGATGGCTTTGGCCCCTGTGGGATTCGCGCCGACGCACCTTCGCCGACATCCTGTTGCGCACCGAGGTCAGGCGCCGCCCACCGGACGCGTCGCCGCCCCACATCCGGCGGTGGAGCGCGGCCGCGGTGCTGAGCGCGGCGGTGTTGTGCCTGGCCGGGGCAGCGATGAGCTTTTTCGGGGCGTACTGGCCGGACCGGGCGACCGACCAGACCCGCGCCCAGCTCGCGACGCAGGGGCCCAAAATGGTGGCCGAGATGCTGACCTACGACCCCAAGTCGCTGCACGACGACTTCGCCCGGGCGCTGTCGCTGGCCACCGACAAGTACCGGCCCCAGCTGTCGGCCCAGCAGGATCTGGTGCAAAAGGGGCACCCGGTCATCAACGAGTACTGGGTGACCAACAGCTCGATCGAATCGGCCGCACCGTCGCGGGCGACGATGTTGATCTTCATGCAGGGACGGCGCGGCACCGGGCCCGAACAGCGCTACATCAGCGCGACGGTGCGGGTCGCGTTCGCCAAGGACAGCGGAAACGCTTGGCGGGTAGACGATCTGACCGTGCTGACCAAGCCGAGACAGCCGGGGAGCGGCAAGTGAGTCCCCGCCGCAGGTTTGCGCCGGGCGAGCGGCCATTGCTGATGGCGCGCCCGGTCGAGGCGCGCCGCCCATGGCTGATGCCGCTGGCCGGCACGGTCGCCGCGGCGCTCATGGTCGTGGCGATCACCGCCTGCACGCTGATGCTCGTCGCGCACGAATCCCGGGCCAGGGCCGCGTCGAAGGACCGCGAGGTGCTCACCTACGTGACGGGGTTCATGACGCAGTTCACCTCCATCGATCCCTTTCACGCCAACGACTATGTGAACCGGATCCTGGCGCAGGCGACCGGGGACTTCGCCAAGCAGTACGAGAAGAACGCCAACGAGATCCTGCTGCAGGTCGCCCGCGCCGAACCGGCCACCGGCAACGTGCTGGACGCCGGCCTGGAGCGATGGAACGACGACGGCAGCGCCAATGTCATGGTCGCGACGGCGATCACCACCAAGTCGCCGGACGCGAAACAGGTGGTGGAGAACGCCAATCGGTGGGCGGCCACCGCGACGCGGGAAGGGAAGCAGTGGAAGATCAGCAACCTGCAGCAGGTGATGTGACCGCCGAGGAGAAGCCGGGCGCCCCGCACAACGACGCGACCGGCGCGGCAGCGGACGCCGTACCGGAGCGGCACGACGAAGAGCTCGATGCCGCAACCGAATCCGCCGCCGCCGACGACGCTACCGAATCGGACGGCGCCGACGACGAGGCCACCGCCGAGGGCGCGGAGCGGGTGGCGGACGCGCCGCAGGGGGCCGCCGCACGCAAGAAGCGGCGGGCCGGAAAGGCCTGGGCCGTCGTGGCCACCCTCGCCGCCCTGGTGTTCGTCGGCTCCGCCGCGTTCGCCGGCGCGATGCTGCAGCCGTATCTGGCCGACCGGGCCACCGCCGCAACGAAACTGAACGTCGCGCGGACCGCCGCCAACGCGATCACCACGCTGTGGACGTACACGCCGGAAAACATGGACACCCTGGCCGATCGCGCATCCCGGTATCTCAGCGGCGATTTCGAGGCGCAGTACCGCAAATTCGTCGACGCCATCGTGGCCCCCAACAAGCAGGCCAAGGTCACCAACCACACCGACGTGACGGGCGCCGCGGTCGAAACGCTCGACGACTCCACCGCCGTGGTCATCGTCTACACCAATACGACCTCCACCAGCCCACTGACCAAGAACGTCCCGTCGCTGAAGTATTTGTCCTACCGGCTGTTCCTGAAGCGTTCCAACAACCGTTGGCTGGTGACCAGGATGACGACGATCACATCGCTGGATCTGACGCCCAAGGTCTAGCGGCGAGGAGACCGGGCGCATGGCTGTCACGTCACCGGTATCCGAGCGCTGGACCGTAGCGGCGTTGCTGCTCTTGACCTTCGCCACCGGGTTGGCCGACTCGATCAGCATTCTGGTTCTGGGTCACGTGTTCGTCGCCAACATGACCGGCAACGTGATCTTCCTCGGATTCTGGCTGGCCCCAAGGACTATCGTCGACCTGACCGCCGTCGCGGTCGCCATGCCGACCTTCATCTGCACCACGATCGCCAGCGGCCGATTGTCCCGGTATTTCGGCTCGCGCACGCGAACGTGGATCACCACGGTGCTGACGATCGAGATCGCGCTGCTGCTGACACTGGCGGTCCTGGCGGGCGCGGGAGTGCTGCGCTATCAGGCGACCTCGAAGCTGATCATGATCGGCATGCTCGCGGTGACGTTCGGCTTACAACACTCCAGCGCGCGCCAGTTCGGCATTCAAGAGCTCTCCACAACGGTGCTCACCTCGACGATCGTCAGCTTCGGGCTGGACAGCCGACTGGCCGGGGGCACCGGCGAACGGCAACGGCTGCGCGTCGGCGTGGTCGCCACCATGTGCGCCGGCGCCCTCGTCGGCGCGACGATGTCGAGGTACGTCATCGCCCCGGTGTTCGTGGTCACCGCGGGGGTGATCGCCACCAGCCTGCTGATCTTCCGCTTCGGACCGCCGGCCGCGAAACCCGCCCTCCCCGTTGCTAGTTGAATGCCAGCCAGCTCGGCAGCGCCCGCTCGTGTGAATCGCAGAGGACCTGCCGGGTGTCGCACGATCCCCGCGGCGATCCGGCGCCGGCCCACATGCCCCCGGTGTCGCGGCGCAGCACGATCGCCGACGAGCCGCCGCCGTCGAGCAGCACGGCGTTGTCACTGCCCAGCCCGCGGAACAGGTCCTGCATGTTGTCCGGGGTGTAGTTGCCGCCCTCGAAGACGTACATCTCGTCCTTTTGCCTGGAGTAGGCCAACGCCGTTCGGGCCGCGCTGGGACCGCCGTCGTGCAGCTGCCCGGTGTTGCCCGGCGCCAACAGCCCGATGCCCGAGACCGCGACGAACTTCTCGTTCTTGTTGAGCAGGTCGGCGACCACCGGGGTCGCGGCGTCGTAGTCGCTCTTTGTCCTGGGCCACACCACGTATGGCGCGCCACCGGACGGCAGGATCATCGTCGACAGTGCGCTCCAGCTTTCACCGCCACCGGAGAGACCCTGCTTACCGGGGTAGGCGACGGTGCCGGTGACCGCCTGGTTGGCGCGACCCTGGCCCTGAGTGTTGTCGACGAAGGCGCCCAGCGGTGAGCTGCAACCGGTCTGGCGCCACGAGCCGCCCTTTTGTCCGCGGACGTCGAAGAAGTTGGCGTTGATGGCGATGGTCGGCTGGCCCATGCGTTGCCACGCCTGCAGCGGTGCGTAGAGCTCCGAGGCCTGCCAGAGACCCTCGCCGGTGCGCGCCCCGGGGTTGTTCTCGCAGCGGGCCTGATCGCCGCGGTGCGTGTCGACCAGCAGGTGCGGGGACAGCCGTCCCGCCGCGTTCTTGATGATCATTAGATGGCCGCCGTTGTTCATCTCGTACCAGCTGCCCCCGGCGTTGAGCATCGGCGCGGGATGGCCGGGGCCGAAGTTGTAGACCAGATAGGAACCACGGGTGCTGCCGATGGCATTGGCGAGCAGATCGCGGCCGTCGGCGGCCCGGGCGAGGGGCTGTCCGGAGGTGACCGCGAGGGTGAAGCAGGCAACGAGGGCGGCGCACGACGCTGCCAGCCGGCGGAAGCTGGCGCGTCGGGTCAGCACGATAGCCCTTTCCGCCCGAAACTAATGCAACTCAAACATCATCAGCCTCATTAGTCACACTGTCAACAAGGTCACGGCGGGGTGACGATGGGGCCACGCGCGAATTACGCTTGCTCGCTTGAGCTTTCGTGCTCGTCGGCGGCGGGCCCGGTGGCTGTCGGCCCGGGGGCGGCCGGCTCGGCGTGTTTGCCGCGGCGGGCCTGGTGCTGCGACTGGTGTTCCTGGGCGATGGCCAGTTCGACCGCGCCCGGGATCCGGTGGAAGCCCTTGCGGTCATAGAGGTGAGTGACGATGCCGCCCAGCAGCAGGCCGATGATGAGGCCGATCGTCGTCATGGTCAGCGACTGCGTCAGCCCGGCGTCGCCGCGGCCGCCGAAGTACAGCAGCGACCGGGCACCGAGGAAGACCTGATGCATCGGTTCGAATTCGGCCAGCCAGCGGAAGAACGACGGTGTCGCCTCCAACGGCACCGTGGCGCCGGCCGACGGCAGCCCGAGGATCACGAAGATGAGCAAGCTGACCAGCATTCCGGCCGTGCCCAGCACCGAGAGCAACGAACTGGAGGTGATGCCCACCGCGGCGATCGCGAAGACGCCGAACGCCCAGAGTCGCCAGCTGTGATTGATGGGCATGCCGAGCCCGTCGGCGATCGCCAGATACACCGCCGAGGTGAGCAGCCCCAGCAGCACCATCATGACCCACTTCAGCAGCAGCGTCTGGAATCTGGAGATCTTGACCTGCTCGGCGAACCGGTACACCGGACCGAATTCGGCAGGCACGTAACCGAGCAGCGCGTCCACCAGCGTGCTCACCACGATGCTGCCGGTGAATCCGGCCAGCAACAGCAACAGCGCGTAGTAGAAGGCGGACAGGCCGTTGCCGGTGCCGTTCGGCAGCGGGTTGTACACGTTCGACTGGATGTCGATGGGTGCACTCAGACCCACCTGGGTCGCCCCGGCCAGCGGCGCACCACCGGTCTGCGCGGCCACCTCCGCCATAACCCGTTGCCCGGCAATCCCGTTGGCGATCCCCATCGCCGTGTTGAGGGTTTGGCCGGCGATGCTCGCGCCGAGCGTGCCGGCCCTCGGATTGGTGGAGACCGTGATCGACGGGCGGTCCGCGCGGGCCGGCGACACCGCGCTGGTGGCGAAGTCCCGCAACCTCGACGAGAAGCTCGGCGGTATCAGCACCTGGCCGTACACACGGCCGGTATCCATTTGGTGCCTGGCCTCGCCACGGGAGAGCACACGGACGTCGAACTTGTTCTTGTCCAACCCATTGACCAGCCGGTCGGCGATCTGTGCGCCGCCGGGTCCGGCGTCCTCGTTAACCACCGCGATGGGGAAATGATGCAGGTTGGCCGCCGGGTTCAAGATGCCGCCGAGATAGAGCGCGCACAACGCCGACATCAGCGCCACGGTGATCACCAGGGGGGCCGCCCAGAATCGCACGGTGCGGACCGCCTTGATGTTCCGGTCGGGGTTGGGCGCCGCGTGCTGCGGGTGCGAGTGAGGCATGCCGACTCCTGTTCTGTCGTGCCCACTGTATGGGCTGGCGCGCCGACCCTCTATGGCCTCAGTCACCCAGCTTCGCGTGCATCTCCCAGATCAGCAGCTCCGCCGGTTCGCTCGCGGTCACGCGCCGGCCGTCGGCGTCGGTGAAACGCACCGCATCGCCCTCGCCGACCGCCCCGATCCCCTCCACGCCGACCCGACCTCGAGCCACGAAGAGATGCAGGTAAGGGGCGCGCGGAAGGTTCACCGCTGCGCCGGCCGGCAACCGGGTGCCGTGCAGCGCGGCATTGCGGTTGTGCAGGGTGATCGCGGCGTCGTGCGCGGGCCGCCCCGAGGCGATGGTCACGAGATTGCCCGCCATCAGCTTCTCGTCGATCTCGTGCTGTTGATAGCTCGGATCGATGCCGGCCTCATCCGGCACGACCCACATCTGCACGAAGTGAACCGGCTCGCCGGGGGAGTCGTTGCGCTCCGAGTGCAGGATCCCGCCGCCGGCGGACATGCGTTGCGCCAGACCGGGATAGATCACGCCGTGATTGCCGGCCGAGTCGTGATGCGACAGCTCGCCGCGCAGCACCCAGGTCACGATCTCCATGTCCCGGTGCGGGTGGGTGTCGAATCCCGTTCCGGGCGCGACGATGTCGTCGTTGTTCACCAGCAACAGCCCGAAGTGCGTGTTGTCCGGGTCGTAGTGGTCGCCGAAGGAGAAGGAGTGCCGCGACGTCAGCCATCCGGTGGTGGTGACCGCCCGGCTTGCGGCGCTCCTGATCTCCGTGACCGCGGTCATGATCCCAGCCTAATGTTGCGCCGTGTCAGGTCACCGCGTCGGCGAGCAATCCCTGGGCGTGCCGAAGCGCGGCATCGAGCTCCGGCATGCTCAATCCGGTCGAGTGGCCCAGGTGAATCTCGATCTGGTACTCCGGCTGCCCGTCGTGGGCGAATATCGGAAGGACGACGAATTCGGTTGTGGCGAGCTCTGTTTCGAGCGAGTCGGTGACCGATTGCAGGGTCACCATCGTCATCAAGGTGGTGAGCTGACGGGTGACTTGGGCCGTGGGCTCCAGCGAGGCCAGCACGTCGGCCAGTCGAGTGTGCAACGACCGGTGGGTGTCGTCGAACCGCCACGCGCCGTATCCGCGAGCGCGAATATCGGCCAGCACCCGCTGGTGCTCGGCGATCTCGGTCCGGGTCAGCCGGGGCAGCACGCGGTGCAGCCACGCCTGGACGAAGTCGTCGTCACGCCAGGCCATGGCCACCAGACCGAACGGCGGGTCGATGGGAAAGCGCTGCCCGACGGCATGCTCGCCGTCGGTGCCGTGGCCGACCGCGTCGACGGTGGTCAGATGACGGGGCCCGATTTTGGACATCGAACAGCCCGCCCCGAGCGTGTCGTGCAGGAAACGCAGCGCGTCGCGCCCGCGGTCCAGCAGCGGAAACTGTTGGCGCAGCCCATGGACCAGTCCGAACAACCCGCTGCCCAGCACGTAGCGGCGATCGCCCCGCCGCGCGACCCAGCCCCGCCGATCCAGCTCGGCCAGCACCAGCGCGCAGGTCGAGGTGCTGATGGTGCACCGCTTCGCCAACTCGGCCGAGGCCAGGCCGTGGGGTGACTTCGCCAGCGCGGCAAGCACATCCATCACCCGCGCGGTGGGCGGCGACTTGGCGCCCGAGTCGCCGCGCGCCGCGGCCATTGACGTATCCACCGCCACCTCCCTACGATCCGTCCAAAATGCAAGGATAGACGTCCTAATATTAGGAGATAGTCGTGTTGAAGGTGGGAGTGTGGGGGCCCGGTTCGATGGGCGTGGTCGCCCTGCGCGGGGTGATCGACCATCCGGAGCTGCAACTGGTCGACCTCGTCGTGCACAGCGACGCGAAAGCCGGCCGCGACGCCGGGGAGTTGTGTGGCGTCGCGCCGGTCGGGGTGCGGGCCACCCAGGATCCGGCCGCCCTGCTGGCCGGTGACGCCGACGCGGTGGTGTACGCGGCCGGCGCCAATCTGCGGCCGCTGGAGGCCGTCGCGGACATGGTGTCGATCCTGCGGGCGGGCAAGAACGTGGTGTCGTGTTCGGTGGTGCCGCTGGTCTTTCCCGACGCCGTCGACACCGCCTTCACCGATCCGCTGCGGGAGGCCGCGATCGAGGGCGGCGTCTCGTTCTTCACCACCGGCATCGACTCCGGGTTCGCCAATGACGTTCTGCCGCTCGCTCTTACCGGCGTGTCCCGGGCGATCGAGTCGGTGCGGGTGACCGAGATGTTCAATTACGCGACGTACCCGGACCGCTCCGCAGTCTATGAGATCCTCGGCTTCGGCCAGCAGCCGGACTACCCCGCCTTCGCGGCCCAACCGGGGATCTTCACCTTCGGCTGGGGGCCGGTGCTCCACCAGCTGGCCGCCGGGCTGGGCGTCAAAATCGACAACATCGAGGAGAGCAACGAGCGCGTGCCGGCCGGCGAGTCCTTCGACACGCCCACCGGTCACATCGCGGCCGGGACGATCGCCGCGATGCGCTCGACGCTGACCGGGTACGTGGACGGGAGACCGACCTTCGTGCTCGACCACGTGACCCGCATGCGTGATGACATCGCCCCCGACTGGCCGCAGCCACACATCAGCATTCCACCGAAGGACCTCGGCTACGGGCAGGCGTCCGGACGCGGCCTGTACCGGGTGGAGATCGAGGGTTCCCCGAGCATGCGCTGTGAATTCGAGATGGCCGAGGATGCGGACCACGACCTGGGTGCCCGCATCGCCGGCTCGTCGCGGATGGTCAACGCGATCCCCGCGGTGTGCGCGGCGCCGCCCGGTCTGCTGTCCGCGCTGGACCTGCCGCTGATCACCGGCACCGGCCTGGTGCGCCCGGTGCCGGGACCGTCGCCGGACAGCCGGCTGTTCTAGCCCGGCAATCGGATCTAGCCCGGCTCGCCGGGATACGTTGCGGCGGCGAGCTGCAGGATCTCGCTGCGATCGGCCGCCAGGATGAACCCGGAGCCGATCGCCGCGTCGAGCGCCGCGGTGAAGCTTTCCAGGTATTGCGCGCGGCCACCGGGGTAGAGCCGCCGAATTGTGTTGGCGTCGAAGGGTTCCCCGGAACCGAAGATCGCCGACATCGCGCTCTCCTGGCCGCCCAGGCCCGACGTCCTTGCGGTCGGCACGTCCACCCACGGGGTTCTGATGCCACCGCGGGCGAGCCCGTTACCGTCCAGGACGGGTTGGGGCCCCGCGCTTTCGCGAACCTCGAGCGGGTCGGCGCGTGGGGCCGGCTCGCCGGTGGCCACCCAGGCGTTCAGCGCCGCGACGGCCGCCTGGACCACATAGTGGTGCTGGGGGCCGAAGTTGATGTAGTGCGCGAGTTGCTGGCCCATCAACCTGTCGGTCGGCGCGTAGCCGGCCACGATGGCCTCCAGCGGTGCCGAGCCGCTGTCGATGAACGCCACCTGGATCGTGTAGTTGTCGGCGTGGGCGGCACCGGCGATCTCCCACACCCGCAGCCTGTCGTTGTCGGGCTGTCTGGCGAAGTAGTAGCCGTCGCGCGGCCCGCCGAAGACGTCGGTTTCGGTGACGACCGTCAGTAGCGGAACTCGCAGATCGGGACGGAACGGAACCGCCTGCCGCGCACCAGATTCGGTGAAGATCGAGCTGCCGTCCAGCGGCGCGGCCGGACCGAACCGGGAATGGACGAGGAAGCCGTCGTAGCTCGAGGTCAGCGGGTCGACGGCGTTGATGTAGGTGGTGAGGAACATCGCGGATTGCGATTCGCCCACCGCGATGAGGCGCCGGGCGGGCAGGTCGCGCAGGATCGCGCCGTGCTTACCACTTCTGAGCAGCCCGCCCACCTGGGCGAAGATGTCGTAGGAGAACGCGTCGCCGGGGTGGCGCAGGGACGCGTAACGTTGGGGGTCTTGGCTTTTCAGCGACATGTCCGCGCCGAGCAGGCTTTCGCCGCCCTCGACACCCACCCGCTGGGCCGACACGGCGACGTAGGCGTAGCCGGCGCGCAGGATTTCGCGGTGCGCCATCATCCACACCGCGGCGGCGTCGATACCGCCGCTGACGTTGAGCCACTCGACGAGCACCGTGCCGTTGAACCGGGACGGATCGGACGGTGTCAGCGCCACGATGCGCGTCGTGTAATCGCTCGAGCCCGAAGGGGTTACGTCCCCGCTGCCGTCGGGGCCCGGCTCGCCCACCGGGGCATAGGAGGACGCCGTGGCGGAGACGAAGAACTCCTCGACGGCGTAGCCCACGTCGGCGAGGTCGAAAGCGCTCAGCAGCAGCGCCGGCTTCCCGGGGGCGAGCGTCACCGAGGTGGCGTTCGTCATGCAGCGGTCCCGCTAGCTTTCGCCCGCGGGCAGCGAACTGGGCAGCCCGAATTTCGCGAACAGGGTGTCGTCGAGGAAGGCCACCACGTGGGATACCTTGCCGCCCTGCACGTCCAGCACGTGCAGCTGGAAGGGGACATGCACGTCGCCGGCGCGCATGTACATGGCCGCGGCGAGTTGGCCGTTGGCGATCAGCGGCAGCATGCGCATGTCGCCGCTGCCCTCCGCCGGGCACTGCTGATGGATGAGGGTGACGATGTCCGCCGCGCCCTGGTACCAGCCGGTGTAGGGCGGCATCTCCCAGACGGCCTCGGCGGTGAACAGCTCGACGAGCCGGTCGATGTCATAGGTCTCGAACGCGGCGATGTAGCGCGCCAGCAGGTCCTGGGCTTCGGGCGAATCCGGCTGCGCCAGTGGGTCTTCGGAGCTGGGCCCGACGGCCTCCAGCTGGGACCGGGCGCGCTGCAGCAGGCTGTTGACGGCGGTCGTGGTGGTGCCGACCGCCTCGGCCACTTCGGCCGAGCGCCACCCCAACACGTCACGCAACAGCAGCACCGCGCGCTGGCGCGGCGGAAGATATTGCAGCGCAGCGACAAACGCCAGCCGCACCGACTCGCGCGAGCCGACGACGACCGACGGGTCGGCCGGGTGCTCGGTCAGCGACGGCAGCGGCTCCAGCCACGGCACCTCGCGCCGCTCCACCAGCTCGGCGGCCGGGTCCGAGCTGGGCGCGCCCAAGCCCACCGGCAACGGCCTGCGCTGACGTCCCTCCAGCGCGCTCAGGCAGGTGTTGGTGGCGATGCGATGCAGCCAGGTCCGCATCGAGGACTTGCCCTCGAAACGGTCGTACGCCTTCCAGGCCCGCAGCAAGGTCTCTTGCACCAGGTCCTCGGCGTCGTGCAGGGATCCGGTCATTCGGTAGCAGTGGGTCAGCAGTTCGCGCCGATACGGTTCGGCGTGCGCCGAGAAATCCCCGTCGGCCACCGGGTCACCTTCAGAGTTCTGCGCGAGAAGGCTCATCCGCAAGAGCCTACGCAGTGTCGGGGGCCACGGCCCACCCCAGCAGCCATTACGCTGCCCGTAATGACTAGGAGCCCCGGAGCGAACCGCACCGAACGCAGTTTCGACGGGTACGGCGGCGTGCGCATCGTCTACGACGTCTGGACACCCGAGACCGCGCCGCACGCCGTCGTGGTGCTGTCCCACGGCCTCGGGGAGTACGCCCGCCGCTACGACCACGTCGCCCGGCGCTTCGGCGAGGCGGGCCTGGTCACCTACGCGCTGGACCATCGCGGGCACGGCCGCTCGGGCGGCAAGCGGGTGCTGGTGCGCGACATCCACGAGTACACCGCCGACTTCGACACCCTTGTCGGGACGGCCACGAGGGAACACCACGGCCTCAAGTGCGTCGTGCTGGGGCACAGCATGGGCGGCGGAATCGTGTTCGCCTACGGCGTCGAACGCCCCGACAACTACGACCTGATGGTGTTGTCGGGTCCCGCGGTCGCCGCCCAGGATCAGGTGTCGCCGCTGCTGGCGCTGGCCGCCAAGGTGCTCGGCGCCGTCGTGCCCGGGTTGCCGGCCCAAGACCTCGACGTCGACGCCATCTCCCGGGATCCCGCGGTGGTGGCCGCCTACAAAGAGGATCCGCTGGTGTACCACGGCAAGGTGCCGGCCGGCATCGGCCGCGCGCTGCTGCAGGTCGGCGAGACGATGCCGCAGCGGGCACCGGCCCTGACCGCGCCGCTGCTGGTCGTGCACGGGGAGAAGGACCGGCTGATCTCCGTGGCCGGCAGCCGCCGCCTGGTGGAGTGCGTGGGGTCCACCGACGTCGAGCTGAAAATCTATCCGGGGCTCTACCACGAGGTTTTCAACGAGCCCGAGCGCCAGCAGGTCCTCGACGACGTGGTCTCCTGGATCACCGCCCGGCTGTGAGGCGGGGCGTGTCGGATCGCTTGAGTAGTTTGGCGCCATGACTCGCGCCGACGACGATGCAGAGTGCAGCGATGGGGAGAAGTGGCGCCATGACTGACGACAAGATGCTGTCGCGCATCGCCGCGCTGCTGCGTCAGGCCGAAGGCACCGACAACAGCCACGAAGCCGAGGCGTTCATGTCCGCCGCGCAGCGGCTCGCGACGGCCGCGTCCATCGACCTCGCGGTGGCCCGCTCGCATTCGGCCCAGCGGTCGGCGGCGCAGACGCCGACGCAGCGCACCATCACCATCGGGGCGGCGGGCACCAAGGGCCTACGCACCTACGTGCAGCTGTTCGTGCTGATCGCCGCGGCCAACGACGTGCGCTGCGACGTGGCCTCGAATTCGACGTTCGTCTACGCCTACGGGTTCGTCGAGGACATCGACGCCAGCCACGCCCTGTATGCCAGCCTGGTGGTCCAGATGGTCCGGGCATCGGACGCCTACCTGGCCTCGGGCGCGCACCGTCCCACGCCGACGATCACCGCCCGGCTCAACTTTCAGCTGGCCTTCGGGGCGCGGGTCGGCCAGCGGCTGACCGAGGCCCGCGACCAGGCCCGCCAGGAAGCCACCAAGGATCGTCGCCGATCGCCGGGCACCGCTATCGCCCTGCGGGACAAGGAAATCGAGTTGGTGGACTACTACCGGGGCGCGTCGAAGGCGCGCGGCACCTGGCAGGCCAGCCGGGCGTCGGCGGGATATTCGTCGGCGGCGCGGCGCGCGGGTGACCGGGCCGGCAAGCGAGCGCGGCTCGGCAACAGCCCCGAACTGCCCGGGGCGCGGAGCGCGCTGAGCGGGTGACGGCGGGGAACTCCCCACGGCGGGATTCTCAACGCTCCAAGGTTTATGCGGCCGAGGAGTTCGTCCGGACGCTGTTCGACCGTGCCGCCCAGCACGGCTCACCCGTGGTGGACTTCTTCGGTACGCAATTGACGCTGCCGCCGGAGGGACGGTTCGGTTCGGTGGAAGCCGCGCAGCGCTACGTGAACGACGTGCTGGCGCTCGCGGCGGTGCGGCAACGGTGGCCGGGGGTAGCGCCGCTGCGGGTGCGTCCGCGGCGGGCCGCCACCGCCGCGCACTACGAAAACCGCGATGGCACAGGCGTTATCGCGGTGCCCGACCGTGACACCGCAGACTGGGCGCTGCGCGAGCTGGTGGTGCTGCACGAAGTGGCGCATCATTTGTGCCAGGCCGAGCCGCCGCACGGCCCCGAGTTCGTGGCGACGATCTGTGAGTTGACGGAGCTGGTGATGGGACCCGAGCTGGGGCACGTGCTGCGCGTCGTCTACGCCAAACAGGGCGTGCGGTGAACCCCGATCCCGACGCGCGGGCGCGCGAGGTCGAAGCCCGGATGACCGACGACGAGCGCTTCGCGCTGCTGGTCTCGGTGATGGGGGCCGGCGACATGTGGCCGGTGCGCGACGAGCGCATCCCCGCGGACGCGCCGATGAGCGCGGGATACGTGCCGGGCGTTCCCCGCCTCGGTGTGCCCGCCTTGCTGATGAGCGATGCCGGGCTGGGCGTCACCAACCCCGGCTACCGGCCGGGCGACACGGCCACCGCGCTGCCCGCCGGGCTGGCGCTGGCCGCCACCTTCGACCCGCCGCTGGCCCGGGCCGCCGGCGAAGTGATCGGTAGCGAAGCGCGCAGCCGCGGGTTCAACGTGCAACTGGCCGGCGCGATGAACCTGGCCCGCGACCCGCGCAACGGCCGCAACTTCGAATACCTCTCCGAGGACCCGCTGCTGACCGCCACCATCGCCGCCGAGTCGATCCGCGGCATCCAGCACCACGGCGTCATCTCGACCGTCAAGCATTACTCGCTGAACTGCAACGAAACCAATCGGCACTTCCTGAACGCCGTCATCGATCCCGACGCGCACCGCGAATCCGACCTGCTGGCCTTCGAGTTGGCGATCGAGCGCGCGCAACCCGGCGCCGTGATGACCGCCTACAACAAGGTCAACGGTGACTACGCCGCGGCCAACGCCGCTCTGATCAACGACGTGCTGAAAGGCGCCTGGGCATACCGCGGCTGGGTCATGTCGGATTGGGGTGCCACGCCGAGTTGGGAGTGCGCCCTGGCGGGTCTCGACCAGGAGTGCGGCGCACAGATCGACGCGCTGTTGTGGCAGGCCGAGTCCTTCGGCGCGCCGCTGCGCGACGCCTACGCCGACGGCAGGCTGCCCAGGCAGCGCCTGTCGGACATGGTGCGCCGCATCCTGCGGTCGGTGTACGCCGTCGGAGTCGAGCACACCGATCCGGCCCCGACACCGGATCTGTCGGCGCACAACGACATTGCGCTGCGCATAGCGCGACAGGGAACAGTGCTGCTGGCCAACCGCGGGTTGCTACCGGTGGCCGCCGGGTCGAGCGCGCGCATCGCCGTCATCGGCGGGTATGCGCACGTGGGTGTGCCGGCCGGCTTCGGTTCGAGCACCGTCGTCCCCGCGGGCGGCTACGCGGGCGTGGTACCCATCGGCGGCTCGGGCCTCGAGGCCGGGCTGCGCAACCTGTACCTGCTGCCGTCAAGTCCGCTGGACGAGTTGCGAAAGCAGTTGCCGCACGTCCAGATCGAATTCGATCCCGGGATCAGCCCGGCCGAGGCGGTGCGTGCGGCGCGAGCGGCCGACATCGCGATCGTGTTCGCCGTGCGCGCCGAGGGCGAGGGCTTCGATCTGGCCGACCTCTCGCTGCCGTGGGGTCAGGACGAGCTGATCGCGGCGGTGTCGGGCGCCAACCCGAACACCGTGGTGGTGCTACAGACGGGCAATCCGGTAACCATGCCATGGCTCGGTTCGGTGAATGCCGTTGTGCAAGCATGGTTCCCGGGCCAGGCCGGCGCCCGGGCCATCGCGGAGATCCTGAGCGGCACGGTGAACCCGTCGGGTCGGCTGCCGATCACCTTCCCGGCCGATCTCGCCCAGACACCGCGCCCGCGGCTGCCCGACGCCGGCGAACCGTGGGGGACACCGACCACGATCGACTACGTGGAAGGAGCCGACGTCGGTTACCGCTGGTTTGCCCGATGCGGCCACCAGCCGATGTTCGCCTTCGGGCATGGCTTGTCCTACACCAGCTTTGACTACCGCGACCTGGTGCTCGACGGCGAGCAGACCATCACCGCCACTTTCCTGGTCGTCAACGTCGGGGACCGCGCCGGCGCCGATGTACCGCAGCTCTACCTGACGGCCGCGGCCGGTGAACCGTGCCTACGGCTGCTGGGTTTTCAGCGTGTCGAGCTCGAGCCCGGTGCGACGCGGCGAGTGACCATCGAGGCGGATCCGCGCCTGCTCGCCCGCTATGACGGCGGCGTCGGGAGCTGGCGGATCGACCCGGGCGCCTACACGGCGGCGGTGGGCGCGTCGGCGACCGCGATGCGGCTGCGCGCCACGGTCGAGCTGAGCGGCCGTACGTTCGGGCGCTAAGTCTTGCGGGTTGTGCGCCCGAACGTACGACCGACCCGACGGATTACTTGACGGGGGTCAGCGCGTCGCCGCACGTGCAGCGGTAGGGCTCACCCGAACCCGAGCAGTGGCAGGGGACTTCGATGCGGACGCGACAGCCGCAGCCTTCGTGACCGCACGTCAGCTCGGTTCCGGCCTCGTATGTTGCCATTTGTCTCACCCTTTTCTCTGTGTGGTGACTCGTGCGGTGCGGGTCGACCGCACCCCCACTATATACCCCCCATGGGTATACGGTAAATGGCCGCGACCGGTGCGATACCACGCCGGCACCCGGTGCCGGCGCCGTCGGGCGCGGCTAGCGTGGGCGTGATGACCGAGAAACCAACCCCCCACGACGTCGACGCCTTCTTGGACACCACGGTGGTCGACGACGATCCGTCCTTGACCGCGGCCCTGGAGGCCAGCAGCGCCGCCGGATTGCCCCCGATTGCGGTGTCGGTGCAGCAGGGAAAGTTCTTGAGCCTGCTCGCCGGTGCCATCGGTGCCCGCAACATTCTCGAGCTCGGGACGCTGGGCGGCTTCAGCACCATCTGGCTGGCGCGCGGTGCCGGCCCGCAGGGGCGGGTGGTGACCCTCGAATACGAGCCCAAGCATGCGGAGGTGGCGCGGGCCAACCTGGACCGGGCCGGCCTGGCCGACCGGGTGGAGGTGATCGTCGGGGCCGCGCTGGACACGCTGCCGACGGTGACGGGCCCCTTCGACCTGATCTTCATCGACGCCGACAAAGAGAACTATCCCGCCTACCTCGACTGGGCGGTGCGGCTCGCCCGTCCCGGCGCGATCATCGTGGCGGACAACGTGGTTCGGCAGGGCCAGATCCTAGATCCGGAGGCCAACGCCCAAGCGCGCGCGGTGCGCCAAACCCTGCAGGCGATGGGCGAGGATCCGCGGCTGGACACGGCCGTGATCCAGACCGTGGGCGCCAAACAGTGGGACGGCTTCGCGTTCGCCGTGGTGCGATAGGGCGTCAGCGGGGGTTCAGGTCGGCGACGGCCTGCTCGGCGGAGGTGAGTTCGCCGATCCGCAAGGCGGTTTCGCCGGCGTACAGGGCCGCGCTGTCCAGCCAGGAATCGGGCACGCCGGCCACCGGCGCCAGCGGTGTGAACAACGGTAGGGCCGGCGTCTGGAGCCGCATCAGTGACCCGGCGTCGCAATAGCCCAACACCGACAGCGGTCGGCTGGCCGCGTTCAGGGCGGCGGGAAGCATCCTGGCCTTCCCGTCGTCGCCGCACCAGCGGCGGGTGGCCGCGTTGGGCACGACACGGTGGCGCAAGGGCCAGCTCAGGCCGAACAGATTGGTTTCGATCGTCCTGTCCGCCTGCAGGATTCGGCGCTGATACTCGCGGCTCGCGTTGGCCTCGTGCGTCAGCAGGAATCGGGTACCGGCGATGACGCCGCTGGCACCGGCGTCCAGCGCGGCGCGCGTGTCGGCGGCGGTGGCGATGCCCCCGGCCACCAACACCGGACGCGTGGCCGCCGCGCCGAGGGCCAGCGGCAGGAACTCCAAAGCCGGCATGGTCCCGACGAGGTGGCCGCCGGCCTCGCGTCCCTGGGCAATCAAACCGTCGGCGCCACAAGCGATCGCGGCCCGGGCCGCCGCCTCGGTACCCACCATCACGAAGACGAAGATCCCCGCATCGCGCAGGTGCTCGATGAGCCCCCGCTTTTCGCCGAACGCCACCACGACGGCGTCCACCCGGGCGTCGACGCAGACCGCGACGTGCCGGCGATGAACGAAGGGCATCAACAGGTTCACCGCGACGGCGCGGCCCGGGGCCCGTTCTCGCACTTCATCTATCGACGCCCGTAGCCGGCGGGGGGTGTCGATTCCCAGTGCGCCCAGTCCACCCGCCCGGGCGACGGCGCCCGCCAGTGCCGCGCCCGCCAGCCCGCCACCCATGCCGGCCTGCCCGATCGGCACGTCCAGGCGCAGCCGGTCCGCGATGTCCATGACTCAAGACGCTACGCGGACCACCGAAAATGTCCTACCGTCCGGCGTTGCCGTGGCGTCAGTTTTCGTTGCTGGCCAACGGCGTGCGGGCGTAATCTGGACAGCAGATGGATGGGTGCGACAACGCCCAAAAGGCTTGCCGCATAACAGAAAGGTCACAAAATGAGTACAGTCCATTCATCAATCGATCACCACCCCGATTTGTTGGCTCTTCGCGCGCGCTACGAACGCGTCGCCGAGTCGATGAGTGCCCATGTCACGTTCGGTCTGGTCCTGCTGACGGGCCTGTACGTGGCGGCATCGCCGTGGATCGTCGGGTTCAGCGCGACGGGATCGCTTGCCACGTCCGACCTGATCGTCGGCATCGCGGCGGCGTTCTTGGCCTACGGGTTCGCGACGACGCTGGATCGCGCGCACGGTATGACCTGGACGCTGCCGGTGTTGGGCGTGTGGGTCATCGTCTCGACGTGGATCCTGCCGCACGTCACGCTGACCACCGGCATGACGTGGTCGAATGTCGTTGCGGGCGCGTTGTTGACGTTCCTGGGTCTCAACGCGACCTACTTCGGCATGCGCACCCGCGCGGCGGGCACGCACGCGTAGCCCCGAACCCGGTTAGGCGCCAGGGCAATTCGCCGGCCCCGGGCCGACTCCAAGCGGCCCGGGACGGCGATCAGCCGCAGACCGCGCCGATTGCGGCCGAGCTGACCAGCTTCACGTACTTGGCCAGCACGCCGGTCTTGTAGCGCGGCTCCGGCGGGGTGAAACCCTTGCGCCGGGCGTCGAATTCGGCCGGATCGGCCAGCACGTCGAGCACGTGGTTGGCCACGTCCAGCCGGATCCGGTCGCCGTCGCGCAGGAAGGCGATCGGCCCGGCGTCGACCGCCTCGGGCGCAATGTGGCCGACGCACAGGCCGGTGGTCCCGCCGGAGAACCGGCCGTCGGTCAGCAACAGCACGTCTTTGCCCAGACCGGCGCCCTTGATGGCGCCGGTGATGGCCAGCATCTCGCGCATGCCGGGGCCGCCCTTGGGGCCTTCGTAGCGGATCACCACCGCGTCGCCCTTGGTGATGGTGCCGTCCTCCAGGGCGTCCAGCGCGGCGCGTTCGCCGTCGAAAACCCTTGCGGTGCCCTCGAACACGTCGGATTCGAAGCCGGCCGACTTGACCACCGCACCCTCGGGTGCCAGCGATCCGCGCAGGATGGTGATCCCGCCGGTCGGGTGGATGGGGTTGCTCAGCGCGCGCAGCACCTTGCCGTCGGGGTCGGGCGGGGCGATCTCGGCCAGGTTCTCGGCCACCGTCGCGCCGGTCACCGTCAGGCAGTCGCCGCGCAGCAGCCCGGCGTCCAGCAGCGCCTTCATCACCACGGGCACGCCGCCGATGTGGTCGACGTGCGACATGACGTGGCGGCCGAACGGCTTGACGTCGGCCAGGTGGGGGACCTTCGACCCGATCCGGCTGAAGTCGTCGAGCGACAGCTCGACGCCGGCCTCGTGGGCGATGGCCAGCAGGTGCAGCACCGCGTTGGTCGAGCCGCCGAACGCCATCACCACCGCGATGGCGTTCTCGAACGCCTCCTTGGTCAGGATGTCGCGGGCGGTGATGCCGCGCCGCAGCAGTTCGACGACGGCCGCCCCGCTGCGCCGGGCGAACCCGTCGCGGCGGCGGTCGGTCGCCGGGGGCGCGGCGCTGCCCGGCAACGACATCCCGAGCGCCTCGGCGGCGCTGGCCATGGTGTTGGCCGTGTACATGCCGCCGCACGCCCCCTCACCGGGGCAGATCGCCCGCTCGATGGCGTCGACGTCCTCACGCGGCATCAGGCCCCGGGCGCACGCGCCCACCGCCTCGAACGCGTCGATGATGGTGACCTCGCGCTCGCTGCCGTCGGAGAGCTTGGCGACCCCGGGCAGGATGGAGCCGGCGTAGAGGAACACCGACGCCAGGTCCAGCCGCGCGGCAGCCATCAGCATCCCGGGCAGGGACTTGTCGCAGCCGGCCAGCAGCACCGAGCCGTCGAGGCGCTCGGCCTGCATCACCGTCTCGACGCTGTCGGCAATCACCTCGCGCGACACCAGCGAGAAGTGCATGCCCTCGTGGCCCATCGAGATGCCGTCGGACACCGAGATGGTGCCGAACTCGAGCGGATATCCACCGGCCGAGAACACGCCCTCCTTGACGGCCTTGGCGAGCCGGTCCAGGGAGAGGTTGCACGGGGTGATCTCGTTCCAGGACGACGCGACCCCGATCTGCGGCTTGGCGAAGTCCTCGTCTCCCATGCCTACGGCCCGCAGCATGCCCCGGGCGGCGGCCTTCTCCAGGCCGTCGGTGACGTCACGACTACGCGGCTTGATGTCGGCGGTTGCGGCCGAATCGGTGGTGGGCATTGTTCGAGTATGCGCTGGCCAGTCGCGATCCCAACTTCCGGGGTGATACCCCGATGGGGTATAAGCTGGAGTTCGGCGCGACGCCGCCGCCGGGCGGCCGACTGAGCAGGGGTGCAGATGACGAACGACCACGGGTACTCGCAGCAGAAGGACAACTACGCCAAGCGGCTGCGGCGCATCGAGGGCCAGGTCCGCGGCATCGCCCGGATGATCGAGGAAGACAAGTACTGCATCGACGTCCTCACCCAGGTCAGCGCCGTCAACAGCGCCCTGCGCTCGGTCGCCCTGAATTTGCTGGACGAGCACCTGAACCACTGTGTCACCCGCGCCGTCGCCGAGGGCGGCGACGACGCGCAAGCCAAGCTCGACGAGGCGTCGGCCGCGATCGCGCGGTTGGTTCGTTCCTGATTGGTGACGTAGTTGAGACCTGTCTATCGGCCCTGATTCAGGGGCGGGCGTAGTTGCGGTCCGTACGGTAAGGCAGTGTGATCGCATTAGGCGCGACAACCCAGGAAGTGGGTAGTCCGGCCGATACCGAAGCCATGACTGCCGAAACCAATGCCGTTGCGCGAACGTGGACCCCACGGATCGCGGCTCAGTTGGCTGTGCTGGCGGCCGCGGCCTTCACCTACGTCACCGCCGAGATCCTGCCGGTGGGCGCGCTGCCGGCCATCGCCCGCGACCTGCACGTCAGTTTGTTTGCGGTGGGCACGCTGCTGACCTGGTACGCCTTCGTGGCGGCGCTGACGACGTTTCCGCTGGTGCGCTGGACCGCGCATTGGCCCCGTCGGCGCGCGCTCATGCTCAGCCTGACCTGCCTGACCGCCTCGCAGGTCATCTCGGCGCTGGCCCCCAACTTCGCGGTGCTGGCGGCCGGGCGGGTGCTCTGCGCGATCACCCACGGCCTGCTGTGGGCGGTCATCGCCCCGATCGCCACCCGGCTGGTGCCGCCCAGCCATGCCGGGCGCGCGACCATGTCGATCTACGTCGGCACCAGCCTCGCGCTGGTGGTGGGGAGCCCGCTGACCGCGGCGTTGAGCCTGATGTGGGGCTGGCGCCTGGCCGTCGTCTGCGTCACCATCGCGGCCGCCGGCGTCACGATGGCAGCCCGCGCGATGCTGCCGGAGATGGTGCTGACCTCCGACCAGCTCGCCCACGTCGGTCCGCGGTCGCGACACCACCGCAACCCCCGGCTGATCCTGGTCAGCGTGCTGGCGATGATCGCCGTCACCGGCCATTTCGTCTCCTACACCTACATCGTCGAGATCATCCGCAACGTGCTCGGCGTGCGCGGGCCGAACCTCGCCTTCGTGCTGGCCGCCTACGGGCTGGCCGGGCTGCTGTCGTTGCCGCTGGTGGCGCGCCCGCTGGACCACCGGCCCAAAAGCGCGATCATCCTGTGCATCACAGGGTTGACGGCGGCCTTCGTGGCGCTGACCGGGCTGGCGATCGGGGGCAGGACCGGCGTGGCCACCGCCCTGATCGGGACCGCCGCGATCGTGCTATGGGGCGCGATGGCCACCGCGGTCTCGCCGATGATGCAGTCCGCAGCGATGCGCAACGGGGCCGACGACCCCGACGGCGCGTCGGGGCTCTACGTCACCGCGTTCCAGGTCGGCATCATGGCGGGCTCGCTGGCCGGTGGCCTGCTCTTCGAGCGCAGCGTCACGATGATGCTCACCGCTTCGGCGGCCCTGATGGCCGTCGCGCTGGCCGGAATCGCGGCCAATCGGCGGATGCTCGATGTTGCTCCGACAAGCTCACCCGATTCATAGCCGCCCAGCTCAACCGCGCAATCCCGCCCTTTTCGGGCCCGGCTCGGTCGCGGCTGACGGTAGCTGGCGCGCGCGCTATGCCACACTGTGTCGAGACCACGAGTGGAGGTATGCGTATGTCGGGCAGGACGAGGGCCAGGACTGGGAAGGGCCTCTTCGCCGCTCTGAACACCGCCGGCTTGGCGTCCGTCGTGGGCCTGGCGCTGGTGCTGAGTGCGGCTCCCGCACAGGCGGATCCGGACCCGGCCCCCGCTGACCCGGGCGCGGTCGCGGCCCCGCCGGCGCCCGCGCCACCCGACCCGTTCGCGCCGCCGCCCCCGGCCGACCCGCTGGCGGCCCCGCCGCCACCCAACCCGTTGGCGCCGCCGCCCTGGCTCCCGCCGGGCGCGCAACCCGCCGCCGCGGCCCCGGCCGACGGGCAGAACAACACGCCGTTCACCGGCACGGCGCCGTTCGGGCCGCCGTCGCTCGTCCCGAAGAGCGGCTCGACCGTGGGTGTGGGCCAGCCGATCATCATCAACTTCCCGGGCACGGTCGAGAACGCCGACGCGGCCATCGGCGCCGTGCACGTCTCGTCGGTCCCGCCGGTCCCGGGCAAGTTCTACTGGATGACCCCGACCCAGCTGCGCTGGCGGCCGATCAACTTCTGGCCCGCCCACACCGCGGTGACGGTCGACGCCGGCGGCACCGTGTCCACCTTCCAGACTGGCGACACCCTGATCGCCACCGCCGACGACGCCACGCACCAGCTGACCATCACCCGCAACGGCACCGTGGAGAAGACGTTCCCGATGTCGATGGGCATGACGTCGGGCAATCACCAAACCCCCAACGGCACCTACTACGTGCAGGACAAGAAGGCGTCGGTGGTGATGGACTCCTCGACCTACGGGGTGCCGGTCAACTCGACCTACGGCTACAAGGTGACGGTGGAGGACGCGGTCCGCTTCGACAACGTCGGCGACTACGTGCACAGCGCCCCGTGGTCGGTGGACGACCAGGGCAAGCGCGACGTCAGCCACGGCTGCATCAACATCAGCCCCACCAATGCCAAGTGGTTCTTCGACAACTTCGGTCCCGGCGACCCGATCGTCGTGAAGAACTCCAGCGGCGGCAATTACAAGAAGAACGACGGCTCCGCCGACTGGATGAACTAGCCACCAGCGACAGCGCGCAATCGCCCATTCCCGAGCGGGATGGGCGATTGTGCGTTTTGGGGTGGGGCATCGCTGGTTGGGGGTATCGCGCCGGCCCGAATTATGTATAGCATCATACATACCTACATGGCCGAGGAGCCGCGATGCGTAGTCCCCGCGAGCGGATGGTCGTGTCCGCCGCGCTGTTGATTCGAGAGCGGGGCGCCCGGGCCACCGCCATCTCCGACGTGCTCGAACACAGCGGCGCACCCCGCGGCTCGGCCTACCACTACTTCCCCGGCGGCCGCACGCAGCTGCTCTGCGAGGCCGTCGACTTCGCCGGCGAGCACGTCGCCGCCGTGATCGCCGGCGCGGCCGACGGCCTGCACTTGATCGACACGCTGATCGACAAGTACCGACGGCAGCTGCTCGAGACCGATTTCCGCGCCGGCTGCCCCATCGTCGCGGTCTCGGTGGAGGCGGGCGAGCAACAGGACGCCGAGCGCATGGGCCCGGTAGTCGAACGCGCCGCCGCCGCCTTCGACCGATGGACCGAACTGATCGCCGAACGGTTGATCGCCGACGGCATACCGCGGGAGCGGGCGGGCGAGCTGGCCGTCCTGGCGACCACCGCGCTCGAGGGTGCGATCGTGCTGGCCCGGGTGCGACGCGACCTGATGCCCCTCGACGTCGTGCATCGCCAGCTGCGCGAGCTGCTGGTGGCCACCTCGCCCTATCAGGCAGCCGGAAAGGACACCCCGCAATGACCTGGCAACCCAGCGCTTGCATCCTGTGCGAATGCAACTGCGGCATCGTCGTCCAAGTCGAGGATCGCCGGCTGGCCCGCATCCGCGGTGACAAGGCCCACCCCGGGTCGCAGGGCTACACCTGCAACAAGGCGTTGCGGCTGGACCACTACCAGAACAGCCGCGCCCGGCTGACCTCCCCGTTGCGCCGCCGCCCCGACGGCAGCTACGAGGAGATCGACTGGGACACCGCGATTGTGGAGATCGCCGAGGGCTTCAAGCGCATCCGCGACAGCTATGGCGGAGACAAGATCTTCTACTACGGCGGCGGCGGGCAGGGCAACCACCTGGGCGGGGCTTACAGCGGCGCCTTCCTGAAGGCGCTGGGTTCGCGGTACCGGTCGAATGCGTTGGCGCAGGAGAAAACCGGTGAGGCATGGGTCGACGGGCAGCTGTACGGCGGGCACACCAGGGGCGAGTTCGAGCACGCCGAGGTGGCGGTGTTCGTGGGCAAGAACCCGTGGATGTCGCAGAGCTTTCCGCGGGCCCGGGTGGTGCTCAACGAGATCGCCAAGGACCCGAACCGCTCGATGATCGTCATCGACCCCGTCGTCACCGACACCGCCAAGATGTCCGACTTTCACCTGCGGGTGCGGCCCGGCACCGACGCGTGGTGCCTGGCCGCGCTGGCCGCCGTCCTGGTCCAGGAAAACCTTTGCGACGAGGCGTTTCTCGCCGAGCACGTGCGCGGCGCCGACACCGTCCGGGCCGCGTTGCGCGACGTACCGGTGGCGGGCTACGCGCAGCAGTGCGGGGTCGACGAGGAACTGTTGCGCGCGGCGGCGCGGCGCATCGCCGCCGCGGCCAGCGTCTCGGTGTTCGAGGACCTCGGGGTGCAGCAGGCGCCCAACAGCACGCTGTGCTCCTACCTGAACAAGCTGCTCTGGATCTTCACCGGCAATTTCGCGAAACAGGGTGGCCAGCACCTGCATTCGTCGTTCGCCCCGCTGTTCGGCCAGTTCTCCGGGCGCACACCGGTGACCGGCGCCCCGATCATCTCCGGGCTGGTGCCCAGCAATGTGGTGCCCGAAGAGATTTTGACCGACCACCCGGATCGCTTTCGGGCGATGATCGTCGAAAGCAGCAATCCGGCTCACTCCCTGGCGAATTCGGCAGCCTGCCGCGAGGCGTTCGGCGCGCTGGAGCTGATGGTGGTCATCGACGTCGCGATGACCGAGACGGCCAGGCTCGCGCATTACGTGCTTCCCGCCGCCTCTCAGTTCGAGAAGCCGGAGGCCACGTTCTTCAACCTGGAATTCCCGCACAACACATTCCAGCTGCGCCGCCCGTTGCTCGAGCCGCTGCCCGGCACCCTGCCCGAACCCGAGATCTGGGCGCGGCTGGTGCGGGCGCTCGGCGTGGTGGACGACGCGGACCTGCGGCCCCTGCGCGAGGCGGCCCAGCGGGGCAGGCAGGCCTACACCGAGGCGTTCCTGTCCGCGGCCGCCGCCAATCCGACTGTGGCGCAGCTGCTTCCGTATGTTCTCTACGAGACGCTGGGGCCCACCCTGCCGGACGGACTGCGCGGCGCCGCCGCCCTGTGGGGCCTCGCCCAGAAGACCGCGATGAGCTACCCGGACGCCGTGCGACGCGCCGGTCACGCCGACGGCAACGCGCTGTTCGACGCGATCATGGACAACCCGTCGGGCGTGACGTTCACCGTGCACAATTACGAGGACGACTTCGCGTTGATCAGCCACGCCGACCGCAAGATCGCCCTCGAGATCCCCGCGGTGCTCGACGAGTTGGGGGCGCTGACCCGGACTCCGCCCCGGCTGACCACGCCGGACTTCCCGATCGTGCTGTCGGTGGGGGAGCGGCGCGCCTATACCGCCAACGACATCTTCCGTGACCCGTCCTGGCGCAAACGCGACGCCGACGGAGCGCTGCGGGTCAGCGTCGAGGACGCCCAGGCGCTGGGTCTCGTCGACGGCTGCCGGGCCCGCATCAGCACCGCGGCCGGCAGCGCCGAGGCCACCGTCGAGATCACCGAGACCATGCTGCCCGGTCATGCCGCCCTGCCCAACGGATTCGGGCTCGACTACATCGGCGACGACGGGCGCACGGTCACTCCGGGCGTCGCCCCGAACGTGCTCACCTCGACCGAATGGCGCGATCCCTATGCCGGCACGCCGTGGCACAAGCACGTACCGGCCCGGATCGAGGCCGCCCAGGTGGGCGTCAGTTCCAGATCTTGACCCGGTTGCCCGGTTCCAGGAACAGCGCACCGGCATCGGCGCCGTCGAAGGCGTCGTAGAAGGCGTCCATGTTGCGCAGCACGCCGTTGCAGCGGAACTCCGGCGGCGAGTGCGGATCCACCGCCAGGCGCCGGATCGCCTCTGCCTCACGAGATTTGGTGCGCCATACCTGGGCCCACCCGTAGAACACGCGCTGCACGCCGGTGAGGCCGTCGATGACTGGAGCGGGCTGCCCGTTCAGTGACAACTGGTAGGCCAGCAACGCGATCGACAAGCCGCCCAGGTCGCCGATGTTCTCCCCGACGGTGAACGCGCCGTTGACGTGATGTTCGCTCGCCAGGCCGCGCGGCGTGTAGGCGTCATACTGCTCGATGAGAGCCTTTGTGCGGGTGCCGAACTCGGCGCGGTCGGCGTCGGTCCACCAGTCGACCAGATTGCCGTCGCCGTCGTATTTGGCGCCCTGGTCGTCGAAGCCGTGGCCGATCTCGTGGCCGATCACCGCGCCGATGCCACCGTAGTTGGCCGCGTCGTCGGCCTCGGCGTCGAAGAACGGCGGCTGCAAAATGGCTGCCGGGAACACGATTTCGTTCATCCCCGGGTTGTAGTAGGCGTTGACGGTCTGCGGGGTCATGAACCACTCGTCCTTGTCCACCGGCCCGCCCAGCTTGGCCAGCTCACGGTCGTGGTTGACGGCGTACCCGCGCTGATAGTTGCCGTACAGATCGGCGCGGTCGATCACCAGCGCCGAGTAGTCACGCCACTTCGCCGGGTAGCCGACCTTGGCGGTGAACTTGTCCAGCTTGGTCAGCGCCCGCTCCCGGGTCTCCGGTGTCATCCAGTCCAGGTCGCTGATGCTGATCCGGTAGGCCGCCCGCAGGTTGGCCACCAGCTCGTCGATGCGGGCCTTGGCCCCGGGCGGGAAATGCCGTTGCACATAGAGCTTTCCGACGGCGTCACCCATCAGGTTCTCCACCAGCGACACCGCGCGCTTCCACCGATCGCGGATCTGCTCGGTGCCGGTCAGCAGGCGGCCGTAGAAGTCGAAGTCCGCCGACACCAGCTCGTCGGTAAGCCAGGCGGCCCTGGCGCGGATCAACCGCCAACGCGCCCAGCTCTTCCACACCTCGAGGTCTTCGTTGCGCCACAGCTCGGCGAAGGTGCGCAGGTAATCAGGTTGGCGCACAATTACTTCCGCGAGTGACTCCGGGTCGGCACCAAGCGCGCCGGCCCAGCCGGCCCAGTCGAACCCCACCGCCTCGTCGCGAAGTTCGGCGAACGTGCGCAGGTTGTAGGTGAGGTCCGCGTCGCGCCGCTTGACCACATCCCAGTGCGCCTCGGCCAGCTTGGCCTCCAGCGCGACGATGCGGTCGGCGGTCTGGATGTGGTCGGCCGGATCGCCGCCGAACACCAGGGCGAACATCCGCGCGATGTGCGCCGGGTAAGCCGCAAGCACCTGCGCGTGCCGCTCTTCGCGGTAATAGGACTCATCGGGCAGCCCGAGGCCGGACTGGGTGAAGTGCACCAGGTAGCGCGCCGAGTTTTTGGCGTCGGTGTCCACGTACACCCCGACGCCGCCGCCCGCGCCGGTGCGCTGCAGGGCGCCGATGGCCCGGGCCAGCGCCTCGGCGTCGGCGGCGTCGTCGATGACGGCCATCTCCTCGAGCAGCGGCCGCACGCCGCGGCGCTGCACGGTGTCCTCGTCGAGGAAGCTGGCATACAGGTCGCCGATGCGCTGCGCGTCGTCGTCCCCGGCCGCCGAACCCTGCCGGCTGGCCTCGACGATCAGGTCGCGCACCTGCTCCTCGGCGCGGTCATACAGCTGCCGGAACGCCCCGTCGGTCGCACGGTCCGCCGGTATCTCGTACTCGGCCAGCCAGCGACCGTTGACGTGACCGAACAGGTCGTCTTGGGGGCGGATGCTGTCGTCGACAAAGCTCAGGTCGATGCCCGAGCGGATGGCCGTATTCGTCACCCCGCCATCCTTCCATCTTTCCCGGGTGCAACGATCGGGCCATGTCCGACGGCGAGCGAACCGAGCCACCTGCCGAACAAGACGCCGTCGACGTTGACCCCGACGTCGATGCCGACGCCGAGGCGAACGACGACGCCGACGGCGACGAATCCGAAAGCGACGGCGTCTTTTCCCATTACGGCGTCGCGTCCGCGGTGCTCGGCGTGCTGTCTGTGGCCGCGGTGGTGCTCGGCGTCATCATCTGGTCCGACCACCGCGATCAGGTCGCCGAACGCGGCTACCTGAGCCGGGCCATGCAGACCGCCGCGGAGTGGGCGAACGTCCTGATCAACATGAACAGCGGCAACGTCGACGCCAGCCTGCAGCGGCTGCACGACGGCACGGTCGGGGAACTCAACACCGACTTCGATGCCGCCGTACAGCCGTACAAGGCGGTGGTGGAGAAGCTGCAGTCCAAGAGCGCCGGGCGCATCCAAGCGGTGGCGATCGAAACCGTGCACCACGACCTGGACACCCAGCCCGGCGTCGCCCGGCCGGTGGTCACCACCAAGCTGCCGCCGTTCGCCAGCCGAACCGACTCGGTGATGCTGATCGCCACATCGGTCAGCGAAAACGTCGGAGCCAAGCCGCAAACCGTGCACTGGAACCTGCGGCTGGACGTCTCCGACGTGGAGGGCAAGCTGATGATCTCCGGATTGGCGTCGATCCGATGAGGAACATCTGGCGCCTGTTCGCCTTCGACGTCGCGGCCCCGCTGGCCGCGATCGCGGCGCTGCTGGCCATCGGGCTGGTGCTGGGCTGGCCGCTGTGGTGGGTGTCGGCGTGTTCGGTGCTGATCCTGCTGATCGTCGAAGGCGTGGCGATCAACTTCTGGCTGCTGCGCCGCGATTCGGTCAGCCTCGGCACCGACGACGACGCGCCGGGGCTGCGCATGGCGGTCGTGCTGTTGTGCGCGGCGGCGCTGACGGCGGCCGTGGCGACCGGCTACACCCACTGGACCAGGGCGGACAGCGACTTCACCAACGACTCCCGCAAGGTGGTTCAGACCGCCACCGGCATGGCGGAGGCGATGGCGTCGTTCAGCCCCACCGCACCGACCGGTGCCATCGACCAGGCCACGGCGATGATCGTCCCGGAGCATGCGGCCGCGTTCAAGGAGCAGTACACCAAATCCAGCGCCGATCTCGCCCAGCACAACGTCACCGCCCAGGCCACCACGGTGTCGGCCGGAGTCGAGGCGCTCGGGCCGTCGGCCGCCAGCGTGGCGGTGGTCCTGCGGGTCACCCAGAACGCCCCGGGACAGCCGCCCAGTCAGGCGGCGCCGGCATTGCGGGTGACGCTGACCAAGCGGGGCAACGACTGGCTGGTCGCCGACGTGCTGCCGGTGCGATGACCGATCAGTTGGCTTCGGCTGACCGCGCGGACTTCACCTTGACGAACCGGTCCGACAAGCGGCGGATCCGGATCATCAGGGCGGCCGTCGGGCTGGTGCTGCCGTCGAGGTAACCGTCCAACTCCTCGGCGGTGACCCCGATGCGGGACGCGAATTCCTGCGGGGCCAGCCCCGATCGGTCGATCAGCAGCCGCACGTGGCGAGCGACCTCGGCGCGTTCGTTGGCCTCGAGGTGGGTGCGGGCCCGCTCGAGCACCTCCCACAGCGCCTTGGCGATGCCGTAGGGCCGGGTGCCCTCGAGGACCTCTTCGACCTGGCGGGCGGTGCGCCCGTACGGGTCGCGCTTCAGCGCGCCGGCGATGCGCTTCCAGGTCGCGATGTCACCGCCCTGCAGGGCTGAACGGATGGCGGCAGTCGGCCAGAACTCCACCGGCTGCTCGGGGTCCTGGAAGGAGCCGGACGGCCCTCCGTTCGGCCCACCGCCGCGTTGACGCTGTTCGGGGCCCGGCCGGTGGGGCGGCGGCGCGGGGCGTCGGTCGGGTGCCAACGTCACCTCGCCTCCTCCAGCATCGCCACGGCCACTGACAGGCAGCGCTGTCGGATTTCCTCCCAGTCCGAGCCCGCCTCGGCGTCCGGTCCCTGGTCTTCCGGGTGGTCGCAGGGGTGGGGATCTGCGAGTCGACGGACCAACTGGGTGGCAATCCACTGCCGCCTGGATGATTTACAACAGTAATACCTGTCCATTCCGGCCAGCACCACCGCGGCGGTCTCGGGCTCCAACGAATCGACCATGTCTGCAAAGTCGGCATAATCGCGCCGACTGTTACGGCTCATGATCAGGTAGCCCTTCAGCCGCAGCGTCTCGGCCCCGGTAGGCACCAGCAGCCGGTCACCGGTGGGCAGCTGCACGTTGGTGGTCTCCAGCGGGCTGCGCCGTTCGTATTCGGGCCCGCCGCCCGCGGCGGCGGCGGTGTCGTTTTCCAGCGCGTCGATCGCGACGGACAAGCGTCCCCGCCACAGCGTCACCGGATGCACCGGCCGGTCGGTCCCGGCGATGGCCTTGGCGATGCCGTTGCGCGAGGCCAGGCCTCCGACCAGCTTCTTGGCCGCCAGGGAGCCGTTGGTGTGGCCGTTGGAGCCGGGTTTCTTGTCGGCGGCGCCGACGCCCACACTGACCCGCTCCTCGCTGAGCGCGACCTGATGGGGGATCTGCCCCGGTCCCAGTCCGCGGGCCTGATCCTCGTCGGGGCCGGAGACCGCCTGGGCGGCGTTGCGGCCACAGCCGGTGAAGGCGAGCGGGTCGGCCACGCAGATGGCGTCGGGGGCCAGATGCTTGAGCTTCGCCGCGGACTTGAGCACCATGCGCAGGTCGGCGCTGGGCGCCACCAGCGCCGAGATATCGTCGGGGATGATGACGACGTCGCCCAGGTCGACCTCGGGCAGCGGCCGGTCGAAGTCGACCGACGGCAGCACGCGGGACAGCCAGGACGGCAGCCACCAGTTCCACTGGGCGAACATCGCCATCAGCGCCGGCACCATCACCAACCGCACCACGGTGGCGTCCACCGCGATCGCGACCGCGCAGGCGACGCCGATCTCGGCCACCAGCGGCATGCCCGCGAACGCGAACCCGACGAACACCGCGATCATGATCAGCGCGGCGCTGGTGATGGTGCGCGCGCTCGTGCTGACGCCGTAGGCCACCGCGTCGCGGGTGTTCCCGGAGTGCAGGAAGCGCTCCCGGATGCGGGTGAGCAGGAAAATCTCGTAGTCCATCGACAGCCCGAAGGTCATGGCGAGCACCAGCGGGGGAACGGTGCTGTCGATCGAGCTGATCTGGGCGAAGCCGAGGTCCTTCAGCCAGCCCCACTGGAACACCATCACCAAACTGCCGTAGGCGGCGGCGACGGACAGCAGCGTCATCAGCACGCCCTTGAGCGCCAGGAACACCGAGTGGACGGAGACCAGCAGCATCACGAACGCGATCAGCGCCACGATCGCCAGCACCAGCGGCTCGGTCTTGGACACCTGGTCGTCGAAGTCCTTGATCAGCGCGGTCGGGCCGCCGACGTCCACGCGCGCCGTGCCGGCCTCGGGCACCTTGGGCAGCTGGGCGCGCATCCAGCCGACGGTCTCGCGGGCCTTCATGTCCTCGGGGTCCACCGACAACACCGCGGATAGCAGCGCGCTGCCGTTGTCCTCCGCGAACTGCGGCGGCGACACCGACACGATGTTGGGCGCCTGCGACATCCGCTGGCGGATCGCGCCGACGGTGTGGCTGTGCTCGGGGGAGGCCGCGCCGCCGTCGGGGAAGTTGATCAGCACCCGGATCGGGCCGAGCGCGCCGGGGCCCAGCGCCTGGGCCGCCGCGCCCACCCCGGCGCGGATCTCGTGCGACGAGTCGAACTGGCGCAGCAGGCTGTTACCCAGCACCATCGACGCGGCCGGCGCGGCCATCACCAGCAGCACCAGCGACGCCGCCAGCGCGGATATCCACGGCCGGCGCATCACCCAGCCGACCCAGCGGTTCCAGAACCGCGACTGGGTGCTTTCCGGCCGGCGCGACCAGTGCAGCAGGGCCGACCGCTTGGCGGCCGCGCGGCCGAACGTCGCCAGCGCCGCCGGCGTCAGCGTCGTCGACGTCAGCATGGCCACGGCGACGGCCAGGATGGCGCCGGTGGCCATCGACTTCAGCGCCGGGGTGTTGATCACGTAGATCCCGGTGAGCGAGGCGATCACCGTCATCCCGGACAGCACCACGGCCAGCCCGGAGGTGGCCATCGCGGCGTCGACGGCCTCGCGGGGCTGGCGGCCGGTCCGCAGTTCCTCCCGGAATCGCATCAGGATGAACAGCGAGTAGTCGACGGCGAGCGCGATGCCGAACATCGACACCGTCGAGGTCACGAAGACCGACATGGTGGTGTAGGCGGACAAGAAATAGACCAGGCCCATGGTGACCACGACCGTGCAGATGCCCAGCGCCAGGGGGATCGCCGCGGCGGCCAGCGAGCCGAACACGGCGAGCAGCACGATCAGGATGACCGGCAGGTTCCATTTCTCGGCCGCCGCGATGTCGTGCTTGGTGTTGGCCGCGGCGGCGGCGGACAGCGCGCCCTGCCCGATGACGTAGAGCCGGACCCGGCCGTTCGCGGTCTGGCCGGGTTGATCGCCCTTGATGCCGACCTTGGTGCGCAGCTGCTTGGCCACGTCGCTGGTGTTACGGGAGTCCAGCCGCACCGACAGCACGTACGGCCGGTCGGGCTGCGGCGGCCGCTGGGCGGGGTTGGGGATCTCCCCGGTGCCGGGGATGCCGGCGGCGATCTGCCGCAGCTGCGCGACGGCGTCGTTCATGTCCTGGTAGCTGGCGTCGGGGCGGGGGGCGGCCACCAGGGCCAGCGACGACCCACCCTGGTCGTGGTAGAGATCCTCGAGTTGGTCGTGGACCGCCAGCGACTGCGATCCGGCCACGTCGAAGCCGCCGCCGGTGAGATTGCCCGACTGTGTCAGCGCCAGGTAGACGGCGGGAACCAATGCCAGCAACCAGCCTGTGAAGACCAACCAGCGGTACTTACGCAGGCTGCGGCTGAGGCGCATCATTAACTGCTGGATTTTTCTCGCTCCCCGGTGCTCGCGTAACGCGTGCTGGCGACGATACCGCAGCAGGCTGTGGATTATGTGGGCTTATCTGGTTCCTGAGCTGCGGCGACGGTGTTGTTGCCAAGACGCTGCGAAGATGTTGTGAACCGGTGACCAAGGGGCCCGCGACGACCCACCCGCTGACGGGTCCGCCACGCCGCAACACCGTCGGCTAGGGCTGGCTGTCGTTCTCCGGATGCCGCTCGGCCGGATCACGGTCCGGCGGTAGCGGCCCCTGCAGGGCGGCCTCGGTGGAGTCGGCCGCGGGCTCGCCGGCGAGCGGAATGACCGGCAGCGGGCCCGTGATCGGATCCTCGTCGGAATCGGTGACGTTCTCGGTGCGGAACACGAAGAAGAACACCACCCAGCCGATCGCCGAGATGAGCAACCAGCTGATCAGCCGGTAGATCAGCATCGCCGAGATCGCGTTGGGCAGTGACATGCCGCTGGACACCAGGCCGGGCACCAGCACCGCCTCGACGATCAACAACCCGCCGGGCATCAGCGGGATCGTGCCGACCGCGCGGGCGGCCGCGTAGGCCACCGTCAACCCCGCCACCGACGCGTGGTCCCCGGCGGCGTAGGCGGCGAAGCCCAGGCAGGCGACGTCGGCGATCCAGTTGAACATCGACCAGCCGAACGCCACGCTCAGGTCGCGCCGGCCCAGGCTCACCGACTCCAGCTGCATCAGCGTCTCGCGCCACTTGTCCAGGCCGGCCTCGGCGGGCCTGCCCCGAACCGAGTTGACCCACGCCAGGACCCGGCTGCCGATGCCGTCGATCAGCTCCGGGCGCGACGCGACGGCCTGCGCCAGCAGCAGCAACGCCACGAAGCCGCCGAGGGTGAACAGCAACGAGAACGGGTTGTTCTTCGCGCCCAGCAGGAAGGCGCCGCCCAGGCCGAGCAAAGCCAACCCGACCGCCTGCAGCACCCCCGACATCACCAGCTGCCACGACGCCACCACCGTCGAGGCGCCCCACAGCCGCTGCTGGCGGAACAGGAAGGTCGCCGACAGCACGGGCCCGCCGGGCAGCGTGGTGCTCAGCGAATTCGCGGCGTAGAAGGCCGCCTCGGAGCGCAGCTGCTTGACGTGCACGCCCGCCGACTTGAGCAACGTGCGCTGGATCTGGGCAAAGCTGTGCATCGACGCCGCCGCCGCGGCCACCGAGGCGAGCAACCACCACCAGTTCGCCTCGTACAGGCTCATCCAGGCCTTGGCCAGCTGATCCCAGCCCAGCGAAACCTCGACGGCAAGCACGATGGCCACCGCGCCCAGGATCACCCAGCGCGCCCACCAGTACTTCCCGCGCGGGGTCTCTTCGCGCGGGAAGTCGAGATTGCGGGCGGGTGCGTCGTGCGGCACGTGATTTAGGGTAACGGTGCAGGTGGCGCGGCGATCGCTGCGCATCGCCTACCGTGTCTCGGACGTTCTGGGGTCGTAACCGGATCGTGCCGACGGTATGGGCTCCGGCGACGCCCAGCCGCCCGCGGACACGGCTGAGACACGTTTGGCGGCACCCCGCTGCGGATAGGCTGGCGAGATGTCAGCAAACCTCGACGACGCCTCGGTCGAACCCCTTGTCCGCAAGACCGCAGCCTGGGCCTGGCGTTTGCTGGTCATCCTGATCGCCCTGCTCGCCCTGCTGTGGGTGGTGCAGAAGCTGGAAATCATCGTCGTTCCGGTGCTGGTGGCGCTGCTGTTGAGCGCGCTGCTGGTGCCGGTGGTGGACTGGCTGGACACGAGGGGCATGCCCCGCGGCGGCGCGGTGGCGCTGGTGTTGCTGGGTGGCTTTGCCATCCTGGGCGGCATCCTGGCGTTCGTCATCCTGCAGTTCATCGACGGTCTGCCCGGCCTGACCGAACAGGTGGCGCACAGCATCGAGTCGACGCGGCGCTGGCTGGTCCACGGCCCGGCGCATCTGCGCAACGAACAGATCGACAGCGCGGGCAACGCCGCCATCGAAGCGCTGCACAACAATCAGGCGAAACTGACCAGCGGCGCGCTGTCCACCGCGGCCACCGTCACCGAGCTGGTGACGGCGGCGGTGCTGGTGCTGTTCACGCTGATCTTCTTCCTCTACGGCGGGCGCAACATCTGGCAGTACGTCGTGCAGATCATCCCGTCCGACGTCCGTCAGCGGGTGCATGAGGCCGGCAACGCCGGATACGGATCGCTGATCGGATACGTGCGGGCCACCTTCCTGGTCGCCCTGACCGACGCCGCCGGGGTCGGCACCGGTTTGGCGATCATGGGCATCCCGCTCGCGCTGCCGCTGGCCTCGCTGGTGTTCCTGGGGGCGTTCATCCCGCTGGTCGGTGCGCTGATCTCGGGCCTGGTGGCCGTCGTGGTCGCGCTGCTGGCCAAGGGCATCGTGTACGCGCTGATCACGCTGGGCCTGCTGATCGCGGTCAATCAGATCGAGGCCCATCTGCTGCAACCGCTGGTGATGGGTCGCGCGGTCTCGATTCACCCGCTCGGGGTGGTGCTCGCCATCTCCACCGGCGGCGTGCTGGCCGGCATCGTCGGCGCCCTGCTGGCGGTCCCCACCGTCGCGTTCCTCAACAACGCGATTCAGGTGCTGCTGGCGCCGGACCCGTCCGCCGAAGCCGAAAAACAGACCGAGGAAGCCGACGAGCAGAACACGATCCTGCAGGCCGAACCCGACCAGCCCGAGAACGAATCCGCCTGAGGCTCAAGGCTTCCCGATTGCGCCGGGTAGACGGTTACAGCCGTCCCTCGCGACGCAGCAGATCTTGGGCGGACAGCCCGCCGCCGGAGCGCCGGCGTTGCCGGGCCGGGTCGCCGTTTTCGCCCTGCCCGCGCGCGTTCGCCTGATCGGTGGCCGCGTTGGGATCACCGGGGCCCGAGCCTTCCGGCCGCATTCTCGGCAGGGCGGTGGTGGGCTCGGCGGTGTCGCCGTCGTCGGAACGGTTGCCGGGCACCGGGATTGCCCGCGTCTGATCGCCGGACGGCGGTGCCGCCGGACCGGTCGCCGGGGGCCGCTGGGGGGCCGGCGGCGCGGAATTGGTTGCGGGGCGCGCGTCGGCCGGCCGGTCACGCCCGGGCGCCGCGAAGCGCGTCGTCTGGGCCTCGGTCGGCTGGTTGGGCCGCACCGGGATGCGCGTGGTGCTCGCCGCCGGTTCCTGCGCGGGCCGCGGCTCCGCCGACGCGGGGCGCGCGGGCCGCGACGGCTCCAGCGCGGCCGGGTGGGTGGGGTCGTGCGGCGGGCGCGGTGCCGCGGCGACCAGGCTGGCCGCCACCGGCGGGCGCGCGGGCCGGCCGTTGAGCGTGGGCCGCTTGCGCTCGTCGGGCAGGTCGATCTCACCCAGCCCGATCTTGTTCTGCAGGCGCCGGGCCCAGCGCGGTGCCCACCAGCAGTCGTCGCCGAGCAGCTTCATCACCGACGGCACCAGGAACATCCGGACGACGGTGGCGTCCAGCAGCAGCGCCGCCATCAGGCCGAAGGCCAGATACTTCATCAACACCAGGTCGGAGAAAACGAACGAACTGGCCACCACCGCCAGCACCAGCGCGGCGGCCGTGATCAGGCGCCCGGTGGTCGCGGTGCCGATCCGGATGGCCTCGGCCGTCGACATGCCGCGTTCGCGGGCCTCGACCATGCGCGACACCAGGAACACCTCGTAGTCGGTGGCCAGGCCGAAGCCGACGGCGACGACGAGCGCGATCACCACCACCATCAGCGGCGTCGGCGTGAAGTTCAGGACGCCCGACAGGTGCCCGTCGACGAAGATCCAGGTAAGGATGCCCATCGTCGATCCCAGCGTCAGCGCGCTCATCAGCACCGCCTTGATCGGCAGCACCACCGACCCGAACGCCAGGAACATCAGCAGCAGCGTGGCGCCCAGCAGCAGCACCAGCATCAACGGCGCCTTGTCGAACAGGCTGTGGATGCTGTCCTGCTCCAAAGCCGGCGTGCCGCCGACGTAGAGGTTCAACCCCTTCGGGGGATTCACCGCCCGCAGTTCGGCGATCTTCTTGGCCGCGTCATTGCGGTTGGCCAGGCCGTTCTGGATCACCCGCACCGAGCCGTCCTTGGGGACCGTGGTCCCGTTCGGGCCCGCGACGCAGGGGTTGCCTGCGATGGTCGGACAGGCTCGCTCCTGCCAGGTCTTGTCGGTGAACCCGCCGATCGAAGAAATCCTGTTGCGGATGTCTGCCACCTGCTGGTCGGTGACCTTGCTGTGGTTGTCGCTCTGGATCACCACGGTGAGCTGTTCGGTCCGGTAGCCGGGGAATTGCTTGTCGAAATGTTCCTGCGCCAGGCGCACGGGGTTGTCCGGGGGCAGATACTTCTCGCTCATCCCGCCGAACGACAGGTTGCCCAGCGGGATGACCAGCAGGATCATGCCGACGGCGATCGGGATGGCAAACGCCAACGGCTTCTTCATCACCCAGTTGACGAGCTTGCCCCAGAAGCCGGCCTCGACCTCTTCGCGGGTCTTGGTCTTCTGCAGCCGATCGGCCAGCCAGTTCAGGTAGGCGCGCGAATACTTCCAGTTCCGCAGGAACGGCACCCGGAAGGCGGTCCGCACCCCCAGCGCGTCGACGTGGCGGCCGAGGATGCCCAGGCAGGCCGGCAGGAACGTGATCGACAGCAACGCGGCGAGGCCCACCGCGGCGAAGATGGCGTAGGTCAGCGAATGCACGAAGCCCTGCGGCAGCACCAGCAGGCTGGCGCTGGACGCGATGATGAGCACCGCGGAGAACGTCACGGTGCGACCGGCCGTCATCACGGTTCTTCGCACCGCGGCCTCGGTGTCGTAGCCCTCGGCGATCTCCTCCCGGAACCGGCTCACCACGAACAGTCCGTAGTCGATGGCGATGCCCAGGCCGATCAGCGAGACCACCGGCTGGGCGAAATAGTGCACCGGCCCGAACGCGGCGACCAGCCGCAGGATGCCCAGTGAACCCGCGATGCTCAGGCCACCGACGATGGCCGGCAGGCCGGCGGCGACCGCGCCCCCGAAGACGAGGAACAGGACCACCGCCACCATCGGCACGGCGAGGACCTCCATGCGGCGCTGGTCGGTGGCGATGGTGCCGGTCAGGGCGTTGGCGATCGGCTCGAGGCCGGCGAGTTCCACGGTCCCGCCGTTGAGCTTCTGCAGATCCGGTGCGATGGCCTTGTAGTTGTTGAGGATGCTGTCGTCGTCGTCGCCCTTGAGCGGGATGGACACGAACGTGTGCTTCTTGTCCTCGCTCACCATCCCCTTGATGAGCGGGGGCGCGTCGGCGGGATTCGCCAGCGCCAGCCAGCCGGCCCACCCGACGACCTGGTCGGGATGGTCGGTCTTGAACTTGTTGAGCTCGGCGACGACCTTGTTCCGCCACGCCGGGTCGTCGACCGTTTTTCCGTCGGGAGCGGTGAAGGTGGCCACCACGTGGCTGGTGCGGTCACGGCCGTAGGTCTGGTCGCCCAGCACCGACGCCTTCACGGATTGGCTGCCGTCGTCGTAGAAGCCGCTCTGTGTAACATGCTTGCCCAAGCTGATTCCGAAGACGCCACCCAGCAGACACAGAGCTACCGTGACCCCGATCACGATGTACCGATATCGGTACACAGTTCGACCCCACCAGGCGAACACGCAAGCTCCTTACTGGATCGTTAACGACCCGCGCATCGGTTTTCCAGTGTCACACACGCGCGGTCAACAGCGCGGACAGCGGCCGGAACGGCTGCAGCCACGCTCCCTGGTCAGGCAGCGAATCTAGGCCGATCCGCGGCAACGGTTCCCGGAAGACACCAGCGATGTCCTCCAGATCAACGAAGTCCAAGGTATCCGACGCTAGCGCCCAACTCGCATGTTCGCGAAATCCGATCACCTGGACGCCGACCCCGGATCGTGCGATGTCTTCCAGCGGGTGGCGAAACGCCTGACCGTCGGCGGAGGCCACCACCAGCGCCGCCAGCCCCTCGGTGCGGCGCAGCTCGATGTGGGCCAGCATGTCGCGGTCGACGTCGCTGTCCTCGTCGATCTTCGGCTTGGCGAACACCGCGAACCCCACGTTACGGAGCGCGTCCACCCAGGGCCGGACGACGTCGGCGCTGCCCGGCGCGATGTTGGTGAAGACGGTGGCCTCGGGTTCCACCATGACGCCCGGGCGCGCGGCGCTGACCTCGGCCGTGCGCGCCAGCAACCAGCGGCCCAGGGCGTCGAACCGCGGACGCTCCAAAGCCGTCGGGCGTCTGCCCAGGATGGATCCCAGGCCCATGTCGAGGTTCGGGGCGTCCCACACCAGCAACACGCGTCCGCCCGGTGGAGAGAAGCCGCCCAGCGCGTCGCCGGTCAGCACGGCCGGCGGCGCGACGGGTTCGGCCCCCGCCGCGGTCTCTTCGGTCAGGCTCATAGTCATCGCCTACTCATCGTCTAAGCCAAATGAATTCGGTGACGGCGCTGCCCGCTTCTTGAGCCTTCGTCTCGTACTTGGTGGTGGGGCGCTTGACCGAGATCGCCAATGCGCCGTCGGGATCGGCAGGGCGCAGCCGGGGTTCGCCCGCGCCGACCTCGGCGATGTGCTCGGCGTAGCCGGCGTGGTCCGTCGCAATGTGCAGGACACCACCAGGGAGTAGCCGGTCGGCTATCAAGCCAATCGTGCCCGGCTGCAGGAACCTGCGTTTGTGGTGGCGCGCCTTCGGCCATGGATCGGGGAAGAAGACCCGAACCCCGGTCAGCGAGCCGGGCGCGATGAGTCGTTGCAGGACGTCGACGGCGTTGCCCCGGATCAGCCGGATGTTGCTCACCTTGTCGCGGTCGATCGCGCACAGCAGCTGCGCCAGCCCGCGCCGGTAGACCTCCACCGCGACCACGTCGATGCCGGGCTCTTCCTTGGCCATCGCCAGCGTGGAAATGCCACTACCACAACCGATTTCGAGCACCACCGGCGCCTGACGCCCGAACCAGGCGCGGGTATCCAGCGAGGGGTCGGGGTGGTCGGCCTCGTCGGCCGCGGAGCCGATCGACAGCCCGAGCTCGGGCCAGCGGCGCTCCCAGGTCTGGCGCTGGGCATCGGACAGGGCCGCTCGGCGGGCCCGGAACGCCGTGGCCGGGAGATAGCGCTGGTCCGGGCGGTTCGAGTCCCCCGAGGGTGTCTCGGCAGACATCGCCACCCCGCGCTGCGCATGCATTTGTCCATGGTGGCCTATAAACCTGGGATGTAGCCGCCCCTGGTCCGGATTGATACCCAACAGTTGTCTTCAACTGGTAACTGATTAACGGTGGCTCGCTTCTTGGTGACGCGGATGCCACCATTCGGTGGGACCGCACGGCCTCGGTGCTGCGCCCAGTAGTTTCGACGCGGCCGGGCGAGGGGTCAGCTGGACCGAACAGGCGGGATATGAGGGGACAAGGACACCAGAGTTTCGTCGACGAGCTGGCGCGGTTTGCGGCCGGCCAGGTCGACCCGCGGGTGGCGGCGATCGCGCAGCGCACCGCCGCACCGCTGCGCGTGGCCGTGCGCGGCCGCCGGGGGGTCGGCTGCCGCACCGTGCGCCGCGCCCTGGACGGCGCCGGGCGCGCGGCGGGGATCGCGGTGGCGGACCCAGTGAGCGAAGGCGATGTCGACGCGGTGGTCCACGTGATCGCGGAGGTGGTCAAGCCCGAGGACACCCAGGCGATCGCGCGGGCATCGGCGGCCGGGCACCCGGTGCTGGCGGTGCTGAACAAGGCCGATCTCGCGGGCTCGCTGTCCGGTCGGGGCGACGGGCCCGTCGCGGCGGCGCGGGCGAGGTGCACCGAGTTCTCGGCGCCCTTCGGCGTGCCGTTCGAGCCGATGACCGGGCTGCTCGCGGTCGCCGCCCTCGACGACCTGGACAGCACCCTGTGGACGGCGCTGTCGACGCTCGCCGCCCACCCCGGCGCCACCGCCTGCTTCGAGGGCTCCTTCGCCGGGTTCCTGACCGCCGACGTCCCGGTGCCGACCGACGTGCGGCAGCGCCTGCTGGAAACCCTCGACCTGTTCGGCACCGCCCTGGCGGTCGCCGCCTTTCGGCAGGGCCGGACCCCGACCCAGGTGCTGACCCTGCTGCACCGGATGAGCGGCGTCGAGGGCGTGCTGGCCAGGCTCGGCGCGCTCGGCGCCGCGGCGCGCTACCAGCGGGTGCGCGACGCCGTCACCGAACTCGAGGCGCTGGCCGCCGGCGGGGGCGGGCTGGGCGAGCGCATCAGCGGGTTCCTGTCGTGCGACGACACCGTGGTCGCCCGGATGGCGGCCGCGGTGGATCTGGCCGAGGCGGCCGGGCTGGACCCGGACGACCGGCGGCCCCGCGACGCTCGTCGTGATCCGGCCGCACACCTGCCGCGGGCGGTGCGCTGGCAGCGCTACAGCCGCGCGTCGGCCAGCGAACTGCACCGCGCCTGCGGCGCAGACATCGCCCGGGGATCGCTGCGGTTGTGGTCTCAGGCCTGTGCCTCGCTGCCGGGGGAATCCTGGTGAGCGGCGAATCCGGCGACGATCCCGTCGCCGTGGTGGACGCGCTGGTGGCGGCGGCCGGGCCCGGGCTGGATCCGCCGGCCATCCAGCGCCTCGACGCCGTGCTGGTGACCGGCCCGTGGATGGCCGGGGTCAGCGCGGTGGCCGACGCGCTGCGTAAGCGGCTCCCGCAGCGCACGTTCGTGGAGTCGACGGACCTCGGTCCCCGCGAGGTGCCGATGGCGGTGGTGTTCGTCGTGTCCGCGGCGGCGAACCTGACCTCGTCGGACTGCGCGCTGCTGGACGCCGCGACCGAGCACACCGACGCGGTCGTCGGGGTGGTGTCCAAGATCGACGTGCACCTGAACTGGCGGGAGATCGTCGCCGCCAACCGCGACGCGCTGGGCGCGCACGCGCCGCGCTACGCGCGGGCGCCCTGGGTGGGCGCGGCGGCCCTGCCCGATCTGGGGGACCCGGACGTCGACGACCTGGTCGAGACCGTCTCGGCGCAACTCGAGGACCCCGATCTGGCACGGCGAAACCGGTTGCGGGCGTGGCAATCCCGGCTGCAGACGCTGAGCCGGCGGTTCGATCGCGAGGTCGAGGGGTCGGGCCGGCGGGCCCGGGTGGAGGCGCTGCGCGAAGAGCGCAGCGCCGCCCTGCAGCAGCGGCGGCAGGCGAAAAGCGAGCGCACCATCACGCTGCGCGGCCAGATCCAGCAGGCCCGGGTGGCGCTGTCGCACTCCGCGCGCAACCGGTGCGCGTCGGTGCGCACCGAACTGCAGGAAAACGCGGCGGGGCTGTCGCGGCGCAAGTTGCCCGGCTTCGAGACGGACGCCTACGAGGCGCTCGAGGAGGCGGTCGCCGAGGTCAGCCGCGACACCGACACGAAACTCGCCGAGGTGGCGCAGGTGGTGGACGTGCCGATGGAGCTGCCGCCGCTCGAGCAGCTGCCCACGGTCGACGTGTCACCGCCGCCGCTGAAGTCCCGCCGGCACGAGACCTGGCTGATGATCCTGCTGGGCGTCGGGTTCGGGCTCGGCGTGGCGCTGACGTTGAGCCGGCTGATGAGCGGGCTGGCCACGCGGCTGAGCCCCGCGCTGTCCGCCGTCGCCGGCCTGGCGTGCGTGGCGATCTCGGTGGCGCTCACCTACATGGTGATCAACCTCCGGGCGCTGCTGCACGACCGGTCGCTGCTGGACCGCTGGGCCGGTGACGTAACGGCCTCGCTGCAATCGGTCGTCGAGGAGCTGGTCGCCACCCGCGTGCTGGTCGCCGAGTCGGTGTTGAGCAAAGCGCTGCTGGCCCACGACGAGGCGGAGAACGCGCAGGTGTCGGCCGCGGTGGGCGTCATCGACGCCGAATTGCGCGAGCACGCCCTGGCGGCCGCGCGCGCCGCCGCCGCGCGGGATCGGGACATGCCGGCGGTGACGGCCGCCCTGGCAGCGGTGCGTGCAGAACTGGGTGAACCGGGTATACGAGAGGACGAAAGTCACGCCGAACAAGCCAGCGCTGACGAGACCCAAAAACCCGCTTCAAGGAGCGAAGATGGCGACCCGTCGGGATCTTCTGAATCGTTGTTGTGAGAAGGCTTATACCTGCCCGAGACTTCCCCGACAAGATCCTCAGGATAACCTGTAGTTAACGCCACCAATTCCTTAATTGTGTGGGCGAGAGCATAGCGAGCAACACCAGCCCGATACGCAGAAGAATCCAGGAGAGTTCGATGACCTCAGCGACCATTCCCGGCTTGGACACAGCACCCACGAATCACCAGGGCCTGCTGTCATGGGTGCAGGAGGTTGCCGAGCTCACCCAGCCCGATCGGGTGGTTTTCGCTGACGGCTCCGACGAGGAGTTCCACCGGCTGGCGGCCCAGCTGGTCGAGGCCGGCACGCTGAAGAAGCTCAACGAGAAGAAGCACCCCAACTCCTACCTGGCGCTGTCGGATCCGTCCGACGTGGCGCGGGTGGAGTCCCGGACCTTCATCTGTTCCGAGCGCCAGATCGACGCGGGCCCGACCAACAACTGGATGGACCCGTCCGAGATGCGGTCCACCATGACCGACCTGTACCGCGGCTGCATGCGCGGACGCACCATGTGGGTGGTGCCGTTCTGCATGGGCCCGCTGGGCGCCGACGACCCCAAGCTGGGTGTGGAGATCACCGACTCGGAGTACGTCGTCATCTCCATGAAGGTGATGACCCGGATGGGCAAGGCCGCGCTGGAGAAGATCGGCGACGACGGGTTCTTCGTCAAGGCGATGCACTCGGTGGGCGCGCCGCTGGAACCGGGCCAAAAGGACGTGCCGTGGCCGTGCAACGACACCAAGTACATCACCCACTTCCCGGAGACCCGCGAGATCATGAGCTACGGCTCCGGTTACGGCGGTAACGCGCTGCTGGGCAAGAAGTGCTACTCGCTGCGCATCGCCTCGGCGATGGCCCACGACGAGGGCTGGCTCGCCGAGCACATGCTGATCCTCAAGCTCATCTCCCCGGAGAACAAGGCCTACTACTTCGCCGCGGCATTCCCGTCGGCGTGCGGCAAGACCAACCTCGCGATGCTGCAGCCGACCATCCCGGGCTGGCGCGCCGAGACGCTCGGCGACGACATCGCCTGGATGCGGTTCGGCAAGGACGGCCGCCTGTACGCGGTCAACCCCGAGTTCGGCTTCTTCGGCGTCGCGCCGGGCACCAACTGGAAGTCCAACCCCAACGCCATGCGCACCATCGAGGGCGGCAACACCGTCTTCACCAACGTGGCGCTCACCGACGACAACGACGTGTGGTGGGAGGGCCTGGAGGGCGAGCCGCAGCACCTGATCGACTGGAAGGGCCGCGACTGGACGCCCGACTCGGGCGAGAAGGCCGCCCACCCCAACTCGCGGTACTGCACCCCGATGTCGCAGTGCCCGATCCTGGCGCCCGAATGGGACGACCCGCAGGGCGTGCCGATCTCCGGCATCCTGTTCGGCGCCCGGCGCAAGACCACGGTTCCGCTGGTGACCCAGGCCCGCGACTGGCAGCACGGCGTGTTCATGGGGGCCACCATGGGCAGCGAGCAGACCGCCGCCGCCGAGGGCAAGGTCGGCACCGTGCGCCGCGACCCGATGGCTATGCTGCCGTTCCTGGGTTACCACGTCGGTGACTACTTCCAGCACTGGATCGACCTGGGCAAGAACTCCGACGAGTCCAAGCTGCCCAAGGTGTTCTTCGTCAACTGGTTCCGCCGCGACGAAGACGGCGGCTTCCTGTGGCCGGGCTTCGGCGAGAACAGCCGGGTGCTCAAGTGGATCGTGGACCGCATCGAGCACCAGGCCGGCGGCCAGGACACCCCGATCGGCATCGTGCCGACGGCCGACGACCTGGACCTGGACGGTCTCGACGTCGACGGCGGTGACGTGGCCAAGGCGCTGGCGGTCAACCCGGCCGAGTGGCGCGAGGAACTGCCCTTGATCGAGGAGTGGTTCGAGTTCGTCGGCGACAAGCTGCCCACCGGCGTGCGCGACGAGTTCGAGGCCCTCAAGCAGCGGCTGTCCGAAGCCGGCTGAGCGACGCGGCCGGCGACCACTTAACACCCGTCAAGTTTGGCGGCGGTACAGTCTGCGCATGCAGATCCGCCCCTACATCGGCGCCGACAAACCTGCTGTCATCCTGTACCCGTCCGGGACGGTCGTCACCTTCGACGACCTCGAAGCGCGAGCCAATCGACTGGCGCACCGGTTCCGCCAGGCGGGTCTGCGTGAGGGCGACACCGTCGCAATCCTGATGGAGAACAACGAGCACATCCATGCGGTGATGTGGGCGGCTCGTCGCAGCGGTTTGTACTACGTGCCGATCAATACCCACCTGACCGCGGCCGAGGCGGCGTACATCATCGACAACAGCAGCGCCAAGGCCATCATCGGCTCGGCGGCGCTGCGCGACACCCTCGCGGGGTTGGCCGAGCACTTGCCCGGCGGCCTACCCGGGCTGCTGCTGATCGCCGATGGTGAGCTGTCCGGCTGGGAGCGTTACCCGGAATGCGTTGCCGGACTGCCCGATTCCCCGATCGACGACGAGATCGAGGGCGACCTGCTGCAGTACTCGTCGGGCACCACGGGGCGGCCCAAGGGCATCAAACGCGAATTGCCGCACGTGCCACCGGCCGAGGCGCCCGGCATGATGTCGGCGTTGGTCAGTTTCTGGATGACGCCCGATTCGGTCTATCTCAGCCCGGCGCCGCTGTACCACACGGCGCCGTCGGTGTGGTCGATGAGCGCGCAGGCCGGCGGCATCACCACCGTCGTCATGGAGAAGTTCGACGCCGAAGGCTGCCTCGACGTCATCGCACGCCACCGGGTCACGCACGGCCAGTTCGTGCCGGCAATGTTCACCCGCATGCTGAAACTGCCTGAGCAGGTGCGTCATTCGTACGACCTGTCCAGCCTGCAGCGGGTGATGCACGCGGCGGCCCCGTGCCCGGTGGAGATCAAGAAGCAGATGATCGACTGGTGGGGGCCGATCATCGACGAGTACTACGCGTCCTCCGAAGCGCACGGCTCGACGCTGATCACCGCCGAAGAGTGGCTGGCCCATCCGGGTTCGGTTGGCAAACCCATGGGCGGCGCCGTGCACATCGTCGACGAGCACGGCAACGAGCTGCCGCCGGGACAGGCCGGCGAGATCTACTTCGAGGGCGGCTACGCGTTCGAATACCTCAACGACCCAACCAAAACCGCCTCCTCGCGCGACAAGCACGGCTGGGCCACCGTCGGCGACATCGGTTACCTGGACGACGAGGGCTACCTGTACCTGACCGACCGGCGCCACCACATGATCATCTCCGGCGGGGTGAACATCTATCCGCAGGAGGCCGAGAACCTGCTGGTCACCCATCCGAAGGTGCTGGACGCCGCGGTGTTCGGGGTGCCCGACGACGAGATGGGCCAGCGCGTGGTGGCGGCCGTGCAGACCGTCGAGGCCGCCGACGCCACCGACGAATTCGCCGAGGAGCTCACGGCGTGGCTGCGAGACCGCTTGGCGCACTACAAATGCCCGCGATCGATCGCCTTCGAAGCGCAGCTGCCACGCACCGACACCGGCAAGCTCTACAAGAACGTGCTGATCGAGAAGTACTCGGTGTGAGCCATGCTCCGGGTGGTCGACCTGTCGAGTGCGCCGCACGACGGCCCGGGGTCGCCGCCCGGGGTGATCGTCTGCATAGGTTCGGCCGCCGACCTCGCCGCGTCCGAATCCTGGCTTGACGCGGCAACTTTCACGCTCACCGAGGAACCCTGCGCCGACCGGCGGGTGGTCACCGTCGAGTCGGTGCCGGCGACCCTGGACGAGCTGACGGCACGCTGCGGACGGTGGCCGCACGCCAGCGCCGTCTGTGACGACGTGCTGCGCGCGGTGGACCCGCTCGGCCCGACGCTGCCCGGGGTGATGACCGAGTCGTTGGCGTACTCGACCCTGCAGGCCGGCCCGGAGTTCGCGCGGTGGCTCCGCGAGCGGGGCCCGGCTCGCGTGCCCGAGATCGCCGACCCGGTGCGGGCGACGCGCGACGGCGACGTCGTGCGCATCGCGTTCAACCGTCCCCAGCGGCACAATGCGTTCTCCACCGATGCGCGCGCGGCGCTGTTGGAGGCCCTGGCCGTGGCGCAGCTGGACCCGTCGGTCACCGGCATGGTGTTGAGCGGCAACGGCCCGTCGTTCTGCAGCGGCGGGGACCTCGCCGAATTCGGCACCTTCGCCGAACCGGCGAGTGCGCATCTGGCCCGCACCCGCTACAGCCCGGCCCTGGCGCTCGATGCGCTGACGGTCAGGCTCGGCCGGGCGTGCCGGGCGGAGGTGCACGGCCGGGTGCTGGGCAGCGGACTGGAGATGGCGGCGTTCTGCGGGTGGGTCACCGCCCGCGACGACGCGGTGTTCGGGCTACCCGAATTGGCGTTGGGGCTGCTCCCCGGCGCCGGTGGCACCGTCAGCGTCACACGGCGGATAGGCCGTTGGCGCACAGCGTATCTCGTGTTGTCCGGGCGCGCCGTGGGCGCGCCCACCGCGCTGGACTGGGGGCTGGTGGACGAGGTCGGGGTTCAGAAGCCCGAATAGGTGGTGGTGGTCGTGGACGGGATGGACGACACGATCGCGGCGAACATGGCGAACCACAGCACCACACCGATCACCGCCGCGACGGCACCCACGATCGCGCCGATGATGGCCCACTTCTTGGCGTTGTTCGACGCCTCCTGGGCTTCGGCGTAGCGGCCCTGGACCCACAGCCCGGACACCTTGGTGGAGTAGACGATCGACACGATCCCGAACGGCAGGCAGCACAGCACCGTGACCAGGATCGCCCAGACCAGATAGTTCTCCGGCTCCTGCCATCCCGGCTGGGGCGCCGGCCATCCGGCGGGCGGGGGCTGCCCCTGCCACCCCGGCGGCTGCTGGCCCTGCCACCCGGCGGGGTGCTGAGCCTGCCATTCCGGTTGTTGGCCTTGCCATTCCGGTTGCTGCCCCTGCCATTCTGGCGAACCGCCGGGCGGCACGGGAGGATAACTCATGGCGGCTGCCTTTCCCTGTGGTTCCCGCGGTTGGCGAACAGCTTTGCTGCCGTACCGGTTCGCCCGCCGGAGAAGTCAGGTAAATATACCCCCAAACATTGTTCTCGGGCCGTGAGATTCGCGGGCCGGATCAGATCCCGCCGCGCGTCACCAGCTGGCGGGCAATCACGTTGCGCTGGATCTCGTTGGTGCCTTCGCCGACGATCATCAGCGGCGCGTCCCGGAAGTAGCGTTCCACATCGTATTCGGTGGAATAGCCGTAGCCGCCGTGGATTCGCACCGCGTTCAGCGCGATCTCCATGGCGACCTCGGAGGCGAAGAGTTTGGCCATCCCCGCTTCCATGTCGCAGCGTTCGCCGCTGTCGTAGCGCTCGGCGGCGTACCGGGTGAGCTGTCGCGCCGCGGTGAGTTTGGTCGCCATGTCGGCCAGGTAGTTCCCGATCGACTGATGCTGCCAGATGGGCTGGCCGAAGCTCTCCCGCTGCTGGGCGTAGGCCAGGGCGTCTTCGAGCGCCGCGGTGCCAACGCCGAGGGCGCGGGCGGCCACCTGGATACGTCCGGTCTCCAGGCCCTTCATCATCTGTGAAAAGCCATCGCCCGCAACGCCTCCCAGCAACGCCGTGCGAGGTAGGCGGAAGTTGTCGAATGACAGCTCGCACGACTCCACGCCCTTGTAGCCCAGCTTGGGCAGGTCCCGCGACACCGTCAGGCCCGGCCCGTGCTCGACGAGCGCGATCGAGATGCCCCGGTGACGCGGGGTGGCGTCCGGGTCGGTCTTGCACATCAGGGCGATCAGCCTGGAACGGCGGGCGTTGCTGATCCAGGTCTTGGATCCGTTGATCACCAGGTGATCGGCGTCGTCGGGGCCGGCGGGCAGCGCGGTGGTGGTCATGTTCTGCAGATCCGAGCCGCCGCCGGGCTCGGTTAGCGCCATGGTGGCGCGCACCTCGCCGGTGGCCATCCGCGGCAGGTAGCTGCGCTTCTGGTCCTCGGTGCCGAACAGCGTCAGCAACTTCGCGACCACGGTGTGCCCGCCCATCGCACCGGCCAGGCTCATCCAGCCGCGCGCCAGTTCCTCGGTGACGCGCACGTAGCACGGCATCGACACCGGCGAACCGCCGTACTCCTCCGGAACGGCCAGACCGTAGATGCCGATCCGCTTCATCTGCTCGATCCAGGCCTCGGGGTAGGCGTTTTCGTGTTCGACCTCGCGAATGCTCGGTTTGACGTCGCGGTCGATGAACGCCCGCACCGTGGCGACCAGCATCTCTTCTTCGTCGTTCAGTTCCCCGCTCACCCGCGACCACCCGATCCACTTGCGCCGAACGTCGACTTGATGTGCGAAATCGGAGCGAAAGGGCGCCACCAAGTCGACGGCGGGTCGATTCCGAATTGACCCTCGATTCCACAGCCTGCCAGCATGGGTCGTTGTGACGCGTGACGGGTATGCGGGAATCCGCGAGGGCGGACCGTACTTCGACGACCTCTCGGTGGGGCAGGTGTTCGACTGGGCGCCGTCGATGACGCTGTCGTCCGGATTGGCGGGCGCTCACCAGGCGATCGTGGGCGACCGGCTGCGGCTGGCGCTGGACGCCGACCTGTGCGGCGCGGTGACGGGCCTGCCGGCGCCGTTGGCCCACCCGGGGCTGGTGTGCGACGTGGCGATCGGGCAGTCGACGCTGGTGACCCAGCGGGTCAAGGCCAACCTGTTCTATCGCGGTCTGGTGTTCCACCGGTTTCCGGTGATCGGCGATTCCCTCTACACCCGCACCGAAGTGGTTGGGCTGCGGGCGAATTCGTCGAAGCCGGGACGGGCGCCGACCGGACTGGCGGCGCTGCGGATGATCACGATCGACCAGGCCGATCAGTTGGTGCTCGACTTCTACCGGTGTGGCATGCTGCCGGCCGGCCCGGATTGGCGGCCGGAGGACGGGCCGCACGACGATCTGTCCGGCATCGGCGCCGACGTGGCCGGCCCGGCCCACGATCCGACCGCGCACTGGGCCGGCGAGGTGTTCCGGGACAAGGTGCCCGGCCCGCACTTCGACGCCGGCGTGGCGGGTGCGGTGCTACACAGCACCGCCGACGTGGTCAGCGGTGCTCCCGAACTTGCCCGGCTCACCTTAAATATCGCTGCCACGCACCATGATTCGCGGGTCGGCGGTCGCCGGCTGGTGTATGGCGGGCATACCATCGGGCTGGCCTTGGCGCAGGCGTGCAGGTTGCTGCCCAATCTGGTGACGGTGTTGAACTGGCAATCCTGCGATCACACCGGGCCCGTGCACGAGGGCGACACGCTCTACAGCGAGCTGCACGTCGAATCGGCCGAGCCCACCGATCACGGCGGCGTGCTGGGGCTGCGCTCGCTGGTGTATGCGGTCAGCGACACCGCGGGTGAACCGGACCGTCCGGTGCTGGACTGGCGGTTTCACGCGCTGCAGTTCTGAGACGAGGTGCGCCACGCGCACAATGGGGACGTGAGCTCGGCGGCAACCCACTGGGGAAGCAGCGGGCTGGCCCATTTGACCGGCCTGCCCGACGGTCCCGCCGACTTCTCCCGCGCCAACGTGCTGACTCGCGCCCTCGAGGTCGCCACGGCCGTCGGTGACCGGCTGGGCATCGCTGTCGATGCACCGAGCCTGCTGACGGGGCGGGCGGCATTGCTGGGATTGACCCGCGCCGGGCGGGTCTCGCCCGGCGGCGCCACCCGCCTGCTGGCCGCCCGCGATGGCTGGTGCGCGCTCACCCTGTCGCGCGCCGACGACGTCGACGCCGTCCCGGCGCTGGTGCAGGCCAACGACGTGGGCGCCGACCCGTGGCCGGTGCTGGAGCGGTGGGCCGCCACCCGCCCGGCGTCGGAGATCGTCGAACGGGCGGGGCTGCTCGACATGCCGGCGGCGGGCCTGGGCGAGGCCGTGCCCGCGCCGCCGCGGATACGCGCCGCCGGAGCGCGGGTGGCACCGCGCCCGCCGCAGGGTCTGCTGGTGGCCGACCTGTCCTCGATGTGGGCGGGCCCCCTGTGCGCGGGGCTGCTGGCCCGCGCCGGCGCCACCGTCGTCAAGGTCGAAAGCCCGCGGCGCCCCGACGGCACCCGGGCAGGCAACCGGGCGTTCTTCGACTGGATCAACGGCCAAAAGCTCTGCTATGCACTAGATCTCGAAACTCAAACCGACGAATTGCGGGACTTGCTGGCCGTCAGCGACATCATCATCGAGGGCTCGCGCCCCGCGGCCCTGGCGCGCCGCGGGCTCGGACCCGATGACATCACGCCGCGCGCCGGCCGAATCTGGTTGCAAATCATCGGTTATGACGGCCGCAGACCGGGATTCGGCGACGACGCCGCGGTGGCCGGTGGGCTGGTCGGCACCAGCGCCGACGGGCCGGTGTTCTGCGGCGACGCGATCGCCGACCCGCTGACCGGGCTGGACGCGACCCTGGCGGTGGCCGAATCCCTGGGCCGCGGTGGCGGCGAGTTGATCCGCGTATCCATGGCCGGGGTCGCCGCGGCCTACGCGGCGCTACCGACCGGGCCGTCGGCATCGAGCGCGCGCGTGTCGGCCCCGCAGGCGCCGCCGGCCTCCCCGCCGGCGTCCGGGCTGGGTGCCGACAACGAGGCCGTACGCCGCCTGGTCGGCCAGAAGCGGTGTCTGTCATGCTGATCCAACGGGCCACCTTGCTGGACGGGACCAGGACCGACATCCGGGTGGGTGCGCTGATCGAGGAGATCGCCCCGCCGGGCGAGGGCCTGGCGGCGCGCCCGGGGGAGGGCGTGCTGTACGCCGGCGGTGGCACCGTCCTGCCCGGCCTGCACGATCACCATGTGCACCTGCGCTCGGCGGCCTCGGCGCAGGATTCGTTCCTCGTCGGGCCGCCCGGGGTCAGCACCGAAACCGAACTCGCCCACTTGCTGGCCAACGCCACGCCGGGCCCCGACGGCTGGATTCGCGCGGTGGGCTACCACGATTCGGTTGCCGGAGAACTCGATCGGGGCGCGCTCGACGCCATCGTCCCCCACATTCCCGTGCGCATCCAGCACCGCAGCGGGGCGCTGTGGATCCTCAATTCCGAAGCGCTGGGCCGGGTCGGGCTGGCCGAGCATCCCGACGGCCGGCTGCGCAGCGCCGACCGCGGCTGGTCGTTGGCCCTGCAGCGGCGCGAAACCGATCTGGCCGAATTGAGCCGCCGGATCACCGCGACCGGTGTCACCGGCGTCACCGACGCCAGCCCGGATCTGGACGCCGACGACATCGAATCGCTGACGACCGCGCACCGGCGCGGCGAGTTCCGGCCCCGGTTGAGCTTCCTGTCGCCGGGCAAGAAGATCCTGCACGACGACGCCCTGGACCTCGACGGGCTCACGGAATGGGTTGCGCGCCAGCATGACAACGGTCAGCCGGTGGCCGTGCACTGCGTGACCGCGGCCCAGCTGGTGGTGACCATCGCGGCCCTGCGCGAGGCGGGCGGCCACCCGCACGACCGCATCGAGCACGCCGCGGTGGTGCCCGACGACAACCTGTCCGACCTCGCCGGGCTCGGGGTCACGGTGGTGACGCAGCCCAACTTCGTCGCCGAGCGCGGCGACCAATACCTCGCCGAGGTCCCCGCCGCCGAGCACGATCAGCTGTGGCGCGTCGCATCCCTGCGCAACGCGCGGGTGCCGGTCGCGTTGTCCACCGACATGCCGTTCGGCCACGGCGATCCCTGGACGGCGATGCGCGCCGCGGTGCACCGCACCACGGTCCAGGGCGCCGTTCTCGGCCCGCGCGAATGCGTCTCGGCGCGAGAGGCTTTGACGATGTTTTTGGGCCGAGCCGATCAGCCGGGCCGGCCGCGCACCGTGGACGTCGGGCAGCCGGGGGACCTTTGTGTGCTCAACGAACCGCCGCAGACGGCGCTGGCCGCCCTGGACGCCGGCCTGGTGGCGGCGACCGTCATCGGCGGTGAGTTGGTGTACTTCGCGATGTGAGGCGGTGTCAGGCGGCCGGGCTGAGCGCGGCGCGCAGACTGGTGCATTGGCTGTCGAAAAACCGCCGCGACACTTGGGCTTTCGGCAACACCAGGTCGAAGCCGTGGAAGGCGCCCGGAATGGTTTCGACCTGGCACGGCACCCCCGCGGCCGTCAGGCGCTCGGCGTAGGCGAGGTCTTCGTCGTGGAACAGGTCGTGCGTGCCCACCCCGATCCAGGCCGGCGGCAATCCGCTGAGGTCGTCGCGGCGCCCGGGCACGGCGACCTCGGGGTCGGCGTTGCCGAGATACGCCGCCCAGCCGAACTTGTTGCTGCGGTTGTCCCACAACCGGTAGTGCGCCCTGGGTGCGGTGGCCGAGCTGCGGTCGTCGAGCATGGGGTAGGTCAGCAGCTGAAATGCCGGGCTCAGCTCGGCGCGGTCGCGGGCCAGCAGGGCCAGGGCCGCCGCGAGGCCGCCGCCGGCGCTGGCGCCGCCGATGGCGATGCGGTAGCGGTCCACCGAGGGCAGCCCGGCCAGCCAGGTCAATGCCGAATAGCAGTCTTCCAGCGGCGTGGGATACGGATGTTCGGGCGCCAGACGGTATTCCACCGAGGCGACGGTGATGCCCAGTCGCCTGCTGAAGCCGCTGCACAGCTGGTCATCCTGTTGGGCGGTGCCGATCACGTATCCGCCGCCGTGGATCCACAACAGCGCGGGCGCGGGCGCGCTGACTCCGGCGGGCCGGAACAGCCGGACGCCGGCCCCCGAACCCAGGGTGATCGATTCGACGCCGGCGACGGGCTTGCCCAGGCGTGCCCGCCACGCGAGCCCCGCCCGCATCAGCGGCAGGGTCCTTGGACCGACGAGCCGACGTGGGGCGACGCGGGCGAATCGTTGCAGGTCAGGATGAACATCGTTGTTCGTCACCGCATCAGTATCACCGACGCGGAAAATCAGGGGACGGCTATAGGGGATCTGCCGTGCACCATCGACATCTAGGAGGCAGCGTGACCGCCAACACCCCCCGGCTCGCTTCGCGGTTCGTCGACACGGCTCTGGGAACGCTGCGCGTTCAGGTCAGTGCGGGCACCGGACCCGCCGTCCTGATGTGGCCGAGCCTGTTGATGACGGGCGACCTGTGGGCCGGGCAGGCCGCGCGCTTCGGCGACAGCCATCGCCTGGTGCTGATCGATCCGCCCGGCCACGGCGCCAGTGCGCCGCTGCGCGCGATGTTCAGCTTCACCGACTGCGCGCGCTGCGTCGTCGACCTGATGGACGGCCTCGACATCGACAGGGCCCATTTCGTCGGCAACTCGTGGGGCGGGATGATCGGCGGCACCTTCGCCGCCCGTCACCCCGACCGCCTCGACCGCGCGGTGCTGATGAATTGCACGGCCTCGAAAGCCGGTGTCGCGCAACAGGTGCAGTATGCCGCCATGCTGTGGTTGGCGAAGGTGCTCGGCGGCATCCGGCCGCCGCTGACCCACTCGGCCGTCCGCGCTTTCCTGGGGCCGACGACGCTGCGCACCCGCCCGGACGTGGTGGCGACCGTGCGGGCAGCCGTGCAGTCGGTGGACACCGATTCGGTCCGCTGGGCGGTGCGCAGCGTGGTGTCCGCGCGGCCCGACCAGCACGCCCTGCTAGCGGGGGTCACGGCGCCGGTGCTGGTGGTCGCCGGCGCGGAAGACGCCACCTTTCCGGTGGCCGAGACCCGCGCCATGGCCGACTCGATCCCCGGCGCGTCCTTCGCCGTGCTCGACGGGGTCGCGCACCTGGCGGCGCTCGAAGAGCCCGCACGGGTCAACGAGCTGCTGGACGCGTTCTTGTTCGGCCGATGAGGTAGGCCGACGCCGTCCCGCCACGAGCCGAAAAGCCTTGCCCGAGAACATAACTCCGAAGCACCCGCTACCCCGGCGAGGGCGGCGCGCACGTCCGGCACGCGCCGGTGGGTGAACCGTGCCGGTCGCTGCACCGTAGCCGCAGGGAGGGTCTGGACGAGAAATGGATTAACGGAGCCACGATCGGGGTATCGGAGCAATGCTGACGCACGGGCTTGCCGTCAGCGTGTTGGGGTTTGCCGGTGCGTCGCCGCAACGTCCCGCAACGGGACCGAGTGGCGGCACACCGCCCGATCGGCCAGGACGCGAGGACGTGGAATGCTTGGGCAGCTTTACGATCGGGCACTTGGCGGGGAGCGATGTTGGATCCGTCATGACGACGGCGAACTGCGGCCGCTGCCGGCGCACCGATGGTTGGGTGCGCGACGTCCCGGCGACGGAACTGGCGACGCCGTCGACCAAGCCTTCGACGAAATCTTCGACGAAGCCGTCACGCGGATGTGCACCGGACCGACAATCGAGCTGGGTTGCGGTCCGGGCCGGTTGGTGGCGAGGCTGGTGCAGCGGGGCATCCCCGCGCTCGGCATCGACCGGTCCGCGACCGCGATCCAGCTGGCGGGTCGCGGTGGTGCACCCGCCCTGTTGGGCGACGTCTTCGAGCCGCTGCCGGGCACGGGCCTGTGGCAGACGGTCCTATTGGTCGACGGCAATGTCGGGCTCGGCGGGGATCCCCGCCGAATCCTCGGGCGCGCCTTCGAGCTGTTGGCCCGCGGCGGGCGGTGCGTGGCCGAATTCGAGGCCGAGGCCATCGGCATCTGTTCGCGCTGGGTGCGCCTGGAGTCGGCGGGGGAGGTCGGACCCTGGTTTCGCTGGGCATCCGTCGGGGTGGACAGCGCCGCCGCCCTGGCCGCGCAGGTGGGGCTGACGCTGACCAGCGTCAGCCTTATCGGTGGCCGGGTGATCGCCGACCTGACGGCCGGGTAAGCGTGTCGTACACAGCAAAATTCGGCGAACGCAGCGAACCTTCAAAAGCCGTTCAAACAGCGTAAATATCGTCGTCAGCGAGCATGCCCGGCAAAGCGATTCCGCCACGCCCGCGCGTTCTGAGGAAACCTCAGTTTGCGAAACCCCGTGAGGGGTACAGTCCCGTTCATGACGGCGAATGGTCCGGGCATTACCGATTGCGTGAAATGGTTGCTGCGGGCCCGCCCCGGCGACTATGCGCTGGCGTTGAGTGTGGCCGGGGCTTCGCTGCCCGTGGTAGGCAAGCATCTTGAACCCCTGGGGGGTTTGACCGCCATGGGTGTGTGGGGCGCCCGGCACGCGCCCGAGGCGATCTCCGCGGTGACCAAAGGCTGGTTCACACCCGGCATCAACGACGTCCGTCGCCGTGACCGCGAGAGCACCCAGCAGGTGTCCCTCGCCGCATTGCGTGGGGTCGTGGCGGCCGCGGACCTCGAGGCGGACTGGCCCGTCGCCGAGAAGACGCCGCCGATCTGGGACGGCCTGCGCCAGCGCCGCTATCTCTATCGCCGCGCCGTCCACTACGGGGACCACCCCGATCAGGTGCTCGACGTCTGGCGGCGCAAGGACCTGCCGGCGCAACCCGCACCCGTCCTGATCTTCCTGCCGGGCGGCGCCTGGGTGCACGGCAAGTGCATGGGCCAGGGATCGGCGCTGATGTCCCGGCTCGCCGAGCAGGGCTGGGTTTGCCTGGCGGTCAACTACCGCGTCTCGCCGCACCACCGCTGGCCCCGCCATATCGTCGACGTCAAGACCGCCATCGCGTGGGCGCGCGCCAACGTCGACAAGTTCGGCGGCGACCGCGATTTCGTTGCGGTGGCGGGATGTTCGGCCGGTGGGCACCTGAGCGCGCTGGCCGGGCTGACGCCCCACGACCCGCAATTCCAGGCGAAGCTGCCCGAGGGCGCGGACACCTCGGTGGACGCGGTCGTCGGGATCTACGGCCGCTACGACTGGGAGGATCGCTCCACGCCGGAGCGCGAACGGTTCGTCGAATTCCTCGAGCGCGTCGTGGTGAAAAAGTCGATCGCCCGGCGCCCCGAGATCTTCCGCGACGCGTCCCCGATCGCGCGCGTGCACCGAAACGCGCCGCCCTTCTTGGTCATTCACGGCAGCAAGGACACCGTGATCCCGGTCGAGCAGGCGCGCAGCTTCATCGAGCGGCTGCGGGCGGTGTCGCATTCGATGGTCGGCTACCTGGAATTCCCGGGCGCCGGTCACGGCTATGACCTGCTCGACGGCGAGCGTGCCGGCGCCGCGGCGCACGTCACTTCGCTGTTCCTCAACCAGATTTACCGCACCAAGACACGCGTCGGGGCTAAAGAGGTCATCTGAACCGGCACCGCTGAGTATGGTCCCTCTATGGGCAAGGGGCAGGGGTGAAGAGGCTTAGCGGGTGGGACGCCGCACTGCTGTACAGCGAAGCGCCGAATGTCCACATGCACACCATCAAAGCCGCCGTCATCGAGCTCGACGCTGACCGCCGGTCACTGGACGTCGACACCTTCCGCGAGGTCATCGCCGGGCGGCTGCACAAACTAGACCCGTTCTGCTACCAGCTCGTCGAGGTGCCGCTGCACTTCCACCACCCGATGTGGCGGGAGAACTGCGAGCTCGACCTGAACTATCACATCCGCCCCTGGCGGGTCTCGCCCCCCGGAGGCCGGCGCGAACTCGACGAGGCCATCGGGCAAATCGCCAGCACGCCGCTCGACCGCAGTCGCCCGCTGTGGGAGATGTACTTCGTGGAAGGCTTGGCCAACAACCGGATTGCGGTCGTCGGCAAAATTCACCACGCCCTGGCCGACGGCGTCGCCTCGGCGAACCTGATGGCCCGCGGCATGGATTTGCAGCCGGGCCCGGAGGGCAAGCCGTACGCCTGTGACCCGCCCCCCACCACGCGGCAGCTGATGGCGTCGGCCTTCGCCGACCACATGCGCCATGTCGGACGGCTGCCGCACACCATCCGCTACACCGCCCAGGGTTTGGGCCGGGTGCGCCGCAGTTCGCGCAAGTTCTCCCCGGAGCTGACCCGGCCCTTCGAACCGCCACCGACCTTCATGAACCACAAGATCACCCCCGAACGCCGCTTCGCCACCGCCACCCTGGCGCTGGCCGACGTCAAGGAGACCGGCAAGCGGCTCGGGGCGACGATCAACGACATGGTGCTGGCCATGGCGACCGGGGCGCTGCGCACCCTGCTGCTGCGGTACGACGGCAAGGCCGAACCGCTGTTGGCGTCGGTGCCCATGAGTTTCGACTTCTCGCCCGAACGGATCTCGGGCAATCGCTTCACCGGCGTGCTGGTGGGCCTGCCGACGGACTCCGACGACCCGCTGGAGCGGGTGCGGTGCAGCCACGAGAACGCCATCGCCGCCAAGGAAAGCAACCAGCTGATGGGCCCGGAGCTGGTCAGCCGGTGGGCCGCCTACATGCCGCCCCGGCCCACCCAGGCCTTCTTCCGGTGGGCGTCCGGTCGCGACGGGCACAACAAGATCCTCAACCTGAACATCTCCAACGTTCCGGGCCCGCGCGAGCGCGGCCGGGTGGGCGGGGCGCTGGTCACCGAGATCTACTCGGTGGGCCCGTTGACCGCGGGCAGCGGCCTGAACATCACCGTGTGGAGCTACGTCGATCAGCTCAACATCTCGGTGCTCACCGACGGGTCCACCCTGGAGGACCCGCACGAGGTCTCCGACGCCATGGTCGCTGACTTCATCGAAATACGCAGGGCCGCAGGACTTTCCGAAAAGTTGACGGTCGTCGAGGCCGCGATGGCCCCGGCGTGATCGGGCCGGATCGCTAGCTGATCACCGTCGGCGGTAAGCCGGATCTCGCCGGGACGTTAACGCCATTTCCGGCGCCCGTTACCATCGGTCCGACAGGAGCTATCTGGAAGCCACCCATTCCCTGAAGGAGCTGTGCGGCACGTGAGCACTGGGAACGACGACGCCAACGAACCCGAAGTCCTGGTCGAACAACGGGATCGAATCCTCATCATCACGATCAACCGGCCCAAGGCCAAGAACGCGGTCAATGCCGCGGTGGCCAATGGCCTGGCCGCCGCCGTGGACCGGCTCGACAACGAGACCGGCCTCTCGGTGGGCATCCTCACCGGCGCGGGGGGCTCGTTCTGCGCGGGCATGGACCTCAAGGCCTTCGCCCGCGGCGAGCTGCCCATCGTGGAGGGCCGCGGCATGGGCTTCACCGAGCGTCCGCCGGTCAAACCGCTGATCGCGGCGGTCGAGGGCTACGCGCTGGCCGGCGGCACCGAACTGGCGCTGGCCACCGACCTGATCGTGGCGTCCAAGGATTCGGCGTTCGGCATCCCGGAGGTCAAGCGCGGGCTGGTCGCCGGCGGCGGCGGGCTGCTGCGGCTGCCGCAGCGCATCCCGTCGGCCATCGCCATGGAGCTGGCCCTGACCGGTGAGAACCTGAGCGCGGAGCGCGCGCATGCGCTGGGCATGGTCAACGTGCTGGCCGAGCCCGGCACGGCGCTCGACGCCGCGATAGCGCTGGCCGAAAAGATCGCGGCGAACGGGCCGCTGGCGGTGGCCGCCACCAAGCGGATCATCGTCGAGTCCCGCGGCTGGAGCCCCGAGGAGATGTTCGCCGAGCAGAACAAGCTGCTGGGCCCGGTGTTCTCGTCGAACGACGCCAAGGAGGGCGCGATCGCCTTCGCCGAGAAGCGCCCGCCCAAGTGGACGGGCACCTGAGTTAGGCAGCTCGATCCCCTTCGGCCGCAAGGCTTTCTGAGTCCGCGCTGTCCTCGGCGGTGACCGGGCCGGCCACCGCCGCTGCGGCATCGGTGGTCGGCGGCGGAGCCAGCCCGGGTTCGGGGGTCAGCAGCATGGTCGTGCGGGCTTCCAGCACGTGGCCGATGAAGAAGTCGTAGATGACGATGCCGACGACGGCGCCGATCAGCGGGCCGACGATCGGGATCCACCAGCAGCCGGTGGTGCCGCCGTAGTCGCCGGGCAGCCCGGCGCGCAGTCGGGTCATCGTGGTGGTGTCCAGTCGGGTCTGTCCGTGGCGGAGGGTCGGCGATTCCACGTGGTTCCTTACCGGGTCGGCGGTCTACGGGCCGGGCACCGTGAAGCGGGTCCGGGCGGGCATCGGGGTGGGTTAACCCACCGCCAGCTGCGGGTAAACCTCGCCGGCACGCTCGGGCGATGCGGCGTGCTGACGGCGCTGGGCCGCAAGATAGTTGCGTGATCTAAACTACAGTCGAGCATGACACTTTTGGCCAGCTTTGTAACGTGTTGAGACCGGAGAAAGATCGAGGATGAGCATTTCGTTGCTGCTCGAGATGGCCGCGTCGGGCAACGCCGAGCGCACGGCCGTGGTGTCGGGGGACCTGCGGCTGACAACGCAACAGCTCAGCGATCTCGCCGACGGCGGCGCCGGGGTGATCGCCGCGTCGAACGCCAAGCACGTCGCGTACGTGGGCACCGGCGGCGCGATGCTGCCGGTGCTGATCTTCGCCGCGGCGCGCGCCGGCGTGCCCTTCACGCCGATCAACTACCGGCTCTCCGCCGACGGCATCCAGGCGCTGATCGGACGGCTGCCCGAGCCGTTGGTGATCGTCGACAGCCGCTACCGCGACGCCGTCGGCGAGGTGTCCGACCGCGCGATGGTGTCCGACGATTTCCTGGAGGCCGCGCGCGATCGCGGCCAGGCCGCGGAGGTTCCCGCGTTTCCCGACCCGGATTCCATCGCGATCGTGCTGTTCACCTCCGGCACCACCTCGCAGCCCAAGGCCGTCGAGCTCTCACACAACAACCTGACCAGTTACATCACCGGGACGGTGGAATTCGGGGCGGCGGAGGACACCGACGCCGCGCTGATCTGCGTGCCGCCGTATCACATCGCCGGGGTCAGCGCCGCGCTGTCGAATCTGTACGCCGGACGCAAGATGGTGTATCTGCCCAATTTCGATGCGCAGGAATGGGTTCGGTTGATCAACGCCGAGAACGTGACCACCGCGACGGTGGTGCCGACCATGCTGGACCGCATCATCAGCGTGCTGGACAACGGCGATGGAACGGCCATCGAGCTGCCGTCGCTGCGCAACCTGGCCTACGGCGGTTCCAAAGTGGGCCTGCCGCTGGTCCGCCGCGCGCTCGAGCTGCTGCCCAACGTGGGCTTCGTCAACGCCTACGGCCTGACCGAGACCAGCTCGACGATCGCGGTGCTCACCCCCGACGACCATCGCGCCGCGCAGGCGGCGTCGACCGCCGAGGCCGCCCGGCGGCTGGGGTCGGTCGGCCAGGCGGTGGCGGGCATCGAGCTGCAGATCCGCGACGAGGCCGGCAACGTGCTGCCGCCGGGGCAGACGGGCGAGCTGTTCGTGCGCGGCGAGCAGGTGTCGGGCCGCTACACGGGGATCGGCTCGGTGCTCGACGACAACGGCTGGTTCCCCACCAAGGACATCGCCATGCTCGACGACGAGGGCTACCTATTCATCGGCGGGCGCAGCGACGACACCATCATCCGCGGCGGCGAGAACATCGCGCCCGCCGAGCTGGAAGAGGTCCTGGTCGAGCACCCGCACGTGCGTGACGTCGCCGTGGTCGGCGTCGAGGACCCGCAGTGGGGCCAGGCGATCGTCGCGGTGGTGGTGCCGGCGGCGGGCGCCGACCCCGACCCCGAGGAATTGCGTGAATTCGTCCGCAAGAGTTTGCGCGGTTCGCGCACTCCCGACGAGGTAGTGTTTCGCGACGAGCTGCCCACCACCGCGACCGGCAAGGTCTTGCGGCGGGAGATCATCCAGACCCTCACCGGATTGCGCGCCGCACCGGCCCAGCAGTAAGCGATCAAGGACGGAAATCAATGATCAAGAACGGAACTCGTCTCGCCAGCCAGGTGTGCGACACCCAGGTGATCGTCGTCAGAAGCGCCGACAGCCTGGACGACTTGCGGTGTGGCGGTGCGCCGATGGTGCCGGTCGGGGGCGAGCGGTCGGGCGAATTGGACCCGGCGTTCGCCGACGGCACGGTCATGGGCAAGCGCTACGTCGGCGAGACCGGCGCCGAGGTGCTGGTGACCAAGCCGGGCGCGGGCAGCCTGAGCATCGGGCAGACCGCCCTGCAGCTCAAAGAGGTCAAGCCGCTACCCGCCAGCGACTGAGCGGGTCAGCGCGCGGCGTCCTGCTTGCCCGAAATCTTGTTGCGGGCAACGAATTCCTTTGCCTTGATCAGGAATTCGAGTTGCTCGCCGACCTGATGCAGCGGGCCCGCGTTGCGGGTGGAGCGGCAGAGCACGATCGCGCCCTCCAGCGCGGCGATGGACATCACCGCCAGGGAGGCGGCGTCGGCGTCGTCGAAGCCGTCGTTGACGAATGCGCGGGTGAGCGCGGTGCACCAGCGGCCCAGGATGGCGCCGGCCTCGGCGGAGAGCTTGGGACCGTCGTCGTCCGAACAGCCGATCGCCGCCGCCACGACCGGACAGCCGGCGGTGAAACCGCCGTCGGTGAGCAGCCGCTCCCAGAATCCGACGAACTCGGCCAGCAACACCCTGGCGCCCCGCCCGGCGGCGTCGTCGATCATGGCGGTGATGGAGTCACCCGAGTAGCGCAGCGCCTCGGTCAGAATCTGGTTGCGCCCGTCGGGAAAGTGGTAGTACACCGAACCGCGCGGGGCGCCGCTGCGGGCGAGCACCGCGTCGATGGTCACGCCGGCGGCTCCGCGCTCGCGCATCACTTCGGCGGCGCTGGCCAACATCTTCGTGCGGGTGCCCCCGCGTTTCGCCCGGCCCTGCCCCGGCGCGGCCTCATCGATCGTTGACGTGGGAGCACCTCCCGGAGCTGGGATCATGCAGCGTGCGAGTGCCGCAACGCGGGCCAGTGCATGTGGCGGGGGCTGAAGCGGAAGGTGCGGCGCCGCAAGTCTGGCATCTCGCGGGTGTATTGATAGCCGGCGACGTTGAGCTCGATGATCCACATGATGTTCTCCCGGCCTGTGATCGGCCCTAGATTATGCTATGAAACATATAAGACATCCGTAAACTAAGCAATTCCTCAGGCAAAGTGTGATCTACGTCGCACAAATTGCAGGCTGGCCGCATCCCGGCTTGCGGGCGCCGGCGCACAGCGACCTCAAAATTATGCTCTTTAGCATAATTTCGAGGCGTGCGGCTCGCTGAGCGGATGGTCGTCAGCCCCGCGCCGGCAGACCCGTCTCGGGGAGCGCCGAGGCTGAAACGCCGAACGTGCACCCACGGCGAAAAATCGACGGAAAATTCGCTCTGAGTGCACGCTCGGCGGTGAAAGCCAGGGTCACTCGATGGTGTGGCCCATCGGCATCAACACGCTCTTCTGCTGGGTGAAGTGCTCGACGCCCTCCGGCCCGTTCTCACGGCCGATGCCGGAGTTCTTGTAGCCGCCGAACGGGCAGCACGGGTCGAACGCGTACCAGTTGATGGCGTAGGTCCCGGTGCGGATCTTCTCCGAGACCTCGATGCCCCGCTGCACATCGGCGGTCCACACGCTGCCGGCCAGGCCGTAAACCGAGTCGTTGGCGATCTTGATCGCGTCCTCTTCGGTGTCATAAGGGATGATCGACAGGACCGGGCCGAAGATCTCTTCCTGGGCGATCGTCATCTTGTTGTCGACGTCGGCGAAAACCGTTGGCTGCACGAAGAATCCGCTGTCCAGACCCTCCGGGCGGCCGCCGCCGGTCACCAGCCTTGCGCCCTCCTCGATGCCCTTGGCGATGTAGCCCTCGACCCGGGCGCGCTGCTTCTCCGAGATCAGCGAGCCGATCTGGGCGGCCGGGTCCGACGGCAGGCCCACCGGCAGCGCCTGAACGAAAGCGCTTACGGCGTCCACGATTTCGTCATACCGCGACCGGGGGGCCAGGATGCGGGTCTGGGCCACGCAGGCCTGTCCGCTGTTCATGATCCCGGAGAACACCAGCATCGGGATCGACGCGGCCAGGTCGACGTCGTCGAGCACGATGGCCGCTGACTTTCCGCCCAGCTCCAGCGTGCACGGCTTGAGCATGTCCGCGGCGCGACGGCCGATCTCCTTGCCGACGGCCGAGCTGCCGGTGAAGGAGAAGAGGTCGACGTCCGGGTTCGACGTCAGCGCCTGCCCGGTCTCGATCCCGCCGGGCACCACCGACAGCACGCCCTCGGGCAGCCCGGCCTCGGCGAAGGCCTCCGCCAAAGCGTTTGCACTCAAAGGGGTTTCGGCGGCCGGCTTGAGCACCACCGTGCAGCCGGCCAGCAGCGCCGGGCCCAGCTTGTTGACGGCCAAAAACAGCGGCACGTTCCACGCGACGATCGCGCCCACGACGCCGATCGGCTCGCGGTGCACGATGCTCTGCCCGTAGCCGCCGGTGCGGACCTCTTTCCACTTGACCTGGTCGACGGCGGGGCCGGCGAAGAAGTTCAGGGCCCCGATCGAGCTCATCCAGTGCATCGTCTCGACGCTGGTCGGCGGCTGCCCTGTCTCGGCGGCCAGCAGCTGGGTGAACTGGTCCTTGCGCTCCTCCATCAGCTTGAGCGCGTTGGCGATCACGGCCGCGCGCTCCTTCGGCGAGGTGGTGGGCCAGGGGCCGTTGTCGAAGGCCGCGCGCGCCGCGGCGACCGCGGCGTCGACGTCGGCGGCCGCGGCCAGCGGCACCTTCCCGACGTACTCGCCGGTGGCCGGACAGTGCACCTCGATGACATCGGAGGTGGACGGTTCGGTCCACTTGCCGCCGATGAAAAGCTTGTCGTATTCGGTCTTGCTCTCGGTCATGGCGCCACCCTACCCAAGGCGACGCAAAACGAGAACACGTTTCACTCTTGGGGTTGCAGGACCAGCACCAGATTGCTGACCAGGAACTCGCGCAGTAGCGGCACCGAGGTCAGCCACCACGCCCATCGCGGGTGGTAGCGGGGAAATGCGGCCACGCCGGCCCCGGTATTGGCCGCCCAGGCCAGACCGTCGGCGGCGGACACCTCGAACAACGACGACCCGTAGTTGTTTTTGGGCGGGTGGCCGTGCTTGCGGGTGTATCGCGCGGCGGCCCGGGCGCCGCCTAGGTAGTGCGTCAGGCCCATCTCATGGCCACCGAACGGCCCCAGCCAGACCGTGTAGGACAGCACGGCCAGCCCGCCGGGCTTGGTGACCCGCAGCATCTCGGTGCCCAGCTGCCAGGGCCGCGGCACATGCTCGGCGACGTTGGAGGACAGGCAGATGTCCACGGAGTCGTCGGCGAAGGGCAGCGCCATCCCCGAGGCGCGCACGCATGGCGCCGCCGTGCGGACACCGGCGGGCCCGGCCGCGTGCATCTCGCGGGGGTCGGGTTCGACCCCGACATAGCGGACCCCGGCATCGGTGAAGGCCGCCGCGAAGTAGCCGGGGCCTCCGCCGACGTCGAGCAGCGTGCGCCCGGCCGGTGAACCGCCGTGGGTGCCGCGCCACAGGTCGCCCACCATCGCGGCGGTATCGGCGGCCAGGGCGCCGTAGAACCGGGCCGGATCCGACTGCTCGTAGCGAAACTCCGACAGCAGCCGCACCGAGCGGGCCAGCGTCGCCCGGCGCGCGAAGAGGTCGGTGGCGCCCACCGGGCACACCCTACGGAGGCGGCCGGAACCGTCGGCATGCCGCCGGCGCGTATCGCCGCCGGTTAGGCTGGCCATCGATGTCTTCCTTGCGCTCCGTGCTGCTGCTGTGCTGGCGCGATACCGGGCACCCGCAGGGCGGCGGCAGTGAGGCGTATTTACAGCGCATCGGCGCGCAGCTGGCCGCGTCCGGCATCGCCGTCACGCTGCGCACCGCCCGCTATCGCGGTGCGCCGCGCCGCGAGGTCGTCGACGGCGTGCGGATCGACCGTGCCGGCGGCCGCTATTCGGTGTACGTGTGGGCGTTGCTGGCGATGTTCTGGGCCCGGCTCGGGCTCGGCCCGCTGCGCAGGGTGCGGCCCGACGTGGTCGTCGACACCCAGAACGGCCTGCCCTTTCTGGCCCGGCTGATCTATGGCCGCCGGGTGGTGGTGTTGGTGCATCACTGCCACCGCGAGCAGTGGCCGGTGGCGGGCCCGGTGCTCGGCCGGCTCGGCTGGTTCGTCGAGTCGACGCTGTCGCCGCGGGTGAACCGGCACAACCAGTACGTGACGGTGTCGCTGCCGTCGGCGCGCGACCTGGTCGCCCTGGGCGTCGACGGCGCCCGGATCGCGGTGGTGCGCAACGGCGTCGACCGGGCGCCGGCGCAATCCCTGTCCGGCCCCCGCTCGGCGGCGCCGCGGGTGGTGGTGCTCTCGCGGCTGGTGCCGCACAAGCAGATCGAGGACGCCCTGGATGCGGTCGCGCGGCTGTTGCCGCGGATACCGGGTCTGCACCTGGACATCGTCGGCGACGGCTGGTGGCGCGGCAGGCTCGTCGAGCACGCGGCTCGGCTCGGCATCTGTTCGGCGGTGACGTTTCACGGTCACGTTGACGACCTCACCAAACACCATGTGCTGCAAGGGGCTTGGGTGCACCTGCTGCCCTCGCGCAAGGAGGGCTGGGGCCTGGCCGTCGTCGAGGCGGCCCAGCACGCGGTGCCGACCATCGGCTACCGATCCTCGGGCGGACTGTCGGACTCGATCGTCGACGAGGTGACCGGGATCCTGGTGGACAGCCACGCCGAGCTGGTGGATCGGCTCGAAGAACTGCTCGCCGATCCGGTCCTGCGCGATCAACTGGGCGCCAAGGCGCACACCCGCAGCGGCGAATTCTCCTGGACGCAAAGCGCCGACGCGATGTGCGGCGTGCTGGAAGCGGTGCAGGCCGGCCGCACGGTCAACGGGCTAGTCACCGGGCGGGGCTGAGCGGGCGCGGCGCCGCCACGCGCCGATCACCGCGCCGGCGCCGGCGCTGATCAACATCGCCAGCCACGCCAGGTGCGCGATCACCGTGGCGGTCCGCTGACCGGCGGCCACCGTGGCGGTCCGCCCGCCGATCCGGTAGAGCGCGATCTCGTGGTCGCGATAGACCGGTGCCATCGCCCCCAGGGTGCGTGCGGCCGCCCCCATGTCCCCGGCGCTGTCGGATTCGACCACCAGCCAGGCCACCCCGGCCGCGGCCAGCGCCGACGGGTCCGGGCCGGACAACAGGAGCTGCTGGACCGCGCGGGCGTGCGCGCCTTCGCCGGTGATGGTGGTCCCCGAGATCACCAAGTCGCCGGTGCTCAGCACGTCGGCGCGCACCCACCGGGGCAGCGGATCCAACACCGGCGCCGCGCCCGACCAGGAGAACAGCCGCATGGTGCCGGCCGGCAACACCGCCACTGCGCCCGGCTGGGCGTCGATCGCCGCAGCGACGGCGGCCCAGCCGCGCGGATAGCGCACGGGCGCCACCTTGCCGAACACCCCCCAGCCCAGGTCCGGCAGCGCCAGCAACAGCGCCAGACAGCAGACCAGCGCCGGGGCGCCGCCGCCGGGGAGTCGGAGCCAGCGGCGCAGCGTCACCACCGCGCCGGCCCCGGCCAGCGCGTAGCCGGGCATCGCCAGCGCCACCCACTTCTGCCCGTCGCGTAGCACCCCGAAGCCGGGCACGGCGTCGACCACCGTGCCCAGCAGCGCCACGCCCGGCCCGGTGGCCAGCGCCGCCGGGATCAGCACGGACACGGCCGCCAGCGCCAGCAGCGGCACCACCGCGGGGCGCCGGACGACCGTCGGCAACCCCGCGGCCACCACGCCCAACAGCACCACCGCCGAGAACACCGCGAAAAGCGTGGTGCGCGAACCGGGTACGGCGTCGCCGTTCCAGATTCCGCCGAGGCTGGCCAGGCTGCCCAGGGTGCCCAGCCCCGGCTCGGCGCGGGGGGCGAAGGCCTCGACCCCTAGCCGGTTGGCCGCCGTGTGCGCGGTCAACGACGAACCCATCGCCGACGCCGTCAGCCATGGGGCCGCCGCCACCAGGGCGGCGCCCAACGCAACCCCGGCGCACCACCCGCGCCCCCGGCCGGGACCGGGCGCCGCCAGGCAGGCCAGCGCCACCGTCGCGGTGAGCAGCAGGCCCGTCGGGGTCAGCCCGGCAAGCGCGATCCAGAAGGCCAGTGCGAAGAACCCGAACCGGCTTGAGTTCGGTGCCGTCCGCAGCGTCAGCATCGCCGCGGCTACCCAGGGCAGGCAGCCGTAGCCGACCAGCAGGCTCCAATGCCCCTGCAGAAGCCGTTCCGCGACATAGGGATTCCAGATCGCCACGGTGGTGGCGACGAACTGGCCGGGCGCGCCCGCGCAGGGCAGCGCGACCGCAACGAGCCGGGCCGCGCCCCATCCCGCCAGCCACAGCCCCGCCACCAGCAGCGCCTTGACCACGACGCCGCCGTCGATCAGTTGGGAGGCCAGCGCGACCGCGAAATCCTGCGGGGTGGCGCGTGGCGCCGACGTGAGCCCCAGCGCGGTGTCGGACAGGTAGGACCGCGGCGTCGACACCGCGTCACGCAGCAGCAGGTATCCGGGCGTCAGGAGCGGCCCGACCACCAGCAGCGCCAAGACCAGTGCGTACCCGGGTCGGGTCCAGCGCACGGTTAACGCATCCGGGCCGGGCTATTCCCGGTCGTGCGTGCCGGGCGGCTTCGCCTCGGTGGGCCCCGCCTCGGTGGGCTCCTCCGGGCCGGGCGTGCCGGGCTCCTGACGCGCCTCGGGCCGCTGGGTGGGCAGCTTCTCGGTTTCGGCTTCGGCGCCGGGCACCGGTTCCTCGAGGCCGCTGCGGCCGAAGAAGTCCTGGTCGCCGCGGTCCAGGCCGGGGTCGGTCAGCGCGCTCTCGCTGCGCAGGCTGAACGATGCGAGCAGCCCGCCGCCGATCAGCGCGATCAGGCCGACCGCGGTGAAGGTGATGGGCAGCACCCGCGACCACAGCGCCAGCCGGTCGCGCTCATCGCGGGCGGCGTTCACCTGGGATTCGATGGTGTCCTCGTTCGAGGTGACCTTGTAGTCGGCCAGCGTGAGCTCCGGCTTGAGCGGATCGCGGGCGAAGTAGTGATCGGCGTGCTCGGTCTGCTTGACGATGGTGCCCGACACGGGATCCACCCAGAAGGTGCGTTGCGCCGCGTAGTAGCGGGTCATGGTGATCTGTTCGTTCGGGTCACCGCCCTGCACGCCCCACATCGACGCCGACGTGGTCTGCTTGGCGTCCTCGTTGCCCGCCAACAGCGACGGGTAGGCCACCGGGGCCACCAGCTTGCCGTCGGCGTTGTAGCCCACGTTCTGGGTGAACTTGTACGTGGTCAGGCCGTTGACGTCTTCCTGGGTGTCGTAGTTGACGTCGAACGCCTTCTGCGCGATCGGATCGAAGTAGGGGTAGGTCTTCTTCTCGGTGTGGAACGGGAACCGGTAGGACAGCCCCTCGTGCCGCAGCGGCATCGCGGTGGGCGGGTTTTCGTCATTGACGGCACGCGGCTTCTGGACCGAACCGCCGGCATGGGTGTCGTCGGAGACGGCCAGCGCGGTCTTGCGGTTGAGCGTGACGGTGTCGACGATCGCCAGCAGCAACCCGCTGTCCTTCTGCTTGTCCGTGCGGCGCAACGAACTTCCGACTTGCAGCGTGACCACGTCGGAGTTGGCGGGCGACTCCACGCTGATCTGCTGCTGGGAGACCAGCGGCACGTTCTGGTTGACGACGACGTGGTCGGTCGACAACGACCCGGAGTCCAGCGCGGTCCCCGTGCCGTCACCGATCAGCGTCGCGTCGATGTTCAGGGGGACCTTGGTGATCCTGCTGGTGGTGTACGTCGTCAACAGCAGCGCGGCGATCAGCAGGGCAGCTCCGAGTCCGATGATCCCGCATGCGGCGAACCGCAACATGACTGCTCGGTTCACGTCGCTGTGCCCTCCTCATTTTCGTGCTTCATCAGCCGCGACCCGCCCCGAGCAGGCAGCCCGGGGCAAACTCGTTCGACCCTAACAGCAGAAAGTAAGGCAGCGACTTACGAACCTGTTGCTCGCGCGGACGGGCCCCCGGTGTGCCCATTCGCCCGGCCGCGCGGCACAGGCAAACTGTGGTGGTGAGCGACGACCAGCGGGTGGGTGGGGTGCGCAGCTTCCTGCCGGCCGTGGAAGGCATGCGCGCGTGCGCGGCCATGGGCGTGGTGGTCACGCACGTCGCGTTCCAGACCGGGCATTCCAGCGGCGCGACGGGCAGGCTGTTCGGCCGCTTCGACCTGGCCGTGGCGGTGTTCTTCGCGCTGTCGGGTTTTCTGTTGTGGCGCGGGCATGCCGCGGCCGCACGAGGTTTGGGGCCGCGCCCGGCCACCGGCCACTACCTGCGGTCGCGGGTGGTCCGCATCATGCCGGCCTATGTGGTCGCGGTGATCGTGATCCTGACGCTGTTGCCCGACGCCGACCACGCCAGCCTGACGGTCTGGCTGGCCAACCTGACGCTCACCCAGATTTACGTGCCGCTAACGCTGACCGGCGGGCTGACCCAGATGTGGAGCCTGTCCGTCGAGGTCAGCTTCTACCTGGCGCTGCCGATCCTCGCGCTGCTGGCCCGCCGCCTACCGATGCGGGGCCGGGTCCCGGCGATCGCCGCAGTGGGGGCGCTCAGCTGGGCGTGGGGATGGCTCTTCGGGGCCGACTCCGGCTCCGGCAGCAATCCGCTCAACTGGCCGCCGGCGTTCTTCTCCTGGTTCGCCGCCGGCATGCTGCTGGCCGAGTGGGTGCACAGCGGTGTCGGGTTGCCACACCGCGTCGCGCGCCGGCGGTTGGTAATGGCCGCCGTCGCGGTGGGCGCCTACCTGGTCGCGGCGTCCCCGCTGGCGGGCCCCGAAGGCTTGGTGCCGGGCACGCCGGCCCAGTTCGCGGTGAAGACCGCCATGGGTTCGCTGGTGGCCTTCGCGCTCGTCGCCCCGCTGGTGCTGGACCGCGTCGACACCCCGCACCGCATCCTGGGGACCACCGCCATGGTGACCCTGGGGCGATGGTCCTACGGGCTGTTCGTCTGGCACCTGGCGGCGCTGGCCATGGTGTTCCCGGTGCTCGGGACGTTCCCCTTCACCGGCCGCATGCCCACGGTGCTGGTGCTGACGCTGCTCTTCGGCTTCGCGATCGCCGCGGTCAGCTATGCGCTGGTCGAGTCGCCGTGTCGAGAAGCGTTGCGCCGCTGGGAGAAACGCGAGAGGCCGGGCGAGTCGGCTCGGGGTGTCGACGCCGAGGCGGACGCGATCGCGCCCTAGGAGTTTCAGCTCGGGCGCGGGTATACGGCTTCGGGAGGTAAGAGGTTCAGGGGGTACTCGTTCATCGACAGTACGAGCAAGTCGGCGGGCTTGGAGATGTCCACATAGTGGTGGCCCGAGCCGGGGTGATCATGCATTTCCGTCAGCAATTCGATGATCTCCGCGGCAACGGCCGCGTCCAACCGCCACACCACGGCGCCGTCGCGAAATTCAATCTCGGCAGCTTCCGGCTCGATGATGAACTGGTGAATCGTTGCCCCGTGGTCCAGCCGGGCTGAAGCCTGTTGTGCGGCCTCAGTCAGTGCCGCAAGGACAGTGTCGACGCCAGCGGTATCCATCGCCAGCAGCACCGCATCGTCGCCCATGTACAGCTTTTCGGCCAGTTCGGCATAAATCACGCTCATAAGCACCATGCTTTCTCATTGTCAAACAAATGTTAATGGCCGGAAGCTGTTGGCGGCTGCGCTAATTGCACCCCGGTCCTACCATCTTGTGTCTCGAACAGGTTCACCGCTGGGATCAAAGTGTTCGGCGTGAGGGCCGCAGCAGTGCATAGTGGTCGGGACCGATTGCGGGTGAGCCTATTTGCTTCAGAAGCAAATCAGTGGCTGCCGGCCGGGCCTTCTTCCCATTCTTCGATGTTGGTTTCGCCGAGCCAGTGTTTATGAGCATGTGGCGGCGGGATCACTTGCGGTCCAAAAGAAGGTCCGCCGCCGATTACCGGTTCCTCACCCAGCTTCGGCGCTGGCAGTTTAGGTGCAGGAGCTGGGGGTTGGGGGGCGGTGGGCGGGATACCGACCGTCCCCGAGCGCGGTGGGGCTGACGCTTCCTTGTGAGTTGGAAGACCGTTGATTCCGACGTTGTCCCACCTGCTGTTCGGCGCGTTGTGCGGGTTGTAGTCCCAGTGCGGGTAGTGATACCGATCTTGGCCAGGGTCGTACCGCCACTCGCCGCCGTTCTTGTCCCACAAGTGCTGTTCGCCCTTTGCTTGGGCGCTCGGCTTACTAGCCGGTCCGACGGTCACCGGTCCATCGACAGGCGGGCGAACACCTTCGGGCGGCAAGCCGGGGCCTACAGGCTTGCCTTGGGGGTATGGCGGCGGGGGTGGTTGCCATGGCTGCGGGGCTGGGTCGTCTTTGAAGGTGTGACTGTCGACGGTGTGGACGGGGTTGTCCTTCGGTGGACTGTCGAAGGCCGGACGTTGCGGGAAAGTGTCGCTGACACCGGCCACTGCGGCGGTAATTTTCCCGGCGACTTGTTGGTCTAGGGCGACCAATTGTGCGGCGCGCCGGCGGATCTCGCCGGCGAGGACTTGCGCTTGGGATTGGCGGGCGGCCCGCTGCGCGGTCGATCCGCCAACCATGCGATCTGTGACGGAAAGGTCTTCGCCGACTTTATATCCCGCCGATTGGGCATCCTGTATGGCGTAGCGGACTCGGGAGCGGGCGGCATATAAGTCAGAGGCGCCGTTGCGCGCCACGCGTGCAGCCGCCTGCAGCTGGTCGGCAGCTGAGCTGACGGTTTCCATGTCAGCGCGCGTCGCGACGCGCAGCGCCGTAGCGGCTTCGCCTCGCCAATCGACCGAAGCGGCGTCCCACCATACCTGGTGGGACAGCGCATAGCTGCGCTCGGCCACGGTCTCCCAGTGGGCGGCCGCCTCAGTAAGATGGTCGGTCGGCCAGGTCAACACCGCCGACAGGCCAGGAACCCCTGCGACCGTGGCCATCGCTACACGCTTATCACGGGCTGCACCACAGAGGCCAGCTGATTAGCCGATCGGTTCTCGTTGGCAAGATAACGGCGGTCTGCTTCAGAGACGTGCGTAGCGGTGGACCCTACCCGAGCGGCCAGTGCCGCGGTGAAGACTGTGACATCGGCGTGGGCGGCGTTGACTGCCGTCGCGCTGGGCTGCCATGACAATCCGAAAGTCGCCGGCGACACCATCGCGTTCAAATCGTCCGCAGAGACGGCCCAGCGGGCCGCCATCGCTTGCACGCCCGCGTTATTTACCCGCAACGTCTCCTGCACAAGCGAAAGTGTAGGCAATCGAGAGGGTCCGAGCCATTCACCCATCATCGTCTATGAACTGCCTAGCAGGCCTTCACCGCTGGCGGCACTCGCACTTAATTTGGCCGGCTTGCTACAGGCATGTCATGCGACCTTTAACCCGTACACGTCATTGTTGAGTGGGCCGGCTTCGCTTGGACCCAGGTGTCGACGCGGAAGCCGACGCGATCGCGCCCTAGCCGGTGCGGTCCATCCACTCTTCCAGCTCGTGCGCGGACGGTAGACAGATGGCCCGCTCGATCTTGGCGAACAGATCGCGCCCGTACTCGACGGCCGATTCGATGAGATTGCCCAGCGCCTCGAGATGGATGCCGTCGCTGAGCAGGTAGGCGTTCTCACCGACGACGCTGACGTGGCTGGGCTGAGCCGTCTCGCGCAGAAACACCTTGGGCCAGTAGGTGTCTCGGTTCCAATCGTTCATCAGTTCCATCAGGCGTGGGCGCTCGCCGGCCGGGTAGTAGGCGGACGGGCTGATCGAGATCTCCAGCAAGTCGCGCCGTAAACCGTTGACCCGCAGGTTGACGTGCAGCTTGCCGCGCTCGTAGCTGGACAGCAGCAGGAACTCCTCGCCGTCGTCGCTGCGGAAGAACCGCAGCTGGCGCGAGCGCAGATAACGTTCGATCAGCTCGGTACTCAACGGCTCGATCCGCATGTCCCCGACGATGGTGCGGCGTCCTTGGAGAATCCTTGGCGGCGTCGGTCAGCTGGCTTCCGCGGCCGCCAGACGCTCGATGATCTGTTCGCGGACCGCGGACCGGCGGGCCTTGCCGGCGTCGTCGCGTAGCGGGGTGTCGACGAACTCGACGGTGTGTGGCACCTTGTACCCGGCCACGTGGTCGCGCAGAAACGCTTGCACACCAACGGAATCCAGAGCGGAACCTTCTTGCGGGTGCACCAGCGCGTACGGCACCTGGCCCAGGTCGTCGTGGGGGACGCCGACGACCAGACAGGACAACACGTCCGGGTGCGCCGAGAGCGCGTTCTCGATCTCGGCGGGGTAGACGTTGCGGCCGCCGACGGTGAACATGTCGACCCGCCGGTCCGAGAGGTACAGGAAGCCGTCGGCGTCGAAATAGCCCAGATCACCCAGTGAGTCCCAGCCGTCGCGGCTTTTCGCCGTGGCGCCGACGTAGCGGTAGGTGGGCGCGCTGTCCGGGCCGGGCCGCATATAGATCTCGCCGACGACCCCGGGCGGGCAGGGATTGCCGTCGTCGTCGAGCACCTTCATCTCCCCGGCGACCACCACGCCGACCGAGCCGCGGTGCGCCAGCCATTGGTCCCCGGAGATGAAGGTCAGCGCCTGTAATTCGGTGCCGCCGTAGAGCTCCCAGACTTTCTCCGGGCCCAGCAGGTCGATCCACGCCTGCTTGATGGCGGGCGGGCAGGGCGCGCCCAGATGCCAGAACCGGCGGATCGACGACAGGTCGTAGGTATCCGGGTCGGCCTGGTAGACCGGCAGCGTCCGCTGCATGATCGTCGGCACCGTCGTCAGGAACGTCACGCGGTGGTCGGCGATCAGTCGCAGAAACCGCTCGGGGTCGAACCGGCTCATCAGCACCAGGTGATGGCGCATCAGCAGCGCGATCGTCGCGGTACTGAAACCGGTGTTGTGGCTCAACGGCACCGGCACCAGGGTGGTGTCGCCTTCCTGGGCGCCCAGCGGGTAGCCGATCGCCGATGGTATCCGGCTGTCGCCGCCGGATTCGATCAGTTTGGGCCGCCCGGTGCTGCCACCGGATCCCATCACCTTCCACACCGGCGACACCGCCTCGGGCAACGCCGCGTCGGACAACGTCGGATCGGGCTCGAAACCTGCTGGCACGCTTGCCATTCCAGGGTGGTCGCGCCCGACCAGCAGGGCGGGTGGCCGCAAGTCCAGCAGGGCCTGCAACTCCGCGTCGGGCAACCGGGCGGACAACGGCTGCGGCACCGCGCCCAGCTTCCAGCACGCCACCGCGGCCTGGATCCACTCGACCGAATTCGGCAGCACCATGGTCACGTAGTCACCGACACCCACACCGCGCTCGGCGTAGGCGCGGGCCAGCCGATTCGTCGAGCGGTCGAGCTGGGCGCGGGTGAGGGTGATGCCGTCGCAGGTGACCGCCGGCTCGTCGGGGGCGAGTTCGGCCAGTGCCGAAATCTGCGTGCCGATCGGCGGGATCGGCTCACTCATACGCGCCCTGCCGCTCGAAGATGCGGCGCGGGTTGTCGACCAGCATCGTATGCAGCTGCTCGTCGGTGACGCCGCGCTCCTTGAGCGCCGGGATGACGTCGTTGTGGATGTGCAGGTAGTGCCAGTTCGGCAGCATCTGCGATCCCAGCTCCTCCGGGATCGCATCGAAGTAACAGTTGGCGTCGTGCGAGAGCACCATCTTGTCGGCGTGTCCGCGCTCGCACATCTGCACCACCGTGTTCACCCGATCCTCGAAGGGCAGGAACGCGTCGATGCCGAAGCGGTCCATCCCGAGGTAGGAGCCGGCGGCGATGAGCTCCTCGAGGTAGCCGATGTCGGTGCTGTCGCCGGAGTGCCCGATGATCACCCGGCTCAGGTCGACGCCCTCTTCTTCGAAGATGCGCTGCTGCTCGAGCCCGCGCCGCAGCCCCGCGTGGGTGTGCGTCGAGATCGGCACACCGGTGCGCTTGTGCGCCTGGGCGACCGCGCGCAGCACCCGCTCGACGCCCGGTGTGACGCCGGGTTCGTCGGTCGCGCACTTGAGGATCCCGGCCTTGATGCCGGTGTCGGCGATGCCCTGCTCGATGTCGCGGACGAACATGTCGGTCATGATCTCGGGGCCGCCAGCCAGTGCGCCCGGACCGAGGTAGTGGAAGTACATCGGGACGTCGTTGTAGGTGTAAAGACCTGTCGCCACAACGATATTCAGCTCGGTCTCGGCCGCGACCCGGGCGATCCGGGGGATGTAACGGCCCAGGCCGATCACGGTGAGGTCGACGATGGTGTCCACGCCGCGGGCCTTCAGCTCGTTGAGCCTTTCGATCGCGTCGGCCACCCGCCGATCTTCGTCGCCCCACGCCTCGGGGTAGTTCTCCGCGATCTCGGTGGTCATGATGAACACGTGCTCATGCATGAGGGTGACGCCTAGCGCGGCGGTATCGATGGACCCGCGAGCGGTATTGAGTTCTGACACGCCACTGATGCTAGGTCGACTGACAGCCGACCAACAGAGCCGTTTTGTTCCAGCCACCCCGACGGCCGCCGTATTGCAGTACCGTCACCCTCGTCTTCGTCGAGAACCCACTGGGAGTCACGTCATGTTGCTCAATCCCAACCACCTGCAACGCCAGTACCCAGACCGCCGCTCGGGGGAGATCATGGCCGCCACGGTGGACTTCTTCGAATCCCGCGGCAAGGCGAGGCTGAAGGCCGACGACCACGAACGCGTGTGGTACTCGGACTTTTTGGAGCACGTCGGCCGCGAGCGCATCTTCGCCTCGCTGCTGACGCCGAAGCAGTACGGTGCCGACGATTGTCGCTGGGACACCTACCGGATCAGTGAGTTCGCCGAGATCGTCGGCTTCTACGGGCTCAACTACTGGTATCCGTTCCAGGTCACCGCCCTGGGCCTGGGCCCGATCTGGATGAGCGCCAACGAGGATGCCAAGCTCAAGGCCGCCGCGTTGCTCGAGGCCGGGGAGGTCTTCGCCTTCGGCCTGTCGGAGCAGACCCACGGCGCGGACGTCTACCAGACCGACATGATCCTGACGCCGAAAGGCGGGGGCTGGACCGCCGCCGGCGAGAAGTACTACATCGGCAACGCCAACGTGGCCCGGATGGTCTCCACCTTCGGCAAGTTCGACGGCACCGACGAGTATGTGTTCTTCGCCGCCGACTCGCAGCACGAGCGCTACGACCTGATCAAGAACGTGGTGAACTCCCAGAATTTCGTCGCCAACTATGCGCTGCGCGACTACCCGGTCACCGAGGCCGACATCCTGCATCGCGGCCCCGGGGCCTTCCACGCCGCGCTGAACACCGTCAACGTCTGCAAGTACAACCTCGGCTGGGGCGCGGTTGGTATGTGCACGCATGCCATGTACGAGGCGGTCACCCACGCCTCGAACCGCATCCTGTACGGGACGGTCGTCACCGACTTCACCCATGTGCGGCGGCTGCTCACCGACGCCTACGCGCGGCTGGTCGCGATGCGGCTGGTCGCCACCCGGGCCTGCGACTACATGCGCAGCGCGTCTGCCGAAGACCGTCGCTACCTGCTCTACAGCCCGCTCACCAAGGCGAAGATCACCAGCGAGGGCGAACGCGTCATCACCGCGCTGTGGGACGTCATCGCGGCCAAGGGCGTCGAGAAGGACACCATCTTCGAGGCTATGGCGCGCGAGATCGGCCTGCTGCCCCGGCTGGAGGGCACCGTCCACATCAACATCGGGCTGCTCGGCAAGTTCATGCCCAACTTCCTGTTCGCGCCCAACAGCGAGCTGCCGGTGATCGGCCGCCGCGACGATGCGGCCGACGACACCTTTCTGTTCAACCAGGGGCCGACTGGCGGGCTGGGCAAGGTGCGGTTCCACGACTGGCGCGCGCCGTTCGACGCCTTCGGACACTTGCCCAACGTGGCGCTGCTGCGATCGCAGATCGACGTGCTGGCCGAGATGCTGGCCAGTGCGACGCCGGATGCCGTGCAGCAGAAGGACATTGACTTCGCGTTCGCAGTCGGGCAGCTGTTCGCGACGGTGCCCTACGCGCAGCTCATCCTGGAGGAGGCCGCGCTCTCCGACATCGACGAGACGCTGACCGACGCGATCTTCGCGGTGCTGGTTCGCGACTTCAACGGCTATGCCGTCGAGCTCAACGACAAGCCGTCGACCACCGACGCGCAGGCCCGTTTCGCTACGCGGATGATCCGTCGTCCTGTGTACGACCCGTCGCGCTATGACCAGATCTGGAAAGAGCACGTGCTGCCGCTCAGCGGCGCGTACCGCATGCGGCCGTAGCTGCGCGTCGCCTCGCGGCACCGAACGTGAAGTTAGTTTCACGCCGGGCCGCCAACGTGAAGTTACTTTCACGCTCGACAACGAGCGCTGGTGGCACGTCTTCTGCGCCCTGCGCCCAAGCGCGTCATGCGCGAGTTTGATGCGCCTTCCAGCGATCGGGGTCGTCTTCGAGCGCGGCGCGGTCCCAGCCGGCATGCACCGCAGCCGCTTCGTAGGTGTCTTGTAAGAACCCCAGGAGCGTGCGGTCGGGGTCGGCCGCCTGCCGCACCGCCTCGTAGGGCAACAGGTACTCGCCGAGATCCGTGTCGTAGCCCGCCTCCTCGGGACCGACGGGGTGGTCGGCAAAGCCATCGGGTTCGGGATAGGCGTAGGCGTAGAAGGCGCCCTCGTCACCCCCACCGGGAAAGAATCCGCAGCTGCTCAGTTCTCGCGAGTAGCCCTCCACCATCACCCAGTCTCCGCAATTGGGTGCGCCCCCCGGGTGGCGGGGCGCACCGCGCCCGGAAAATCTGGTGCACGCGAGATCCATTGCCCCCCAGAAGAAATGGACGGGACTTACCTTACCCATGAACCGGGACCGAAACTGGCCGAGCACGCGGTTCGCCGCAATCAGCTGACGCCAGAACAGGTTTGCCGCATCGGGATCGTATGACGCATGCTCGACGTCTTCGGCGAACGGCACGGCCGGGTCTACCTCGTTGGGATGCGCTTGAATGCGCGTGGAGAAACCCAGCTCGTCGAGTGCCCGCATCGTCTCCGCGTAGAACTCGGCCACCGATTTCGGTTCCAGGCGCACACCGCGGGTCGCACCGGTGCTGCTGCGGATCATCAGCACGTGGTCGATGAAATCGAACTCCATGTCGAAGACCGCCTTCCCATACGGAATCGCAGATGTCGTCAAGCCACGCGGGGTCACATACGAGGTGACCTGCCACCAGTGGTTGACCAAGGGCGAATGGGCCAGCCGGACCTTTCCCACGATCTGTGCCCACATGTGCAGCGTCTGCCTCGTTGCGGCCCAGTCGTCGACCCGCAGGCTGGGCCAGGCCACTTTGTCCTGGTGCGTCGTCACGATCACTCCTCGGCTGTTGTTCGGCGGCGTCGCTACCACCGATAGTGCTCGCTTGCCGGATTTCTCGCTGGCGTGCGCGGCGGTCTGCCAATCGTCTGCAGCCCCTTGACTGTGACGCAGCTCACCGTAATATGACCAGTGGTCATTCACCATAGGAGGGGCATTGCCAACGGTCACCTGGGCACGCGTCGATCCGGCCCGTCGTGCCGCGATCATCGAAGCCGCGGAGGCGGAGTTCGGGGCGCACGGGTTTTCCCGGGGCAGCCTGAACGTCATCGCACGCCGTGCCGGGGTGGCCAAGGGCAGCCTGTTCCAGTACTTCGCGGACAAGCGAGACCTGTACGCGTTCATCGCCGACATCGGCAGCCAGCGGGTGCGGGCGTATATGGAAGACCGCATCCGCGAACTCGACCCGAGCCGGCCGTTTTTCGAGTTCCTCACCGACTGGCTCGACGCGTGGGTGGCCTACTTCGCCGACCACCCGCACGAACGGGCCTTGCACGCCGCGGCGACGCTGGAAGTCGACACCGAGGCCCGGGTCAGCGTGCAGCACGTCATCCACCGGCACTACCTGGAAGTGATGCGCCCACTGGTGCGCGAGGCGCAGCGGCGGGGCGACCTGCGCGCGGATTCCGACACCGATGCGCTGCTGTCCTTGCTGCTGCTGATCTTTCCGCACCTGGCGCTGGCGCCCTACATGCGCGGCCTGGATCCGATTCTCGGGCTCGACGAGCCCACACCGGAGCAGCCGGCGCTGGCGGTGCGCAGGCTCGTCGCGGTGCTGGCGGCCGCGTTCTCGGCTTCGCCGCTGGAATCCGCCCCCAAACGATCTGAGGAGGTCACATGAATCGCACCCGAATCGCCTCGATGGCCCAGGGCGGCCTCAACTGGGACAGCTTGCCGCTCAAGCTGTTTGCGGGCGGCAATGCGAAGTTCTGGAATCCGGCCGACATCGACTTCTCGCGCGATCGCGAGGACTGGGAGCGGCTCACTGACGACGAACGCAGCTACGCGACGCGGCTGTGCGCGGAGTTCATCGCCGGCGAGGAGTCGGTGACCCAAGACATCCAGCCGTTCATGGCCGCGATGCGGGCCGAAGGCCGGCTCGGCGACGAGATGTACCTGACGCAGTTCGCCTTCGAGGAAGCCAAGCACGTCCAGGTGTTCCGCATGTGGCTCGACGCCGTCGGCATCACCGAGGACCTGCACTACTACCTGGAGGACGTTCCGACCTATCGCACGATCTTCTATGAGGAACTGCCGGACTGTCTGAACGCGCTGACGGTCGACCCGTCACCGGCCGCGCAGGTCCGCGCGTCGGTGACCTACAACCACATGGTCGAGGGCATGCTGGCGCTGACCGGTTACTTCGGCTGGCACAAGATCTGCGTGGAGCGCGGGATCCTGCCCGGCATGCAGGAGCTGGTGCGTCGCATCGGCGACGACGAGCGACGCCACATGGCGTGGGGCACCTTCACCTGCCGGCGCCACGTCGCCGCCGACGACGCCAACTGGGGCGTCTTCGAAACGCGGATGAACGAGCTGATGCCGCTGGGTCTGCGCCTGATCGAAGAGGGCTTCGCCCTCTATGACCCGATGCCGTTCGGCCTGTCGGTGGACGAGTTCATGGCCTACGCCTCCGACAAGGGCATGCGACGCTTCGGCACCATCTCCAGCGCGCGCGGGCGCCCGCTCGCCGAGATCGACCTCGACTACGAGCCCGTCCAGCTCGAGGACACCTTCGCCGAAGAGGACGAGAAGCTGCTGGCGGGCGCCTCGGCTTAACCGGCCCGGGCGCTCACTCGACCTTGTTGCCGCCCGACGAGGAGCCGCTCTCGGATTCCCCGACCCACACGGTCTTGGCGTTGACGAACGCGCGGATGCCCAGGCCCGCGAGTTCGCGTCCGTAGCCCGACCGCTTGACGCCGCCGAATCCCAGCTCCGGGTAGGACACCGTCATCCCGTTGATGAAGACCTGGCCGGCCTCGATCTCGTCGATGAAGCGCTGCTGTTCGGCCTCGTCGTTGGTCCAGGCGTTGGACCCCAGGCCGAACGTGGTGGCGTTGGCGATCTCGATGGCTTCGTCGATGTCGGCGGCCCGGTACATCGACGCGACGGGGCCGAACACCTCCTCGGTGTAGAGGGCCATGTCCTTGGTGATGTCGGTGACGACGGTCGGCGGGTAGAACCACCCCGGCCGGTCGATCGGCTTGCCGCCGAGGCGAATCTTGGCCCCCGCCGCGGCGGCGTCGTCGACCTGCTTGGCGATCTCGTCGCGGCCCGACTCGGTGGCCAGCGGACCCACGTCGGTGTCCGGGTCGGTGGGGTCACCGACGGTCAGCGCCTCCATCTGTTCGGTGAACTTGTCGACGAACGCGTCATAGATGTCGGTGTGCACGATGAACCGCTTTGCGGCGATGCAGGATTGGCCGTTGTTCTGCACTCGGGCGGTGACCGCCGTCTTGGCCGCCTCGTCCAGGTTCGCCGACGGCATCACGATGAACGGGTCGCTGCCGCCGAGCTCGAGCACGGTCGGCTTGATCTCGTCACCGGCGATGGCCGCCACCGACTGGCCGGCCGGCTCGCTGCCGGTCAGGGTCGCCGCCGCCACCCGCGGATCGCGCAGGATGCGCTCGACCGCGCTGGAGGAGACGAGCAGGGTCTGGAAACAGCCCTCGGGGAAGCCGCCGCGGGCGATCACGTCGGCGAGGTACAGCGCGGACTGTGGCACGTTGGACGCGTGCTTGAGGATCCCGACGTTGCCGGCCATCAGCGCCGGCGCGGCGAACCGCACGGCCTGCCACAGCGGGAAGTTCCACGGCATCACGGCGAGCACGACCCCGAGCGGTTGGTAGCGGGTGTAGGCCTTCTTCGCGCCCACCGCCTCGGCGTCGGCCGGCTCGTCGGCCAGCATCTTCTCGGCGTTTTCGGCGTAGTAGCGAAAACCCTTGGCGCACTTCAGCGCTTCCGCCTTGGCCGACTTCAGGGTCTTGCCCATCTCCAGCGTCATCATGGCGGCGACCTCGTCGGCCTCCGCTTCGAGCAGGTCGGCGGTGGCGTTTGCCCACTCGGCGCGTTGGGCAAACGTGGTGTTGTGGCGGTAATCGAGGAAGCGTTCGTAGGCACGGGCAATCGCGGCGTCGACCTCCTGGTCGGTGGCCGGGGTGAAGGTCTTCACTGTCTCGCCGGTAGCCGGGTTAATGGTGGCGATGGGCACGTCGGCCCTCCTTCATCGGGTTCGTGTTGCATACGGCTGAAAAGTCCAACACCTAGCCTGCCACTATCGTTCCCCTAAGGGAGGTGTCGGATGAGCAAAGCCGCTGAGCTGATCGTCAAGTGCCTGGAAAACGAGGGTGTTTCCGTCGTGTTCGGGGTTCCGGGCGAGGAGAACATCCGGTTCGTGCAGGCGCTGGCGTCCTCGAACATCCGCTATGTGCTCACCCGGCACGAGCAGGCCGCCTCGTTCATGGCCGAGATGTACGGCAGGGTCACCGGACGCGCCGCGGTGGTGTCGGCCACGCTGGGACCCGGCGCGATCAACATGCAGCTCGGGGTGGCCGACGCCACCACCAACAGCACCCCGTTGGTCGCCATCTCCGCGCAGGTCGGCCACGACCGGGAGTTCAAGGAGTCACACCAGTACGTCGACCTGGTGTCGATGTTCGCCCCCATCACCCGGTGGTCGGCCGGCGTCCCGACGGCGCGCGCCATCCCCGAGATGGTCCGCAAGGCGTTCAAGGTCTCCGAGGCCGAACGTCCGGCCGCGGTGTATCTGGCCGTGCCCGAGCACATCGATGCCGACGACACCGACTATGACCTGGCGCCGTTGCCGCGCAACGTCGTCCGCGCCGACGCCCCGGCGCCCCGCCAGGTGGCACGCGCGGTCGAGGTGCTGCGCAACGCCAAGCGCCCGGTGGTGCTGGCCGGGCACGGCGCCGCGCGCGCCGACGCCACCAAGGCCCTGGTGCGCTTCTCCGAGGAGTTCGGCATCCAGGTGGCCAACACCTTCCACGGCAAGGGCGTCATGCCCGACGACCACCCGAACAGCATCGGGACGCTGGGCTTCATGCGGCACGACTACGTCAACTTCGGGTTCGACAACGCCGACGCCGTCATCACCGTCGGCTACGAGCTACAGGAATTCGACCCGGTCCGGATCAACCCGCAGGCCGACAAGAAGATCATCCACATTCACCGGTTTCCCGCCGAGGTCGACGCTCACTACTCGGTCGACGTGGGGATCATCGGCGATATCAGCGACTCGCTGAACGCGCTGACCGACGCGCTGTCCGGCCATACCTTCGAACATGCCGCCGATGTCCCCGGATCGGGCCTGCTGGCCGAGGAATTCGAACGGGGACAACAGGATTCGCGCTACCCAATGGCGCCCGCCCGGGTGGTCGCCGACACCCGTGCGGCACTGGGCCGCAGCGACATCGTCCTGGTCGACACGGGCGCCACCAAGATGTGGATGGCCCGGCTCTACCCGACCTTTGAGCGGAACACCTGCCTGATCTCAAATGGCTTGTCCACCATGAGTTTCGCCCTCCCCGGGGCGCTGGGCGTCAAGCTGGCACAGCCAGAGGCGAAGGTGCTGGCCGTCGTCGGCGACGGTGCGTTCTTGATGAACTCCCAAGAGATCGAGACGGCCGTGCGCGAGCGGATCCCGCTGGTGGTGCTGATCTGGGAGGACGGCGGTTACGGCCTCATCGAGTGGAAGATGGACCTCGAGCTCGGGGCGCACTACTACGTGAAGTTCAACAACCCCGACGTGGTGAAGTACGCGGAAAGCTTCGGCGCCAAGGGATATCGGATCTCTCACGCCGATGAACTGCTGCCGACGCTGCGGGCCGCGCTCGACGACGACGGGGTCTCGCTGATCAGCTGCCCGGTCGACTACTCCGAGAATCTGCGGTTGACCGACCGCCTCGGCGAGCTGGACGAAACGCTGTAGACGCCTGCGCCGGCTCGGGTCAGGACGCCTGCTTGATCTTTATCTGGTCGGTGTAGGAGTAGCCCGCCGGGTGCCCGCAGGCGGGGATGACATAGGTCTGCTGCGCCGTGCCCTCAAGGGTGTTCGGGTCCCACGTCATATGGGAGCTGGAGGCATACTGAACGGAACTGCCGTCGGCGCAGGCGACGTTGTTCATCGTGTCCAAGACCCATTGACCGTCGATCAATCGCGCCTGGCTGCCACCCAGCCCGGCTTTGATGAAGATGCATCCGTCGCCACAGGAGTTGACCGCCCAAGAGGTGTTGAACGTTGCCCCGGCCGGTGTTGTCGCGGTCTCGGTGTAGTTGCCGTTCATTGTGGGCGTATCGGCCCATGCGGTGCCGGCGCTACAGGCAGCTAAGCCGGCGAACATAGCGGTTGTCGCAAAACCCCGTGCGAAAGCCATGCCCATCTTTCCTTCCGTCGAGCTCACCCAGGTGTCGAGCGTTCATGATGGTGTATCACAGGTCGCGCTTCACCGCTATTCGGCAAACTTATTCGACGTCGGGTGGTGCGGCGGGGGTCCGCGGTGCGGGCGGTCTCGCGCGGGCCGTCATGGTGAAAGCCCTTGACTGTCACGGCAATTAACGGGGGCTGGGTGGTGCCCGCCGTGGGGCACCTGGGAATGGGCACCGGGGCGGGACCGTGGTCGAATGGGCACATGCTGTTCCGTCAGCTGGAGTATTTCGTCGCGCTCGCGCAAGAGCGCCACTTCGCGCGCGCGGCCAGGGCCTGTTACGTCTCCCAGCCCGCGCTGTCGGAAGCCATCCGCAAGCTCGAATCCGAGCTCAACGTCCCGCTGGTGCGGCGCGGACAGAAGTTCGAAGGGCTCACCCCCGAAGGTGAGCGGCTGGTGCCATGGGCGCGGCGCATCCTGGCCGACCGCGACGCCCTCAAGCAGGAGGTGACCGCGCTGCGGGCCGGCCTGACGGGCGAACTGCGGCTCGGGGTGGTGCCGGCCGCTTCGACTACCGTTGCGCTGCTGACGGACCCATTCTGCGCGGCGCATCCGTTGGTGCGGGTTCAGCTCGAGGTCAACCTGCGCTCGGCCGGCATCGTGGAGCGCGTCCGCAAGTTCGAATTGGACGCGGGCATCCTGTATCCGGACCAACAGGACACGGCCGACCTGCTGGTCACCCCGCTCTATCATGAGCAGCCGGTGCTCATCGCCGCCGCCGAACTCCTTGGCGGCGAGGCGAAAACCATGGCGTGGACGGATGCCGTGCGGCTGCCGCTGTGTCTGCTGACGCAGGGCATGCGGGGGCGCCGGGTCATCGACGACGCGCTGGCCACCCACGGCCTGCAGGTCACCCCGCAGCTGGAAACCGATTCCGTGGCAGCGCTGTTCGCCCACGTTCGCACCGGCCGGTGGGCAAGCATCGTGCCGCAACCATGGATCCACACCTTGGGCGTGCCCGCGGGCGTGGTGGTGCTGCCGTTGCGGCGCCCGTCGGTCACGGCGTTGATAGCGCTGGTCACCAACCGGGCCGAGCCGGGTTCGTTGCTGACCCGCGCGCTGCGCCGCATCGCGCGCGAGGCCCGCCTCGGCGTCACGCTGAGCGAGCCGTCCTAGCCGCGCTGATCGGCGCCGCCTATCAGCCGGTCGGAACCGCGTCTTGGACAACCGCGCGGTCGCCCTCCGAGACTGGGCTTGACCCCCGGCTGAAGGAGGCCTCGATGGCCAAGTGTGTGATGGTGCTCTACCCCGACCCCGTCGACGGGTATCCGCCGCGCTACGCGCGCGACAGCGTGCCGACGATCCGGGGATACCCCGACGGCAGCACCGTGCCGACCCCGTCGACCATCGACTTCACCCCCGGCGAGCTCCTCGGCTGCGTGTCGGGCGCCCTGGGGTTGCGCAGGTTCTTTAAAGACGCGGGACACGAGTTGGTGGTGACGTCGGACAAGGACGGGCCGGATTCGGAATTCGAACGCGAGCTCGCCGACGCGGAAATCGTGATCTCGCAACCATTTTGGCCGGCCTACCTGACCGCGGAGCGCATCGCCAAGGCGCCCCACCTCAGACTGGCGCTGACCGCCGGCATCGGCTCGGACCACGTGGATCTGGACGCGGCGCAAGCGCGCGGGATTACCGTGGCCGAGGTGACATACAGCAACAGCATCAGCGTCGCCGAGCACACGGTGATGCAGATCCTGGCGCTGGTGCGCAATTTCGTGCCGTCGCATCGATGGGCGGCCGGCGGCGGCTGGAACATCGCCGATTGCGCCGCGCGCGCCTACGACCTGGAGGGGATGGACGTCGGATTGATCGCCGCCGGGCGGATCGGGCGTGCCGTGCTGCGCCGGCTGGCGCCCTTCGACGTCAACCTGCACTACACCGACACCCGCCGGCTGGCGCCCGAAGCCGAGAAACAACTCAACGTGACGTTTCACCCCACGGTCGAATCGCTGGTGCGGGCGGTCGATGTGGTGTCCATCCACTCACCGCTCTACGACGACACCCGCAGGATGTTCGACGAGAAGCTGATCTCGACGATGCGGCGGGGCTCCTACATCGTCAACACCGCCCGCGCCGAGGAGACCGTCCCGGAAGCCATCGCGGACGCGCTGAGGTCCGGCCAGCTGGCGGGCTACGCGGGAGACGTGTGGTATCCGCAGCCGCCGCCCCCCGATCACCCCTGGCGCTCGATGCCGAATAACGCTATGACACCGCATGTTTCGGGCACCACATTGTCCGCGCAGGCGCGCTACGCCGCCGGCACCCGCGAAATCCTGGAAAGCTGGTTCGCCGGCAAGCCCATCCGCCCCGAGTACCTGATCGTCGAAGGCGGCAAGCTCGCGGGCACCGGAGCGCTGTCCTACCAGAAGTAACCGATCCATTGGCCGCGTCATGCGCGAAAGCGGTTGCACCACAGGGGCGACTCATCGCGGCGCCGCGCGACCCGTCGCCGCGGTGGCGTTGAAGCGGCGATCCACCCAGTCGCCGAAACGCGGCGCGGATTGGATCTGGCCGGCGGCCGCGAAGAGATCGGTGAGGCGTTGCTCGCTGCCGACCACGGTGTCGTCCAGCGGGATCGGCTGCCGCAGCGTGCGGCCCTGCGCGACGGCGGCGACGGTGGGATCGACGCCTGCGGACCTGGCGTACTCGCCGGCCCACTGCTGCGAGTGCTCGCGCGCCCAGGCCGCGGCTCTGGCGTACCGCGCCAGTAGATCCCCCAGGGCCGTGTTGGTCTTGGCGTCGCCCAACGTCTTGTCGGACGCGACGCCGAACGAGTACTTGTGCTTGCGTGTGACCAGGCCGCGCACCGGGAGTTGCTGTTCGGCCTGGGCGGTGTAGGGGTCCCAGACCGCCCAGGCGTCGACCTGACCGTTGCGGAATCCCGACAGGGCGTCGGCGGGCTGCAGGAACACGAGGTGGACATCGGCCGGTGTGAGACCGGCCTTGTCCAGCTGGTCGAGCACATTGGCGTGCGCCGAACTGCCCTTGGCCAGCGCGATCGTCTTGCCGCGCAGGTCGGGGACCGTCTGGACGGTCGAATCGGTGTGGACCAGGATCTGGTCGCCGGGGCCGCCGCCGTCGTATGCGGACACCACCTTGATGCGGGCGCTGGCGACCGCGCCGAAAATCGGTGGGGTGTCACCGGTGATGGCGAAGTCGATCTTGCCCGCGGCGGCGGCTTCGATCATCGGCGGCCCGGATGTGAAGGTGGAGAAAGCGATCCGGTACGGGAGGCCCTGCAGTTCGCCGGCGGCGCGCAGCATGGCGTCGGTGGCCACGCTCTTTTGATCGCCGACCGTCAGCGTGACGTCGGCCAGCTCTGACAGCGGGACTTGCTGCGGCACCTGGCCGGGACCGGCGGCGTGTGGGCGGGAGACGCACCCCGGCAGCAGGAGGGCGACGGCAGCCAGCAGCAGCGCGGCATGGCATCGTAGATTCACGGGTTGCGTAATCCTCTTGGCTGTCGGCGGGTGCGATCCGCGCCGGCAAGTCTGCGGCGCAGTGCCAGGCGAGGTTATGGCAGATCGGTTGGGCTGACCAGGGTTTGAATTGCGGTGAACGGAACCGCGATGGGAAACCCCTCGGCCGTCAGTTGGCGCTGGTCGCCCGCGGCAAGCTCATCGGCGGGACGTAACCGCCGATCAGGGCGCGGTGCCACCACGCCCGATCACGCCGCAGCTCGGCGGGTGTGGTGAAGCGGTACTGGTAGAGCTGCGCCCGCACGAACCGGGGGGGCGCATCCGGAAAGGGATTGTGCCGCAACAACCGCAGCGTCGGTCGATCGTTTTCCAGCAAGCGTTGCAGGAGCGGCCTCAGCCACGGCTGCGCGTAGCCCGGCGAGATCGCGGCGAACCACATCAGCCAGTCCAGGCGCAGGTGATAGGGCGCCCACTGCCGCGGCAGCCGCCGCGGTGCGCCCGGCTTACCCTTGAATTCGTATTCCTGCCAGACGGTCTGGGCGGTGATGACCGCTTCGTCGGTGCCCTCGAGCACCACCTCCCGGCGGATCCGTCCGATGCTGCCGAAGGCGCCGTAGGTGTTCACCAAGTGGAACGAGTTGAACGACATGTTCATTCGTTGCCGCGACGACAGCATGTTGGCCACCGGCCAGTAACTCATGAACACCACGGCGGCGGTGACCGCGACCACCAGACCGACGAACCAGGGCGGCGTCGGGCCCGCATGCGCCGGGACCAGGCCGTTGGGCAGCACGGTCGCGATCGACGCGTCATCGATGGCGCTGAACGCCAGCACGATCGTGACCCAATTCAGCCACGCGAAATTGCCCGAGGCGACCAGCCACAACTGGGTGACGACGATGATCGCGGCGGCCACGCTGGCCACCGGCTGCGGCGCGAACAATCCGAACGGCACGATCAGCTGCGCGAAATGGTTGCCCGCCACCTCGATCCGATGCAGCGGCTTGGGCAGGTGGTGGAAGAACCAGCTCAACGGACCCGGCATGGGTTGCGTCTCGTGGTGATAGTACAAACACGTCAGATCGCGCCAGCACGGGTCGCCGCGCATCTTGATCAGTCCCGCACCGAATTCCACGCGGAACACCAGCAGCCGCACCATCCACAACGTCAGGACTGGAGGGGCCACGTCGTGGTTGCCCACAAAGATCATCAGGAACCCGGTTTCGAGCAACAGCGATTCCCAGCCGAACGAGTACCAGGTCTGCCCGACGTTGACGATCGACAGATAAAGCACCCACAGTGCCAGCCACATCACGATCGCGGCCCACAACGGCACCGCGTCGGCGGCCCCGGCGACGACCGCCGCCGACAACGCCGCCCCTAGCCAGGCGACGGCGGAAAACAGCCGATCGGAATACCGCAGATGAAACAGGCTCGGTGTGCGCCAAAACGATTGCCGCGCCAGAAACCGCGGAATGGGCAGTATGCCGCGCTCCCCGATGAGGGCGCGGAACTGGACCGCGGCCGCTATGAACCCGAGCAGGTAGATCGCCGCGGCGCCGCGCTCGAGCACCAGTCTGCCCACCCAATATTGGGGTGCGGAAAACCAGTCCATGGCGCTAACTCCTCGGTCGGTGACGGCTACGCCAACCCGCGTATCCAGTCAATCAGCCGGTAAACGGGTAGCCAATAGCCCGGCCGACTATGCGTCGCGGGCCACCGGCGCGTGGGGGGAGCGCAACCACCGAAGCGGCAAGCACCGCAAGCGAAATCAGGGCCAGCGCCTGGACACTCGCGGAATGGCCGGCGTAGCCGTCGGCCGACCGCCAGGGTTGCCGTGACACCGCCGCCCCGGCCAGGATCAGCCCGCCCGCGCCGCACACCACGCTCAGGCGCTCCCAGCGCCGCTGGTGCAGGACGTATCGCAGGCCCAGGGCCGCCCCCATCACCACCGCACCGCCCACGCCCGCGATCAGCGCCCCGGCGGCCAGCACGGGGACGGCCGCCCAGGGGCCGGGCCGCCACGGTCGCGCGGGTTCGGCAGTGTCGTCGACCGTTCGTCGCCGGGTGCGCCAGAGCGCCAACAGCGCCAGCAACGGCAGCAGGGCCAGCCCCACCGCCAGGCCGGCCCGGTAGAGCGAGTTGGAGGCGAACGTCAGCGTGATGGTCCCCGGGTCGCCCGCGGGCACCACCCAGCCCTGCTGCCACCCGTTGACCGCGACCGGCGTCAGGCGCGCCCCGGTGCTGGTGCGCGCCACCCAGCCCGGGTTGATGCTTTCCGGGATGACCAGCACCCGGGAGTTCGGGGAGGCGGGTGCCTGCACTTCGCGCCGATCCGGGCCCCATGCGCGCCATGTCGAAACATGAAGGGGCCGTGCGATTTCGGCGGGCACCGGGGCGGACAGCTGGGCCCCGTCCACGACGAATTGAGCGCCCGGGCTGATCAGCAACTCCTGTTGGCCCGCGGGCAGCGCGATCGGGTCGTGTTCGCACGGCACCGCCGCGACGGGGGCGTCGTCCAGGATCGCCCCCACGGTGGTGTGAATCGCGGTGTGCACGAACCGGCCCGCGACCGCGATGACCGGTCCGCGCTCGCAGCCGACGGTGACCTCCCGGGCGCGGTTGCGGCCGGGGTCGGGGGCGGCGATCGGGTTGCCGTCGACGCCCAGGGCCGCGATCTCGGCCAGCCCCGGCGGCTTGAGTTGGTCGAAACCCAAAGCGTTGCGGTCGATGACGTCTTCCCAGTTCAGCAGGCTGATGGTCACGGTGTCGGTCACCCGGGGTTTGAGCGGGACCGTCTGCGTCCCCTCGGCGTTCACCGCGACCACCTGCGGGCCGTCCCCCAGGTTGACGGCCACCATCGTCGGGTGCACCGGCAGCACCGATCGACCGGGAGTCAGCCGCACGCCGGTGACCTCGGTGGGCCGCGGCAGGGTGAGCGTCAGCGTGGGCGGGGTCTTGTGCTGCACCACCCGCTGGGGTGCCGTCCACGCGGTGGCCGGGTCGCCGTCGGTGGCCGCGTAGGCGGAGCCGAGGACGTCCACCGTATCCGAATCACCGTGGGCGACCGTGCTATTCGGCTCTGCGATCAGGTCGGCGAGCTTCGGGCCCTGCCGCGGCCGTACCCACACCGCCGGGATCACCGACACCGGTTCCGGCACGGTCAGCGTCCGGCTGAAGTTGACCGGTTCCTCCGGGGCCAGGGCCATCGACGGCGCGCAACGCACAGCGTCGGGCCCGTGGGCGCAGCCCGGCCTGCCCAGCAGTTCGGATCCCAGGTCCCACCCCGTGATCGGCGTGCCCGGCGGCGGCCCCGGCACCCGCACGGTGTGCCGCAGGTCGACCTGGTGGGCGAATCCGGACGCGTCGTACTGGGTGACCGTCAGGTCGGTGATGCCGAACTGCACCCCGGCCGAACCGTCGTCGGTGCCCGCCGCGGTGATCCGCACCCACGGGGTCTCGCCGTAGGGGAGTGCCGCGGCCAGCGGCTTGCCGGGCTGGTCGAAACGCAAAGTGGTGCTGCCGGTGGCGGTTTCGATCAGGATCCGCCGCACCTGCGCCCCGACGGCGGTGGCGCTGGGTGTCAGCGTGATCGCCGCGTTGGTCACCGGGTGGTCGAAATCGATCTGCATCCATTGACCGACGGCGGCCTGCAGCGAGTTGGACACCCAGGCGGTCGCCGAATCCCCGTCGATCGCGGCGGCCGGCGAGGTCGCCGGTGCGACGTCGGGCATGGCGGTCGAATCCGACGACGAACTCGATACCGTGATCCGGCCGCCGGTCCACGCCCCGGCCACCGGATCGGCGCCGGGGACGGGGTAGTCGGGCACCCGATTGAAGGTGTGCCGGGCATCGCCCGGAGCGCGGATGGCCGACGAATGTTGGTCCACCCGGCCGTAATCCGTCTCGCGGGCCACCGGGGTGTCGGTGATCGTGACCCCGCCGTTCGTCGCCAGCCCGGCGGCTCGCGCGTCGGCGCTCAGCAGCGCCGGGCCCAGCGGTGGCCGGCCCAGCAGCCGCCGCCGCTCGTCCAGACGCAGCAGCGCCTCCGGCCCGCCGTCGACCCGGGCCATCCGGTCGGCGTCGACGAAATACGGCGCGCCGGGCTCGTCATCGCCGCCGACCCGGTAGATCTCGACGGCCGGGTAGCGCGGTCGCAGCCCGCTGTCGGCGACGAAACCGGTCAGGGTGCCGGGGCCCACCGGCGCGCCGAACTGGGCGACCTTGCGCAGTCCGGGGGACCCGTCGATGGCGCGGTGGACCAGGATGGGGCGCGCCGAGCGTGACGTGTCCGGGTCCAGGTCATTGCGCAACGCCAGGTAGGAAATGCCTTGCCGGACAAGGGTATCGGCGAGCCCTGCCGAGGGGCGGCCGGCGGCCAACAGGCGCTGCACCGAATCGAGCGCCCGGATGGTCTGCGGCGGGGTCAGCGGAATGGAATCCCGCACCCCCCACGGGCTGGCGCCCAGCACCTGCAGCGGCTCGTCATGGCTGGTGCCCCACACCTGGGTGGCGAACGGGGCGCCGGGAACGACGAGCACCCGCCCGGGGGGAGGGGACCCGGGCCCGGCGGCGGCGTTGTGCTCGGTGAGCCAGTCGGCGGCCTCCTGCCAGTACTGCGGGATCGCGGTGAACGTCCCCGGCGGGGCGAGCCGGCCCGTCCAGGCCAGCGACGTGCTGACCAGCAGGGCCGTCACGACCACGATCGCCGTCGCCACCCGTTTGTCGCGCTCGGGATGCGCAAACGCGCGCAGCCACACCGGCATTGGCGCGCTGCCCGGCAGCGGGATCCGCCCCAGCAGCTGCGCGAGTCCCAGCACCACCGGGATCCTGATCACCGAGCCGAGCTTGTGCACGTTGCGCAGCGGGGCGCCGCCGGCGTCCAGGAACCCCTGCACCGCGTGGGCCACGGGCGAGCCCAGCCCGCCGCTGTACCCGGCGGCCATCAGCACCACCCCGACCAACAGCATGGTCACCAGCCGCCCGCGCGCCGGCATCGCCGGGCGGGCCAGCCCCGCCAGGCCGGCCGCCGCGACGAGGCAGGTGCCCAGGATGGCCGCCGACCCGGTCACCAGCGGAGCGCCCGCGGTGGCGGTCGGCGCCACGTACGGGGTCCAGCTGTCGGTACCGCGCAGCATCTCGACCAGCGACGACCATTGCGTCGTCACGCCGGACGATTCGATGAAATCCAGGAACGGCGGGCTGATGGCGCGCAGCATCATCAGCGCCACCGCCCACCACAGCGTGGCCAGCACCAGCGCCACCAGCGACCAGCCGGTGTAACGCCACCACAACCGGTTCGGCCGGTGGCACGCCCACCAGATCGCCGCGGGCAGGCAGCCCGCCGCGGTCGCAATGGCGTTGACGGCGCCCATCAGGGCGATCGCCAGGCCGGCCTGACCGGCCAGCGCGCGCACCGAGCGGCCGCCGGTGCCCCGCAGGGCGAGGATGGTGGGCAGCAACACCCACGGCGCCAACATCATTGGCAGGGTTTCCGACGAGATCGAGCCGAGCGTGGTCAGCACCCGCGGGGACAGCGCGAACGCGGCGGCGGCGATCACCCGCGACGCCGGGCTGCCTATCCGCAGCGCCTCGGCGACCCGCAGCAGCCCCCAGAAGCCGACGGTGAGCAGTAGCGCCCACCACAGCCGCTGGGTGATCCAGCCGGGCACGCCCAGCGCGTGGCCGAGGAGAAAGAAGGTGCCGTGCGGAAACAGGTAGCCGTAGGCCTGGTTCTGGGCCTGCCCGAACGGCAGCTCGCTGTTCCACAGGTTGGTCGCGCGGGCCAGGAACCGCAGGGGGTTGGCGGTCAGGTCAAGCTTGGTGTCCGGGGAGATCCGTCCCGGCGATTGGGCGAACGTCAGGGCCAGCGCGATCGCACCGACCAACCACAACCACCGCCGCGAAACCGGCCCAGCCGTCGAGCATGAGGCCGGCGCTGCGGCCCCCGTCCGCGACTGGCTAGCTACGGTTGCCGTACTCGACCCGGTTGAGCACTGACGACTGCGGATCGCCCCCGGGAAGTGGCGGCTTCGTGTCTTGCTGGACCATCAAGGTGATCCCGAAGATCGCGGCCGCGCCGAGCAACAGGCCAACCACAACGCTCGCTGCGGCGGGCGCAACGATCCGGTTCATCGACGGCTCCTGAGTATCGGCTTGCGGTCCTGACTTTCGACCTAGCGCCAACCTAGCAGAAGGGCTCCCCGTCAACCGGGGTGCCGGTCACCAGTGCAGACAGTGTCCGTGGAAACAGCGGTCGCCGTATTCCACCTGGTAGGGCCCGGCCGGAAGCGCGGGGCGCTGCAGGCTCGGCACCGACACCAGGCTCTGATCCGCCACGGCCAGCGTGATCCCGACGGTCGTCGCCACCCCGACGGACAGGCCCACCGCGACGCTGACCGCGGCGGCCAACGTGAAACCGGTCATCGCTGGCTCCTCCCTGCCAGTCCGACGGGCGTGCAGCCCCCTGATCAGCAACGTACCGTTGATCCCCCCTGGAGCCAGGCGCGAAACGCCCGCCGTGAAAGCATGGCCCGATGGCATTTTCGCGCACCTTCGCCGTGCTCGCAGCCGCGTCGGTGTTGGTGGCCGGCTGCGGCCACCCACACGCCGCCCACCCGTCCAGCCCGTCGACGTCGAGCAAGCCGGTGGCCGCTCCGGCGCCGCCGGTGTGCGCCGACCCGTCGGCGGTCCCGGCCACGTTGGGCATCCGCGACAAGCTCGCCCAACTGCTGATGGTGGGCGTGAAGAACGCCGACGACGCCCGCAACGTCGTCAACGGCTACCACGTGGGTGGCATCTTCATCGGTAGCTGGACGGACCTGTCGATCTTCAAGGGACCGCTGGCCGACATCGCGGCCAAGGCGGGGCCGCTGCCCCTGGCGGTCAGCGTCGACGAAGAGGGCGGGCGGGTCTCGCGGTTGAAGTCGTTGATCGGGACCTCGCCGTCGCCCCGCGAGCTGGCGCAGACGCAAACGGCCCAGCAGGTGCACGACCTGGCCGCCGACCGCGGCAAGAAGATGCGCGACCTGGGCATCACCGTCGACTTCGCACCCGTCGTCGACGTCAGCGACGAGCCCGACGACGCCGTGATCGGCAACCGGTCGTTCGGCGCGGATCCGGCCACCGTCACCGAGTATGCCGGGGCCTACGCGCAGGGCCTGCGCGACGCCGGGCTGCTGCCGGTGCTCAAGCACTTCCCCGGCCACGGCCACGGCTCGGGCGACTCGCACACCGGGGGCGTCGTCACGCCGCCGCTGGACGCTCTGCAGAACAACGACCTGGTGCCCTACCGGACCCTGGTGACCACGCCGCCGGTCGGGGTCATGGTGGGCCACTTGCAGGTTCCCGGCCTCACCGGCGACGCCCCGGCCAGCCTGAGTCCCGAGGCGGTGCAGCTGCTGCGCAACGGCGTCGGCTACAAGGGCCCGCCGTTCACCGGGCCGGTATTCAGTGACGACCTGTCCAGCATGGCGGCCATCTCCGACCGATACGGGGTGGCGGAGGCCGTGCTGCGCAGCCTGCGGGCCGGCGTCGACGTGGCGCTGTGGGTCACCACCGACGAGGTGCCGGCGGTCTTGGACCGGTTGCAGCAGGCGGTGGCGTCCGGCGACCTGCCGGCCAAGCAGGTCGACGATTCGCTGGTGCGGGTGGCGACGATGAAGGGCCCCAGCCCCAGCTGCGGCCACTAGCGAGGCGCATTGCTTACCCTTGAGTCAGATAGACGGGCTGGAGAGGTAAGCGATGGCGGGTGGCACCAAGCGGTTACCGCGCGCCGTCCGTGAGCAGCAGATGCTCGACGCCGCCGTCCAGATGTTCTCGGTCAACGGCTATCACGAGACCTCGATGGATGCCATCGCCGCCGAGGCGCAGATCTCCAAGCCGATGCTGTACCTGTACTACGGCTCCAAGGAAGACCTGTTCGGTGCCTGCCTGAACCGGGAGATGGGCCGGTTCATCGACGCGGTACGCGCCGACATCGATTTCCAGCAGAGCCCCAACGACATGCTGCGCAACACCATCGCGTCGTTCATGCGCTACATCGACGCCAACCGGGCGTCCTGGATCGTGATGTACACCCAGGCCACCAGCTCGCAGGCGTTCGCCCACATGGTCCGCGAGGGGCGCGAGCAGATCATCGACCTGGTTGCCGGGCTGATGCGGGCGGGTAGCCGCAATCCGCGCTCCGAGCGCGAACACGAGATGATGGCCGTGGCCCTGGTGGGCGCCGGCGAGGCCGTCGCGAATCGGCTCAGCACGGGCGACGTCGACGTCGAGGAGGCGGCACAGCTGATGATCGACCTGTTCTGGTACGGCCTCAAGGGCTCACCGGCGGAACGGGAAGCGGCCGCGGCGCACCCCGATGGGGGCGGCGCGGACGCCGCCGGCGACTAGACCCAGCCGTTCAGGTGGCCCGAATGAGCGCGCCGAGCTCGGACCGCGCCAACGTCGAATTCTTCTGCGCGGTAATCATCGTCGGCTTGCTCGCCGGGGTCGCCGGATTGGCGACGACGTTCGTGCTGCGCGTGGTCCAGCACGCCACCTACCACTACGGTTTCGGTCCGCTGCTGGCCGGGGTGGCCGCCAGCAGCCCGATCCGGCGGATGCTGGGCCCGATGATCGGGGCCGGCCTGGCGGGCCTGGGGTGGTGGCTGTTGCGGCGCCGGGCCGAGGTGCCCGCGCTGGCGCAGACCATCGCCGACCGCGCACCGGTCCCGCGGCTTTCCTGGAGCGTCGACGCCATGCTGCAGGTGCTGCTCGTCGGATCGGGGGCCTCGCTCGGGCGAGAGGGGGCCCCGCGCCAATTCGCCGCTGCGCTCGGCGATGTGGGAACCGGATGGCTCAGGCGGCTGGGTCCGCGCGACCGCGAGATCCTGCTTGCCTGCGCGGCCGGCGCGGGCCTGGGCGCGGTGTATGCGGTTCCGCTGGCCGGTGCGCTGTTCTCGATCCGGATCCTGCTCACCACCTGGCGGCCGCGGGCGGTGGGCGCGGCCTTTCTGTCCTCCGGCTTGGCGGTCGCCGTCGGCTCGGCCATCACCCGCGATCAACCCAATCTGCAGTGGCCGATCGGAGAGTCGACGTATCTGCTGACCGCGCACGGATTGCTGCTGGCGCCAGTGGCTCTCGTGGTGGGGCTGGCGTTCAACCGGTTGATGGCCGCGGCCCGGCCCACCCGCCAGCCCAGGACTGCGCTGCTGATCCCCGCGCTCGCCGGCGCGGGCCTGGTGATGGGCGTGTGCTCGCACTGGTGGCCCGAGTTGCCCGGCAACGGCCGCAGCATCCTGACCGTGAGCCTGGCCAGCGGCATGACCCTGGTGTCCGCGCTGGCGATCCTGGCGCTGAAACCCCTACTGACCGCGCTGTTTCTGCGCGCCGGCGGGGCCGGCGGACTGCTGACGCCGTCGCTGGCCACCGGCGCAGCCGCCGGGGCGGCGCTGGTCTTGGCGATCAACGCGGCGACGGGAACTCACCTGCACGTGCCGGCGGTCTCGCTCGCCGGCGCCGCCGGCGTGCTCGCGGTGACCCAGGGCTCACCGATCTGGGCGGCGATCTTCGTCTGGGAACTCGCCCGGCCACCGTTGTGGCTGTTTCTGCTCTTCCTGCTGACCGCGAGCAGCGCCTACGCACTGAAAGTGCTTGCCCAGGGCCGCGGTACGACGCACGCGGGCTAGCGGTGACGCGAGGCCGTCGGCGCTAGAGGGGCCGGACGGTGCCGGTCAGGTGCGGGTACCCCTTGGCGATGTTGCGCAGCGAAATGTCCCAGCCGCCGTCGTGTTCGTCGATGTAGAGCCCGGCGGTCGCGGGCAGCACCAGCGGCTTGCCGAACCGCACCGAATACCGCACAGCATCGGGAATCTGCGCTTCGATGTTGGCCAACACCGCTGCGGCGCTGTACATCCCGTGCGCGATCACGGTCGGGAATCCGAACAGCTTCGCCGCGACCGAGTTGGTGTGGATCGGGTTGTGGTCGCCCCCGGCGTCGGCGTAGCGCCGGATCAGCCCCGGGCTGATCCGCAACACCGTGGACGGCGGCGGCAGCTTCGGCTGCTTCTGCGGGGGCGGCTTGGGCTCATCGGACAGGCTGGTCCGTTGCTGGTGCAGGAAGGTCGTCACCTGATGCCAGGCGGTGTCGTTGCCCACGCTGACATCGGTCACCAGATCGACCAGCAGGCCCTTGCGGTGCTCGCGCAGGTTCTCGGCGTGCACGCGCACCCCGACGGTGTCGGTGACCGCGATCGGGCGGTACTGGGTGATGTGGTTCTCGGTGTGCACCGAACCCATTGCGGCGAAAGGGAAATCGAACCCGGTCACCAGCGACATCAGCGCCGGAAAGGTCAACGCGAACGGGTAGGTCAGCGGAACATGATTGCCGTAACGCAGACCGGTGACCCCCGCGTACTCGGCCACGTGCGCGCGGTCGATCGGCAATTCCTCGATGCTCACCGTGCGGGTGGGCAGTTCGCTGCTGCGGGACACCACCGGCAGCGCCCCGGCCGCCGCACGCAGCATGTTCTTCAGGCCGCTTGGCTGATTCATCGCATTCTCCTCGACAGCCCGTTGCGCTACGCGCCCAGCATGGCCTGGCCGCAGACGCGAATGACGTTGCCCGTCACCGCGTTTGATGCCGGGCTGGCGAAGTAGGCGATGGCTTCGGCGACGTCCACCGGCTGCCCGCCCTGCAGCAGCGAGTTCATCCGGCGGCCCACCTCGCGGGTGGCCAGTGGGATGGCGGCGGTCATCTGAGTTTCGATGAATCCCGGTGCGACGGCGTTGATCGTGATGCCCTTGCCGTACAGCTCCGGGGCCAGCGACTGGGTGAGCCCGATCATCCCGGCCTTGGTCGTGGCGTAGTTCGTCTGGCCGCGGTTGCCGGCGATGCCGGCCATCGACGACAGGCCGATCACCCGGCCGCCTTCGCCGAGGGTGCCGTTGGCCACCAGACCTTCGGTAAGCCGCAGCGGGGCAAGCAGATTCACGGCCATGACGGCGTCCCAACGGGCGTCGTCCATATTGGCCAGCAGCTTGTCGCGGGTGATGCCGGCGTTGTTGACCAGGACGTCGGCGCGGCCGCCGTGGTGCTCGCGCAGGTGCTCGGTGATCTTGTCGACGGCGTCGGAGGCGGTGACGTCGAGCCACAACGCGGTGCCCCCGACCCGGCTGGCCGTCTCGGCCAGCGCCTCGGCGGCCGATTCGACGTCGATGGCGACCACGCGGGCGCCGTCGCGGGCGAACACCTCGGCGATCGTCGCGCCGATGCCGCGGGCGGCGCCGGTCACGATGGCCACCTTGCCGTCCAGCGGGCGCTCCCAGTCGGCCGGCGGCGTGGAGTCGGCCGCCCCGACGTAGAACACCTGGCCGTCGACGTAGGCCGACTTGGCCGACAAGATGAACCGCATCGTCGATTCCAGGCCCGTCGCGGCGGGCTTGGCGTCCGGCGACAGATACACCAGCGCCACCGTGGCGCCGTTGCGCAGCTCCTTGCCCAGCGAACGGGTGAAGCCCTCCAGCGCGCGCTGCGCGATCCGCTCGTGCGGGCTGGCGGCGGCGTCGGGCGTGGTGCCGACGACCACCACGCGCGCGGAATGGCCCAGGTTGCGCAGCAGGGGGGTGAAGAACTCGTACAACCCCCGCAGCCCCTCGGGCGTGGTGATGCCGGTCGCGTCGTACACCAGCCCACCGAACTTGTCGGCCCACCGGCCGCCCAGGTTGTTGCCCACCAGGTCGTAATCGGCGTCCAGCGCCGTGCGCAGCGGTTCGACGACCCGGCCATCCCCGCCGATCAGCAGGGCGCCGGCCAGTGGCGGTTCACCGGCCTTGTAACGGCGCAGCGTCTCGGGCTGGGGCACGCCGAGCTGCTTGGCGAGAAACGATCCAGGACCGGAATTGACGATCTGGGAGAACAGATCGGACGAAGCCTTGGGAGCCACCGGAGCTACCTTCCATGTTCTTGCGAAATCGGGGTATGACTACAGCACAACCGTATCGGGGACGAACTTACTGCAGAGTAAGAACAGTGGGTAGTATGGCCCCGAACGGGCGATTCCCAAACCGATAGACCGCGCAAACACGGAGAAGAATAGTGGCCGCTGCAAGTTCTGAGGCAAGTAAACAGTCTGCTCAGCGCAGTTCTGAGCGTCGGCGGGTGGCCGTGCTGGGCGGCAACCGCATTCCGTTCGCCCGATCCGACGGCGCCTACGCGGAGGCGTCCAACCAGGACATGTTCACCGCCGCCCTGGGCGGGCTGGTGGATCGCTTCGGATTGGCCGGCGAGCGGCTGGGCGTCGTGGTCGGCGGCGCCGTCCTCAAGCACAGCAGGGACTTCAACCTGACCCGCGAATGCGTGCTGGGGTCGCAGCTGTCGTCCCACACGCCCGCATTCGACCTGCAGCAGGCCTGCGGTACCGGGTTGCAGGCGGCCGTCGCCGCCGCCGAGGGCATCGCATCCGGGCGTTACGAGGTGGCCGCCGCCGGCGGCGTCGACACCACCTCCGACGCGCCCATCGGCCTGGGCGACAACCTGCGCCGCACGCTGCTCAAGTTGCGCCGGGCCAAGTCCAACGTGCAACGGCTGAAGCTGGTGGGCACGCTGCCCGCCACCCTGGGCGTCGAGATCCCGGTCAACAGCGAGCCGCGCACCGGGCTGTCCATGGGGGAGCACCAGGCGCTCACGGCCAAGAAAATGGGCATCTCGCGCGTCGCCCAGGACGAGCTCGCCGCCGCCAGCCACCGCAACATGGCCGCGGCCTACGACCGCGGTTTCTTCGACGACCTGGTCACGCCCTTTCTCGGGCTGTACCGCGACGACAACCTGCGCCCGGACTCGTCGGCGGAGAAGCTGGCCAAGCTGCGCCCGGTGTTCGGCGTCAAGGCCGGCGACGCGACGATGACGGCCGGCAACTCGACGCCACTGACCGACGGTGCGTCGGTGGCGCTGCTGGCCACCGACGAGTGGGCGGCCGCTCATTCGCTGACCCCGCTCGCCTACCTGGTGGATTCGGAGACCGCGGCGGTGGACTACGTCAACGGGCGCGACGGCCTGCTCATGGCCCCGACCTACGCCGTGCCGCGACTGCTCGCCCGCAACGGCCTGAGCCTGCAGGACTTCGACTTCTACGAGATCCACGAGGCGTTCGCGTCGGTGGTGCTGTGCCACCTGCAGGCGTGGGAATCCGAGGAGTACTGCAAGGAGCGGCTGGGCCTAGACGGCGCGCTGGGCTCGATCGACCGGTCCAAGCTCAACGTCAACGGGTCGTCGCTGGCCGCCGGTCACCCGTTCGCGGCCACCGGCGGGCGGATCCTGGCCCAGGCGGCCAAACAGCTGGCCCAGCGCAAGGCCGAGCAGAAGGGCGGCGCCCCCGTGCGCGCCCTGGTCTCGATCTGCGCGGCCGGCGGCCAGGGCGTGGCCGCGATCCTGGAGGCCTGACGGGGACCTCGGGCGCCTCGCCCCGCCGGCTCGACGCTCGTCATGAGTTGAGTCACATCTGGTTAGTCAGAAGGGGGCGCGGGTATCCGCCCCACCGGATAGCCCCGTGTTGTGGTCTGACCCCCCGACCCCGACGGCAATACGGGGCATCCCCCGAATGCGACCGCCCGTCCGCCACGCGGACTGGCGTACGAAAAGGGCCGCCGCTGGAGTGAGGGGATCCAGCGGCGGCCTTTTGCGTGCAAGCGGGCCTTTCAAGCAGGGCCTCGTCGTTACCTGCCGAACGCAAATCCCCCGCTTCGCAGGCGAGGCGGGGGATTTGTGCGTGGCCGTCGAAGGTCTCCTAGAAGGCGGCCTCGTCGAGTTCCATGATGTCGTTGTCCAGCGTGTCGATGACCTCGCGGGTGCTGGTCAGCAGCGGCAGGAAGTTCTTCGCGAAGAACGACGCCACCGCGATCTTGCCCTCGTAGAAGGACCGCTCCTCGCCGCTGGCACCGGCGTCGAGCGCCGCCACGGCGACCGCGGCCTGACGCTGCAACAACCAGCCGATGACCAGGTCACCGACGCTCATCAGGAAGCGCACCGAACCCAGACCCACCTTGTACAGGCTGGTCACGTCCTCCTGCGCCGCCATCAGGTAGCCGGTCAGCGTGGCCGCCATCGCCTGCACGTCGGTCAGGGCCTTGGCCAGCAGCTCGCGCTCGGTCTTCAGGCGGCCGTTGCCGGACTCGGCATCGACGAACTTCTGGATCTGCTCGGACACGTGGGCCAGCGCCACACCCTTGTCGCGGACGATCTTGCGGAAGAAGAAGTCCTGCGCCTGGATGGCGGTGGTGCCCTCGTAGAGCGAGTCGATCTTGGCGTCCCGGATGTACTGCTCGATCGGGTAGTCCTGCAGGAAGCCGGAGCCACCGAAGGTCTGCAGGCTCTCGGTGAGCTTGGCGTACGCCTGCTCCGAGCCCACACCCTTGACGACCGGCAGCATCAGGTCGTTGACCTTGACCGCCAGCTCGGGGCCCACCCCATACAGCGCCTCGGCGACCGCCGCGTCCTGATAGGTGGACGTGAACAGGTACAGCGCGCGCAGACCCTCGGCGTAGGCCTTCTGGGTCATCAGCGACCGGCGCACGTCCGGGTGGTGCGTGATGGTCACGCGCGGCGCGGTCTTGTCGGTCATCTGGGTCATGTCGGCGCCCTGGACGCGAGACTTCGCGTACTCCAGCGCGTTCAGGTAGCCCGTCGACAGGGTCGCGATGGCCTTGGTGCCGACCATCATGCGGGCCTGCTCGATGACCTCGAACATCTGCGCGATGCCGTTGTGCACCTCGCCGACCAGCCAGCCCTTGGCGGGGACGTCGTGCTGGCCGAAGCTCAGCTCGCACGTCGCCGAGACCTTGAGGCCCATCTTGTGCTCGACGTTGGTGACGAAGACGCCGTTGCGCTCGCCCAGCTCGCCGGTCTCGAAGTCGAACAGGAACTTGGGCACGAAGAACAGCGACAGCCCCTTGGTGCCCGGCCCGGCGCCCTCGGGGCGGGCCAGCACCAGGTGGAAGATGTTCTCGAACAGGTCACCGGAGTCGGCGGAGGTGATGAACCGCTTCACGCCGTCGATGTGCCAGGAGCCGTCGTCCTGCTTGACGGCCTTGGTCCGCCCGGCGCCCACGTCGGAACCGGCGTCCGGCTCGGTGAGCACCATGGTCGAACCCCAGCCGCGCTCAGCGCAGATGACGGCCCACTTCTTCTGCTCCTCGGTGCCGAGGTGGTACAGGATGTTGGCGAAGCCCGCGCCGCCGGCGTACATCCACACGGCCGGGTTGGCGCCGAGCAGGTGCTCGTGCAGCGCCCAGACCAGCGCGCGGGGCATCGGCATGCCGCCCAGCACCTCGTCGATGCCGACCTTGTCCCAGCCGGCCTCGATGACGGACTGGACCGATTTCTTGAAGGAGTCCGGCAGCGTCACCGAGTGCGTCTTCGGGTCGAACACCGGCGGATTGCGGTCACCCTCGACGAAGGAGTCGGCGACCGGCCCCTCGGCCAGTCGGCTGATCTCATTCAGCATTTCTTGGGCTGTGTCGGCGTCCAGGTCGGCGTATTCGCCCTGGCCCAGCGCCTTGTCAACGCCCAGAACTTCGAACAGGTTGAATACCTGGTCGCGGACGTTGCTCTTGTAGTGGCTCACTACGGTCCTCCTCGTTGAGAATGCCACTTGTGGTTGGGTACTAGGTCTAAGTTACCCACCAGTAACAAGACCTAAAATATCGTTCGCGTCAGCCGTATGCAAGTCAATGTGAGCTAGATTTCATTGCCTAATTAACCAACCGGTTGGGAAGCTGCTGGTCATGCCGTTGAAATCCGATCTACCTGCGGCGACGATCCACCCGTGACCGATGTGCGCGCCGTCAGTGCCCCGCCCGTCGAGATACCGACGGTGGACCTGCGGGCCGAGTCCGCGCGCGCCCGGCAGCAGCTGCGGGAGGCGAGCCACCAGGTGGGCTTCTTCTACCTGACGGGTCACGGTGTGCCCCCGGATCTGGTGACCCGGATGCTGGACGCGGCGCGACGGCTCTTCGGGCTGCCGCAACCGGACAAGGACGCGGTCGCGATGGTGCGCAGCCCCCATTTCCGCGGCTACACCCGGCTCGGCGGCGAACTGACCCGCGGCGAGGTGGACTGGCGCGAGCAGATCGACGTCGGACCGGAGCGCGCCCCGATCGACGGGCTGGACAAGACCGACTATCGGTGGCTGCAGGGCCCGAACCAGTGGCCGGCCGCCCTGCCGGAGCTGGCCGGGCTCGTCGAGGAGTGGGACGCCGCGCTGTCCGCGGTGGCCCGCACCCTGTTGCGGCACTGGGCGGCCTCGCTGGGCAGCCCGCCCGCCGTGTTCGACGCGTCCTTCGCCGACGCGCCGGCCACCCTGATCAAGATCATCCGGTATCCGGGACGCGCGGCGAGCGCGCAAGGCGTCGGCGCGCACCGCGACTCCGGCGTGCTCACCCTGTTGCTGGCTGAGCCGGGCAGCACCGGCCTGCAGGTCCGGCGCGGCGGCGGCGGCGCGAGTCCCGACGACGGCTGGATCGAGGTGCCGCCGCGCGAGGGGGCGTTCATCGTCAATATCGGCGAGCTGTTGGAGGTGCCCACGCGTGGCTACCTGCGCGCCACCGAGCACCGGGTGAACCTGTGCGGGCAGGCGGGCGAGCGCATCTCGGTGGCCTTCTTCTTCAACCCGCGCCTGGACGCGCGGATACCGGCGCTGTCACTGCCCGACGAGCTTGCGGCGCGGACCGATCAGCACTGGACGCCGTCGCACGATCCGGCCGACCCCATGTTCTCGGTCTACGGCCGCAACGCCTGGAAGAGCAGGTTGCGGGCCCATCCGGATGTGGCCGCGGCGCACGGATATTCGGCAGAACGCTTAGAAAACGGCTGAGGGTGGCCGTGCCGGCGCGACCGGCGCCGGGTAGGGTCACAGTCGAAAATCCCGTGTCCGGCTCTAGGGGCGAATCAGTCCGGTGAACTCGAACAACAAGCTGACAGCGTCGTCACTGCGTGAGGCCTTCGGTCACTTCCCGTCCGGCGTGGTGGCGATCGCCGCCGAGGTCAACGGAACCCGGGAAGGCCTGGCGGCCAGCACCTTTGTCCCCGTCTCGCTGGACCCACCGCTGGTGTCGTTCTGCGTGCAAAACACCTCGACGACGTGGCCCAAACTCAAGGACCTGCCGATGCTGGGCATCAGCGTGCTCGGCGAGGCGCACGACGAGGCCGCCCGCACGCTGGCCGCGAAGACGGGCGACAGGTTCGCGGGCCTCGAGACGGTCTCGCGGTCCACCGGCGCGGTGTTCATCAAGGGCACCGGGCTCTGGCTGGAAAGCGCCATCGAGCAGCTCATTCCGGCCGGCGATCACACCATTGTGGTGTTGCGGGTCAACGAGGTGACCGTCGACGCCGACGTGGCGCCGATCGTGTTCCACCGCAGCGTATTCCGCCGCCTCGGCGCCTAGTCGGCTCGGCGCACGATTGACCGCCTAGGGGCGGTGGCTCAATTCCTCCCGAAAGCCCTGGATGCGGCTCTCGAGCTCGGCGGCATCGGCGTATCGGCCTTCTTTGTTCGCAAGCTGCGCGCGAACCGACAGCTGGCGGATCGCGGTGCGAATGTTGTTGATGCTGGCGGTTTCTCGCATGGGTTCCATGAACTGCCTTTCCGGTCGTGGACAGACGGCCGCACGGGGCGACCCGACAGGATGCAGTGTGGTTACCCGGGTCCCGCGACGGCCTAACGTGCCACGGCGGGACGGCCCGGATGGCGGGGCCGGCAGCTCAGCGGCGGAACAGCTTGTTGCCGAGCCACACCACCGGGTCGTACTTGCGGTCGGCGACCCGCTCTTTCATCGGGATCAGCGCGTTGTCGGTGATCTTGATGTTCTCCGGGCAGACCTCGGTGCAGCACTTGGTGATGTTGCAGTAGCCCAGGCCGTGCTCGTCCTGGGCGTCGTTGCGCCGGTCGCGGGTGTCCAGCGGGTGCATTTCCAGCTCGGCGATCCGCATCAGGAAGCGCGGACCGGCGAACGCCTTCTTGTTCTCCTCGTGGTCGCGCACCACGTGGCACACGTTCTGGCACAGGAAGCACTCGATGCACTTGCGAAATTCCTGGGAGCGTCCGACGTCCTCCTGCGCCATCCGGTACTCCCCGGGCTGCAGGTCCTTGGGCGGCGCGAAAGACGGGATCTCGCGCGCCTTTTCGTAGTTGAACGAGACGTCGGTCACCAGGTCGCGGATCACCGGGAACGTCCGCAGCGGCGTGACGGTGACGACCTCGTCCTCGGCGAAGGTGGACATCCGGGTCATGCACAGCAGCCGCGGCTTGCCGTTGATCTCCGCCGAGCAGGAGCCACACTTGCCGGCCTTGCAGTTCCACCGGACCGCCAGGTCGGGCGTCTGGGTCTGCTGCAGGCGATGGATGATGTCGAGGACGACCTCGCCCTCGTTGACCTCAACCGTGAAGTCCTGCAGACCGCCGTCGGCGTCGTCGCCGCGCCACACCCGCATCGTCGCGTTGTAGGTCATTTGCCACTCCGTCCCGGGTGCCCGGCGAGTTCTTCGTCGGTGTAGTACTTCTCCAGCTCGGCGATCTCGAACAGCTCCAGCAGATCGGGCCGCATCGGCGTCTGATCCTTCTTCGTGATGGTGATGTCGGGGATCACCTCGTCGCCGCCGGCCGCCTCGCAGACCAGCAGCACCTTGCGCCACGACGAGTCCATCCCCGGGTGGTCGTCGCGGGTGTGCCCGCCGCGGCTCTCGGTGCGCTGCAGCGCGGCCTTGGCGACGCATTCGCTGACCAGCAGCATGTTGCGCAGGTCGATGGCCAGGTTCCAGCCCGGGTTGTACCGGCGCTGCCCCTCGACGTGCAGGTTCTTGAACCGCTCGCGCAGCTTGGTGAGCCGCTCGAGGGCCTCGGTGATCTCTTCCTCCTTGCGGATGATGCCCACCAGGTCGTTCATCGACTGCTGCAGCTCGAGCTGCAGGGTGTACGGGTTCTCCCCGGCCGCGCCGTTGGCCGGCGCCTCGAAGGGGGACAGCGCCCGCTTGGCCGCGGCGTCGACGGCGCCCTCGGCGATCGTCGGGCGGCTGCTCAGGGCCCGCACATAGTCGGCCGCACCCAGGCCGGCGCGCCGGCCGAACACCAGCAGGTCCGACAGCGAGTTGCCGCCCAGCCGGTTGGAGCCGTGCATGCCGCCGGAGCACTCGCCGGCGGCGAACAGCCCGGGGACCGTGGCCGCGCCGGTGTCGGCGTCAACCTCGACGCCGCCCATCACGTAGTGGCAGGTCGGCCCGACTTCCATCGGCTCCTTCGTGATGTCGACGCCGGCCAGCTCCTTGAACTGGTGGTACATCGACGGCAGCCGGCGGTTGATCTCCGCGGGTGTGAGCCGCGAGGCGATGTCCAGGTAGACGCCGCCGTGTGGGCTGCCGCGGCCAGCCTTGACCTCCGAGTTGATCGCGCGCGCGACCTCGTCACGCGGCAACAGGTCCGGAGTGCGGCGGGCCGAGTCGTTGTCCTTGAGCCACTGGTCGGCTTCTTGCTCGGATTCGGCGTACTGCCCCTTGAACACCGAGGGGATGTAGTCGAACATGAACCGCTTGTCGTCGGAGTTCTTCAGCACCCCGCCGTCACCGCGGACACCCTCGGTGACCAGGATCCCCTTCACACTCGGCGGCCACACCATGCCCGTCGGGTGGAACTGGACGAACTCCATGTTGATCAGGGACGCGCCCGCCCGCAGGGCCAGGGCGTGGCCGTCGCCGGTGTACTCCCACGAGTTCGAGGTGACCTTGAACGACTTGCCGATCCCGCCGGTGGCCAGCACCACCGCGGGCGCCTCGAACAGGATGAAGTTGCCGCTTTCGCGGATGTAGCCGAACGCCCCGGCGATCGCGTCGCCGTCCTTGATCAGCTCGGTGATCGTGGTTTCGGCGAACACCCGGATCCGGGCTTCGTAGTCGCCGAGCTCGGCGAAGTCCTCCTGCTGCAGCGAGACGATCTTCTGCTGCATGGTGCGGATCAGCTCCAGGCCGGTGCGGTCACCGACGTGGGCCAGCCGCGGGTAGGTGTGCCCACCGAAGTTGCGCTGGCTGATCTTGCCGTCCTTGAGGCGATCGAACAGCGCCCCATAGGTTTCCAGCTCCCAGACGCGGTCGGGGGCTTCCTTGGCGTGCAGTTCGGCCATGCGCCAGTTGTTCAGGAATTTCCCGCCGCGCATGGTGTCGCCGAAGTGGGTCTTCCAGTTGTCCTTCGGGTTGGTGTTGCCCATGGAGGCCGCGCAGCCGCCCTCGGCCATGACCGTGTGGGCCTTGCCGAACAGGGACTTGCACACCACCGCGACCCGCAAACCCCGTTCGCGCGCTTCGATAACCGCACGCAGTCCGGCGCCGCCGGCACCGATCACGACCACGTCGTACGTGTGCCGCTCGATTTCCACCATGAAACCCTCGCTAGCTAAATTCTTGATGTGTGTCGAAATGGCTTGTCAGCCAACAAATCGGAGGTCAGGAATGGTGCCGCTGGCCACCAATGCGATGTAGAAGTCGGTGAGCATCAGGGTGCCCAGGGTGATCCAGGCGTACATCTTGTGCCGGGTGTTCATCCGGCTGACCTGGGTCCAGATCCAGTACCGCACAGGGTGCTTGGAGAAGTGCTTGAGCCGCCCGCCGGTGACGTGCCGGCACGAGTGGCAGGACAGGGTGTAGATCCACAGCATGATGACGTTGCCGAGCAGGATCAGATTGCCCAGCCCGAAGCCGAATCCGCCCGGCCCGCTGTCGGAATGGAACGCGACGATCGCGTCGTAGGTGTTGATCACCGAGATGATGCCGGCGATGTAGAAGAAGTACCGGTGGGTGTTCTGGATGATCAGCGGGAACTTGGTCTCGCCGGTGTAGTGCACGCGGGGCTCGGCCACCGCGCAGGCGCTGGGCGACTGCCACACCGTGCGGTAGTAGGCGCCGCGGTAGTAGTAGCAGGTCAGCCGGAACAGCAGCAGGAACGGCAGCGACAACGCGGCGTACGGCAGCCACCACACGTCGGGCAGGAATTGCGGCCAGATGTCGCCGGCCTCACCGCAACCCTTGCTCACGCAGGGCGAGTAGAACGGCGTTAGGTAGTGGTACTTGGGAACGAAGAAGTAGTTCTGCTGGAACGCACGCGCCGTCGCGTAGATGATGAAGGCCGCGAAGCCGAGATCGATCCGCAGCGGCGACATCCACCACCGGTCGGTGCGTAGGGTCCGTTGCTGGATACGGGCGCGCGTGGGTGAAAAGACACCGGACGCAGGACGGTTCGCCGTGGGTGCGCTCATTTAGTGTGTTCCTCTTCGAACGGGCTGTAGGTCGAAGGGTACACAGAGGAAAGCCCCCCTCTTGTGGGGGGCTTCGTTGTTCAGGACCTGTTGTGACCGCCGACACCCTCGTCGTCGACATCGCGCCAGAATTCGCTGTCGTATTGGGTGTCGGGAATGACGATTTTCTCGCCGGACTGCTGCACGGTGGCGCGGGCAAGATCCAATTCGGAGACGTCGGTGTCGAGCAGGTCCACGTCGGACAGGATGCGGTCGGCGTCGATGACGATGCGCCGCATGGCCGGGCTGTCACCGTATCGGGCCCGCAGGGCGTTCACGCACTGCCGCAGGCCGCCGATGAGGTCGTGCAGTTCGGCGAATTCGGTCGTGCCAGTCGTGGTCGGCGTGCGAGTCAAAGGATCTCCTCGGCAGTGTTTCGGATCACAGTTCGCCCTCGATACTATCCATCGCACACCCGGACGTCAGCTCGCCGAGCCGGATGCCGAGGGAGCAAACACGTATGACGGGACGCGCCGCCCCGGCCGAGAAGGCCGCCACGCTGCTGGAACTGCACCGGCCGGGCAACCCGGTGATCCTGCCGACGGTGTGGGATGCCTGGTCGGCCCGGCTGGCCGCCGGCGCCGGATTCGCCGCGCTCACCGTGGGCAGCCATCCGCTGGCGGATTCGATCGGCAAACCGGACGGCGAGGGCATGTCGTTCGACGACGTGCTCACCCGGGTCGCCCAGATCACCGCCGCGGTCGACGTGCCGGTGTCGGTGGACATCGAGTCCGGATACGGGCAGCGGCCGGCGCGCCTGATCGAGGGCCTGCTGAGCGTCGGCGCCGTCGGGCTGAACATCGAGGACACCGTGCACGCGGAGGGCAAGCGGCTGCGGTCCGCCGACGAACACACCGAGTTGGTCGGCGCGCTGCGGTCGGCCGCCGACGCGGCCGGGGTGCACGTCGTCATCAATGCCCGGACCGATCTGTTCCTGCGCCAGGACGGCGAGGCCTCCGATCGCGTCGAGCGGGCGGTGGCCCGACTGAACCAGTGCGCGGCCGCGGGCGCCGATGTTCTTTATCCGGTGGGCCGCCACGATCCCGACACGTTGCGGCGCCTGACGGCCGAATTGGAGCTGCCGGTCAACGCGATCGCGCTGGCCGATCAGGACGACCCGGCGTCCTTCGGTCCGCTGGGCGTTGCGCGCATCAGCTTCGGGCCCTTCCTGCAGGCCGCGCTGGCGGGCCACGCCAAGCAGTTGTTGGCCCGCTGGCGCTGACGCGCTGAATCCGGCGGAGCCGTTGGGACTCCGCCGGATTCGCCTACTTCTCTGCGGACGGGCCCGCGCTTATTTGGTGATCGCGATGCGCTGCGCCTGGCTTCCCGCGTACGCACCGGTGACCCGCACGGTCAGCACACCGGCGTCGTAGCTGGCCGTGATGGCGTCGCCGGTGACGTGGGCGGGCAGCTGGAACGACCGGCGGAACGAGCCGTACCGGATCTCCCGCAGCGTGCGGCCTTCCTTTTCCTCGGCGTGCTCGTCGCGGTGTTCACCGTGGATGACCAAGCGGCCGCGGTCGACCTCGACCTTGACGTCCTGGTCGACGTCAACGCCCGGGAGCTCGACCCGTACGATCGCGTCGTCGCCGTCCTTGACGATCTCGGCTGCGGGCCTAAAACCGCTGGTCGCCGGGGTGTTCCAGTCCGCCGCGGCGGCGGGGCCGAAAAAGTCGCGCAGCCACCGGTCGGTGTCCCAGGCCGGTCGCGACCACAGTGCGAGGTTGCTCATGACGCTTCCCTTCCAATTCCTTGAGCTTCATTGTGAGATTCCTGTGACCGGCGCCTCCGTGGCCGGCTACTCGTACAAACATGAGTCGACCACGCTTAAGTTCCACCTCGCCGTTCGCCGGCAGCGAACGATCAATCACAGTCGTTCCTGTGAGTTGTGAGATCCTCGTCATAGGACCGTCACATTGGGCGAAAAGAACGTAATTTCTGGCCGTTACTCTCAAAGCCATGTCTGCAGACGGGATTTCGCGCGCCAGCTGTGCGCCTCGTCACATCATCGTAGTCGGACATGGCATGGTGGGGCACCGGTTCGTCGAGGCGCTGCGCGCCCGTGACACCGAGGGACTGTGGCGCATCACGGTTTTCGCCGAGGAGACTAACGCGGCCTACGACCGCGTGGGTCTGACCTCCTACACCGAAAGCTGGGATCGCAAGCTACTGGCCTTGCCCGGCAACGAATATGAGGGTGACGAACAGGTCCGGCTGGTGCTCAACCAGCGCGTTACCGAAATAGACCGCGCGGCAAAGACGGTGGTCACCGCCGACGGTCAGCGGCACGGTTACGACGCCTTGGTCCTGGCGACCGGGTCGTACGCCTTCGTGCCGCCGGTGCCGGGTCACGATCTACCTGCCTGTCACGTGTACCGCACGCTGGACGACCTCGACGCCATCCGCGCCGACGCCCAGCGCGCGGTGGAGACCTCACACGCCGCCGCGGGCGTCGTCATCGGTGGTGGCCTGCTCGGGCTGGAAGCCGCTAATGCGCTGCGCCAGTTCGGGTTGCAGACCCACGTCGTCGAGATGATGCCGCGGCTGATGGCCCAGCAGATCGACGAAGCCGGCGGCGCGTTGCTGGCCAGGATGATCGGCGAGCTCGGCATCTCGGTGCACGTCGGCACGGGCACCGAATCGATCGAGCCGGTCGAGCACGGCGACGGCACCACCTCGGTGCGGGTCAGCCTGACCGACGGCCAGGTCATCGACGCGGGCCTGGTGATCTTCGCGGCCGGCATCCGGCCGCGCGACGAACTGGCCACCGCCGCCGGGCTGCAGCGCGCCGAGCGTGGCGGGGTGCTCACCGACGTGGCTTGCCAGACAAGCGATCCCGACATCTACGCGATCGGTGAGGTCGCCGCGATCGGAGGCCGCTGCTACGGCCTGGTGGGGCCGGGCTACACCTCAGCCGAGGTGGTGGCCGACCGGCTGCTCGACGGCGTCGCCGAGTTCGGCGAGGCCGACCTGTCCACGAAGCTCAAACTGCTGGGCGTCGACGTGGCCAGCTTCGGCGACGCGATGGGCACGACCGAGAACTGCCTCGAGGTCGCCATCAACGACGCGGTCAACCGGACCTACGCCAAACTGGTGCTCTCCGACGACGCCAAGACGCTGCTCGGCGGCGTGCTGGTCGGTGACGCCTCGTCCTACGGGGTGCTGCGGCCCATGGTCGGCAGCGAGCTGCCCGGCGACCCGCTGGCGCTGATCGCGCCAGCCTCCTCCGGCACCGGCACGGCGTTGGGCGTTGGGGCGCTGCCGGATTCGGCGCAGATCTGCTCGTGCAACAACGTGACCAAGGGCGATCTGAAGTGCGCGATCGCCGACGGCTGCGCGGATGTCCCCGCCCTCAAGGCGTGCACCTCGGCCGGTACCTCCTGCGGATCGTGCGTCCCGCTGCTCAAGCAGCTGCTGGAGGCCGAGGGCGTGGAACAGTCCAAGGCCCTCTGCGAGCACTTCAGCCAGTCGCGCGCAGAGCTTTTCGAGATCATCTCCGCCACCGAGATCCGGACCTTCTCCGGACTGCTGGAGCGCTTCGGTCGCGGAAAGGGTTGCGACATCTGCAAACCCGTGGTCGCCTCCATCCTGGCGTCCACCGGGTCGGACCACATCCTCGAGGGCGAGCAGGCCTCGCTGCAGGATTCCAACGACCACTTCCTGGCCAACATCCAGAAGAACGGCAGCTACTCGGTGGTGCCGCGGGTGCCCGGCGGTGACATCAAGCCCGAGCACCTGATCCTGATCGGCCAGATCGCCCAGGACTTCGGGCTCTACACCAAGATCACCGGCGGTCAGCGAATCGACATGTTCGGCGCCCGGGTGGACCAGCTGCCGGAGATCTGGAAGCGCCTGGTCGACGGCGGCATGGAGTCCGGCCACGCCTACGGCAAGGCCTTGCGCACCGTGAAAAGCTGCGTGGGCACCGACTGGTGCCGCTACGGGCAACAGGATTCGGTGCAGCTGGCCATCGATCTCGAACTGCGCTACCGCGGGCTGCGGGCGCCGCACAAGATCAAGATGGGCGTTTCGGGCTGCGCGCGGGAATGCGCCGAGGCGCGTTCCAAGGACGTGGGCGTCATCGCCACCGAAAAGGGCTGGAACCTCTACGTCGGCGGCAACGGCGGCATGACACCGAAGCATGCGCAGCTCCTGGCCAGCGATCTGGACACCGAAACGCTGGTCCGCTATGTCGACCGGTTCGTCATGTACTACATCCGGACGGCCGACCGGCTGCAGCGCACGGCGCCGTGGGTCGACTCCCTCGACGGCGGACTCGACCACGTGCGCGAGGTCGTGTGTGACGACTCGCTGGGCCTGGCCGCCGAATTCGAGGCCGCAATGGAGCGGCACGTCGAGAACTACAAGTGCGAATGGAAGGGCGTGCTGGACGACCCGGACAAGCTGTCGCGGTTCGTGTCCTTCGTCAACGCCCCGGATGCCGTCGATTCGACGGTGGCGTTCACCGAGCACGCCGGACGCAAAATCCCTGTGTCCATTGGCATGCCGCGCGTTCGTGCAGCGACAACTCCGGAAGAATGAGGAAGGGATCATGACACTTCTCAACGACATCCAGGTGTGGACCCGCGCTTGCGCTTACGACCACCTCATTCCGGGCCGTGGAGTCGGCGTGCTGCTCGACGACGGTTCCCAGGCGGCGCTGTTCCGGCTCGACGACGGCTCGGTGCACGCGATCGGCAACGTCGACCCGTTCTCCGGGGCCGCGGTGCTCTCGCGCGGCATCGTGGGGGACCGCGACGGCCGCGTCACCGTGCAGTCGCCCATCCTCAAGCAGGCCTTCTCGCTGGAAGATGGTTCGTGCCTGGACGATCCGACCGTCTCGGTGCCGGTGTACCCGGTGCGGATCACGGCCGACGGCTACGTGCAGATCGCGCGGGACTACCAGCAGCGGGCCGCCTGAGTCCGAGGCCGGCTCACCGGGTGATGTCGCCGACCAGGTAGCGCTGCAGCGTCGGCCCGATGGCGTCGACGATCGCGTCGACCGACATGGAATGCAGCGGCTCGGAGCGGATGCCGTAGCGCATGATGCCCAGGCCCACCAGTTGTGAGGCGCACAGCGAGGCCCGCAGGGCGACCTTGTCGGCCCCGAGGATCTTCAGCAGTGGGCCAAAGACCGGGCCGACGAACATGTTTTGCACGATCTCGGCGGTCTTCGCCATCCCCGTCGACGCGATGGCGCTGGCCGCGAACGGGCCGCCGCCGGCGGCGTCCCAGGTGGTGATCAGCGTGCGCAGCGTCCGGCGGCCCACCTGATTGACCCCGCCGGTGACCATCCGGTCGATGAATTCCGGTGTGCCGAAGGGCAACCGCAACATCTTGGCGACCGGGTCGAGGATCCCATGCGATGGCTCTTCGCGACGGGGCATGGTGCCAGGATCGCCCGTCTGGGGGCAAAGATCAAGGAATGGCGGGCAACGGCGCGCCTCGAAACCCGGCGTTTCGCGCTACGGAACCGAGCGCACGGCGTGGCCGCGAGCCAGCTGATGCGGGCTCGATCGGCGCGACGCGTGCCGTGCGGTGGGGGCCAGCACCGGCGGCAGGGCCCGCCGAAACCGGTTCGCGACCAGGCGCGCCAGCCCGGAGTGGGTGCTCAGCGGTTCGCTGACCAGGTCCGCGCCGCAGCCGTGCAGCCGTTGCTGGAACAGGCCGTCGGCCAGCAGGTATGAGGCGACGACGACACGACCGCCGGGGCGCCGCGCACGGGCCCGGGCTACGACCCTTTCCAAGGCCTCGGGCAGTTGCGCATCACCGGCCGCGAACGCCAGGCTCACCCGCGATCCGGTGAGGGCCGACACCAACGTCGCGGTGGTGTGCAGGTCGGTGCGCGCCGCGGCATCCGAGGTTCCCGCGGCGGCCAGGACCACCGAATCGCCCGGTCGCCAACCACATTTCACCAACTGGTCGCCGACAATACGAGCGATCTGACCGCTCGGACCCAACGCGGGGGTGACGAGCACGTTCGGGTTTCCACTGGCCGCGACGTGGGCGGGCAGGTCCGCCCGGACGTGGTATCCCCGCGACAGGAACGCGGGCACCACGATGGCCGGCCGGTCGCACGCCTTCGCGCGCATCAGAGCCTCGGTGGGGGTGGGACCCACCACGTCCACGAAAGCGACGTCCACCGGGCTGTGGACGAGCGTACTCACCTGTGCCGCAAGGCCTTCGACCATCGCCACGCCGCCCGGCCTGCGGGTGCCGTGTGCCGCCAGGATCAGTGCCATGGCGAGTCTTCCGGGTGATCGATCGCGAGCCGGTAGCCGCGCTTGACGACAGTCGCCACGATGTTCTTGTCGCCCAACGCCGTTCGCAACCGCAGCACCGCGGTATCGACGGCGTGTGGGTCGCTGCTGTTGCCGGGCAACACGCGCAGCAAGTCGTTGCGCGCGACGACATCTCCGGGGCGTTGCGCCAGCGCGCGCAGCGTCGCCATGCCCGACCCCGACAGCGACTTCACCGAACCATCGACCAGCACGCAGGTGCCGCGGATCTCGATGTCGTGACCGGCCGCGCGGATGGTGCACGACCGCAGCGGCGGGAGTTCCTGGGCGATGTGGCGGGCCAAGGCCCCTAGCCTCATTCGCTCGGGCGACGACGTCGGGATCCCGGCGCGGATCAGCGGTTGCGCGGTGACCGGGCCGACGCACATCGCGTGCACGTCGCTGCGCAGCGCTTGCAGCAGTTGATCTTCGATGCCCAACTCGCGGCTGCGCTCCAGCAGCGCCGCGCCGGCGGGGGCGGAGGTGAAGGTCACCGCGTCGAACTGCCGCCGGGCGACCGAGGCCACCAGCTGGTCGAAGTCACCGCCGGCCGGCGTCGGCTTCCAGCGGTATACGTGAATGGGCACCACCTGCGCGCCCGCCGATCGCAAGCCGTTGATGAACTCGGGGAACGGATCCCACCCGTCGGCCGCGCCGTGCAGCTGGACGGCGATGCGCTTGCCGGCGACATCCGATTCGAGCAGGTAACGCAGAACTTCGCGGGACGACTCGGATTTGGGCGACCATTCTTCGTGTAACCCGGCGGCGCGCAACGCTCCCGTCGCCTTGGGGCCGCGCGCCACGATCCGCGACTTGGCAAGCGACGCCAGCAGCTGGGTGGCCAGGCCCCACCCGTCGGCCGCGGCGACCCAGCCGCGAAAGCCGATGCCGGTGTGCGCCACCAAAATATCCGGCGGGTCGGCGATCACCGCCTCGGTGTGGCTGTGTAAATCTTCGTCTTCGGGCAGCGCGATGATGTTGATGGCCGCGGCGCTGGACACCTCCGCGCCGTTGCGGCGCAGCAACGCGCACAGCTCCTCGGCGCGGTTCGCCGACGTGACGGCGATCCGGTAGCCGGTCAGCGGCGCGGAGTCTGGTGGGGCCAGTTGGGGGGCCATATGAAGTGTGTATGCCTGCGACGTTTCCGTTGCGTTACCGGTCAATTGCTGTGGCATTGCCCGTGTTGCGAGTCCGCTCACACGCGGGCCGCCTCGGTTTCCGGCGCCGAGGCCGACAGGCCCGGCGCGGACGCGGGCCGGCGCACATAGACCATCCAAGTCATGATCGCCGCCACCACATAGGACGCCAGAAACGCCCAGTACGCCGAGGTTTCGGTGCCGGTGCTCAGGTAGGACTGGCGCAGCGCGAGGTTGATCCCCACGCCACCTAGCGCACCGACGGCGGAGCAGATGCCGATCAGCGATCCCGCCTTGGCGCGGGCCCAATGACGGCGTTCGTCCTCGCTCGCGTCCAGCGAGCGGCTGCGCGCGTCGTACACCGACGGGATCAGCTTGAACACCGAACCGTTGCCCATGCCGGACAGGATGAACAACACCATGAAGCCGGCGACGAAGCCGATCATAGTGGCGGCGTGCCCCGCGGCGTGGTGGTCGTCGACGGTGCTGACGGTGACCAGGAGCCCTGCGCTCAGCGTCATGCCGGCCAGGACGCCCAGGGTGACGCGGCTGCCGCCGAGGCGATCGGACAGCCGGCCCCCGTAGATGCGCGCCAGGGACCCCAGCAGGGGTCCCAGGAAGGCCAGCTGTGCGGCGTGCAGCGCCGCGTGCTTGGGGCTCTCGCCGCTTTCGGCGAAGTTGACCTGCATCACCTGCCCGAAGGCGAAGGAAAACCCGATCCAGGAACCGAAGGTGGCGATGTAGAGCAGCGAGATCACCAGGGTGTCGCGCTCGAACAGGATCGAGCGCATGGTGCTCAGCTGGGTGCCGTGGTTGACGTTGTCCATGAACACCGCGGCAGCGATGCCGACGACGACCAGCAACACCAGGTACACCGCGCACACCCAGTACGGCGCCTCGTGCCCGGCGGTGGCCAGCACCAGCAGGCCGACCAACTGGATCACCGCCACCCCCAGATTGGCGACGCCGGCGTTGACGGCCAGCGCGGCGCCCTTGAGTCGCTGCGGATAGAAGGCGTTGACGTTGGCCAGCGAGGCCGCGTAGTTCCCGCCCCCCAGCCCGGTCAGGGCGGCACACAGCACGAACGGCCACAGTGGCACGCCGGGATTGGCCAGCAACACGATCGTGCCGACCGTGGGGATCAGCAATACGAAGGCCGAGAACGTCGTCCAGTTGCGGCCGCCGAAGGCGGCGATGCCCAAGGTGTAGGGGATGCGGGCGCAACCACCCACGAGGGTGGCGACCGCCCCCAACAGCAGCTTGTCGCTGGCGGAGAAGCCGTAAACGGACCCCGGCATGAACAGCGCCATGACGGGCCACAGGGTCCAGATCGAAAACGCGACGTGATCACCGGCGATGGTGCACAGCAGGTTGCGCCGGGCGATGTTCTTGTTGCCGGCATCCCAGGCCGCCGTGTCCTCCGGGTTCCAGTCCGCGATGCGGTGGCTGCGGCCCATCCGATCGTCACCTTTCGTCGCCATGGCGCTCATGCCCATGCCCCTACCACGGAAATCGATTGCGGCCCAACGGCATTTCGCCGGTCGGCGTGCATACAGGTCCCTCTCGTCAGGCTCCACGAACCGCGCATCCGGCCGCCGCCGCGTCAAGGGTCACCGGGCTCGCCCGACATCGGGAAAGCGGTTCGGAGACTGGCTTTCGACGTTTGGGCGCCCCGATATGGAGGGGCGTGGCCCCGCCGTATGGTCCGATGCTCACATTTACGACGCGAACGGGTCAACCGGAATGGGCCGATATCGCCTGTTAGTTGTTTACCAGTTATCTGGTAAATGCCTGAGGGGCAATCAGTTCGCCCAGGTGCCGTTTCGCCGGCGGTGAATAGGCGGCGCCGTCAAGTGATTTCACGCATAGATCCACTCTCGTGTGAGCTGGAATACACGCGGTTGCGGCGCCGACGGTTCGCCCCGCCGAATTGGGTTAGGAAAACGGCCAACTCGCGGCGCCGGACGGGGCGCCCACCAGCGACCTGGGCCGCGCCCAGTGCAGCCGCACCGTCTGGCCCGGCCGCACCTGGGCGACCTTGTCGACGTCCTCGTCGACCACGACGCCGATCACCGGGTAGCCGCCGGTGACGGGATGGTCGGGACCCAGGATCACCGGTAAACCATTGGGCGGCACCTGGATTGCGCCGCGGGTGGCACCCTCGCTGGGTAGCTGCCGGTCGGGATAGCAGTGCTGCAGCGGCCGGCCGGTCAACCGCATCCCCACCCGGTCGCTGCGATCCGAGGCCACCCAGTCGGTGTGTACCAGGGCGTCGGGATCGACGAACCAGTCGTCGCGCGGCCCGGGCACCACGGACAGCTCGACGACATGGTCGGTGATCGCCGCGACCGGCGCCTGGTCCAGTTCGGGGTAGGCGTCGGTGTGCTCGCCGATCGGCAGGCGATCGCCGCTGTGCAGCGGCGCCGGGCCGATGGCCGACATCACGTCGTAGCTGCGCGACCCCAACACCGGGTCCACGCAGATGCCGCCGCGGACCGCCAGGTAGCTGCGCAGCCCCGCGCGCGGGGCGCCCAACGAGATCACCTCGCCATCGCGGACATGGTGAATGCTGTTGGTACCGAACGTGATTCCGTTGACGGTGGGGTCGGTGTCGGCGCCCGTCACCGCGATGTCCACATCTCCGCCGATGACCCTGGCCGCGAAACCACCGAACGTCACCTCAACCGTGGCGCGGTCGTCGGGGTTGGCCACCAGCCGGTTTGCCAGCTTGTGCGCGCGCCGGTCGGCGGCTCCGGAGCGGCTCACCCCTAGGTGGGCCAGGCCCGGGCGGCCGAGGTCTTGGACGACGGCGAACGGTCCGGTGCGCAGGATCTCCAGGATCGGCACGGCTATCTCCTTAGCTAGGGTGGCGAATCACGTGCTGACGGCCCGGAACTGAACCCACATGCCCTGCGCCAGCAACGCAGGGCTCGGCCGCCGCAGATCCCACAGCACCGCGTCGGTGTGGCCGATGAGTTGCCACCCGCCGGGGGATTGCCGCGGATAGACCGCGCTGAATTCACCGGCGAGGCCGACCGAGCCCGCCGGCACCGATGTCCTCGGCTCGGGGCGCCGGGGCACTCTCAGCCGCGGATCGCCGTCGACCAGATACGCGAAACCGGGTGCGAATCCGGCGAATCCGACCCGCCACGGTGTGGCGGTGTGGGCGTCGATCACCGCCGCGATGGTCAGTCCGGTGCGCTCGGCGACCTCGGCCAGGTCCGGGCCGTCGTAGACGACGTCGATGACAACGTCGGCGCTGCGCTGCGAGGCGGCGCCGGGGGTGGCGTCGACGCGCATCTTGCGCAGCCGCTGACGGACGACGCCTTGATAGCGCGGCGTGTCCAGCTTCACCAGCACCGTGCGGGCGGCGGGGACGACGTCGACCACGCCCGGTATCGCCACGGCGTGCAGCGCGTCCGCCCACGCCAATACCTCGGCGGTACTGCCGCATTGCACCATCAGCGCGCGGTCGCCGTAGTCCACGACGGTGTTGCCGACCAGCTCCGTCGGCAGGTTGTGGGCCAGGTCGCCGCTAAGGTCCGTCACGCTCATTACTCGACGGTAACCCCGGGATCGGGGCCTGTGCGAGGGTCGGCCGACGGATTTTCGAGCACTGCCAGAGCTGCCTTAGCAAACGCTCAAACAGCCGCGACGCGCCCGCGTGGCTAGCCCAGGATCTTGGTGATCAGCGGTGGCAGCTGGTCGGCGATGACGGGGTAGCTCAGCGGCGACGCGAACGCGATGGCGCCGGCCTGGTCCTTGGTGGTGAAGATGTGCCGGTTCTGCGCGGTGGTCAGGGACCCGGCCACCTCCGGGTCGGCCAGGATCGCCTTCTGATCGTCCGGGTTCTGGGTCGTCCAGATCACCACGTCGGCGGAATCAAGCACCGCCTTGATGTGATCGCGCGGGATGACGGCGCGCTGATCGGTGCCGAAGGGTTTGATGCCGTCGGAGATGACCAGTCCCATCTGGTTCAAAAAGTCCGTCCGCCAGCCCGCCATCGTGGCGACGACGGTGCCTTGCCACAGCGCGCCGTGCATCAGCAGGGTCTTCTTGCCCGTCCATTGCGGATTCTTCTTGCCGATGTCGGTGAACTTCTGTTCGACGCCGTCGATCAACGACTTCATCTGGTCGGCCTGGAACACCGCCTGGCCGACGGTGGTGGCCTGCTCCTTCCACGGCTCGAAGAAGGCGTCGCCGTCCGACTGGGCGACGGTCGGGGCGATCGCGGACAGCTTCTGATAGGTGTCGGCGTCCAGGCCGGCGTTGACGGCCACGATCAGATCCGGTTTCAGGCCGGCGATCTGGTCGACGGGAATGCCGTTGTCCAGGTTCAGCACCGTCGGCTGCGCCCCGCCGAGCTTGGGCGCGGCCCACGGCCAGACCGCGGACGGTTGGTCACCGAACCAGTTGGTCACCGCGATCGGCACCACCCCGACCGCCAGCAGGTCGTCCTGCTCGGTGTAGCCGGCGCTGACGACGCGCTTGGGTGGTTCTTTGATGACGGTCTGACCGAACAGGTGGGTGACCGTCACCGACCCCGGCGTGGCCCCCGGGGCCGGTTTGCTCGACGAGCACCCCGCCACGAGCTCCGAGAGCGCGGTCGCACCGCCGATCGCGGCGACCCCGGCAGCCCCTGCGAGCTGCAAGAATCCCCGTCGATTCCATCCCTGTCGCATCGCGTGAGAGTATCGCGTTCCGCCCGCGCAACTGCATCGCCGCGCTGTTGAGGCGCTTTAGCCCAGCGGCATGCCGGCGTCCATGAAATCCAGGGCCCGATAGATCGTGTCGGCGGTCTTGGGGGCGTTGTCGACGGCGGCCATCATGGCACCCGTCAACGCGCCGGCGAACACCCGGACCTCGAAATCGTCTGCGGCACGGCCGATCCGGTGCGCGATCGCCTCGGCGGCGACCGTCACCGTGCGGTAGTACTCGTCGTACATCGCCGCCTTGAGCTCGGGTATCGAGAACATCAGGCGCTGCCGGGTGCTCTCGAACTCCAGCTGGTCGTCGGGCAACTCGGCGATGACGGCGGCATACGCCCGGCGGAACGCCTGCGCCGGGGACAGGTTGAGCGGCTGGGCCTTCAACGCCTCGAGGATCAGCGGGTCAAGGTCGTCGGCGAGCAGCAGCGATTCCTTGGATCCGAAGTAGCGGAAGAACGTGCTCGGCGACACGTCGGCCGCCTCGGCGATCTGTTCGACGGTGGTCGCGGCGTAGCCGTTCTCCTCGATGAGGCGAAACGCCTCGCGCCGGATGGCGCGGCGGGTCTTGATCTTTTTGCGCTCCCGTAGGCCCAGGGGAGCCCCAGTCACCTGCATGCGCCGATTGTCGCGCATCCAGCCCGCGCCGTGGGTCCGCGACGTCCGTGCGTTGCAGAGTTCTGACAAACGGGTGCGGGCCGTTGCGATTTCTGCGTATCGCCCACGTAACTGTGCACACCCAGACCGGTAACAGTGCTTCTTTAGCGTCGAGTCGTCACTGCCCGCGCCTCATTCAACCCAGGAGTCCCACCAGATGACCACGACCATCACCCCGGTATCGCAGCCCGCGCCGCCGCGCGAGTCTCGCAAGGGGCGGCACTGGATCGATGACTGGCGGCCCGAAGACCCCGATTTCTGGGAGGCCACCGGCAAGCCGATCGCCCGCCGGAACCTGATCTTCTCGATCTTCGCCGAGCACGTCGGGTTCAGCGTGTGGATGTTGTGGAGCATCGTGGTGGTGCAGATGACGGCCGGGGCGCACGGGCACGCCGCCGCGTCCGGGTGGGCGCTGACCGCCAGCCAGGCCCTGTGCCTGGTGGCCGTGCCCAGCGGTGTCGGGGCGTTTTTGAGGTTGCCCTACACCTTCGCGGTTCCGCTCTTCGGCGGCCGCAACTGGACGACCATCTCCGCGGCGCTGCTGCTGATCCCGTGCCTGCTGCTGACGTGGGCCGTGAGCCATCCCGGGATTCCGTTCGGCGCCCTGGTGGCCATCGCCGCGACCGCCGGCTTCGGCGGCGGCAACTTCGCCTCGTCGATGGCCAACATCTCGTTCTTCTACCCGGAGAAGGACAAGGGCTGGGCGCTGGGCCTGAACGCGGCCGGCGGCAACATCGGCGTCGCGGTGGTGCAGAAGATCATCCCGCCCATCGTCATCGCCGGCGGCGGGATGGCGCTGTCGCGCGCCGGACTGTTCTATGTGCCGCTGGCGGTCGTGGCCGCGGTCTGCGCGTTCTTGTTCATGAACAACCTCATCGAGGCCAAGGCCGACGTGCGGCCGGTGCTGGAATCGCTGCGGCACCCCGACACCTGGATCATGTCGCTGTTGTACATCGGCACCTTCGGGTCGTTCATCGGCTACTCGGCCGCCTTCCCGACCCTGCTCAAGACCGTTTTCGGACGCGGCGACATTGCCCTGACGTGGGCCTTTCTGGGTGCCGGCATCGGATCGGTCATCCGGCCGCTCGGCGGCAAGCTGGCCGACCGGATCGGGGGCGCCCGCATCACCGCCGCCAGCTTCGTGATGCTGGCGATCGGGGCAGCGGCCGCGCTGTGGTCGGTCAACGCGGTCAATCTGCCGGCGTTCTTCGCCAGCTTCATGTTCCTGTTCGTCGCCACCGGCATCGGCAACGGTTCGACCTACCGGATGATTTCGCGGATCTTCAAGATCAAGGGCGAGCTGGCCGGGGGCGATCCCGAGACCATGGTGGACATGCGCCGCCAGGCCGCCGGTGCGCTGGGCGTCATCTCGGCGGTGGGTGCGTTCGGCGGGTTCGTCGTTCCGCTCGCCTACGCGTGGTCGAAGTCGGAGTTCGGCAGCATCGAACCGGCGCTGCGGTTCTACATCGGGTTCTTCCTCGCCCTGCTCGGCGTCACCTGGTACTGCTACCTGCGCAAGCACAACGCGATCACCCGGGTGGGGATCTAGGGTCAGGACGGCTTCTGCCGGCCGCCGTAGCCTTCCCAAGGGCTGTAGTCGGCGATCAGCTCTTCCTGGGGTGGCCGCTGGTCCTCGGGAACGTGCTGCAGGTTGATCCGGATCCGGTACCAGATCGAACTGGGCCCGCGCATCCCGTCGACCAGGACGTCGACCGGCTGCAGCCGGTCGGCCACCGCCGGATAGCGATCGCGCCAGACGTCCAGCGCCGCCATCGCCTCATCCTTGGTCTTGGTGCGGGCGATCTCGATCAGCGGCATCGCCGATTGCCGCCTGCCGCCGGTGCCCCTGCCGCCCTTGCCCGACCCTTTCGGGGCGCGCTCGGGCGGCCCCATCTCCTCGGCCAGCACCAGCAGCCGGTCGAGAGAGCCAACGACCGCTGCGTTGGAGGGGTCCATCCCCGCCCAGGGGTCACCGAGCTCGGCGAACCGGGCGGGCACGGTGTCGATGGTGAACGCCTCGGGCCGGCAACCGGCGACCTCGTCCCACCGCAGCGGTGTCGATACCCGGGCATCCGGAGTCGCCCGCACGGAGTAGGCCGAGGCGACCGTGCGGTCCTTCGCGTTCTGGTTGAAGTCGACGAAGACGCCCTCGCGCTCTTCCTTCCACCAGCGGCTGGTCGCCGCCTCGGGCACGCGCCGCTCGACTTCGCGGGCGACGGTCTGCGCGGCTAGCCGCACCTGGCGAAACTCCCAGCGCGGGGCGATGCGGGCGTAGATGTGAAAGCCGCGCGATCCGGACGTCTTGGGCCACGCGGTCAGGCCATAGTCCTCGAGCACCTCGCGGGCGACCAGCGCGACGTCCACGATGTGCCGCCACGAGACGCCGGGCATCGGATCCAGGTCGACCCGCAGTTCGTCGGGGTGATCGAGGTCGTCGGCCAGCACCGGATGCGGGTTGAGGTCGACGCAGCCCAGGTTGACGGCCCAGGCCAGCCCCGCGGCGTCGTGGATCACCGCTTCGGCGGCGGAAGTGCCTCGGGCGTACCGCAGTTCGGCAACGTCGATCCAGTCCGGCCGTTTGGCCGGGGCGCGCTTCTGGAACACCGCTTCTTCGGTGATGCCCTTGACGAAGCGCTTCAGGATCATCGGGCGGCCGGCCACACCGCGCAGCGCGCCCTCGGCCACGGACAGGTAATAGCGGACCAGGTCGAGCTTGGTGTACGGACCCGAAGAGGAGCCAGTGGTTTCGCGGCCGCTCGCGCCGGGGAACACCACCTTGTCCGGATGGGTGATCGTGACCTCGCGCCCGGCCACCTCCAGCAAAACCGGACCCATGTTCATCATCGTAAGTCGACGGGTACTTACCCCTCGTAATGCGACGGACGTCACATAGGGTGGGATCCATGCCTAATCTGATCGGTCTGCCCGGGCAGGCGGTTTCGAAGGTTCAGCAATACGCGGAGCGCGGTTTGGCCGAGCTGCACTATGTCCGCAAAATTCTCGAAGCCGGCGGCTTTCCGCTGGAGCCGCCGCAAAACCTCGCCGCCATGGCCAACGACCTCCGCAAGTGGGGCGAGATCGGCATGCTTCCGGCCCTGCACGCGCGCCGCAACCCGGACAAGGTGGCCATTATCGACGATGACGGCGAATTGACCTGGAAGGAGCTCGACGACGCCGCCAACGCGGTTGCCCACGGCCTGCTGGACAAGGGCGTCAAAGGTGGCGACGGCGTCGCGATCCTGGCCCGCAACAGCCGCTGGTTTTCCATCGCCGAGTTCGGGTGCGCCCGGGTCGGTGCTCGCATCATCCTGCTGAACAGTTCTTTCTCCGGGCCACAGATCAAGGAGGTGGCTGAGCGCGAGGACGCCAAGCTGATCATCTACGACGACGAATACTGCGAGGACGTCAGCAAGGCCGACCCGCCACTGGGCAAGCTGCGGGCGCTGGGAACCAACCCTGATTCCGATAAGAAGTCGGGCAGCAAAGACGAGACACTGGCCGACCTGATCGAACACAGCAGCGGCGAGCCCGCACCCAAGGCGAGCAAGCACTCGTCGATCATCATCCTGACCAGCGGCACCACCGGCACCCCCAAGGGTGCGAACCGCAGCACCCCGCCGACCCTCGCACCTGTCGGCGGCATCCTGTCGCATGTCCCGTTCAAGGCCGGCGAGGTGACGGCGCTTCCCGCGCCGATGTTCCATGCGCTGGGCTTCCTGCACGCCACCATCGGAGCGTTCCTGGGCTCGACGCTGGTGCTGCACCGCAAGTTCAAGCCCGAGGTGGTGTTGAAGGACGTCGCGAAGCACAAGACGACCGCGATCGTCGTCGTCCCGGTGATGTTGTCCCGGATGCTGGACGCCCTGGAAAAGATGGATGAGAAGCCCGATTTGTCTTGCCTGCGAATTGTGTTCGTCTCCGGCTCCGCGCTGAACGCCGACGTGGCCGAGCGGGGTCTCAAGGAGCTCGGGGACGTCATCTACAACATGTACGGCTCGACGGAGATCGCTTTCGCCACGATCGCCGAACCCAAGCACCTTAGGCACAACCCCTCGACGGCGGGCCCGGTGGTCAAAGGCGTCAAGGTGAAGATCTACGACGAAAACGGCAAGGAGCTGCCGCAGGGCGAAGTCGGTCGCATCTTCGTCGGAAACGCCTTCCCGTTCGAGGGTTACACCGGCGGCGGCAAGAAGCAGGTCATCGACGGCCTGATGTCCTCGGGCGACGTCGGCTACTTCGACGAGAACAATCTGCTGTACATCAGCGGCCGCGACGACGAGATGATTGTGTCGGGCGGCGAGAACGTCTTCCCCGCGGAAGTGGAGGACTGCCTAAGCGGACATCCCGACGTGGTGGAGGCGACAGCGATCGGTGTCGAAGACAAGGAGTGGGGTCACCGCCTGCGCGCCTTCGTGGTCAAGAAGGACGGCTCCGACGTCGACGAGGACACCCTCAAAAAGCACGTGAGGGACCAGTTGGCCAAGTACAAAGTGCCGCGTGAGGTGGTCTTCCTCGACGAGCTGCCGCGCAACCCCACGGGCAAGATCCTCAAGCGCGAGCTGCGCGAAATGGACGTCGACTAGCCCGGTGCGGCTCGCGCGCCGCGAGTCAGCGGCGGTCTTTGATGGCGCGGGTGATCTGCGCCGTGAGTTTCGGGTCGACCAGGAGTTGGTCGATGAGCGCGGTGAGGACCTCCTGCCCGGTCACCCGGGCGACGCCCAGCCGGTCGGCCGCCTCACGCTGCCAGATGTCGAGGGCCCGGTGAGTGGCCGCAGGCAGGTCGACGGTGCGACGCGTCCGCTGGGTGCGACCAGGCTGGGCGGCGGCCGGTTGGCCGACGATCCGCTGGCCGCCCGGGTGCCCGAGACTCGTGAGACGCTCGGTCGGTGCGGCGTCTCCCGCCGGGCCGCCGGCCGAGTTGGGGGCGCGAAAGGCTCCGACGCTGGGTCCGCTGTGGCTGCTGTTGAAGTTCACTTCGGTGTCTTCCTCCGTGAGTGCCAATCAGTAAATCAGCGCTCGGTGCCGTTGTGTCAATACTGATTCTGTCACCGAGGCCAGCGTAAGTCGCGTCGCCGGGCCGCCCGTGGACCGGTCGGTGGCCCTGCGCGGCGGACCGCACTTGCGCGGCGCGTTCGCCGCCGCGTTCCGCAGATCGTGCCGCAAACCGATAGAAGTAGCTGCCAGTGCAACCGCTGAGCCTACTGGCCATTGAATGGCGCTGATTAGTTAGCCGAAAATACCGGCGAATTCAGCGGATCCGCTTACGCGGAATATCTGATATCAGTAGATACGCCTTCCGCAATCCAGTAAATCAGTAAACATAGTCTGAGCTGCGGATAATTTGACGACTGGCCCGCGGCGTCAGTATTTGCGAGAAAGTGAATTACGTAAATACGCTTTCAAATTGTCGGCTCGATATAGGGCCGGAGAGGGGCCTTGTTGCCTAATTCACATCCAAAATATTCGAATTGCCCTTGTTTGCTCAGAAATGTCCGATTAACGTTTTTGGTATCGATAGCAAGTGGTTGGAAGGAATGACTCAAATGATCATCGGGCGATCATTACGCGGCGCGGCCGCAGGTGTCATCGGTGCCGGGGCTGTGGCCGGCGCGCTGCTGGTCGGCGGCGCCCCCGCGGCCCAGGCCGCTCCTGCGCCCGCAGCCACCACGAGCTTCGCCAGTGCTGGGCCGCACGGCGGACCGGGCTTCATCCCCGATCGCCCCGGCGGTCGCGGGTGGGGCGGCCATGATGGTCGGGGAAATGGCCATTGGCGGCCGGGTAACTGGGGCCACGGCAATTGGGGCCACGGCAACTGGGGCCGTGGCTACTGGGGCCCCCAGCACTGGTGGAACTGGTGGTGGTGACCACCATCTCCGCGCGGTAACGGCCGTCGCCGACACGCCAACCCTCGGGATGGCCGACCGCGTTCTGGAGGGACCCATGCCGGCCTGACTTAGTCAGGTCGGCATGGCCCTGTTTGGGGGGACTTTCGCGGCGGCTTACGGGTCGCGGGGCAGGCCCAGCAGCCGCTCGGCGATGATATTCAGCTGCACCTCGGAGGTGCCGCCGTAGATGGTGGTGGCGCGGCTGGCCAGCAGGTATTCGCCCCATTTGCCCGGCAATTGGTCCGGGTCACCGATCGCGGCGTCGGTGCCGAACGACGACACCGCGAATTCGGCGTAGCCCTGGCCGGTGCGCATGGACAGCAGTTTCGAGATCGCCGCCGACGGCATGGCATCCCCACCGGCGAGCGTCAGCAGCGTCGAGCGCAGGTTGAGCACCTTGGCCGCGTGGCCCTCGGCGATCAATTGGCCGGCACGGTGCTGGGCGATCTGGTCGAAGTGGCCGTCGCGGACGAACTCGACGAACTGTGCCAGCGTGGCCAGGAAGTTGGCCTCACTGGACCCGATCGACACTCGCTCCGCGGTCAGGGTGTTGCGGCTGACCTCCCAGCCGCGGTTGACCTCACCGAGCACGCAGTCGTCGGGCACGAACACGTCGTCGATGTAGACGGTGTTGAACATGGCGTTGCCGGTCAGCTCGCGCAGCGGCTTGACCTCGACGCCTTCACTTTTCATGTCCAACAGGAAGTACGTGATGCCGGCGTGTTTCGGGGCGCTGGGGTCCGTCCGCGCCAACAGCGCCCCCCACTGCGAGAACTGCGCGGCGGTGGTCCAGATCTTCTGGCCGGTGATGCGCCAGCCGCCGTCGGTGCGGGTCGCCTTGGTGGTGAGGCTGGCCAGATCCGATCCGGCGCCCGGCTCGGAAAACAGCTGGCACCAAATCATTTCGCCGCGGAAGGTGGGCGGCAGGAACCGTTGCTTTTGCTCCTCGGTGCCGAACGCCACGATCGACGGCACGATCCAGGTCGCGATCCCGGTCTGGGGTCGCTTGACCCGCCCGGCGGCGAACTCCTGGGCGATGATGATCTGCTCCACCGGGCTGGCGCCCCGCCCCCATGGCTTCGGCAGATAGGGCAGCACCCAACCGCCTTCGGCGATGGCGACCTTGCGCTGCTCACGCTCGATCGCCTTGAGCGCGGAGACTTCGGCGCGGATCTCCGCCCGCAGCTTCTCGGTGTCGGGGTCGAGATCGATGTCCACCGCACGCATGCCGGTGGTGGTGGCGGTGTCGACGACTTTCTGCGGGTAGTCCGAACCGCGACCGAACGAGGCGGCGAGCATCAGGGCCCGGCGGTAATACACGCCAGCGTCGTGCTCCCAGGTGAAGCCGATCCCCCCGTGCACCTGAATGCAGTCCTGCGCGCAGCGCTGGGCGGCCGCAGGAGCCAGCGTCGCCGCGACGGCGGCGGCGAACTCGACGTGCGAACCCGCTGTGTCCCAATTGTTTTCGCGCGCCTCATCGACCGCTCGGGCCGCGTCCCACACGGCCGCGGTGGCCCGCTCGGTGTCGGCGATCATCTCGGCGCACTTGTGCTTGATGGCCTGGAACTGGCCGATCGGCCGGCCGAACTGCTCACGGATCTTGGCGTAGTGCGAGGCCGTGTCGGTCGCCCAGCGTGCGACACCGATGGCTTCGGCGGACAGCAGCGTTGTCATCAGCGCGTGCGCGGTCGCCATGGTCAGGTTCGTCAGCACGACGTCCTCGCCGACCTCGACGGCGTTGGCTCGCACGTCGGCGATGGGGCGCAGCGGATCCAGGCTCTTCACCGGCTCGATCTCGAGCTGGTCGGCGCGCAGCACCACCCAGGCCTCGCCGCTGTCGATCGCCACGGGCAGCACCAGCAGCGTGGCCTGCGCCGCGGCGGGGACCGCCCGCACTTCGCCGCGGATCACCAACGAATTGCCGTGCCGGGTCGCGGTCAGCGCGCAGCAATTCAGGCCGTAGGAGGCGATTTCGGCGCCCGACGCCAGCTCGGAGAGCACCTTCGCGTCCGGGTCGTGCGCGGCGATCAGGGCACTGGCGATGGCCGATGGCACGAACGGGCCCGGCACCGCCCCGTAACCGAATTCGGCCAGCACGATGGCCAACTCGAGGATGCCGTAGCCCTGCCCGCCGACGGATTCGGCCAGATGGACCCCCTGCAGCCCCTGCTCGGCCGCGGCCTGCCAGTACGGCGGAGGGTTCTCGAGGGGAGTCTCCATCACCGCGTGCAGCGTCTCGGACGGCGCGATCCGCGCCACCAGCGATCGCACGGAATCGGCCAGCTGTTGATGCTCGGGATTTATCGCGATCGGCATTGGTCGCCTTCCGTTGCTGCAGGACGCCGTTTCGGCCAAGCACCTTCCAAGCTAACAACCAGTCGGTTGGTTGACGATAGGGGCCGGTGGCGATCCCAAGCGCGGCGAAGCCGGCCGCGGCGGGTCGCCACGATGGTTCGCGGCTCTCAGCGCCACCGCTTGTTGATCCAGTGGGCGATGATGTCGGCCTGCTCGGTGCGCGCGCCCGGGGTGGTGAAGTAGTGGTCGGTGTCCACCGATGCCTGTGTCTTGTCGGTGCCGGCGAGCGCGCCGAAAATGCGCTGGGCGTCGGAGGGGAACACCCCGGTGTCGGCCTCGGCGTTGATCACCAGGGCGGGACAGGTGATGCGGGCCAGGTGCGGTTCGGCACGCGTTTGCGCCACCCGCAGGCTCCACATGCTCAGCCAGTTGCGCAGCGTGCAGGCCGCCGCGATGCCGTGCGCCGAGCGGTTCGCCTTGGCCGGAACGCCCGCGTAGCACATGTTGGGCGGACGCTTGGTGGGCTCGATGCCGGCGTCGACCATGCGGGGGTCGGCCCAGGTCCGCATCACCGAAAACGGTCGATCGGAAAAGCCCGCCGCGCGAACGCGTTTGAGCTCGGTTTCGACCCAGTCGGTGATGGCGTGGTTGCGCGCGGTCTGCGCGCTGCGGTACCGGGCGAGAAACTCCGGCGAGTAGGGCGGCCCGTTGCGCTCGTTGAACAGGTCGAGGTCGGCGTCGGTGGCGACGGGGTCGTTCTCGTCGACGACGGCGGCGTCCATCCAGGCGGTGAGCACCTCCGGGCGACCGGGATGGGCGGCGGTGGCCACGTAACCGTCGGCGGGCGGCAGCTCGGTCACCCCGGCCGCCGGGCGCATCCCGTCCAGGGGAGTGACGTTGGGGTCCACGGCCTGTGACTGGTAGGCGGCCATCAACGAGCCGCCACCCGAATTACCTAGCAGCACAATGGTATCCACGCCCTGCACCTCGCGCAGCCAGCGCACCCCGACGCCGATGTCGACCAGCGCGTGGTCGAGCAGGAAGCTGCTCTCGAAGCCGCGAAATCTGGTGTTCCAGCCCAGGAACCCGACACCGCGCGTGGCCATGTAGTCGGCGAGATAGTGCTCGGAGAAGTCGATCTGGTAGTGCGTGGCGATCATCGCGACCTTGGGTCTGCGTCCCACGCCGCGGTGATACAGCCCCTGGCAGGGGTGGCCGCCCGCGCCCGCGCGCCCCGCGGTGCGCGAGGGCAGCCCGACGAATTCCCGGACCACTCCGGCACCGGTGCGACGAGTCAATTCAGCGGTCCTCCTGACGCGTAGATGGCCCGGTAATAGATGTTGGCGAGGGTTTGGATGCACGCTTGATCGTCGGGCTCCTCCGCGCGCGCCCCGGCGAGCTGCAGGTAGCAGAACTGGTTGAACATCGCCACGATGGCCTCGGCGATCAGCCGCGGATCGTCGTCGGGACAGTGGCCCTCGGACTGGGCGCGCCGAACCGACTCGGCAATGAACGACACTGGTATCTCGCAGATCTCGGACCAATACCGGGCGAAGTCGTCGTTGATCATCGCCAGCTGCGACACGCTGATCACCTCGGCGAGCCGGTTGCGGTAGGTGTGCCAGTGCGCGGCGGCGGCAGCGTGGGCGCGCTCACGATCGGACAAACCGTGTCCGGTGACCGACTGCGCGCGCTCGGTGGCCTCGTCGCGAAAGCGCAGCGCCCACTGGCGCACCATCGCCTCTTTGGAGTCGTAGTAGTTGTAAAACGACGCCGCCGAACGGCCCGCTTCCGCGGCGATGTCGGAGATCGTCGTGGCCAGCACGCCTTTGCGCGCGATGACGGTCCGGGCGGCCATATCGATGGCGGCCTGCGTCCGCCTGCCGCGACGGGTGGGAAGTGTGGCGGGCTGGCCGTCGCGGTCAGCAGGGGACGCCGCGGTCGACACCTATGCACCTCCCTGGGCCAAAACTGAAACTGATGTTAGATTCAGATTTGGATCTTGGCCAGGATCGTCACGCCGGGGACCGAGGGGAGCCACCAGATGATCAAGCCGCACAACACCAACACGGAATTCGAACTGGGCGGGATCAACCATGTCGCCCTGGTGTGTTCGGACATGGCGAAAACCGTGGACTTCTACAGCAATATCCTCGGCATGCCGCTGATCAAGTCGCTCGATCTACCCGGCGGCGCCGGCCAGCACTTCTTCTTCGACGCCGGCAACGGCGACTGCGTCGCCTTCTTCTGGTTCGCCGACGCTCCGGACCGGGTGCCGGGGATCTCGTCGCCGGGCGCCATCCCGGGCATCGGCGACATCACCAGCGCCGTCAGCACGATGAACCACCTGGCCTTTCATGTGCCGGCCGAGAAGTTCGACGCCTATCGCCAACTCATCAAGGACAAAGGGGTGCGGGTGGGCCCGGTGCTCAACCACGACGAAAGCCCCATGCAGGTGTCGGCGACCGTGCATCCCGGCGTCTACGTGCGCTCGTTCTATTTTCAGGACCCCGACGGCATCACCCTCGAATTTGCCTGCTGGGTCAAGGAATTCGAGAGCGGCGATGCCAAGGCTGTGCCCAGAACCGCGGCGGACCGGCGCCCTGCGGTGGGTGCCGCCCACTGATCCGACCGGGCCGAGCCGCAGGATGGGTTCATGACCGACGGCATTCTGACCGACGCGCAGATCGCGGCGCTGACGCCCGAGCAGCGTCGGGAACTGATCACCCGGCTGGAGCAGCCGCTGGGCGACGTGATCGACCCGGAGTTTCTGGCCCGGGTGCGGCGCATTCGATTGAGCCTGATGATCGGTGGCTCCATGGCGATGGTCCCCTGGCTGGGGTATCTGTCCGTGACGCTGCCCGAGAACTACGTCGCGCACAACTGGCCGATCACCTGGGTCGGCTTCGACGTGCTGCTGGTCGGGTTCATGTTGACGACGGCGGTGCTCGGATACCTGCGTCGTCAGCTGCTGGTGCTCGCCGCCTTCACCACCGGGGTGCTGCTGATCTGCGACGCCTGGTTCGACCTGATGACCGCCGGCCCCAAGGACATCTGGCTGTCGGTGATCACGGCGCTGCTGATCGAGGTGCCCCTGGCGATCTTCCTGATCACCAGCGCGGTGCGCATCCTGCGGCTCACCATGATGCGGTTATGGCTGCTGCACCCTGGCATGCGGCTCTGGCACCTGCCGCTGTTCCCATGAGGCGGTGAGGGTTTGGCCCGAGCCGCTCCGGTTCGGGCCGCTGCCGGTCGCGGCGCGAGCCGAACAATGCTATCCCGAATCCTGGCCCCGGGCAGGCGGATCGGCGACGGATCCATTTGTGGTTAGATACTTTTTGGTACGCACCCGCCGGCCCTGCGACCGGTTGGCGGAGAAAGACTACCGCACCACCGATGATCTCGCGCGAGAATGCGAGTCTTCGTAAAACCGCGAAATCCTCGGCCCCCTCAGCTAGCGTCCACGGCAGCGACATAGGGGGTGCAGCGACGCGGTAGTTCAGCCCGACATACCGATAATCCGTCGCGAAATTTCACACGCGAGACCGAACAGATGATGCGCCAAACACCAAGCGCTGACCACACTTTCACAGCCCCCCAGACCGCACAACAGATGTCGGTATCTCACAGCACAAGGACTCGACGAAATGGTCGCACTCGGAAACATCAACGAATGGCAACCGCCACAGGGCCCGGTTACCATGTGGATGGCCGCCCCCACGGCGCTCGAAGCGGCGCGCGCCGCGCGACGAAGCGATCTGGCACCGAGTTATCAACAGAATCAACACCTCTGGGCCTCCTATCACGGTAAGAACCTGAACCGGCAGCTGCCCCGGCTGATGATCGTGGCGTGGGACATCCCCGGAACCTGCAACATCGAGGCGATGACCGCGACGATCAATGCCCATGTGCGCCGCCAGGACACGTACCACCACTGGTTCGAATTCGACAATGGAATCTTCGTGCGCCGCGAACTCGAGGACCCCGCAGCCATCGATTTCGTCCCCGTCGCCCTCGGGGAGATGACACCGGATCAGGCGCGTAACCACGTCCTCACCACGACTCCACACACGCTGGAATGGGGCTGCTTCACCTACGGAATCGTCCAGCACGCCGACTATTTCACGTTCTACGCCAGCGTCGACCACCTGCACATCGACGGCCTGTCCGCCGCCCTGATCTTCCTCGACATTCACCTGATGTATCAGGAGTTAGCGCAGGGCGGGCACCGGGCCGCCCCGCTGCCCGAGGTGCGCAGCTACCGCGACTACGTTGCGCGACAGCGCGAGAGGGCTGCCGGCTTGGACCTGTCGTCGCCAGAGATCAAGGACTGGATCGCCTTCGCGCGTGACACCGATGGCGACTGGCCCAGCTTTCCGCTGCCGCTCGGTGACACCTGGGCCAGCACCAAGGGCGATCTGCTGACGGTCGAATTGATGGATGCCGCCGAGACCGAGGCCTTCGACGCCGCCTGTGTGGCCGCCGGCGCCCGGTTCATCGGCGGAGTCCTGGCCTGCGCCGCGTTCGCCGAACACGAATTGACCGGCAAGCACGCCTATCACGGGTTCACCGCCAAGGACACCCGGGCCGCGGGTATCGACACGATGACCGTGGGCTGGTTCGCCAGCCTGATTCCCATCACCGTGCCGACAGCCGGCGAGACGTTCGCCCAGGCGGCCAGGGCGGCGCAGAAGTCGTTCGACGACGCGCAGCGCCTCGCCGACGTGCCCGTCGAGCGGGTCTTGGAGTTGGCGACCCCCGACGAACTGGGGCTCAAGCTGCCCACGCAGCTGCCGATGATGCTGTCCTTCCTGGACTTCCGCAAGATTCCCCTCAACGGGCTATGGGCGGAGACGAAGTTCGGCACCTACGGCGACAGCCTGTCCCACGGCGGGATCAACTTGTGGATCAACCGGCAGGCCGAGAACACCACGGTGACGATGTCCTTCCCGGACAACGCGATCGCGCGCGAGTCCGTCCTCCGCTACATCGCGACACTGACCCAGGCGTTCGTGCGCGTCGCCAAGCCCACCCTGGACGATCCAGTTATCGTTGCGCCCCAGTCGGATTCGGAAGGGTCCTACCCCGTCGCGCCAAACGCGGACGACCACGAAGCGGCCTGACCATGAGCAACGTGCTGGACCTGGCCGACCAGACCCTCTTCCTCGGTGAGCGGGCGACGGGGGCCACCAGCCTGTTGCAATGTATGTGGGTGTATGACCGCGCCATCGACATCGGCGGGCTGCGCGAGTTCCATCGTCGGCTGGGCCAGGGACGGTTGTCGCGCCGGGTCGAGCGCTCGCCCTTGCCGTTCGGCCGGCATCGCTGGGTGTCGCCGAACGACCGGTGCGCCCTCGAGATCGTCGGCGCGCCGCGTTCCCGTGACGGGATCGACGCCTGGCTGGCCGAACAAGCCACCCGACGCCCGGATGCCGAGCACGGGCCCGGCTGGCACCTTGCGGTGCTGCCGTTCACCGACGGTGGCGCGGCGGTCAGCCTGGTCACCACGCATTGCCTCACCGACGGCGTCGGGTTGTGCGAGGCGTTGGCGGACGCGGCTTCCGGGCGTGACGACGCGATCCGCTGGCCCGCCGCGAAGGCACGGCGGCGGTGGCGGGCGCTGCGCGAGGACGCACGCCAAACGGTGCGCGACGCCGGCGATGTCGCTCGGGCCGTCGGCGCAGCGGCGCGCATGCTCAGTCAGGGCCGCGACGCGGTGCAGGCCGCATCCGCCGAGAAGCCGTCCGCGCCAACGGCGACCGGAGACGAGCGCGTCACCCTGCCGATGACGACGTTCTTCATCGATGCCGACGAATGGGATGCCCGCGCCCGCTCCCTCGGGGGCACCAGCAACGCGCTGCTGGCCGGATTGGCGGCCCGGCTGGCCCAGCGCGTGGGACGCGTCGCCGCGGATGGCTCGGTCAACGTGGGGATGCCGGTCAACGAGCGCGCCCCGGGCGACACCCGCGCCAACGCGGTCACGAACGTCGACGTCACGCTGCGGCCCTCGGCGATCGGCACGGACCTGCGGGAGATCCGCGCCGTCATCAAGGACGCGCTGATCCGCCATCGGGATGTGCCCGACGAGCGGTGGGCATTGCTGCCCCTGGTCCCGCTGATCCCCAAGCGGCTCTTCCGGCGGCTGATCAGCGTGGTCACCGGCGGCGCAACCACCGTCGTATCGTCCAACCTCGGTGCCATGGACCCTGCGGTGAACCGGCCGGACGGCCGCGAGGCCGACTACTTCGCGATGAGGTCGGTGTACCCCGGCGTGACCAGCGCGACGATGCACCGCACCAACGGTGCGCTGGCGTTGCTCTCGGGGCGGGTCCACGGTCGGGTGTTCGTCTCGGTCCTGGGCTATCAGCTGGGTCACCGAAATTCGAACGAAGGGTTACGGCAGGCCATCCACGGCGTGCTGAGCGATTTCTCGCTGACCGCCACGACGGACTGGCGCGCGTTCAGCCGGGTGTGAACCCACCACGCGGCGCGAGGCGTCCGCACGCGCGTGCGCGGCCACCGGCCCGCCGCGCGCCGTCCTAGATCGGTGTGACCCTCCTCACAAGTGGGGCACGTTTGTGGCCTATTCGACTACCGTCAGTCCGGCGACGCAGGGGGCGCACGCGACACGGCAACGTCAGTCCGCATGCCGCGACACGTCGTAACAGTTCCAACGAACGGGATTCTGCGCGAAGGGGTCACCGGCAAAAGTCCCATGACTCTTTCGTGTTCCCTTGCTGTGCACTAAATGTCGGCATCAACGGGAGGGACGACTTAAGCAAATGGTCGCACTCGGAAGTATCAACGAATGGCAACCACCGAGCGGTCCGCTGACGATGTGGACCCCCACACTCGCGGCGCTTGATGCGGCTCGCGCCGCGCGTCGGTCACCGCTTGCTCCGAGTTATCAACAGAATCAACATCTTTGGGCAGCCAACGTCGGTAGCACCCTGAACAGGCAGCTACCCCGCCTGATGGTCGTAGCCTGGGATATCCCCGGCGTGTGTGATATCACCGCGATGACAGCGACCATCAATGCACACGTTCGGCGCCAGGAGACCTATCACAACTGGTTTGAATTCGAGGACGGCGCGATCGTGCGACGCACGATCGATGACCCCGCGGTGATCGATCTGGTTCCGGTGCGCTACGGGCATATGAGCGCCGAACAGGTGCGCACCCACGCGTTGACGACGACCCCCGGGACCCTCGAGTGGGGCTGCTTCACCTTCGGCATCGTCGAGCACGCCGACTATTTCACCTTCTACGCCAGCGTCGACCATCTGCACATCGACGGCTTGTCCGCCGGCCTGATCTTCGTCGACATCCACCTGACCTACCTGGAACTGGCGCAGGGCGCTTATCGGCACCCGCCCCACCTCCCCGAGGTGAGGAGCTACCGTGACTACGCCGTTCGGCAACGCGAGAGTGCCGCGGCCTTGACGTTGTCATCCCCGGAGATCAAGGAATGGATCGCGTTCGGCCGCGACACCGAGGGAAACTGGCCGAGTTTCCCACTGCCGCTTGGGGATACATGGGCCAGCACCGAGGGCGACCTGGTGACGGTCCAGCTGTTGGACGCGGCGGGTACCGAGGCTTTCGACGCCGCCTGCCGCGCGGCGGGCGCGCGGTTCATCGGGGGAGTCCTGGCCTGCACGGCGCTGACCGAACACGAGTTGACCGGCAACGAGACCTACCACGGGTTCACCGCCAAGGACACCCGGATGCCCGGCACCGACACGATGACCGTGGGCTGGTTCGCCAGCCTGATCCCGGTCACCGTGCCGACCGCCGATGTCTCATTCGGCGAGGCGGCCCGCGCGGCCCAGAAGTCGTTCGACGCCGCACGGCCGCTGGCCGATGTGCCGTTCGAGCGCGTGCTGGAGTTATCGACGCCGGAGGAACTGGGCATCAAGCTGCCAACCAGGCTGCCAATGATGTTGTCCTACCTCGATTTCCGCAAGATACCGCTGGCCGGATTGTGGGCGGAGACGAATTTCGGCACCTACGGCGACAACCTGTCCGCCGGCGGCATCAACATGTGGATCAACCGGCACGCCGAAAAGACCACGGTGACAATCTCCTTCCCGGACAACGAGGTTGCGTGCGAGTCGGTGCGGCGCTACATCGCGGCACTGGTCCAAACTTTCGGGCACGCCGCCGAAAGCCTCACGTCGGCCGCGGATATGGCCGCGCGGCAGGACGTTTCGGACGAGCCGCAGGACGGTGCTGACGAAGACGACACCGAGGCGGCCTAGACGTGAGCAACGTACTGGACCTGGCCGACCAGACCCTGTTTCTCGGCGAACGAGCGACGGGCACCACCAGCCTCGTGCAATGCGTCTGGGTGTACGACCGGCCCGTCGACATCGACGGCCTCACAAGGTTTCACGACCACCTGGGGCGGGGGAGGTTGGCCCGCCGCATCGAACGGTCGCCCCTGCCGTTCGGCCGCCACCGCTGGGTGTCACCCCGCGAGCAGCCCGGCCTCGAGATCATCACGACGCCCCGGCCCCGTGCGGAACTCGACACCTGGTGCGACGAGCAGGCGGCCCAGCGCCCGGACGCCGAGTTCGGCCCCGGCTGGCGCCTGGCCGTGCTGCCGTTCACCGACGGCGGGGCGGCGGTCAGCCTGGTAATCACGCATTGCCTCACCGATGGCGTCGGGCTGTGCGAGGCGGTGGCGGATGCCGCGTCCGGGCGTGACGACGCGGCCCACTGGCCCGCCGCGAAGGCACGGCGGCGGTGGCGGGCGCTGCGCGAGGACGCGCGCCAAACCGTACGCGACACAACCGATATCGGCCGCGCGGTGATGGCGGCGGCGCGATTGGCCCGGGCCGGTCGTCGGGATGCCCCGCCCGCGAAGCGACCCGCGCCGGTCGCCGGAGGCGACGAAAGCATCACGCTGCCCGCGGCGACGCTCTTCTTCGACGCCGACGAATGGGACGCGCGCGCCCGCTCCCTCGGGGGCACCAGCAACGCGCTGCTGGCCGGATTGGCGGCCCGGCTGGCCCAGCGCGTGGGACGCGTCGCCGCCGACGGCTCGGTCAACGTGGGAATGCCGGTCAACGAGCGCGCCCCGGGCGACACCCGCGCCAACGCCGTCACAAATGTCGACATCACGGTCGACCCCGCGGACGCGACCAACCTGCGCGAGATCCGCGCCGTCATCAAGGACGCGCTGATCCGCCATCGGGATGTGCCCGACGAGCGGTGGGCATTGCTGCCGCTGGTGCCGCTGATCCCCAAGCGGCTCTTCCGGCGACTGATCAGCGTGGCCACCGGCAACGCGACCGCCGTCGTATCGTCCAACCTCGGCGCGGTCGACCCGGCCGCCAACCGGCCGGACGGCAGCGATGCCGACCATTTCGCCATGAAATCCCTGTACCCAGGCGTCACCCGCGCGACCATGCAGCGCACCAACGGCGTGCTGGCGTTGCTATCGGGACGGGTGCACGGACAGGTCTTCGTCTCGGTGCTCTCCTATCAGCCCGGCCGCCCGAACTCGGACGAGGTTTTGCGGCAGCACATTTCAAGCACGCTGAGTGACTTCTCGCTGACCGCCACGACGGGCTGGCGCACGGTCAGCAGGGTGTGAGCCCGTCACGGGATGCTAGGCGTCCGCTCGTGTTTCGCTGAGGCGGTACAGGTTTGGCTCGGCGAGCTCGTCGAGCAGCGCCGCCAGGTGGTCGACGAGCTGGTCCGGGTCGAGTCGGACGTCACCGGCCAGCCAGGCGCTGATGGTCTGGCCGACGCCGCCCACCACGAAATGCGCGGCGGCCTTGATGCGTTCGTTCGCCGGGACCCGTAGCGCGTGGCCGACGTGCTGGCCGGACAGCATGGCGAACAGCGCGCTCGACTCGGCACGCTTGCGCACGATCACCGGATCGGCCAGCTGCGTGCTGAACAGCAGGCGGCCCACGCGGGGGTCGTCGGTGATGGTCCGCACGATGTTGGCCATGCCCGCGCGGGTTTGCTCACCGGCCGGTACCGCGGCCACCGCCGCCTGCGTGGTGGCGGCCAGTTCGGCGACCACCCAGTCGAACACGCACGCGACGAACTCGTCCTTGTCGGCGAAGCTCTCGTAGAAGTAGCGGGCGGCCAGGCCGGCGCTGCGGCACACGCCGCGCACGGTGACCGCCGAGATGTTCTGTCGCTGCGCCCCGAGCAGGTCCAGTCCCGCGGCGAGCAGCCGGTTACGGCGGGTGGCCAGGCGCTCGGCGGCCTCGACCCCGCGGTACGGCCGCGCGCTGGACGTCTCGCTCATGGAAACCATCTTGACACTAACGCCCAGCCGCGACAATATCAGGAAACAAGCGTTCGCACATTAGCGGACCGGCGCGGCGGGAGGACCTGACGAATGGCTATTCACGAGCCGGTGCACCGGCCGATCGCGCATGTCGAGCGCAGGGTCACCGATCCGCCCCGGCCGCAGCGCCGCCGGCGGCGGACGACGCTGGGTGTCGACGAGGGGCTGATGGGCGTCGCATTGCTGGCCGGGCCGGCCAACGTGATCATGCAATTGGCCCAGCCCGGCGTCGGATACGGCGTGATGGAGAGCCGGGTCGAAAGTGGCCGGGTCGACCTGCATCCCATCAAGCGCGCCCGCACCACCTTCACCTACCTTGCGGTCGCGACCAACGGCACCGATGCCCAGAAAGCCGCCTTCCGCCGCGCGGTGAATCGCGCTCACGCCCAGGTGTATTCGGCCCCGGACAGCAAAAGCCCGGTGGCTTACAACGCTTTCGACCCCGCGCTGCAGCTGTGGGTGGGGGCGTGCCTCTACAAGGGCGGGGTCGACATCTACCGCATGTTCATCGGCGAACTCGAGGGCGAGGACGCCGATCGTCACTATCGCGAGGGCATGACGCTGGCCACCACCCTGCAGGTGCCGCCGAACATGTGGCCCGCCGACCGTGCGGCGTTCGACCGCTACTGGGAGGAATCGCTGGCCAAGGTCCACATCGACGACGCCGTGCGGGAGTACCTGTTTCCCATTGCCGCGAATCGCATTCGGGGGGTGAAACTGCCGGATCGGCTGCAGCGCCTCTCCGACAACTTCGCGCTGCTGATCACCACGGGGTTCTTGCCCCAGCGGTTCCGTGACGAGATGCGGTTGCCCTGGGACGCCAAGAAGCAACGCCGTTTCGACAGGCTGATCGCCGTGCTGGCGACCGTGAACCGCTATCTCCCGCGGTTCATCCGCCAGTTCCCGTTCAACGTCTTGCTCTACGACCTGGACCGCAGGATCAAGAAGGGTCGCCCGCTGGTCTAGTGCGCGGGCCGGATGCGGCCCTGGTTGAAAACGATAATCATATTCATTAAGCTCCTCAGTCTGGTAACCCTTCCAGCCTGAGGAGTGCCTGATGACGGCCCCGATTTGGATGGCCTCGCCGCCCGAACTGCATTCGGCGCTGCTCAGCAGCGGCCCCGGACCCGGCCCGCTGCTGGCCGCGGCCGGCGCCTGGACGCAGCTGAGCGCCGAGTATTCCTCTGCCGCGGAGGAATTGAGCGCGTTGCTGGCGGAAGTGCAGGCCGGGGCGTGGCAGGGGCCCAGCGCTGAGTCCTACGCGGCCGCGCACGCGCCGTACCTGGCGTGGCTGACGAAGTCCAGCGCCGACAGCGCGACCGCCGCCAGTCAGCACGAGGTGGCCGCGGCGGCATACACCGCGGCCTTGACCGCCATGCCCACGCTGCCGGAACTGGCCACCAACCACGTCGTGCACGGGGCGCTGGTGGCGACGAATTTCTTCGGCGTCAATACGATCCCCATCGCGGTCAACGAGGCCGACTACGCGCGGATGTGGACGCAGGCGGCCACCACCATGTCCACCTACCAGGCGGTGTCCACCGCGGCGGTCGCGGCGACACCGCCAGCCGATCCGGCGCCGCCGATCGTGAAATCCGATGCGTCAAGCGATGACTCGGGGGTCGACGACACAAACGACTTCCCCGACCCCACGGTCGACAACCCGCTCAACGACTTTATCGCGCAAATCCTGCGTCTCTTTGGCATCAATTGGAACCCCGGCCAGGGGACCGTCAATGGACTGCCCTACGACTCCTACACCAACCCGGGCCAGCTGATGTTCTGGGTCGTGCGAGCGCTGGAACTTCTCGAAGATTTCGAACAGTACGGGGTGTACCTGCAGCAAAATCCGGCGTTGGCCTTTCAGTATCTGGTCGCCCTCGAGACGTCGGACTGGCCCACGCACATCGCCGAAATCGCCAGTTGGCTATCGAGCTCGCCGCAGTTGCTGCTCATCCCCGCCCTCGTGGCAGTCGCCCCCCTCGGGGCGCTGGGTGGCTTCGCCGGCTTGGCTGGGCTGGCCGCCATCCCGCATCCGCCGGTCCTGCCGGCACCCGTTGCGCCCTCGCCCCCGAGCTTGCCCGTCGTGACCCCGGCCACGAGCCCCGCCGCGCCGATCGCGGCGCCTGGCGTCTCGGCCCCGGCCCCCGCGCCGACCGCGGCGACGAGCACCGTGGCCAGTGCGCCACCGCCTCCGCCGGCTCCGGCCGCCCCCGCGACCGGGTTCTTCCCTCCCTACGTCATCGGCCCACCGGGGATGGGCACCGGCGCCGGCATGAGCGCGGGTGCCAGCTCCAGCGCGAAAAGGAAAGCGCCCGAACCGGATAGCGCCGCGGCCGCAGCGGCCGCAGCCGCGCGGGACGCCGCCCGCGCGCGCCGCCGCCGGCGCGCGACACAGCGCGGACACGGCGACGAGTACATGGACATGAACGTCGACGTCGACCCCGACTGGGGCGGTTCGACCGCATCGGATCACGGCGCCGGCCACCTCGGGTTCGCCGGCACCGCCCGCAGGGAGGCGGTCGCCCCGGCGGCCGGGCTGACAACACTGGCCGCCGACGAGTTCGGCGGTGGCCCAACGGTACCGATGACGCCCGGCACCTGGGAACCCGACGGCGCGGCGCCGCGCAGCGACGACCGCGACGTCTAGCGCCGGAACCACCGAGTTGCCGTCGCGACCCGGCGATGCGTCCCGACGCCGCCGGCCGCCGCGCGCTGAGATAATGACCCGGTGCAGACGCTGAAGTCCGGGCGCAGGCTGCGGCCGGGGTCGATGGAAGTGCTGGTGGCCCTCCTGTTGGGCTGCGCGGTGGCCGCGACGACCCTGCGCAACGCGGTCTTCAACAGCGCGGCGCTCTCGACGGTGGGCACCGTGTTCTGCGGGGTTTTCGTGCAGGCGATTCCGTTTCTGGTCCTCGGGGTCGTGGTCAGCGGATTGATCGCGGTGTTCGTGTCGCCGGAGCGGTTGGCGCGGTGGTTGCCGCGCCGGCCGGCGTTGGCAGTGGTGGCGGCCGGTGCCGGGGGGGTCGCGTTGCCGGGCTGTGAGTGTGGGTCGGTTCCGTTGGCGCGCCGTTTGTTCGGCGAAGGCGGCGCAACAGGGGCCGCGGCATTGACGTTCATGCTGGCCGCGCCGGCGATCAATCCGGTCGTCCTGGTGGCCACGGCGGTCGCGTTCCCGGGTGCACCCAGGATGGTCGTCGCCCGCATGGGGGCGTCGCTGCTGACCGCGATCGTGATGGGCTGGGCGTGGTCGCGGTGGGGGCGCCCGGAATGGATCACCCGCGGGCTGCCCGCCGCGGCAACGCAGAGCGAATCGCGGTGGGTGGTCTTCTCCGAGGCGGCCCGCCACGACTTCCTGCAAGCCGCATCGTATTTGGTGCTCGGCGCGGCGGCGGCGGCGTTGCTTCATGTGGCGGTGCCCCAGTGGGTCTTCGCCCATCTGGCGACCGACCTCGTCCTCGGGGTGGCGCTGATGGCCACGCTGGCGGTGGTGCTCGCCCTGTGTTCGGAGGCGGACGCGTTCGTGGCGGCCAGCATGACCATGGTGCCGCTGCTGCCCCGGTTGGTGTTCCTCGTCGTCGGTCCGGCCGTCGACGTCAAGCTGTTCGCCATGCAGGCGGGCATGTTCGGCCGGGCGTTCGCGGCGCGCTTTGCGCCGTGCACGTTCGTGGTGGCGACGGTGAGTGCCTGTGCGATCGGGTTTTTCGTGCTGGGAGCCCGGTGATGAGCCGCGAAGCCGAGAACACCGTGTTGCTGTTGGTGGGCATCAGCATCGCGATGATCACCGCGTCGGGTGTGTTCACCCGTTATGTCAAGCCGGGGCTGTTGCCGTGGTTGGCCGTATCGGCGGCGGTGCTCATCGGTTTGGCGCTGGTCGCGATCATCGGCGACATTCGCCGGGGCGGGCCCCGGGGGAGCGATGCGCCAGGCGAGCACGGCGGCGCGCACTCCCACCGGAGTGGCGTCGCCTGGTTGCTGGTGGCCGCGGTGCTGGTGCTGATGTTCGTGGCTCCGCCGGCGCTGCGGCCCTCGGCCGCCTCCCCGTCGGTGACGTCGGTCTCCAATGACGTTCTGAACAAAGCGTTTTCACCGCTGCCGCCCGGGCCGGCGCCGGAGGTCTCGCTGCCGGAGGTGCTGATGCGCGAGGCGCACGACACGACCGGATCCTTGACGAACCGATCGATCACCGTCACCGGCTTCGTGCTCAACGAGGCGCAGGGTGTGGACCTTGGTCGCATCGTCATCATCTGTTGCGCGGCCGACGCCCAGCTGGCCCGCATCCATCTGCGGGGCCCGGCCGCCGGCGGCGCGTCCGGCCTACCGGACAACACCTGGCTCAAAGTGCAGGGGCAGGTTATACCCGCACCGCGGCAACCGAATTCGCCGGCCATCCCGACGCTGCAGGCGACCGCCGTCACGCGCATCGATGCCCCGCCGAACCCCTACGCCTATCCGCGCTGACGCGTCAGTTGCTTTGACTGGCCGCCCAGCGTTGATGGCCCCCGAGTCGGCCTGGGACGGGCGCGGTTTCCCACCGTCCGAGCTCCAGCCACTCGCGTAGTTCGGCGGCCGCGTCACTGTCGGCGATGGGGCCGATCCAATGGGCCGGGCCGCAGGCCACTCGGTCGTTCGTGCAGGGCTGCACCACGGCCATGGCACCGCCGCCGGTCGGCCGGGACGCACAGGTCAGTGGCCCGAGCATGCAGGAGGCCGCGACCAGCATGGAGCGCGGGCAGCGCCGGATGGCCGGCCGCAGTTCGTCGATCAGCGACAGATCATCGGTCATCGCGCAAGCGGCGCAGACGATCACGGTGAAGGGGCGGTCGGTGCCGCGGCGCGGAGTCGTCACCGCGATAGCGCGGTCCGGCGGGCCCGCGCGGTTTTCCCGGCCATCACCAGCTCGCCTTCCGCACTCCGGGTAGCTGCCCGGCGTGCGCCAGTTCGCGGACCCGCACCCGCGAGAGGCCGAACTTGCGCAGGTGGCCGCGTGGTCGCCCGTCGACGGCGTCGCGGTTGCGGACCCGCACCGCGCTGGCGTCGCGGGGCTGGCGGGCCAACTCGTCTCGCGCCGCGGCCCGCTGCTCGTCGGTGCTCCCCGGGGCGCGGATGATCTCCTTGAGTTCGGCGCGGCGTTCCGCGTATCGCGCCACGATCGCGCGGCGGCGCTCGTTCTTGACGATCTTGGATTTCTTGGCCATGCTCAGCGCTCCTCGCGGAAGTCGACGTGGCGGCGGACGACCGGGTCGTACTTGCGCAGCACCAGCCGGTCGGGGTCGTTGCGTCGGTTCTTGCGGGTGATGTAGGTGTAGCCGGTGCCCGCCGTGGATCGCAGCTTGACCAACGCGCGAATCTCGTTGCGTGCCATCAGATTCGCTGCCCTTCGCGGCGTAACCGGGCCACTACCGCCTCGATGCCGTCGCGGTCGATCACCTTGATGCCCTTGGCGCTGACGCGCAGCCGGATCCGGCGGTCTTCGGAGGGCAGGTAGTACGTCTTGCGCTGGATGTTGGGGGAGAAGCGCCGCGAGGTCCGGCGATGGGAATGCGACACCGTCCTACCGAAACTCGGTCGACGGCCGGTCACCTGGCAGTGGGCGGACACGGGCACCTCCGTTGCAGCTTATTGAAAATCATTTTCGACAAGGCCCGACGCGAACGGTACCGTATGAGGGGCCTAGATGAAAACCATTCTCAATAAGGAGGACGATGCAGACGCCCGTCATCCCGGCTCGGTTACGACGCCCCGACCCCTCGTGAAATCCGGCTGACGATCAGTTCGCGCACCGTCGAACGGCAAACGCCGGTGAGAGCCGGTGACCGCCTCGGCCCATTCGTGTTGCGCGCCACCGGAAAAGGGGTGTCGGTGACGCGGCGTAGTGTGGGTCGGGTGCGAAGCGAAGGCGATACCTGGGACATCACCACGAGCGTGGGCTCCACCGCATTGTTCGTGGCAACGGCGCGGGCGTTGGAGGCGCAAAAGCCCGACCCGCTGGCCGTCGACCCCTATGCGGAAGTCTTCTGTCGCGCCGTGGGCGGTTCGTGGGCGGACGTGCTCGATGGCAAGGATCCCGACCACCAGCTGAAGACCGCCGAGTTCGGCGAGAACTTCGTCAACTTCCAGGGCGCCCGCACCAAGTACTTCGACGAATACTTTCGTCGAGTCGCCGACGCGGGCGTGCGGCAGGTGGTCGTCTTGGCCGCGGGCCTGGACTCGCGCGCCTACCGCTTGGACTGGCCGGCCGCCACGACCATCTTCGAGCTCGACCAGCCGCATGTGCTCGACTTCAAGCGCGAGGTGCTCACCAATGCCGGCGCCCAGCCGCGTGCCGAGCGTCGGGAGATCGCCATCGATCTGCGTGAGGACTGGCCGCAAGCCCTGCGCGACAGCGGTTTTGATCCCGCCAAGCCGTCCGCATGGATCGCCGAGGGCCTGCTGATCTACCTCCCCGCGACCGCCCAGGAGCAGCTGTTCACCGGCATCGACGGGCTGGCCGGTCACGGCAGCCACGTCGCCGTCGAGGATGGCGCCCCGATGAAGGGCGAGGACTTCGAGGCCGCCGTAACCCAAGAACGCGCGGCCACCGCGCAGGGCGACCAGCGGGTGTTCTTCCAGCTGGTCTACAACGAGCAGCACGCGCCGGCCACCGAATGGTTCGGCCGGCACGGCTGGACCGCGGTCGGCACTCCGCTGGCCGACTACCTACGCGAGGTCGGGCGCCCGGTGCCAGGCCCGGACACCGAGGCCGGCCCGATGATCGCCCGCAACACCCTGGTGAGCGCCATCCGGGCGTGACCCGGCGAAACCACGACCGGCCGCGATCAGCGATCGCGGCCGGTTTTTTCATGAGTTCTCCCTGAATCGTGCCGGCCGCGCACACCGCGCAGGGGCAACGGGGTTGATCAGCTGGCCGGTCGACGAGTCCGGTGCCGAGCCCTCGGCCCGAGGCCGCCGGGCAGCTCACACAGCGATCGGTGGGAACTTTTCCGGCCCGTCAGCCGACCACTGCTGCGTGATCGTCGCGCCGGCCATCAGGTCCTGGCGACCGTCGAACTCGTCCCATCGTCCGAACTCGTCCCATCGTCAAGGAGTCGCTGCTATGACCGCGCCGGCGCGGACGCAGTCGTCCCGGATCCGCTCGGCCGGGGCGGCGGACCCGCAGCGGCCGGCCCTGCTTGATAATGAAAATGATTTTCATTAAGGTAGGGCCTTGCTGTGAGACCGCCCGACGTGCGGCTGTGAGTATGCCGAAAAAGCGGCGAAACGCTCCCGGAAACGTCCTCAACAGCGGTAGAAGAAGGGCAGAGCAGTGGTGAGCCGGACAGGCCCAAACGCCTCGACAGTTAGCTTATGCAATGCTAACTTCAGGCGGGTTAAGTTAGGGGAGACTACATTCATGAGAAGACGCGGCCGTGGAACTCGGTGACACCGGCATGCTCACAGCTCAGCCTGTTAATTCGCGAGTCGACGTGCGGGTTGACGAGGACGTCGTCAGCCGGTTCGCCACGTGCTGCCGCGCGCTGGGCATCGTCGTCTACCAACGCCAACGGCCGGCCGATCTGGCGGCCGCCCGCTCCGGGTTCACCGCGCTGACCCGCATCGCCCACGACCAGTGCGACGCGTGGACCGGCCTGGCCGCCGCCGGCGACGTATCGCTGCGAGTGCTCGAGGCCGTATCGCGGACCGTGGCGACCGCGGGCACGCTGCAGCGCCAGGTCGACCTGGCCCCCGGTTCGCTGGGCTTCCGCTACGACACGGGTCTGTATCTGCAGTTTCGCGCCGCGACCCCCGACGAGTTCCAGCTCGCCTACGCGGCCGCGCTGGCAACGGCCGGGCGATTTGCTGACGCCGACGAGATCGTCGCCGCGCTGACCGCGGCCCGCCCGAACTGGCGCGAGGCCCGCTGGGTCTCCGTCGTCATCAACTACCGCGCCGAGCGTTGGTCGGACGTCGTCAAGCTGCTGACCCCGATCGTCAACGACGCCGATCTCGACGAGGCGTTCTCGCACGCCGCCAAGATCGCGTTGGGCACCGCGCTGGCCCGGCTGGGCATGTTCGCCCCGTCGCTGTCGTATCTGGAGGAGCCCGACGGTCCCGTGGCGGTGGCCGCCGTCGACGGCGCGCTGGCCAAGGCGCTGGTGCTGCGCGCGCACGTGGACGAGGACGCGGCGAGCGAGGTGCTGCAGGATCTGTACGCCGCGCATCCCGAGAACGAGCAAGTCGAACAGGCGCTGACCGACACGAGTTTCGGCATCGTGACCACCACGGCGGCCCGCATCGAGGCCCGCATCGATCCCTGGGATCCCGAAACCGAGCCCAGCGCAGAGGATTTCGTCGACCCCGCAGCGCACGAACGCAAAGCGGTGCTGCTGCACGAGGCGGAACGTCAGCTGGCCGAATTCATCGGACTCGATGAGGTCAAGAACCAGGTGTCGCGGCTGAAGAGCTCGGTCGCCATGGAGCTGGTCCGCAAGCAGCGTGGCCTCGCGGTCGCCCAGCGCGCCCACCACCTGGTCTTCGCGGGCCCGCCCGGAACGGGTAAGACCACCATCGCCCGCGTGGTCGCCAAAATCTATTGCGGCCTGGGGCTTTTGAAGCGGGAAAACATCCGCGAGGTCCATCGCGCCGACCTCATCGGCCAGCACATCGGTGAGACCGAGGCCAAGACCAACGCGATCATCGACAGCGCACTGGACGGCGTGCTGTTCCTCGACGAGGCCTACGCGTTGGTCGCCACGGGCGCCAAGAACGACTTCGGGCTCGTGGCCATCGACACCCTGCTGGCGCGGATGGAGAACGACCGCGACCGCCTGGTGGTCATCATCGCCGGCTACCGGGCCGACCTGGACAAGTTCCTGGACACCAACGAGGGCTTGCGTTCTCGGTTCACCCGCAACATCGACTTCCCGTCGTACGCACCGTCGGAGCTGGTCGAGATCGCGAACACGATGGCCGAGCAGCGCGACAGCATCTTCGAGCCGGCCGCGCTCGAACACATGGAGGCGTTGTTCACCAAGTTGGCCACCGAGTCGACCCCGGACGCCAACGGAATCTCGCGACGCAACTTGGACATCGCCGGTAACGGTCGATTCGTCCGAAACATCGTCGAACGCTCCGAAGAAGAACGAGAGTTCCGGCTCGACCATTCGGAACACGCCGGAACCGGCGAATTCAGTGACGAGGAGCTGATGACGATCACCGACGACGACGTCGCACGGTCGGTAGAGCCGCTGTTGCGCGGCCTAGGCCTGTCGGTGCCGGCATGACGTCCAATCACGAGTCCGACGAACGCCGTTCGTTCGCCTCGCGCACCCCGGTCAACGACAACCCCGACCAGGTCGAGTACCGCCGCGGTTTCGTCACCCGCCACCAGGTCAGCGGCTGGCGGTTCGTGATGCGCCGGATCGCCTCCGGTATCGCCTTGCACGACACCAGGATGCTCGTCGACCCGCTGCGCACCCAGTCGCGTGCGGTGGCGATGGGCGCGGTCCTGCTGGTCACCGGACTGGCCGGCTGCTTCGTGTTCTCGCTGATCCGGCCCAGCGGCACGGTGGGCACCAACGCCGTGCTGGCCGACCGGTCGACCGCCGCGCTGTATGTCCGCGTTGGCGACGACCTGCATCCCGTGCTCAACCTGACTTCCGCCCGGCTGATCACCGGCCACCCCGTCGACCCCACCATGGTGAAAAGCACTGAGCTGGACCGCTTTCCGCGTGGCAACCTGATCGGCATCCCGGGCGCGCCGGAACGCATGGTGCAAAACCCGTCGCGCGACGCGAACTGGACGGTGTGCGACGCCGTCAGCGAGCCGGCCCAGGGCGGCCACGCCGCCCACAGCACCGGCGTCACGGTGATCGCGGGCCGCCCGGACAGCAGCGGTGCCCGCGCGGCCACTCTCGCGTCGCGCCAGGCGATCCTGGTCGAGCGGGATGGCAGCACCTGGTTGCTGTGGGATGGCAGGCGATCGCAGATCACCCTGACCGACCATGCGATCACGAACGCACTCGGCCTGGGGCAGAACAACTCCGAGATCCCGGCGCCCCGGCCCATCGCGCTGGGCCTGTTCAACGCCATTCCCGAGGGACCGTCGCTGACGGCGCCCGGCATCCCGAACGCCGGTGCCCCGGCACCGTTCAGCGTGCCCGCACCGATCGGCGCGGTGGTGGTCTCCTACGCCCTGGATCAGAGCTCCTCGGGTGCGCCGCGCTACTACGCGGTATTGCCCGACGGCCTCCAGCAGATCTCGCCGGTGCTCGCCGCCATCCTGCGCAACACCAATTCCTATGGGCTGGACCAGCCGCCGCGGCTGGGTGCCGATGCGGTGGCCAAGCTGCCCGTGTCGCGGATGCTGGACACCGCGCGCTATCCGGACCAACAGCTGACCGTGGTGGACGCGGGCAAGTCCCCCGTCACGTGCGCCTACTGGAGCAAACCGGCCGGGGCCGCGACCAGCTCGCTGAACCTCCTGTCCGGCTCGGCGCTGCCGATCGCCGAATCGATCCACACCGTCGACCTGGTCGGCGGCGGTGCCGCGACGAGTGGTGCGGTGGCGACCCGCGTCGCCCTGGCGCCCGGCACCGGTTACTTCACCCAGACCGTCGGCGGCGGCCCGGACTCGCCGGGCACCGGATCGTTGTTCTGGGTCTCCGACACCGGCGTGCGCTACGGCATCGACAACGAGGCCGAACACTCGGCCGCTGGGCACGGCAAAACCGTTGAGGCCCTTGGCCTTTCCGGGTCGCCGGTCCCCATTCCGTGGTCGGTGCTGTCGCTGTTCGCCAATGGTCCGACGTTATCGCGCGCCGACGCGCTGCTGGCTCATGACGGGTTGACGCCCGACCAGAAGCCCGGCCGTGTGGCATCTGCCGAGGGAGCCCCCCGATGAGCCGACTGATCTTCGAAGCGCGCCGCCGGTTGGCGCCGCCGGTGACCCGCAAGGGCACCATCGCCATCGAGGCCCCGCCCGAACTGCCCCGGGTCATTCCGCCGTCGTTCCTGCGCCGGGCGATGCCCTATGTACTGGTGATTTTGATCGTCGGGATGATCGTCGCCCTGTTCGCCACTGGGATGCGGTTGATCTCACCGCAGACGCTGTTCTTCCCGTTCGTGCTGTTGCTCGCCGCGACCGCCATGTACCGCGGCAACGACAACAAGACGCGCACCGAGGAGGTCGACGCCGAACGCGCCGACTACCTGCGCTACCTGTCGGTGGTCCGGGACAACATCCGCACCCAGGCCACCGCGCAGCGCGCCGCCGCGCAGTGGTCGCATCCGGAGCCCTCCGCGCTGGCGACCGTGCCGGGATCCCGCCGGCAGTGGGAGCGCGACCCGCACGATCCCGACTTCCTGGTGCTGCGGGCCGGCCGCCACCACGTGCCGCTGGCCACCGCGCTGCGGGTCAACGACACCGCGGACGAAATCGATCTGGAGCCGGTGTCGCACAGCGCATTACGCAGCTTGCTGGACACCCATCGCACCGTGCGCGACGTGCCGACCGGGATCGACCTGACCAAGGTCTCCCGGATCACGGTGCTGGGGACACAGGACGAGGCGCGGGCGGCGCTGCGCGCCTGGATCGCCCAGGCGGTGACCTGGCATGACCCGACCGTGCTCGGGGTCGCGCTGGTGACACCGGACCTGGAGAGCCCGGACTGGTCGTGGCTGAAGTGGTTGCCGCACATCGACGTTTCCGGTGAGCTCGACGGGGTCGGGCCGGCCCGCAACATGGCGACCAACGCCGACGAGTTGGTCGCGAGCCTGGGTTCGGCGCTCGTCGACCGTCCGGCGTTCACCGGTGAACCCGCCGACGCGCTGCGGCACCTGCTGATCGTCGTCGACGACCCCGACTATGACCTGAACGCCTCGACGCTGGCGCTGGGCCGGGCGGGCGTCACCGTCGTGCACCGCAGCGCCGCGGCGCCGAACCGGGAGCAGTATTCGGATCCGGAAAAGCCGATCCTGCGCGTGGCGAACGGCGCCATCGAGCGCTGGCAGACCGGGGGCTGGCAGCCCTACATCGACAACGCCGACCAGCTCGGCGCCGACGAGGCCGCGCACCTGGCGCGCCAGTTGTCGCGCTGGGACTCCAATCCGACCCACACCGGGCTGCGCTCGGCGGCCACCCGCGGCGCCACGTTCACCACGATGCTGGGCATCTCGGACGCCTCCCAACTCGACGTCCCCACGCTGTGGGCGCCGCGGCGCCGCGAGGACGAGCTGCGCGTTCCGATCGGGGTCACCGCCACCGGTGAGCCGCTGATGTTCGACCTCAAGGACGAAGCCGAGGGCGGCATGGGTCCGCACGGGCTGATGATCGGTATGACGGGCTCGGGTAAGTCACAGACCCTGATGTCGATCCTGTTGTCGCTGTTGACGACTCATTCCGCGGATCGGCTGATCGTCATCTACGCCGACTTCAAGGGTGAGGCCGGGGCGGACAGCTTCCGCAACTTCCCGCAAGTGGTCGCCGTCATCTCCAACATGGCGGAGAAGAAGTCGCTGGCCGACCGGTTCGCCGACACACTGCGTGGCGAGGTAGCCCGACGCGAGACGCTGCTGCGTGAAGCGGGCCGCCAGGTCCAGGGCAGCGCGTTCAACTCGGTGGTGGAGTACGAGGCCGCCGTCGCGGCCGGGCACGACCTGCCACCGATCCCGACGCTGTTCGTGGTGGCCGACGAGTTCACCCTGATGCTGGCCGACCATCCCGAGTACGCCGAGCTGTTCGATTACGTTGCGCGTAAGGGCCGCTCGTTCCGCATCCACATCCTGTTCGCCTCGCAGACCCTGGACGTCGGCAAGATCAAGGACATCGACAAGAACACCTCCTACCGCATCGGTTTGAAGGTGGCCAGCCCCAGCGTTTCCCGCCAGATCATCGGTGTGGAGGACGCCTACCACATCGAATCCGGCAAGGAGCACAAGGGCGTCGGCTTTTTGGTGCCCGCCCCGGGTGCGACGCCGATCAAATTCCGCAGCACCTACGTCGACGGCATCTACGATCCGCCCCAGAAGGCCAAATCCTTTGTGGTGCCGTCTATCCCGGAGCCGAAGCTGTTCACGGCCGGGCGGGTCGAACCGGATCAGGACACCGTGATCACCGCCCCCGAGGAAGACGAATTCACCGGGCCCCCGCGCAAGCTGATCGCCACCATCGGCGAGCAGCTGGCCGGCTACGGACCGCGGGCGCCGCAACTGTGGCTCCCGCCGCTCGACGAGCCGATCCCGCTCACCGCCATGCTGGCGCGCGCCGGCGTGCCGCCCCGGCAATGGCAGTGGCCGCTCGGCGAGATCGACAAGCCGTTCGAGATGCGCCGCGACCCGCTGGTCTTCGACGCCGCCTCGTCGGCCGGGAACGTGGTCATCCACGGCGGCCCCAAGTCGGGCAAATCGACTGCGCTGCAGACGTTCATCTTGTCCGCCGCCAACCTGCACTCGCCGCGCGAGGTCACCTTCTACTGCCTGGACTACGGCGGCGGCAAGCTGCGCGCGCTCGAAGGCCTGGCGCACGTCGGGAGCGTGGCCTCGGCGCTCGAGCCCGAACGCATCCGGCGCACCTTCGGAGAACTCGAACAACTGCTGCTGTCCCGGCAGCGGCGCGAGGCGTTCCGGGAGGGACGCGGGGCGGCCCCGGACGACGGCTTCGGCGAGGTGTTCCTGGTCATCGACAACCTCTACGCGTTCGGCCGCGACAACACCGACCAGTTCAACACCCGAAACCCGTTGTTGGCCAAGGTCAGCGAGTTGGTCAACATCGGTCTGGCGTACGGCATTCACGTCGTCATCACCACCCCGAGCTGGCTGGAGGTGCCGCTGGCGATGCGCGACGGGCTCGGGCTGCGACTCGAACTGAAGCTGCACGACCCGCGGGACAGCAACGTGCGGGTGGTGGGCGCGCTGCGCCGGCCGGCCGAAGCGGTGCCGCACGATCAGCCCGGTCGCGGATTGACCATGGCCGCAGAGCATTTCCTGTTCGCCGCCCCGGAGCTGGATCAGGTGGGCGCCATCAACGACCGCTACCCGGGCGTCGCCGCGCCGCCGGTGCGGTTGCTGCCGACCAACCTCGCGCCGGAATCGGTCGGGTCGCTGTATCGCGGGCCGGAGCAGGTCGTCATCGGTCAGCGCGAGGAGGATCTCGCGCCGGTGGTGATCGACTTCGCCGAGAACCCGTTGTTGATGGTGTTCGGCGACAGCAAGTCCGGCAAGACCACGCTGCTGCGCCACCTCATTCGCACGGTCCGCGAGCACTCGACTCCCGATCAGGTGGCCTTCACGGTGCTGGATCGGCGCCTGCACCTGGTCGACGAACCGTTGTTCGCCGACAACGAGTACACGGCCAACGTCGACCGCATCATCCCGGCGATGCTGGGCCTGGCCAACCTCATCGAATCGCGGCGGCCACCGGCCGGGTTGTCGCCCGCCGAGCTGTCCCGCTGGACGTTTGCGGGCCAGACTCACTACCTGATCATCGACGACGTGGACCAGATACCGGATTCGCCGGCGATGAGCGGCCCCTACGTCGGGCAGCGTCCGTGGACCCCGCTGATCGGGTTGCTCTCGCAGGCGGCCGATTTGGGGGTGCGAGTGGTCGTGACCGCACGCGCCACGGGTTCGGGACACGCGTTGATGACGAATCCGCTGCTGCGTCGTTTCAACGACCTGCAGGCGACCACGTTGATGCTGGCGGGCAACCCGCAGGACAGCGGCAAGATCCGCGGCCAGCGATTCGGCCGGTTGCCCGCGGGGCGCGCGATCCTGTTGGGCGACAGCGACGGTCCGACGTATGTGCAGCTGGTCAACCCCTTGATCGGGGAGTCCGTAATGGCAAGTGAAGGGCAACGGGAGGAGTAGAGATGACGTTGCGAGTGGTTCCCGAAGGTCTGGCCGCCACCAGTGCGGCGGTGGAGGCCCTGACGGCCCGGCTGGCGGCCGCGCATGCGGCGGCGGCCCCGGCGATCACCGCGGTGGTGCCGCCGGCGGTCGATCCGGTATCGCTGCAAACCGCCGTCGGATTCAGCGCTCAGGGCCAGGAGCATGCCGCCGTGGCGGCCCAGGGCGTCGAGGAGTTGGGCCGCGCCGGCGTCGGCGTCGGCGAAGCGGGCGCAAGCTATCTCGCGGGAGACACCGCGGCCGCCGCGACGTTCGGAATCGCGGGCGCCTGACCATGACCGCCCCCGTCGCCCCCATCTGGATGGCTTCGCCACCCGAGGTGCATTCGGCGTTGCTCAGCGCCGGTCCAGGCCCGGGGCCGCTGTTGGCGGCCGCCGGCGCGTGGACCGCGCTCAGCGCCCAATACGCCTCGGCGGCAGCCGAACTCAGTGGGCTGTTGGCGGAGGCCCAGGCCGGCGCCTGGGAGGGGCCCAGCGCCGAGCAGTACGTGGCGGCCCACCTGCCGTACCTGGCGTGGCTGCAGCAGGCCAGCGCCGACAGCGCGGGTGCCGCCGCGCAGCAAGAGGTCGCGGCGACGGCGTACACCGCCGCGCTGGCGGCCATGCCGACGCTGGCGGAGCTGGCCACCAATCACACCGTGCACGCCGTGTTGGTGGGGACGAATTTCTTTGGCATCAACACCATTCCGATCGCGGTCAACGAAGCCGACTATGCGCGGATGTGGGTCCAGGCGGCCACCACCATGGGCATCTACCAGGCGGTGTCGGGCTCGGCCCTGGCAGCCGCTCCGCGCACCACGGCGGCGCCGTCCATCGTCAATCCCGGCGGCCAGACCAACAGCCTCGTGGCCAACGCCTCGCAGGACAGCTCCGGGGACTGGTGGCAGAACTTCATCCAGCAGTTGTCCAAGTTCTTCCAGGACTTCTTCCAGAACATCCAGCAGATGCTGCAGAACTTCTTTTCGAATCTGCCGGCGTTCCTCGCCGCCAATGGGCCGCTGCTGTTCTTCGTCGCCTACCAGGTGTTCTTCAATGCCGTCGGCTGGCCGACCTGGGGTGCGATCCTGACGGCTCCGTTCCTGATCCCGCTGCTGCTGGGCATCGGGCTCAGTTCCCTGCTCACGACGCCCGTCGAGGCCGCCGCTCCGGAGGCCGCCCCCGCCGTGGTGGCTCCCGTGCTGACGTCGAACAAGCCGTCCATGTTGCCGGCGGTGGCGCTGGCCCCGACGGTGCCGAGCCCGGCCGGGGCCCCGGCCGGCACGGTCGCCGCGGGTTCCGGGGCGCCGGCCGCTCCGGCTCCGGCGGCCGCGGCCAGCAACTTCGCCTACCTGGTCGCCTTCGGCGGTGACCCGGAGGCCGGGGTCGGACCCACGCTGGGGGGCCGCGGCGGCGCCAAGGCTCCGGCGGCGACCATCCCGGCGGCCGGCGCCGCGGCGGCGAGTCGCGCCGAGTCGCGGGCGCGGCGCCGTCGGCGGGCCGCGCTGCACGACCACGCCGACGAGTTCGCGGACATGGAATCCGATTTCGGGGTGCCGCCGGATTTCGGCGACGAGGAGGAGCTGGCCGCGGCCACCGCATCCGCGCAGGGCGCCGGAGCGCTCGGTTTCGCGGGAACGACGCAGCGGCAGAAGGCTTTTCAGGCGGCCGGATTGACCAAGCTGGCCGACGACGACTTCGGCGGCGGCCCACGCATGCCGATGGTGCCCGGCACGTGGGAGCACGAGGCCGGAAACGGAACGGGCCCAACCGAGCCGGGGAAAGGGGGGTAAGGCAGTCAGCCGGACGCAGATGAATCACCGAACCCCCAACGGACGCAACAGAAAGGAATCAACATGAGTATGTTGGACGCTCACATTCCGCAGTTGGTAGCCGCACAGTCGGCCTTCAGCGCCAAGGCGGCGTTGATGCGCAGCACGATCAGCCAGGCCGAGCAGGAAGCCATGTCGGCGCAGGCGTTCCACCAGGGCGAGTCCTCGGCCGCATTCCAGGCCGCGCACGCGCGGTTCGTCGAGGTCGCCGCGCGGGTCAACACCCTGCTCGACATCGCCCAGGCCAACCTCGGTGACGCCGCCGGCACCTACGTGGCCGCCGACGCCGCCGCCGCGTCCGGCTACACCGCGTTCTGAGCTCACCGCTAGCAACCTCGAAAGGACTTGTCATGTCGCAGATCATGTACAACTACCCGGCGATGTTGAGCCACGCCGCCGACATGTCGGGATACGCCGGCACCATGCAGGGGCTCGGTTCCGATATCGCCAGCGAGCAGGCCACGTTGTCCAACGCCTGGCAGGGTGACACCGGTATGACCTACCAGGTGTGGCAGGCCCAGTGGAACCAGGCGATGGAAAGCCTGGTGCGCGCCTACCAGTCGATGGCCAGCACCCACGAGGCGAACACCATGTCCATGCTCGCCCGCGACCAGGCCGAAGCCGCCAAATGGGGCGGCTAGTTCGTGACTGAACGAACCTGATGCAGCAAGCGCCCAACGCCGTCGAGCTGACGGTCGACCACGCTTGGTTCATCGCGGAAACGGTTGGGGCGGGGAGCTTTCCCTGGGTGCTGGCAATCACCTCGCCCTATCGTGATGCCGCGGAGCGCAACGCGTTCCTCGACCGTCAGAGGGCCGAGCTGACCGAGCTGGGCCTGGTGTCCGAAGGCGGACTCGTCCATCCCGCGGTCGCCGAGTGGATCAAGGTGGTGTGTTTTCCGCAGCGGTGGCTCGACTTGCGTTACGTCGGCCCCGCCAAGGACACCGGTGAGCCCGGCGCCGAGTTGCTGCGCGGCATCGTCGCGCAGCGCACCGGGGTGGCCGGCAAGCCGTCGATCACAGTGGTCGCGTTGCGCAGCGCACAGCTGATCACCTTCACCGCAATGAACATCGACGATCCACGCGCGCTGGTTCCGGTGCTCACTGTCGGTCTGGACCAACAACCGCCGGCGCGGTTCGAGGAGTTCACCATGCCGATGCGGGTCGGGGCGAGGGCCGACGAGCGGCTGCGTTCGGGTGCCCCCCTCGCCGAAGTCCTTGACTACCTGGGTATTCCACAATCGGCGCGGCCGGTGGTGGAATCGGTGTTCAACGGGCCGCGCAGCTATGTGGAGATCGTCGCCGGCTGCCACCGCGATGGCCGGCACTCCACCAGCGAGGTGGGGATGAGCGTTGTCGACGCGCGCGAGGGGCGGGTGCTGGTCAGCCCGTCCCGGGCATTCGACGGCGAGTGGGTTTCGACCTTCGCGCCCGGAACGCCCTTCGCGATCGCTGTCGCGGTGGAACAACTGACCGCTTTACTGCCCGACGCCGAATGGTTCTCCGAACACCGGTTGACCCGAGACTTTTCCAATTCAACACTGTCCGTCCAACACTCATAGAAAAAGAGAAGAGAGCACGATGTTCCAGCAACGGCCGCAACACGTTTCGAGGGTCCGGTGACGTCCGGAACCGTCATGCCGATCGTCCGCGTCGCAATACTGGCGGACAGCAGGTTGACGGAGATGGCCTTGCCTGCGGAGCTGCCGCTGCGCGAAATCCTGCCCGCCGTCCAGCGTTTGGTGGTTCCCGCTGCGATCAACGGCGACTCCGAAGACGGCACCGCCACGCGCGGGGCCGCCGAGATCGGCGGGGCGACCCAACTGAGCCTGGCGCCCATCGGCGGTGCGCCGTTTAGCCTGGACGCCAGCCTGGACACGGTCGGCGTCGTCGACGGCGACCTGCTGGCGCTGCAAGCGGTGCCGGTCGGCCCCGCCGCACCCGGCATCGTCGAGGACATCGCCGACGCGGCCATGATCTTCTCGACCTCCCGGCTCAAGCCGTGGGGCACAACGCACATCCAGCGTGGCGCCCTGGCCGCGGCGATCGCCGTGGCCTTCCTGGCGACCGGGCTGTCGGTGACCTACCGGGTGGCCACCGGTGCGCTGTTGGGACTGGTCGCGGTCAGCGCGGTTGCGGCCCTGACGGCAATCGTCGGCCTGCTGGTCACCGCGCGCTCGGCGCGCACCGGGATGGCGCTGTCGATCGCCGCACTGGTTCCCATCGCCGCCGCGCTCGCGCTGGCGGTGCCGGGCAGGTTCGGTGCCGCCCAGCTGACGCTGGCCGCGGCCGGCGTCACCGCCTGGTCCCTGATCGCCCTGATGGCGCCCAGCGCCGAGCGCGAGCGCATCGCCGGGTTCTTCACCACGACCGCGGTGGTGGGCACCGGGGTGCTGCTGGCCGCCGGTGCCGAAATGCTCTGGCACCTCACGCCGATCACCATTGGCTGCGGGCTGATCGTGGCGGCGCTGCTGGTCACCATCGAGGCGGCCCAACTGTCCGCGCTGTGGGCGCGGTTCCCACTGCCGGTCATCCCGGCCCCCGGCGACCCCACCCCGTCGGCGCCGTCGCTGCAGGTCCTCGAAGACCTGCCCCGCCGCGTGCGGATCAGCGACGCGCATCAGAGCGGATTCATCGCCGCCGCAGTGCTGCTCACGGTCCTGGGCTCGGTGGCGATCGGGCTGCGACCCGAAGCGCTCAGCGGTGCGGGCTGGTATGTGGTGGCGGCCGCCGCGGCGACGTCCGTGCTGCGGGCCAGGGTGTGGGATTCGGCCGCGTGCAAGGCGTGGCTGCTCGCCCAGCCCTTCCTGACCGCCGGCGTGCTGCTGGTGCTCTACACCTCGACCGGGCGCTACGCGGCGGCGCTGGGCGCGGTGCTGGTGCTGCTGGCGCTGGTGGCGGTGTGGATCGTGGTGGCCCTGAACCCGGGCATCGCTGCGCCGGAAAGCTATTCGCTGCCGGTGCGCCGGCTGGTGGGATTCGTCGCGACCGGGCTCGACGCGTCGCTGATCCCCGTCATGGCGTTCGTGGTCGGTCTGTTCAGCTGGGTGCTCAATCGATGATTCGGCCGGCATCAGCCTGCTTCGCGGCGGCGTTGGCGTTGCTGCCCGCCGCCGCGACGTGGACCAGTCCGCCGGCATCGGCGATCAGCCCGCCGACGGTCGATCCCGGTGTCCCGCCGCCCAGCGGGGCGCCCGGGCCCGGGCAGCCGATGGAGCAGCGCGGCCCCTGCAGCACAGCCGGGGTGGTTCCAGGCAGCGAGCCGGGTGCCATCACGCCGAGCCAATCGATGCTGAATCTCCCTGCGGCACGGAAGTTTTCGCGGGGCGAGGGGCAGCTGGTGGCGGTGCTCGACACCGGCGTGCGGCCGGGTCCACGCCTACCCAACGTCGAAGCGGGCGGTGATTTCGTCGAGACGACCGACGGCCTGACCGACTGTGACGGCCACGGGACGCTGGTCGCCGGGATCATCGCCGGCCAGCCCTCGGGCGATGACGGATTCTCCGGCGTCGCGCCCGCGGCGCGGGTGGTGTCGCTGCGGACGACGTCGGCCAAGTTCTCGCCGCGGACGCCGGGTGGCGATCCGATGATGGCGCGGGTGTCCGCCGAGGTGTCCACGCTGGCCCGGGCGATCGTGCACGCGGCCGACCTCGGTGCCCGGGTGATCGACATCGGCTCGGCCACCTGCATGCCCGTCGACCGGCCCGTCGACCAGGCCGCACTCGGCGCCGCCGTCCGCTACGCGGCGGTGGACAAGGACGCGGTGATCGTCGCCGGCGCGGGCAACAGCGGGCCCACCGGAGCCGCGGGCGGCGGGACCTCGTGCGAGTCCAATCCGCTCACCGACCTGAGCCGCCCGAACGATCCCCGCAATTGGGCCGGCGTCACGTCCGTGTCCATCCCGTCGTGGTGGCAGCCCTACGTGTTGTCCGTGGCGTCGCTGACCCCGGACGGCCAGCCGTCGAAATTCACCGTGGCGGGTCCGTGGGTGGGCGTCGCCGCACCCGGCGAACGCGTCGTGTCGGTCGGCAACGCCGACGGCGGCGGGCTCGCGAACGGCCTGCCCGACGAACACCAGCAGCTCGCCGCTCTCAGCGGCACCGGTTACGCCGCCGGCTACGTGGCCGGCGTCGCGGCGCTGGTCCGCAGCAAATACCCCGACCTCAACGCCACCGCGGTGCAGCGCCGCATCACCGCAACCGCGCACAACGGCGCCCGCGACCCGTCCAACGTGGTCGGCACCGGCAGCGTGGATCCCGTGGCGGCCCTGACCTGGCAACTGCCCGCCGGTGACCAGCCGGGCGCGGCGGCGGTGAAGCCCGTCGCCGTGCCGCCGGCACCGGCGCCCAAGGACACCACACCGCGGACCGTCGCGGTGGCCGGCACCGCCGCGCTGGCCGTGCTGGTCGCAGTGGCCGGCGCCGTCACCGCAATCGCCGCACGCCGACGAAAGGACCCCACCCCGTGAGCAAGCATCGGATACCGACTCCCGGCAGCGGTCGAATCACGTTGGCGTTACTGGCTATCGTGCCCGCGGTCATGGCCTACCCGTGGCGCACGCCCCGCGACTACTGGCTGCTGGGCGTCGCCGCCGCCGTCGTGATCGTGTTGTTCGGCTGGTGGGGCGGCCTGCATTTCACCACCATCGTGGGCCGCCGCCTGGCGATGATCGCCCGCGGCAACGCCGTCCCGTCGAGCACGTCCGACACGGCGGCGACCGCCCTGATCCGCCTCGGCGCGCCCGGGGACGACAACGAGGTGCTGCCGCTGCCGCTGATCGCGAGCTACCTGGACCGCTACGGCATCCGGGCCGACAAGATCCGGATCACCAGCCGCGACAACGCCGCCGACGCGTCGCGACGCGAGACGTGGATCGGACTCACCGTCTCGGCGCCGGACAATCTGGCCGCGCTGCAGGCCCGTTCACCGCGAATCCCGTTGCACGAGACCGCTCAGGTCGCCGCGCGCCGGCTGGCCGACCATCTTCGGGAGCTCGGTTGGGAGGCCACCCCCGTCGCGGCCGACGACGTTCCCCGGCTGCTGACCAACAACCCGCGCGAGCGGTGGCGTGGCGTGCAGCGCGGCGCATCGGATTACCTTGCCGCATACCGAATTCAGGTGGACGACGCGCTGCCCGAGACCCTGGCGGCGATCCGGTCGTATTCCGCCCGCGAAACGTGCACCGCGCTCGAGGTCGCCGGCGACAAAACCCAGCCCACCGTGGCGGTGGCCTGCGCGTTCCAGACCGAGGCCGGCCCGGACGGCAAGGCGCCGGTGGATGGGCTGATCCCGCAGCGCGGAAATCACCTGCCCGCGTTGACCGCCCTGGACCTGCTGTCCACCCGGCGGCTCGACGGACACATCGCGGCGCCGGCGGACCTGCTTTCGCAGGTGTACTGGCCCACCCTGGCCGGTGGAGCCCCGGGCGCCTCGCTGGATGACACGGGTGACAACGCCGACACCGTCGAGGTGGTCAGAACATGACCTGTTGCAAAAACGCGGTCATCCGGCGCAGGTAGTCCAGCTGGCTGACGTGCAACACGTGACTGCCCGGAAACCAGTGCAGCGCACACTGTTCCCAGTGGTGCCATAGTTTGACGGCGTGATCGGGCGGCGCCATCCGGTCGCCGAGGCCCGTGATGATCATGCGACGGTCCCGGGGCACCAGCGGCCGATAATTGAGCGGGCAGTGGTAGGCCAAGCCGGCCGCCACGTCGTCGTGGCTGATGCCGGACAGGCGTAGCCCCAGGCGGACCAGCTTGTTGGCGGGGAACCATTCGTCGAACAGTGTCGACGGCGTGACCACCGGGCAGTTGGGGATGACGGCCTCGAGCCGATCGTCGACCGAGGCCACCAGCGCCGACGTGTAACCGCCCAGCGAGATGCCGGTGAGCGCAATGCGGTCCACCCCGGTGTGGCGCAAATAGTCGATGATGGAACGGAAGTCGTGCACGGCCTGGGCCATCGCCTCGGCGAAGCCGCTCAGGCCGCCGGCGAAATAGCCGAAACCGCTGAAGGGTGAGAACTTTTCGGCCCGCTTGCCGTGAAAGGGCAACGTGTACATCAGCACGTCGTAGCCGGACCGGTAGTACCAGGGCAGCGAAAAGAACCGCCCGTTGGCCAGATACGACGAGCCCATGAATCCGTGGATGACGCACAGCGTCGGACGTGGCCCGTCGTCGTGGCGCCAATGCTGGGCGCGCACCATGTTGTTGGACCGCCAGGCGCCCCACTGCGCGCGCATGGCGGGGTTGACCGCGGTGAAACTGCTGGGGAACGCGATGTTGTCGACGGTGCCGCGCGCGATCCATTCCGCGAGCGGGCTGGCCCGCCGCGACGACACCCGGGGCACCTCGGTGGGGGCGGGAAAGGACCGCGCCGGATCGCCCGCCGCAGCCAGCTCGGCGTAGATATCGAGGTTCCCGCGCTCGGCGGCGGAATCGGATTGCCGCAGGGTGGCGGCCACCACGAACGGCGTCACCGTGGTGGTGAGCAGCGAGGCCACCCAGGTGCGCAGGGCCAGATCGCCCAAGGCCGACGCCTCGACTACCATTCGCTGGCGGGGCGACAACGCCGAGTGGGGGGGTAATCCGCCGGCGCCGGCCGGGAGATCGGCGCCGGGAACGTCGGGAACGGGGACGGGCGGGTCGATCGGATCTGAGTCGGGCGCCACGAACGCCGATGGTAGCCCGCCGGGCACGCGTTGCCTGGGGGTTTCGACCGGTTCGGGTCGTAGCGGTGTTATCCCGGAACCATTCGGGCCGCGTCGGCGCACCATGGGAGTTATACGGTTTGCTATCGGCCGGTGAGCGGCGGCGCGAGGGATCAGGAGGATCGACATGTGGGATCCGGACGTCTACCTGGCCTTCGCCGACCATCGCGGCCGGCCCTTCTACGATCTGCTGTCGCGGGTGGGGGCCGAGCGGGCGCGGCGCGTCGTCGACCTGGGTTGCGGACCCGGTCACCTGACGACGTACCTGGCCCGGCGCTGGCCCGACGCGGTGATCGAGGCGATGGACAGCTCGCCGGAGATGGTGGCCGCCGCCAAGGAGCGCGGCATCGACGCCGTCACCGGTGACCTGCGCGACTGGAACCCCAAACCCGACACCGACGTGGTGGTGAGCAACGCGGCCCTGCATTGGGTGCCCGAGCACGCCGATCTGCTGCTGCGCTGGGCGGGGCAGCTGGCGTCCGGATCGTGGATCGGTGTCCAGATGCCGGGCAACTTCGAGTCCCCGTCCTACGCGGCGGTGCGGGCGCTTGCCCGCCGGGAGCCGTACGCGAAACTGCTGCGCGACATACCCTTTCGGGTGGGCGCGGTGGTCCAGCCGCCGGCGCACTACGCCAACCTGCTGCTGGACGCGGGATGCAAGGTCGATGTCTGGGAGACCACCTATCTGCACCAGCTGACGGGCGAGGATCCGGTGCTGGAATGGATCACCGGCACGGCGCTGGTGCCGGTGCGCGAACGGCTCGACGACCAGACGTGGGAGCAGTTCCGTGAGGAGCTGATCCCGCTGCTGAGCGACGCCTACCCGCCCCGGTCCGACGGGACGACGATCTTCCCGTTCCGGAGGGTGTTCGTCGTCGCCGAGGTGGGCGCCCCCAACCGCTCGGCCGGCTAGCGGGGTGCGTCCGGCGCTGCGGCGGCGAGACCGCGATCAGCGCTGGGTGGGCTTGCCTTCTTCGATGCCCCGGTCGGCGGCGATCCCCGAGCGGGGGGTCGGCTTCGCGCGGTGGATCTGCAGATACGTTTCGGTGTAGCGCGCCGAGATGCGGGTGCCGGCGAACTCGGAGGGGATGACGTCGCCGGTGCGTTGCCGCCAATCATGCAGCAGCACAGCAAGATTGGCAGCGACCTCGTCCGCGTCGGTGCCGTCGCCGGCCAGCAGGTTGGTGGTCTCGGTGGGGTCGGTGCGCAGATCGTAGAGTTCACGCTCGGGCCGCGGCGCGGTGACGAAGGGCGCGACGGCCAGCCCGGACGGGCTCTCCTTGATGTCCAGCGGCAGATCCAGCAGCGGCCGGGGCGCGTAGTTCTCGATGTAGCTGTACTCCTTGGTGCGGATCGCGCGAATCGGATCGAACGAGTCGTGGTAGGTCTTCATGGTGTACAGGTGGTCGCGCACCGGCGCGGTATGCGGATCCGGCTCCAGCAGGGCGGCGGCGTGTGAGACACCGTCGACGTCGACCGGAGCGTCGATTCCCAACAGCCCCAACAACGTCGGGACCAAGTCGACCGCGCTGAACAGCTCGTCGTAGACGCGAGGCGCCAGGTTCCGGTTGGTGGGCGGGCGAACGATCATGCCGATGCCGGTGCCGGCGTCGTACAGCGTCGATTTCGCGCGGGGGAACGCCGGGCCGTGATCGGTGAAGAACACCACCCAGGTGGTGGCGTCCAGGCCGGTGTCGGCCAGCGCGTCCAGCAACCGTCCGACCGCGGCGTCGGCCGTGCTGATGGCCCCGTAGAAGTCGGCGAGATCGCCGCGCACCTCGGGGGTGTCGGGCAGGTAATCGGGCGGATCCACCTCGGCGCTGTCCGCCGGCGTGTAACGGTCCCGCGGATACGGCCGGTGCGTCTCGAAAAAGCCCGCCGTCAACAGAAATGGTTGACCCACAAGGCCTTCGGCGCTTTGCCGCAGCCACTCGTCGGCCCTGTCGGACACGTAGTCACAGTAGGAGTTCGAAACGTCGAACTCGTCGAAACCCAACCTCTTGGGATAGGAGGTCTCGTGCTGCATGCCGAAAAGCGCCGAGTACCAGCCCGATTCGGACAGAATCTGGGGAAGGGTCCGGATGCCGTCGCGGTATTCCCAGCCGTGGTGGGCCAATCCGATGAGGCCGTTGCTCTGCGGGTAGCGGCCGGTGAACAGCGATCCGCGCGACGGTGAGCACAGCGGCGCGGTGGCGTGCGCCCGGGTGAACAGGATGCCCTCGGCGGCAAGGCGGTCCAGCCGCGGGCTCGACACGTCGGCGTGGCCGTAGGCGCCCAGGTAGCGCCCCAGGTCGTGCCAGTGCACGATCAGCACGTTGTCCCGAAAGCCCGTATTCCGTTTTCGGTCCGCTCTGTCGCCCGGCGTCAATCGCGTCACCTCTCACATTGCCTTGCGACCGGCGACGTTACCGCAACTTCTCTGCAGGATTGCTGAGTGTCGACCCGTCAGGGCATTGGCAATTGACCCCAGCGGTTTTCGCAGACGAACTCCGACAACGGGCGCCCGACGGTCCAGCCGTCCAACTCCAGCGCCGGGCGGTCGGGGAACTCCGGCACCGGCCCCAGGCACAGGATCGCCACCGGCTCGGCGCCGGGCGGCATGTCCAGCAGCGCCCCCAACCGGTGCGGATCGAACAGCGACACCCAGCCCATGCCCAGGCCTTCGGACCGCGCCGCCAACCACAGGTTCTGGATCGCGCACGAGACCGACGCCAGGTCCATCTGCGGTAGCGTGCGCCGGCCGAAAACGTGCGAGTCGCGGTCGTCGCCGAGGGCCACCACGAACAGCTCCGCGCATTCGAGGATGCCCTCCACCTTCAGCGCCAAAAACTCGTCGGCGCGCTCGCCCAGCGCGGCGGCCGTGCGCGGGCGTTCCTCCTCGACCAGGGCGTGAATGCGCCGCCGCAGCGATGCGTCGGTGATCCGGATGAAGCGCCACGGCTGCATCAGGCCGACGCTGGGCGCCGCGTGCGCCGCCTGCAGCAGGCGCGCCAGCACCGCCTCGTCCACCACCGCGCCCGGAACGAACCGGCGCATGTCACGGCGTTCGGCGATGACGCGATAGACGGCCCGCCGCTCTTGCGGGCTGAATGCGTCACCGGTCACGTCAGCCATCGTAGGAAATCCGCGTTAGCGTGGATCGTGCCCCGACCCACCGACCCGGTGGACGCGGGAAGGGAGTTGACAGTGAAGCCTTCCGACGTACTCGACCAGCTGGCCGCCGACGCCGCCGCCGGCCGCCGTTACGGCGAGCCCTATCAGACCCCGGACGGCACCACCGTCATCGTGGTCACCAAACCGCTGGGGGTGTTCGCCATCCGCGACGGGCGGGCCTCCTGGACGCCGGCGGTGGACGGGGGCCGGATCGCGCTGATCGGGGTGGTCACCGGCCTGGTGGCCGCGGTGATCGGCAGCCTGGCGGTGCTGCGCCAGCCGCCCTGGCCGCGCATCACGATCAGGGACTATAGGTAACGCCGACCGCACGAAACACGTACTCCGGCGGCATGTCGAACGCCAGCGAGCGCAGGGGCAGGCGGCGCAGGACATCGTCGGGAATGGCGACCTTGTAGTGCAGCGACAACTCGCCGCTGAACTTCTCGTCGACCCGGGCGACGTCGACATTGACCTGCAGGCCGGTCGAGGAGATCTCCACCTGCGCCGCGCCCGTCTGCGGCGCATTCCACCGCACGTTGACGGTCGGGCCGGCCAGCCGGGGCAGCATGGACAGCGTCGCCAGCACCCGCTCCGAGGTGAAGACCAGCGAACCCGTGTAGCTGGCGACGCTGTGCGGCAACCGCACACCGGGGATGGTGCCGCTGAATCGCCTGGTCACGGCGACGTAATCGGCGAGATGAATGAGGCCTTCCGACTCGAGCTGGGCGTGCAGCTCGTCGGGCAGCTTGCCGATGCCGAACAACCTACGGACAAAGACGGCCATATCGACAGTATGACCGCGCGAGCGACGACGGGCGATCGCAAGCGCGGCGCTTGTCGCCGGGCGCGGCGGGTCGCCCGCATGTCACGGGCGATCGCAAGCGCGGCGCTTGTCGCCGGGCGCGGCGGGTCGCCCGCATGTCATGGGGCGATCGCAAGCGCGGCGCTTGTCGCCGGGTGCGGCGGGGTCGCCCGCATGTCATGGGGGGCACTGCTGGTATCGGTTGGGTATGACTCGCCCGAGGATGCCGATGGCACTGTGGATCGCGGCAATGGCCGCGGCGGTGTACGCGGTGCTGTGGGTCGGCTACTGCCGGCACTGGGCCTGGCTGCACCGGATGGATGGGTCGTTGCTGAACGAGGCCCGCGACATCGCGGTCAAACACCCGTCGTGGCTGGGGTTTTGGCAAGGCGTGTCCTACGTGTTAGGCCCGGTGCCGATGTCCGTGCTGGGCATCGCGATGACGGTGTTGGCCCTGGTGATGCGCAATGTGCGGGCCGCGCTGGTGCTGGTGTTCGCGTGCGGGCCGCTCAACGAGTTCGCCACCGCGGCGGCCAAGGCCCTGGTCAACCGTCCGCGTCCGGCGACCATGCTGGTCGTCGCGCCGTCTAGTTCGTTTCCGTCCGGGCATGCGCTGGAGGCGATGGCCGCCCTGCTCGCCGTGTTGTGCTTTTTCTTTCCGATGATGAACCGGTCGATCCGCCGCGTCGCGGTCGCGGTGGTGGCCGTGTCGGTGCTGATGGTCGGCGTCTCCCGGGTGGCGCTGAACGTGCACTATCCGTCCGATGTGCTGGCCGGCTGGTCGCTGGGCTATCTGTATTTCCTGGTGTGCCTCTTGATTTTCCGGCCCTCGGCCCGTCGGACGGCCGGCCCGCAGCGCCAGATCGAAAACGCTGCGGTGTGCTAACGGCGGTGTCGCGGTGGGGATTTGGTCACGGCGCGGTGACCTAACTGGGGCCGAAGCTTTACTTGACCCCGAAGATGCGCACGTTTGACGATGGAGTGCATGCACCGACTGCTCGCTTCGCTATGCGCCGCGGCGTGCGTACTTGTCGCTTCGCTGGTGCTCGCCCCGATCAGCGCCGCGGCCGGCGCCCCCTGGTTCGCGAATGCGGTAGGTAATGCGACGCAGGTGGTTTCGGTGGTCAGCACCGGCGGTTCCAACGCGACGATGGAGATCTTCCAGCGCACCGGCACCGGCTGGCAGTCGCTGCGCTCCGGCATCCCTACCCACGTCGGTTCGGCCGGGATGGCGCCGCAGGCCAAGAGCGGCGTTCCGGCCACCCCGATGGGCGTGTACAGCCTGGACTCCGCGTTCGGCACCGCGCCGAACCCGGGTACCGGCCTGCCCTACACCCAGGTGTCCGGGCCCAACTACTGGTGGAGCGGCGACGACCACAGCCCCACGTTCAACTCGATGCAGGTGTGCCAGAAGGCGCAGTGCCCGTTCAACACCGGCGACAGCGAGAACCTGCAGATCCCGCAGTACAAGCACGCGGTCGTGATGGGCGTCAACAAGAACAAGACGCCGGGTGGCGGCGCCGCGTTCTTCTTCCACACCACCGACGGGAAGCCCACCGAGGGCTGCGTGGCCGTCGACGACGCTCAGCTGGTGTCGATCATGAAATGGCTACGGCCCGGCGCGGTCATCGCCATCACCAAGTAACGCCTCAGTCGGCTGCGATGGCCCGACCGGGCTTGAGCGTGAAGTTCAGCCCTTCCAAAGACATTGTGGCGTCGTAGGTTCGGTCGTAGCCGGTGCCGCTGATCTTCCAGCCGGCATCGGTGCGGCGGTAGGTGTCGCGGTAGAAGGCCGCTCCGATCAACATGAAGTTGAAATCGGCCACCATCACCCGGTCCTGCAGATACCAACTGCCCGTTGCGGTGTCGCCGTCGACGGTGATGTCGGGATGCGTCACCCGGTGCTCGGTGATGACGTTCGCCGGCAGCGAGTTCCGCATGTACTCCACCAGGTCGGCGCGATTGGTGAAGTGCAACTCGTTGCCGATCGACGGCCCGTAGTCGGCCTTGATGTCCTCGGCCAGGGTGTCGGTGAAGTCGTCCCAATGTTTGGTGTCCAGCGCGCGCAGATACCGGTATTTGACTTGCTTGATCGCTTCGATATCGGCGAGATCGTCGAGGGTCATCCCGTCATTGCAGCACACGGTGTCACGCCGCCCGCGCTCGCATCGACGAGCCGGTCGCCGAAACGTCAACCACCGGTCATACTGTGCGGCGTGTCGGGTGCGTGGTTTACGTGTCGCGATAGCCGTGGCCTTCGGAGAGGTAGCCGGTGACCATGTCGACGAGGGCGCGTCGCTCCAGGCTCCAATCGATGGCGGTGCCGGTGACCATCTGGGCCAGCACCACACCGCGCAGCGTGGCCCAAATGACTTCGGCCACACCGGCATGCGCGGGATCGGTGGTGATCAATCGCCCCAGCTGGCCGATCGCGGAATTCATGTCGAGCAGGTGGCGCCGCGACGACGGGTCGGGGCCGCCGCGGGTTTCGCGCAGGATTTCGAAGGCGGCCATCGACGTGGGGCTGCTGTAGCAGCTCCAGGCGGTGTCGACCACGACCTCGATGCGTTCCCGCAGCGGCAGCTCGCTGACATCAGCCGACGACAGGCTGTCCACCAGCCGGGCCACCCCGTCGTCCACCACGGCCATCAGCAGGCCGTTGCGATCGCCGAAGTGGTACTGGATGACACCCCAGGTGACCCCCGCACGCTCGGCCACGTGCTTGGCGGTGGCGGCCGAGAAGCCCTCCTCCACGATGCAGCGGACCGTCTCGTCGATGATTTTCGCCCGGGTGTCATCACCGCGCTTGCGGGGCGCGGTCGTTCGCCTGGTGGGCCCCACCGGGCGATCGGGTCTTTGGCCGGCGACGATAGGCATTGTTGACTTTATAACATAGCCGAGTCTATTTTTGGGGCGTGAGCAGCCCCTCGCGATACGCGCAATTGTCCCGTGACGAGCTCGTCGTGCTGGTTCCCGAACTGCTGCTGATCGGGCAGCTGATCGACCGGTCCGGGATGGCCTGGTGCATCTCCTCGTTCGGTCGCGACGAGATGGTCCAGATCGCCATCGAGGAGTGGGCGGGCGCCAGCCCGATCTACACCCGGCGGATGCAGAAGGCGCTGAACTACGAGGGCGACGACGTCATCACGATCTTCAAGGGCCTGCAGCTCGACATCGGTGCGCCACCGCAATTCATGGATTTCCGGTACACGGTCCATGACCGCTGGCACGGCGAATTCCACCTCGACCACTGCGGTGCCCTGCTCGACGTGGAGCCGATGGGCGAACAGTACGTGTTCGGAATGTGCCACACCATCGAGGATCCGACGTTCGACGCCACCGCGATCGCGACCAACCCGCGCGCCCAGGTGCGTCCCATCCACCGCCCGCCCCGCACGCCGGCCGACCGGCACCCGCACTGCGCGTGGACCGTCATCATCGACGAGTCCTACCCGGAGGCGCAGAGCATCCCGGCGCTGGACATCGTCAGCCGAACCCGCGCCGCGACATGGGAACTCGCCGCCATCGATCCCTCGGACGAGGGGCAGGCGGATTACTCGGGACCCCTGCTGTCCGACTTCGACTTCGCCGCCTTCTCCCATTCGGCGCTGGTCCGGATGGCCGACGAGGTCTGCCTGCAGATGCACCTGCTCTACCTGTCGTTCGTGATCGCGGTGGCCGCGCGCGCCGCCAACGACGAGGAAGCCGTCGGCGTATGCACCCGCGGCCTGACCGGCATCGCGGGCGTGGCCGCCGAACGCATCCACCGCGCACTGAAGCTTCCCAGCGGGATCGACGGGGCGCTGCGGGTCCTCGAGCTGCACCCGCTGCTGAACCCCGCGGATTACGTTGTCGCCGAGACGGAGTCAAACCGGCTGCACGTCCGTCCGTCGCCCGCCCACGACGACGGGGCCTGGATCTCACTGTGCTCGCCGGATTCCGTCCAACCGCTTCAGGCGATCGCCACCGCGGTGGAACCGCGCATCGAGGTCCGAGTTAGCGGAACGGCCACCGACTGGACGGCCGAACTGGTCGAAACCGACACGCCCGCCGAGGAACTGCCAGAGGTTTCGGTGGTCAGGGTCAGCGGCGGAGCGACGTTCCAGTTCGAGCCCAGGCGTTCGCTGCCCTTGACGGTGTTGTAACACAAAGCTTTTTGTCAAGGGGTTTTCGGTACCGCTTCGGTGACGCAAGCGCATCGAGCGGATACCAATGACATTGCGAAGCATCGGCTTTCCGCGTGTCCGCGGCTATCGTTAACGCTGCCACCGACCCCTATAGACGAAGGTTTTCGCTCTATGTACGACCCACTCGGGTTGTCGATCGGGACCACGAACCTGGTCGCTGCGCGTAATGGAAGCCCGCCGGTTACCCGCCGGTCTGTGGTTACCCTTTACCCGCACTGTGCGCCGAAAATTGGTGCGCCCGAAGAGAATCCGTGCCTAACCGAGCCCGGCGTGCCGATGAGAGGTTTCATCGAGCGCATCGGTGATTCCGTCGCGCTGGCGTCGCCCGACGGTTCCGCGCACGACCCCGGACTGCTGACGGTGGAGGCGCTGGACGCAATGGTGCTGGCCGCCGGTGCGGATGCGGCGTGCTCGGAGATCTCCATCGCCGTGCCCGCGCATTGGAAGCCGGTGACCGTGCAGGCATTGCGGGACGCCCTGCGGACCCATGTGGGCTTCGTGCGAAGCGGGATGGCGCCGCTGCTGGTCAGCGACGCCATCGCCGCGCTGACCGCGGTCAAGTCCGAGCTGGGACTGCCCGACGAGGGTGTGGTGGGCTTGCTCGACTTCGGCGGCAGCGGCACGTCGGCCACCCTGGTCAATGTCGCGGGGGACTTCGAACTCGTCAGTGCGACACTGCGTTACACCGCGCTGTCCGGCGACGAGATCGACCAGGAGTTGCAACTGCGCGCGTTCGAGGAGCTGGGTCGTGGCAGCGGACTGGACCCGGCCAGCACCGCAGGCGTCGGACAACTCGGCGAACTCAGGGAACAATGCCGCGCCGCGAAGGAGCGGCTCTCGACCGACATGGCCACCGACATCGCCGCCGTCCTCGGCGGGCGCAGTTGCAGCCTGACGCTCACGCAGGACGACCTCGAAGAGCTGATCCAGGATCGGCTGACCGGCTTCATCTATGCCTTCGACGACATGCTGGTGCGCTACCGCAAGAGCTGGTCCGACCTGGCCGCGGTGGTCACGGTCGGGGGAGGCGCACGCATTCCGCTTGTCACCGAACGCCTTTCGATGCACGGCCGCACGCCGATCCTGACGCCGTCGCAACCGGCCCTGGCCGCGGCCAGCGGGGCGCTGATCCTGGCTTCCCGCGGCGGCGAGCTGGACCTGCGCACCCGGACCTCGATAGGGCTGCTCGCGTCGGCCGACGCCGCCGGCGACGTCGTCGACCTGGGGGCCGGTGACGTGCTGGTGATCGACGACGAGGCGCTGACCGATCGCGAATTGGCTTGGTCGCAAACCGAATACCCCGGCGACCTGCGGATGCGGTTCGGTGGGGAAACCTACGACGAGGACGGTCCGGCCGGCTGGTCCATGCGGCTCAACGTCATCGCGCCGCCGCGGGAACGGCGGCCATGGCTGCGGCTTCGGTTCTCCCAGTTGGTCATCGGCATGTCGGCCGTGGTCGCCATGACCGCGATCGGCGGGGTCGCCTACACGCTGACCGGGATCGAAAACCGCCAGGCGCCACCGGCGCCCTCCGTCGCGCCCCTGCCCGCGCCGCCGGCCAACTCGGTGGCGCCGCGCCCGGCCGCACCACCGCCGCCCACCGCGGTGCCGCCGCCCCCGCCGCCGCCGGCCAGTGCGCAACCGATCCCCAGCCCGGCGCCGCCACCGCCGCCCCCGCCGCCGTCCCCGCCACCGCCGCCGGTGGTGGTCACCACCGCACCGCCGGCACCCGTCTACACCCCCCGGCACACGGCGCCGCCCACCACCGCGCCGCCGCAACCGACGATCACCACGACGGTGCCGCCCCCACCGCCGATGGAAACCAGCACCACGCCGCCGCCCCCGCCGCCGCCGACGACGACCAGCACGACGGTGCCCATGACGACGGAGTGGATACACGTTCCGCTGCTGCCGATACCGATCCCGGTGCCGGTTCCGCAGACCCAGGCTCCGGCGACCCCGCAGTATCCGCAATATCCGCAGCAATATCCGCAGTATCCGGGGAACCAATACTCGCAGTATCCGGGGACGCAGAATCCGTTCCTCGGGCCGGGTTACTAGCGTCCTTCCTGCGTACGCACACCGCCTGCGGGGTTAGCCGCACGCGGGTAACGTTTATGTCACCAAGTTCGGACGGGGTTCATCCCGTCATGCCCTCCCGGGAGGGCGTTGAAAAAGACCTTGGAGGCGTTACGTGGACATCGTGCTTGGGGTGTCGATGGCTCCCAGGACAGTCCGCCTGGTAGCGATCGAAGGCCAAAATGCGGACGGCGTGACCGTCGAACAAGAAGAGTTCGCGGTTGGGTCCGTTGATAATTCGGCCGCCGGTGCGGTCGGTCAGGTGATCGACGCAATCATCGGCACCCGCGAAGGAGTGCTCGAGGGCGGCCACCGGCTGACCTCGACCGGGGTCACCTGGAGCGACCCCGCCGGCGTCGGGGCGCTGCGGGACGCGATCGCCACCCACGAACTCGACGGCGTGATGCTGGTCGCACCGTTGCTGGCCGCGGCGGCGCTGGCGCAGACGGTGGGATACGCGCTGGGCTACGAGCGCCTCGCGATGCTGTTCGTCGAGCCGGCCAACGCGACCCTGGCCGTGGTCGACGTCGCCGACGGCTCCATCGTCGATCTGCACCGGCGCCAGATCGGCGACGGTAGCGCCGACGGCCTGGCCGTCGAGCTGGCGTCGATGGTCTCCGGTCTGGACGCCCGCGGATCGCGCGCCAACGGTGTGTTCCTGATCGGCTGCGGAACCGACATCGTGGCGCTGAAGCCCACGCTGGAGGCGGCCACGCCGCTGCCGGTCACCGGCCCCGAGGAGCCGGACATGGCGCTGGCCCGCGGCGCGGCCCTGGCGTCGGCGAACGCCCCGCTGTTCGCGTCGTCGACGGCGGCCCTGGCCTACGCGCTGGACCCGGGCACGGGCGAAATGAATCCGCCCGCCCTCGGCCCCACCTACCTGGACGTCTGGGGCCACGCCGACGTCGACACCGACGTTCGGGCGTACAGCGCCGTCGCCGACGACGACGAGACGCCCCCGCGCCGCCCCTGGTCCATGCTGTTGGCCGGTAGCGCCCTGGCCGGCATCGTCGCGGTGATCGGCGGGGTGGTGCTGGTGACTTTGACGTCGGACCGCCCGGGGCCGGGCGTGCGGCACGACTCCGGCGTCAGCGTCGCCACGCCGGGAGTGCAGCTGCCGGCGGCCCCGCCGAGCACTCCGCCGCAAGCGCAGCTGCCCGCCCCGAGCCCGGCACCGCCGCCGCCCGCCCCCGCGCCCAGCCCGTCGGAGGTGGCCGCCCCGGCGCCCGCGCCGTCGCCGGTGGAGCAGCCCGCGCCGCAGGCCCCGGTCACCGTGCCGCCTGCGGCGCCGGTCCGGCGCGCCCCGACCCGCCCCGCGCCGCAGTATGTGCCGCCACCCGTCGAGCGCCCGGCGCCCCCGCCGGCCGCGGCACCGGTCGCACCCCCGCCGGCGGCACCGCCCCCGGCGCCCCCGCCCGCCGCGCCGCAGCTGCCCCAGCAGCCGCCGGTGACGATGTATCTGCACTTCCCGTTCGTCACGGTGCCGATTCCGATCACCCCGCCGCCCCCGCCTGCGCCACCGGCTCCGTAGCGCGTGGCAAACGGTCTCGACTGAGCGCACACTGGCAGTTACGGCACGAGCGCCAAGGAGGTCGCGTGGGCGAGCACAGTGGATTCGGATTCGACCCCGACGAATTCGATCGAATGATTCGGGAAGGCAGCGAAGGCCTGCGCGACGTGTTCGAGCGAGTCGGCAAGTTCGTGGCCGGCCCCGGCGGCCGGACGGGCTGGTCCGCCGTCTTCGACGACCTGACGCGTCGCCCGCGCGGCGCCCCGGAAACGGCCGGCGAAGCGGGTGAGGGCGTGTGGGCTATCTACACGGTCGACGCCGCCGGCGGGGCGCGCGTCGAACAGGTCTATGCGACCGAACTCGACGCGCTGCGGGCGAACAAGACCAACGTCGATCCCAAACGCAAGGTGCGGTTCCTGCCCTACGGCATCGCGGTCAGCGTCCTCGACGACGACACCGAAGAGCCTGCGTAGCAAGCGCTTTCGGCTCAGCCCTGGCCCACCACGTTCGAGCCGCCGGAGTTGCTGATCTTCGGTGCGCCCGAGTGGTAGGTGACCTTGTTGTTGAAGCCGGAGGCCTCGATGCTGTCGACGGCCTCCACGGTGATCGAATTCTGCACGCCGGACACCGACAGGCTGGCGCAATGCCCGGTGATCGATACCGTGTTGGAAACCCCACTGACGCTGACGATGTTGTCGTTGCAGGCGATGGTCCGGTTCTCGTTGATACCGGAAACGCTGAGCTCGGTGCCGGGCGGAGCGGCCGGTGAGGTCGAGGGCGAGGCCGACTTGCGGCGGGAGGTCGACGGGCCGGGGCTCATCGAAACGCTCGGTGGGCCAACCGTTGTGGAGATGGTCGGCGGCGTCGCGATGATCGACTTGACCCCCGAAAGCCGGTGCGCGGCGAACGCCGCGATGCCGCCGGCGAGGGCCAGCACACCGATGGCGACGATCGTGCCGAGGATCCACCACGCGCGGTTGGCGGACGGGCGTTGCTGGGGCGGTACGAACGGGGGGCCACCGTACGTCCACGGGGCGGGCGGCGGTGGCGGGGCACCCGCCGGTCCGGGGGCATAGTTCTGGCCGGCGGGCTGCGCGCTGCCCTGCTCTGACGCCCGCGCCGCCTCGGCGAGCGGGCGTTCGAGTTCCCGGATCCGGTCTTCCGGGTCTTCGTTTGCTGCCATGGGAATGAATATGCCATTCGCTTCTGCGTTTACGGCCGGTTCGGTAGTTTTTACGATCGTGCCCGATCTGCCGAATCGCCAGGTCCTCCTCCGTCGCCGCCCTTCCGGGCTGGTCCGGCCGGACGACACGGAAATGGTCACCACACCGGCGCCCGAACCCGCCGACGGCGAGGCGCTGTTGCGCACCACCTACGTCGGCATCGACGCCGCCGCGCGCACCTGGCTCGATGACCAGCCCAGCTACCTCCCGCCGGTGCAGCTGGGTGAGGTCATCCGGGCGGCCGGGATCGGCGAGGTGGTGGCATCGCGGTGCGACGCCTACGCCGTCGGCGACGTCGTCACCACGCTGACCGGCTTTCAGGAATACGCGCTCATCCGCGACGACCTGTTCAGCACGCCGATCCCCGGCGAGGACGACCAGCTGGCCATCATGTCGGTCTACGGGCCGACCGGTGCCACCGCCTACTTCGGGATGACCGACATCGGCCGCCCGCAGCCGGGGGAGACGGTGGTGGTGTCGGCGGCCGCGGGCGCCACCGGATCGATCGCCGGGCAGATCGCCAAGATCGCCGGCGCGCGGGTGGTGGGCATCGCGGGCGGCCCCGAGAAATGCCGGGCGGTGGTGGAGGACTTCGGCTTCGACGCGTGCATCGACTACAAGAACGACGACGTCGCTGCGGCCCTGAAAAAGCATTGCCCGCAACGGGTCGACGTCTACTTCGACAACGTGGGCGGCCCCATCCTCAACTCCGTGCTGGGCCGCCTGGCCGCCCGCGCGCGCGTCGTCCTGTGCGGCGTCATCTCCAGCTACCTGACCGGAGAGCACCCCGGGCCGGCCAACTACGTCAACCTGTTGTCCAAGACCGCGTTGATGCAGGGGTTCAACGCGCTCGATCAGTGGGGACGCTTCGACGAGGCGTTCGCCGCGCTACGCCAGTGGGAGGCCGAAGGCCGACTTCACCACCGGCAGACCATCTTTGAGGGCATCGAGTCGTGTGTCGATGCCCTCAACGGCCTGTTCACCGGCGTCAACGTCGGCAAGACCCTGGTCAGGCTCAGCGAACCCAGTCCCCGCTAGGTGGCATCTCCTCGGACGGCCTGACGGCCGGCCACACCCTGGTGGCTACTGGTGGGTGGGGATGAGGATGGTCTTGCCGTGCAGGCTGCCGCTGTCGGAGTCGGCGTGCACGGCCGCGGCCTGCTCCAGCGGGCGGCGGTCGGCGACCTCGATGCGCAGTTGCCCGTCATCGACGCGACTGACCAGCTCGGCGAGCTGGGTGGCGTCACTCCGGACGAAGACCCGCTGGCTGCGGACCCCCCGGCCCGGGTTCTGCGGCCCGAAAACCATGGTGCCGACGTGGAAGCCGCCGTCGGCGACGACACCGATCAGGGCTTCGGTTTCTTCATCGGTGGTGCTGACGAGGTTGAGCACCACATCGAACGGTGCACCCGCAACGTCGATCGGCGAATGCGTGTAGTCGATGTAGCCCACGATTCGATCCGCACCCAAACCGCGCAGCCGCTCGGCATCGCGTTCCCTGGCCGTCGCGGTGACGACCGCTCCGGCCCGCTTGGCCAATTGAACCGCATAGCCACCGACCGCACCCGAGGCGCCGTTGATCAGGATCGTCTGCCCGGCGGTTAAACCGGCGATCTCGAACAGCGCCTGCCACGCCGTCAGCGCGGCCTCCGGCAGCGCCGCCGCGTCGGCCAGGTCCACCGACTGCGGCGCGGTGGCCAGCGACTCGGCCGGTGCTATCGCGTACTGGGCGGCAGCGCCGTCGGCATCCAACGGCAAAAACGCCACCACAGTGTCGCCGACGTTCCACCCTTGCACGCCCTCCCCGATTTCAGCGACGGTCCCGGCGACGTCGACACCGGGGATGTGCGGGAAGCCGATCTCGTACACCTCCGCCAAATAACCGCCGCGGATGCCTGCATCCACCGGGTTGAACGAGGTGGCGGCTACCTGCACCAGCACCTGGTGCGGGCCTGGCACAGGTCGCGGTGCCTCCTCGTACCGCAGAACGTCGCTACCGCCGTATTCGTGGTATCGCACGGCCTTCATGGTGTCCCTCCTTGGTCGTTGCTTCAACTTCGAAGCAGTTACACCGTCTACAACTCGCTTCAATGTCGAAGCAATCCCAAGGGTCCAGTGATGGTCGTCATACCGGTGACTGGCGCACGATCGCCCGTGTCAGTCAGTTGGTCGGGGGCGGCAGCCGGTAGTAGCCGACCAACGCGAGGAGTCGTGGCGCGTAATCCACCGAATTGACGACCAGGCCCGCGGAGTCCCACTTGTAGGGGCACTCACCCACGCGGACACCGTCATATCCGCGCCAGGATTACGCCTGATTTCTGGGCTGCGCTTCACGGGTTGGCCATTCTTGGCGCCGGCCGCGCACGCCTCGAAATCGCTGCGACGTCGAAGCATTAAGATGGCCGCATGGCCAAAGGCCTCAAGCCGGCGCAAATGCGCACGTACTTCGCCCTGACGGAAGCAGCCAGCCTGCTGCAGTACGCCGTGCGAGAGCAGTTGCAGGCCGAGGGTGGCCTCAGCTACGTCCAGTTCGAGGTCTTGGCCAAACTAGTCGACGCCGATCGGCCGCTGACGATGACGGAACTGGCCGACGGTGTGGTCTACAGCCGCAGCGGCCTTACCCATCAGGCCGGACTTCTGGAAAGTGCGGGGCTTATCACCCGCAAGGTCAGCACCCATGACAAGCGCGCCACTGCAGTCGGCATCACCAGGGCGGGCCGAGCCCGTGTCGACAAAGTCCTCCCCGGTCACATCCGGATCGTGCGCGACCTGCTGTACGGCACGCTTTCCGACCAGGACGTGAACACCCTGGGCGACCTCATGGGTCGTATCCGCGACCACATGCGTGACCGGCCACCCCGCTCGGCCGCACCGCGCAAGCGTCGCACTGGTACGAAGTGATCCAAAGCGCGCGGCCCTGCTGACCGGCTCACACATACCCGTTGTGCCGGTTGCTCTTTCGATGGCGGCCGGCCTTGCACTGCGATCAGCGACACGGGCAACCGAGAAGGTTCCCGTGCCAGCGTCGCCGGCGCCCTAGGCCGCGCCGAGAACCCGGTGCAGCGCCTTGCGCGCGTCGGTCAGCGCCTCGAGCACCTTGGTCCGGGTCTCGGCGAGCTGCTGCTTTTGCTCGTCCGTGCCCGTCCAGGCGATCGTGCGGGCCAGCCCCGCGATCTCGAAGAACTCCTTGCGGATCTTCAGAACGTCACCGAACTTGGCCGCCCGGCCCAGGAAGGCGTGCGCGGTCTCGCTGCTGATTCCGCGCCAGGCCAACAGGTTTCGGCCGAGCTCGGTCAGCGTCGCCACGCCGCCGTCGACGGTGACCACGCCGCGGCCCGCGAGAACGCCGATCGCCAGCTCGGCCACGTCCTGCGGAGGGGTGAACGCGCCGCCGGTCGCGTCGGACACCCGCTGCACCACCTGAGCGGCGTCGGCCGGCCCGTCCAACAGCAACGCCGCGGTGACGAATGCCGCGCGCCTGAGGCCGTGACGGCCCTTCTTGCCGAACGGCGCCAACCCGGGACCGCCCGCGCCCGGGCCGCCGAAGCCCGGGCCGCCGAAGCCGGGGCCACCGAACCCGGGACCGCCAAAGCCCGGACCGCCGAAACCGGGCCCACCAAAGCCCGGGCCGCCGAAACCGGGCCCACCGAAACCACCGAAGAATCCATGAGACATGGCTGTTGTCCTTTCTCGAACCATCAACCTCCTTGATACCAGCGGAAAGGGGTATGTCAACCAGATTGATGGTCGACGGGGGAAATCCCAGGAAATCGGGGCCGCTGCTGCTATCGTCGCTTGCTTATGCCAGCGGAATGTCGGCGACGGACCGGCGCGCGGGTGGTGACCGGCTACGGCGCGCGCGCGTCCCTATCGAGGGATGCGCGCCACCCCACCGCGTGGTTTCATAACACCGTTTGCGAGAGTTGCCTGGGGAGATCGCGCCGAGCTTGACGAGCCGGCTTTCAACGATGGGTGGTTTAGATGGATCGTCGCAGCATGATGCTGATGTCGGGCCTCGGCATGATCGGGGCGGCGATGCGCTTGCCGGGTGCCTGGGCCACCCCCTCGGGCCCGCCGGTGCCGGCCGCGCCGGCGGCGGGCGGCGGCGGCTACATCTTCGCCGACGAGTTCGACGGTCCGGCGGGTTCGGCTCCCGATCCGGGCAAGTGGACCATCCAGACCTGGCAGGACGACGTGTTCCCGCCGGTCGCGGGCATCTACCGCGACGACCGCCGAAACGTGTTCCAAGATGGCAACTCCAACCTCGTCCTGCGCGCCACCCAGGAAGGCGACACCTACTACGGCGCCAAACTGCGGGGCAACTTCCGCAGCATGATCAACCAGACCTGGGAAGCGCGGATCAAGCTGAATTGTCTGGACCCGGGCCTCTGGTCGGCGTTCTGGGGCGTCAACGAGGATCCGCTGCCGGACGGCGAGGTTGACCTTTTCGAGTGGTACGGCAACGGCTCGTGGCCGCCGGGAACCACGGTGCACGCCGCCTCGAACGGCAAGACGTGGGAAGGCAAGTCCATCCCCGGCATGGTCGACGGCAACTGGCACACCTGGCGAATGCATTGGGGCGAGGACGGATTCCAGTTCGCCCGCGACGGGGCGCAGTACTTCAGCGTGCCGAACAAACCCATCCACGTCCACGGCGGCGCCCCCGACGACTTCCGCTGGCCGTTCAACAATCCCGGCTACTGGATGACGCCCATGTTCACCCTGGCCGTCGGTGGCGTCGGCGCCGGTGACCCCGCGGCGGCGACGTACCCGGCGGACATGCTCGTCGACTGGATCCACATTTGGTGACTAGCGCTGGGCTTTGATCACCTGGACCAGGTTGAACTGCCAGCGCTCCACCAGCCGAAAGCCGAGGTCGTGCGGCACCGCGAAGGCGGTGCTCGCCCAATAGACCGGCCCCGGCGGTAGCGCCGGGCCCTGCTCGTGCGACGGCTGCGACGGGTCGGCCTGGGTGATGATCCAGACGACGCTGCACTGGCTCAACGGCCTGGCCACCACCTCGGGGATGAGGTTGGTGTCGAACACGTCGTTGCGGTCGGTCGCCTTCTGCCACAGCGTCAGGTCGATCAGCTTGCGATAGGCATCCGGTCGCGCCGCCATCAGCGGTCGCATGGGGGCCGGCATGAAGGTCACCGTGTCGTTGACCAGTAGGCAATCGCCCGGCGCCGCCTTCGCGGTGATCAGGTCGGCGACCTGGCTGTAGTCCATGCCGTATTTGGCATACGGGTTACGTTGCACCCGAACGTAATTGGGCGCGGCGGCCACGGCGAAAAGACCGACGATCGCCGTCGTGGCCCACGGTTTGGCGGCCACCGCGCCGGCGCAGACGCCCAGGATCAGCGCCAGCGCCGGCGCGGTGAAGCACAGGTATCGCGGTGTGTAGATCGGATGAACCAGTGCCGAATACACCACGATCGCGGCCGTCGGTGCGGCAAGCCACCCCGCCGCCAGCACCAGCAGCTGGCGCTGCGACCCCGTCGGGCGCGCGGAACCACTGAGCCACAACACGATTGCCGCACCGATCAGCAACGCCGACAGCACGGCGAACGGCGGGCATCGTTCGAAATACTGTTGCATCACCACGTCTTCGATGGTGCGGTGACCGATGGGTGCGACCCAACTGATCTGGTGTGCCTGCCCGGCGACCGTCATCAGGAACGGCAGCAACGCGGCCACCGCGAGGCCCGACGCAATGGCGAAGCCCGCCAACGCCGTTCGGCTTCGGTGGAAGACGCCGACGAACACGGCATACGCCGCGAGCAGCAGGGCGACGTACGCGTCGAGCACGATCGAGCAGGCCAGCGCGATGGCATACGACAGCCACAGCCAACCGGTGTCGCGGCGCGCGGCGTAGACCAGCAGGACGGTGAGCCAGACGGCGGCCATCATCGACATGGCGTACGGGCGCGCCTCGATGGCCGCCCACGTGGTCCGGGGCAGGATCGCGCAGAACACGCCGGAGGCCACCGCGACGGTCCGGGAGGAGAACTGCTTGCCCAGCACGACGACGCCCGCCGCGGCCGCCCCCACCGCCAGCGCGCTGGGGGCGCGCGACCAGAACTCGGTGGGCGGAAAAACCTGGAACCACCCGTGCATGAGCAGGTAGTACAAGCCGTGGACGGCGTCGACGTTGCCCAGCATGTGCCACATCTGGGTCAGTGACCGGCTGTAGGCGGCCGAGATGGTCGCGGCCTCGTCGTACCAGAAGGACGGCCGGGCCGCGCCGGCCATTCCGACCGCGGCGGCCAGCAGGGCGACGAGCACCGGGTCCAGCACCGCCGGGCGGCGACCCCGCAGCGCACCGCGGCGACTCGGTGATTCCTCGGTCGTTCCGATGCTCACCGAACCGCCCGGGACGTCGCGGTTTGGCTGAACACACCGCTATGTTGCCAGAAGCGAACCGGCCCGCTCGGCGGGCTCAACGCGCCATGCATTCGAACGTATGATCGATCAATGGGTCCGCTCGTGTCGATCGGGTACAACGGCCAACCGGTCCGGAGCCCATTCCGGGTGGTCCGTCCGGCCGTCGCCGTCCTGGTCGACCTCACGGTGCTGTTCCCGCGCGAGCCGCACCGCTCGGGGCGGTATCAGCCCAACGGTCTGCAGCTGCACAAGGTCGTCGAGGGGTGGCTGAGCTGCTGGGCCCTGTGCGAGCAGGGCGACTGGTGGGGGCTGGTGACCTACCCCGTCGCCTACGGAGCCAAGCGCCGAACGGTGACGCACTGGGTGCCGGCCTGGACGCTGCGCCGCAAAGGCTGAGGGCCGCGGTCGCGCTCTGCGTGAGCGCCACGCCAATGCGATGATTGCTGCCCGTGGACGCAAGTTGGGCCTCGGTGCTGAGCAAGCTCATCGCGTTGGCGGCGGTCATCGCCCTGTCGCCGATCACGGTCATTCCCGCCGTGCTGGTGCTGCACGCGCCCCGGCCCAGGCCGACCAGCCTCGCTTTTCTGGGCGGCTGGCTCCTGGGCCTGATCGCGCTGACCGCCGCGTTCGTCAGCGGCTCGGAGTTGCTCAGCGGTTTCCACGCCACGCCGCCGAAATGGGCGTCGTGGGTGCGGGTGGGCTTCGGTGTGGCGCTCCTCGCGCTGGCGGCCTATCACTGGTTCACCCGGCATCGGCAGCGCAGCATGCCGCGCTGGATGCGGTCGTTCTCCACCCTCTCGCCGGTGCGCGCGGGGGTGATGGGGACGGTGCTGGTGCCCCTGCGGCCCGAGGTGCTGATCCTGTGCGCGGCCGCCGGCCTGGCCGTCGGCAACAGCGGCCTGGGCGCCGGCGCGCAAGTGGTCGCGGCCGCGGTCTTCGTCGTCCTCGCCGCGTCGACGGTCGCCGTCCCGATATTGGCCTACGTCGGTGCCGGTGATCGCCTCGACGATGCGCTGGAACGCCTCAAGGCGTGGATGGAGGCGAACCACGACGCGATGATGGCGATCATCCTGCTTCTGATCGGATTGATCGTGCTCTACAACGGGATTCGCACGCTGGCCTGATCCGGATCGGGGCGGATACGGCGCGTTTCGGCGTCGCATCGCCCGCGGCAATGGCAGGATGCCGCCCATGGCAGGAAGCTGGGGGACGGTGCTGACCGGGCTCGTTCCGCTTGGACTGGTCATCTCGCTCTCTCCGCTCACGGTCATTCCGGCGGTGCTGGTGCTCCAGGCGCCGCGGCCGCGGCCGAGCAGCCTCGCGTTTCTGGGCGGTTGGTTGCTGAGCCTGTCCGCGCTGACCGCGATCGCGGTCGCGGCCTCCGGCCTGCTGGGCGGTTTGGACAAGGCGCCGCCGCGGTGGTCGTCGTGGCTGCGCGTGGTGCTCGGTTCGGCGCTGATCGTGTACGGCATCTACCGATGGCTCAACCGGCACGGTCAGTCCGAGTCGCCGGCCTGGATGCGTTCGTTCGCCAGCATCACCCCGGCCCGCGCCGGGGTCATCGGGGCGGTGCTGGCCGTGGTGCGACCGGATGTGGCGCTCATCTGCGTTCCCGCCGGGTTGGGCATCGGCACCAGCGGCCTCGGTCTGACCGGTGACTGGGTGGCCGCCGCGTTCTTCGTGGCCATCGCCGCGTCCAGCGTCGCGATCCCGATCCTGGCCTACCTCGCGGCAGGCAGCCGGCTCGACGACACGCTGGCGCGGCTCAAGGACTGGATGGACCGCAACAACGGTGCCCTACTCGCGGCGGTGTTCGTGGTGATCGGCGCGATGGTGCTCTACCACGGGATTCACGCCCTATAACCGCCGTCGGCCAGGCCCGCGTCCTCTTCGAACCCGTTCACCGCGCCAAAAGCCAACTCGCGGAACAACTCCCGACCGTAGCCGGTGAGCATCCCCAAATAACCCCGGTCGGCCCATTGCGCGGCGTGCCGCTCCTCGTGGTGCAACACCCGGTCCAGGTCGAGGCGGCTGGGGCGCGGGGCGCCGGCCCGGTCGAGAAACCACGCGCACCCCGACGAGACGATCCGGTGCAGCTGCCCGCCCGGGTCGGCGACCCGGCCCGCATTGACCAGGAAGATGTCGCCCCAGGTGGTGCCGCCGCGCTGGCTGAACAGCCGCTGGATCCAGTTGCCGCCCAGGCCCATGAGCATGCCGTTGGGGGTGGTGACCAGGCGTCCCCCGTTGCGGTGCACGAATCCGACATCGCGGGTGTAGCTCCAGCGATTCGCGTTCTGCCGGGCCATGATTCGGGCCACCTCGGCGGCGCCGTAGGGGGTGGCGGGAAAGTCGGTGGGCCGCGTGTCCGGCTTGCCGTAGCCGGTGTCCGCGTTGAGGACGTAGGTCATCAGCGCGGCGTCGCGGGCCCGCGCACCGTCGGCGTAGGCCGGGATCAGGAAGAACGATTTGCCGTGCGGATCGGTGAATTCGGCCATGCCCTCGAGGACCCCGAAGCGCGCGGCGGTGACGCCGTAGCGGCGGGCGATCTCGGCGACGACGGGCGCGGTCACGCCGCGGCGATCGGCGTTGTCGCGCATGTCTTCGGACCAATTTAGGGTGTAGCGAATGAGCAGGGGGCCCTGGCAACGCGCACGCGGCATCAAACAGATCACCCGGGGACTGGGCACGCTGGATCGAGAACTGTTCGATGCCATCGCCGAGACGGACACCCCGCTGCTGGACGCGGTGATGCCGCCGCTGACCCGGGCGGCCGACCACTCCAAGCTGTGGGTGGGCATCGGCGCGGCGCTGCTGGCCACCGGCAAGCAAAGCGCGCAGCGCGGCGCGACGCGCGGGCTGGTGACGCTCGCCGCCACCAGCCTGGTCACCAATCAGGTCGCCAAGCGGATCCGCCGACGGCCCCGGCCCGGTTACGACCTGGTGCCCTTGGTCCGGCAGGTCCGCCGCCGCCCCACGTCGAACTCGCTGCCGTCGGGACACTCGGCCAGCGCCGCGGCGTTCGCCATCGGGGTGGGGCTGGAGAACCCGCCGCTGGGTTTCGGGCTGGCGTTGCTGGCCGGGCTGGTGGGTCTGTCCCGGGTCGTCACCGGCGCGCACTACCCCGGCGACGTCATCGCCGGATTCGGCATCGGCTCGGGCCTGGCCGTGCTGGGCGGCCGGCTCGTCCCCCCGATCGTCGAAACCGCCCTTCCGCGAACGGAACCGCTTCGTGTCGCGGCGCCGCAGCGGCCCGATGGCTCCGGCGTGGTGCTGGTGATCAACCCGGAGTCGGGCAGCGGCACCGGGGCCCGAGTGGTCGACGAGGTGCGTGCGGAGCTGCCGAAGGTGGACATCCGCGAGCTGGGTCCCGACGACGACCCGGTCCAGGTGCTGCGCGGCGCGGCCGAAGGTGCCGAGGTGTTGGCGGTGGGCGGCGGTGACGGCACCGTCGCGGCCGCCGCGGGGGTGGCCATCGACGCGGGGCTGCCCCTGGCCGTCTTTCCCGCCGGGACGTTCAACCACTTCGCCAAGGACATCGGCTGCGACACCGTCGCCAAGACGGTCGACGCGATCCGGCGCGGCCACGTGGTCTGCGTGGACCTGGTGTGCCTCAACGACTCTCAGATGGTCCTCAACACCGCCAGCATCGGCGCCTACCCGGCCTTCGTGCGGCGGCGCGAAAAGCTCGAGAAACGCATCGGCAAGCCGCTGGCCGGCCTGTACGCGATGCTGCGCACGCTGCGCAAGGAGCAGCCCGTGCGCATCCGTTACGACAACAAGACCCTGCTGACGTCCCTGTTCTTCCTGGGCAATTCGCTGTACCTGCCGAGCGGGTTCGCGCCGGCGCGGCGGACGAGGATGGACGACGGTCTGATCGACGTGCGCATCCTCGAGACCGGGCGGCACTGGGCGAGGACCAGGATCCTGACCGCGCTCGCCCTGGGCCGCCTGGAGCGCAGCCCGCTCTATCACGAGCTGCAGGTGCCGGAATTCAGCTTCAGCGCCGTCGACGGTCCCACGGTCATCGCGTGCGACGGCGAGGTGGGCGCGAAATACGACAAGGCCAGCTTCAGCGCGAAGTACCGGATACTGCCGGTGTTCCGGCCGCTTCCCGGCGACTAGGCGGTTCCCTCGGTGAGGTCGCGCACCCGCGCGTAGCGCGCCGTCACCTCGGGTGCGGGGGCGGCGGTGTATTCGGTGGTGGGCGGCGGATCCCACGCGGGCGGGCGGGGTGATCCGCTCAGCGCCCAGGCGGCCTGCCGCGCCGCGCCCAGCGCGACATATTGGGCCGGGGCGGGTACCAGCACCGGACTGCCGAACACCGTGGGCGCGATCTCGCGCAGCGCTTGCGATTGCGCGCCGCCGCCGATCAGCAGGATGCGGCGCACGGCGACGCCGTGCGCGGTGAGCTGCGCGACGCCGTCGGCCAGCGAGCACAGCAGTCCTTCCACCGCGGCCCGGGCCAGGTTGGCCGGCGTCGCATTGGACACCCGCAGCCCGTGCAACGCACCGGAGGCGTTGGGCCGGTTGGGTGTTCGTTCGCCCTCCAGGTACGGGACCAGTACCAGCCCCGCGGCGCCCGGGGCGCCGACAGCGCGAGCCGGGACAGCTCGTCGTGGTCGACCCGCAGCATCGCGGCGGCCGCCTCCAGCACCCGCGCGCCGTTGAGGGTGCACACCAGCGGGAGGTAGCGTCCGGTGCCGTCGGCGAACCCGGCGACGAATCCCGCGTCGTCGCGGATCGGGTCCGCGGTGACGGCGGCCACCACCCCCGAAGTCCCGATCGACACCATCACGTCGCCCTCTTCGGCGCCAAGGCCCAGCGCGGCGGCGGCGTTGTCGCCCAAACCCGCGCCGAACACCGTTGTGCCGCCGCCGGTGTGGTCCGACGGTCCCAGCACGGTCGGCAGCCCGGGGCACCGGCCGCGCAGGGCCAGTTCCAGCAGATCGAATCGGTAAGCGCCGGTGGCGGCGTCGTAGTAGCCGGTGCCGCTGGCGTCGCTGCGATCGGTGGTCAGCGCCGCAAGGTCTGCCTGGCCACGCAGGCGCCACGTCAACCAGTCGTGCGGCAGGCAGACCGCCGCGGTGCGGTCGGCGTGGGCCGGCTCGTGGTCGGCGAGCCAGCGCAGCTTGGCCGCCGTGATCGCGGCCAGCGGCACGACGCCGACGGCCCTGGCCCAGGCCCGCGGGCCACCCAGCTCGTCGACGAGTGCGCGCGCGGCGTCGGCCGAACGCACGTCGTTCCACAGCAGCGCCGGGCGCACCACCCGGCCGGTCGCGTCCAGGCACACCATGCCGTGCTGCTGCGCGCCGACGGCCACCGCGTCGACCCCGTCCAGCCCGCCCGCGGCCGCGATGGCCTGACGAGTCGCGGATTCCCATGCGGCAGGGTCGATTTCGGTGCCGTTGGGGTGGCTGGCGTGGCCCTCGCGAACCACCCGGCCGGTGGCGGCGTCGCACACCAGCACCTTGCAGGACTGGGTCGAGGAGTCGATGCCGGCGACCAGGGTCACGGCGGGTCGGCCCCGAGCAACGCCCGCAGGGTGGCGCGCGCGCCCTGCTGGTGCAGCGAGTCCAGCGCCCACAGGTAGGCCTCGCGGAAGCGCTCGTGGTCGACGAGGTCGCCGAAGACCGCCCGGTTGGCCAGGAATGCGAGCCGGTCGTCGCGCTGCGCGCGGGCCAGCGGCACCAGGGTGTCGGCCAGGCGGTCCACCACCTCGATCGGTTCGCCCCGTTCGTCGACGCCCTCGGCGTAGCGCGCCCAGCTCGCGACGATCGCCGCGGACAGCCGCACCGGCCCGCCGGCGCGCAGGTTGTCGCGCACCACCGGCAACAACCACTTCGGGATGCGGTCCGAGGATTCGGCGCACAGCCTGGCGACGGTGTCGCGGATGTAGGCGTTGGCGAAGCGCGGCAGCAGGCCGGCCCGGAACTCGTCGAGGCCCGGGACGCGCCGCAGCGTCGGCATGGCCTCCGAATCCATATAGCGGGCAAGGAAATCCGCGATCACCGGATCCTGGGCGGCGTCGTGCACCAGCCGGTATCCCGCGAGGTAGGCGAAATAGCACAGGCCCTGATGCCCGGCGTTGAGCAGCCGCAATTTCATCGCCTCGTACGGCGCCACGTCCTCGACGAGTTGCACCCCGGCCCGATCCAGCGGCGGGCGGCCGTCGGCGAAGTTGTCCTCGATCACCCACATGGCGAACGGTTCGGCGATGACGGGCCAGGCGTCGGCCACCCCGAATTCGGACTCCAGCCGCTCGAGCACGTCGGGCGTGGTCACCGGTGTGATCCGGTCGACCATCGAGTTGGGAAAGGTGGTCTTCTCGCGCATCCATTGCGCCAGTGCGGGATTCACTCGTTCGGCGGCTGAGGTGAAGACGCGCCGGGCCAGGTCTCCGTTGCCGGCGATGTTGTCGCAGGACACGATCGTGGGGGAGGGCAGGCCGCGCACGCGCCGCCGGTCGCACGCCTCGGCCACCAACCCGAACACCGCGCTCAGCGGCGGCTGGTAACCACCCTCGGTGATGGTGAGCGAGATGATCCGGGTGGCCGGATCGGCCAGCAGCTCGATCACCGAGTCGGGATCGTCGGGCGCATAACGGTAGTCGACGATCGCGCCGATCACCCGCGGCTCGCGGGTGCCGTCGGGGTGCTCGAGGATCAGCGTGTAGAGGTGGTCCTGGCCGCGCAGGGCGTCGCGCATGCGCTCGTCGCCCGGCAGCACGCCGACTCCGCAGATGCCGAAGTCGTGTGCGAGCCCGTCACTGAGCAGCCGGTCGATGTACATGGCCTGATGCGACCGGTGGAAGCCGCCGACGCCGAAATGTGCTATGCCGACGCCGATTTGGCTGCGGTCATAGGTCGGGACCGGGATCTCGAGGCCGGCCAGGTTCCGTGCGCTCAGCTTCACTCGAGTGTCACCCTAGCGCGGAGCGGACTGCCCGCCACTAGCTCGCCGTCAGGCGTTGGGGCACAGGTCGCGCAGCGCGAAGATGACGACGTCGGCGGCCTGGCGGCCGTTGATGCCCCCGGTGCCCTGGTCGGCGTCGGAGCGCTGCAGCGCCAAGCCCTCCAGCTGTTGCGGGGAGGCGCCCCAGGAAAGCTGCTGGCACAGGTCGGCGCCCATCTGCAGCAGCTCCGGGTCGCCGCCGTTGACGGCATGGATGCCGGCGTTGTGCAGGTCGTTGAGGAAGGCTGCCCCGTCGGCCCGCGCCGGGCCGGCGCAGAGGACCCCGGCCAGCACAAGTGGGCCACTGGCCAGCGCCGCGCCCATCACCCGGCCATATCGCCTGCGTGCCGCCATCCAACCTTCTCCTTACGTCTGCGCCCGATGCGGATGATGCACTTTTACACAAAAGTGCGACGACCCGCTGCGCAAAGAAATCGGGAGAGTGAATAGTCGGCAAAGAACGGCCGGTCGCTAGGCCGCCGAAGTCTGTTGGATCGGGGCCCTTTCTAGCTGGGGCACAGATCGCGCATGGCGTAGACGACCACGTCGTCGGCCTGTTTGGCGCTCAGGCCACCCGCCCCCTGCTGGTCGTCGGAGCGCTGCAGCGCCAAGCCTTCGAGCTGCGCGGGCGGAGCGCCCCAGGAGATTTGCTGGCATACGTTCAGGCCGGCCTGCAACAGCGCGGCGTCGCCGCCCGAGACGGCGTGGACCCCGTCGCGATGCATGTCATTGAGGAAGCCGGCCGCGTCGGCCTGCGCTGGACTTGCCCAGACAAGACCGGCCAGAAGCGGGCCGCCGAACAGGGCTGAACCGATGAACCCGGCGGCGAGACGACGTGGTGACATGGCCCCTTCTCCTCTTCCCGTCAACAGTTCTAATCACGATGTTAACTTCTACGTAACCTTGGGAACGATAACTGTTCACCTACAGTTTCCTGTGAAGGACCTGCGGAAAAATAAAGTCCGTGGGATTTGAAGTCGGCCAGCCGAGCATCCGGGCGGCTGTCCGTCGGGCGCTACGACGAGGGCGCGGCCAGCACGCGGGATCGCCGCACGACGCGCCCGGTCGGCGGCGTGGCCGGGGGGCGACGATCGCTGAGTACCGCTACGGCGCAAGCCCATTCGTGCAGGTCGATCGGTGTCCGCCGAGGGTGTTCTGATTCGTGACGCCGTTGTGACGTCACCATTTGGAAACGGCGCGGTGCGGCGTGGCGCGTGTCGCGCGTCGGCTGCTGACAATTGGCGCGGTCGTGAAAAGCGGCCTCGGTACGGCTAGGCGGGCCTGCTGCACCACATGATTGCGGAAATAGCTGAGCGTGAATAAAGGAGAGTTGACGCTGATGGCGATCGTCGATCGGTTCAACATCAAAGTAGTTGCCGGCGCTGGGTTGTGCGGAGCTGCTATCGCGTTGAGCCCCGACGCGGCGGCCGCCCCGCTGATTACGGGCGGCCACGCGTGCATTGAGGGGCAGTCGGGCGAGGTGGCGCCGGCCGCCGGTGGCCCGGCAGCGGGCGCCGGAACAGTGGCCGCGGGCGCACCAGCCGGCGGCGTGTGTGCGGCGCCCATGACCGACATGTCCGGCGTGCCGATGGCCGTGCCCGGGCCGCTGCCGATCGGTGCACCGCTGCCGATCGTGCCGCCGCTGCCCCTGGCGCCGCCGGTGCCGCTCGTGCCGCCGGTACCCGTCGTGCCGCCGGTACCCGTCGTGCCGGCCGGCGCGCCGCTGATCGCCCTGGGCGGGCCGGCGGCCGCTGGTGCTCCCCTGGAGGCGGCGGCTCCCATCATCGACATGTCCGGGGTGAAGGATGCGCCGAGCGGACCGGCACCCACCGGCGGCCCGACGGCCGGCCAGCCGATCCGCCCCGGTCCTGCGGGCGCGAGCTGAGGCCACCTCAGCTTCGGAACGGGCCGGGCCCGCTGGTGTTCACCAGCGGGCCCGTTTCGTTCGCGGTGAAAAGCTCTCTACCGCAGCGCGATTAAAGCTCCGCACCCGGGCTTGCGCCGGGGTGCGGAGCTGCGTAACGGGTTGGCGGATCAGTCCTGGACGATCACCGGGTCGCCCACGTGGACGTGGTCGTAGTACCACTCGGCGTCGTCGGGGCTGAGGCTGATGCAGCCGTGGCTGACATTCTCGAGTCCCAGGGCGGGGACGGCCCACGGGGCGGAGTGCACAAACAGGCCGCGGCTGGTGATGCGGACGGCGTAGTTGACCGTCAGCAGGTAACCGTTGGGGTCGTCGACGGGGATGCCGACGCTGCTCGAATCCATCGTCACCGCTTCCTCTTTGGACAGGACGGTGTACGAGCCGACCGGCGTCGGGTATTCGGGCCGGCCCATCGAGGCGGGCATCACGCCCTGCTCGCCGAAGTGCGGCCGGTGGTGCGGCGCGGGCAGCGAGGTCGGCGGTCCCGCCTCGGCGCCGTCGATGCTGACGGTGAAGGTGTGTTCGGAGATGCTCGCGACGCCGATCACGGCGGGGCCCGTCTTGATCTCGGCGGCCGCGCCGCCCACCGTCAACGGAATCGTGCTGTGCGCCGGCCAGTATCGGTCCGGCACCCACTGCACAACCTTGTTGTCGAGCCATTCGAACCTGCCGGTCATCGCGGGTGTCGACTTGACTGCGACGGCGCGCTCGGCCGCCTGCCGCAGGGCCGGGTCGGTGATGGGGGCGGTGAAGCGCACCTGGATGGGGTGGGCCACGCCGACCACCTCGTCGCGCCCCGGGGAGATCGACGCGACCGCGAAACCATGCGATTGGTTCGCCGCGGCCAGGCTTACCCCGGCCGGCGTCACGACAACACTCGCAGCGGTTCCGATGACCGCAAGAACACACCGAACACCCGTCCGCATGGCCCCATTTCCTTTTAACTGACAGAGTTGTAATAGGGATGATAAATGTGTGCTGACCTGCGGAAGCGTAAGGGCGCGTTGATATTTGGGCACGCGACGGTCACGGTTTGGCCACGGGAGGTTTGGTGAGGCGGCGCCGCGGCCAGCGGGACGGTCGACAACGCCGGCCCGACGGGCCGGCCGCCGCGCATCGCCGCCGTGACGCACCCGTCCAGCAAATGCGGTGGGCGACCGGAAAACCAATATGACCAAACCGCTGGCGCTTGGTGGCGGCGGATCGAATACTGAGGGGATGAGTAGGCCCGCACCGCCCGTGCTGACGGTTCAATCTGACTGGTCACGGCGCAGTTTCGCCGCGGGCCACGACCTCGTCGTCGGCAGCGACCTTCGCGCCGACATGCGTGTCGCCCATCCGCGGATCGCCCGTGCGCACCTGCTGTTGCGGTTCGATCGGGGCAAATGGCTGGCGATCGACAACGGATCGCCGACGGGGATGTTCGTCAACGGCGGTCGGGTGTCGGTCGTCGACATCCGCGACGGCCAGACCATCAACGTCGGGGGTCCCGACGGGCCGCGTCTGAGCTTCGTGATCGAACGTTCCGACAGGACCGTGGGGCAGCTGCCGCCCACGGTCGAGGGGATGCAGGCCCTGGCCCGGCCCGGCGCCGTGAGGCCCCCTCGCCCGGAGCCCGCCCAGCCCGTCGGCGGCCCGGCGCCCCGCATCGCGCGCCAGCAGCCCGCCCCCTTGCGCTACGGGCCGCCGCCACCGCAAGCGGCCAGCGGCCCGCGCCGCGCCGTCGGCTATCCGAACCAACCGCCGCCGGCGCGCGGTCCCCAACCGGGGCCGCCGCCCGACAGGCCGGCCGGCGTGCCGGCGAAGGGCCAACCGCTGACCGAGATCGGCGCGCAAGCCCTCGAAGCCGCGGAGTTCGACAGCACCAACCTGCGCCGCGCGGTGCAGCGGTCCCGGTCGAGGCTCGCCGCGCCCCCCGCGGGCGCCGCCGTCATCGGCCGCGCCGAGGACAGCGACATCGTCATCTCGGACGTCCTGGCGTCGCGCCAGCACGCCTACCTGGTTCCGGGTCCGAGCGGCATGGAGATCCACGACGCGCACAGCATCAACGGGACGTTCGTCAACGGCACCCGAATCCTGTCGGCCCCGCTGACCGAGGGCGACGTCGTCACCATCGGCAACGTCGACCTGGTGTTCAACGGCGAGATCCTGCTCCGCCGCGCCCAAGCGGCCACCCGCACCGGCGGGCTGGAGGTGCGCGAGGTCGACTTCGAAATCGACAGCAAACGGCTGATTCACAAAGTCTCGCTGACCGCCAGGCCCGGCACGCTGACCGCGCTCATCGGCGGGTCCGGGGCCGGCAAAAGCACGCTGTCGCGGCTGATCGCCGGGGCCACCTGTCCCAGTTCGGGCTCAATCACCTTCGAGGGACACGACATTCACGCGAGCTTCGCGTCGTTGCGCAGCCGCATCGGGATGGTGCCCCAGGACGACGTCGTGCACCGCCAGCTGACGGTGACCCAGGCGCTCAACTATGCCGCCGAGCTGCGGCTGCCACCCGACACCAGCAAACAAGACCGCGCCCAGGTCGTCGCGCAGGTGATCGAGGAACTCGGGCTGACCAAGCACGCCGACACCCGGGTGGACAAGCTGTCCGGCGGGCAGCGCAAGCGTGCCTCGGTGGCGCTCGAACTGCTCACCGGGCCGTCGCTGCTGATCCTCGACGAGCCGACCTCCGGCCTGGATCCCGCGCTGGACCTGCAGGTCATGACCATGCTGCGGCAGCTGGCCGACGCCGGTCGCGTGGTGCTGGTGGTGACGCACTCGCTGAGCTACCTCGACCTGTGCGACCAGGTGCTGCTGATGGCGCCCGGCGGCAAGACGGCGTATTGCGGGCCGCCCGACGAAATCGAAGCGACCATGGGAACCACCAACTGGGCCAAGATCTTCGGCATGGTGGGCGCGGACCCCGACGAGGCCAACCGCCGCTTCCTGGCCCAGCAAAAACCGCCGCCGGCCGGGCCCGAGGCGGAGAAGCCGGCCGATCTGGGTGCCCCGGCCCGCTCGAGCACCCGCCGCCAGTTGGCCACGATCGCGCGCCGCCAGATCCGGCTCATCGTCGCCGACCGCGCCTACTTCATCTTCCTGGCGCTGTTGCCGTTCGTGATGGGCGCGCTGTCGCTGACCGTGCCGGGTTCGACGGGATTCCGTGTCGCCGATCCCAGCGGGGACGGCTCGGACGAGCCGGGCTCGGTATTGATGTTGCTGACCATGGCCGCCGTGTTCATGGGCACCGCGCTGACGATCCGCGACCTCATCGGCGAGCGGCCCATCTTCCGCCGGGAACAGGCGGTCGGCCTGTCCACCAAGGCGTACCTGCTGGCGAAGATGGCCGTGTTCTTCGTGTTCGCCGTCATCCAGTCGGCGATCGCCACCACCATCACGATCCTGGGGAAGGGCGCACCGACCCGCCCGGCCCTGCTGCTCGGCAGCGCCACCCTCGAGCTGTACGTCGCGACCGCCGCGATGTGCGTCGCCGCGGCGATGGTCGGCCTGGTCCTGTCCTCCCTCGCCCGCTCCAATGAGCAGATCATGCCGCTGCTGGTGGTGTCCCTGATGCTGCAGTTGGTGCTCTGCGGGGGAATGGTCCCGGTCACCAACCGGATCGGCCTGGACCAGATGTCGTGGGCGGTGCCCTCGCGCTGGGGGTACGCGGCGCAGGCCTCGACGGTCGACCTGTGGACGATCGAGCCCGGCCCGCTCGCCCCGAAAGACCGCCACTTCAAGCACACGGCCGCAACCTGGCTGTTCGACGTGGGCATGCTGGCGTTGCTGACCATTGTGTACGCGGGATTCGTGGGGTGGCGCAGCCGGCTCAGGCGCCACTGATCGGCTAGATGAAGTCCAGGGCCTCGACGGTGGCCACCGGGCCTTCGTGGGTCGGCCGGTTCGCGCCACCGATGCAGTAGACGGTGTTGCCCACCGTCGCGACGGCCTCGGCGTGGCGCGGGGTGGGCATGGGAGGCAGGACGCTCCACGTTCCGTTGGCGATGTCGTACATCTCGGCCACCCCCAACACCCGCGTCGGCTCCTCGCCGCCGACCGCCAGGATCCGGCCGTCGATGAACGCGGCGCCGTAGCTTCCGCGCGGCGTCGGCATGTCGACCAGCTTGGTCCACGCCCCGGATTGCGGGTCGAACCGTTCGAACGCCGCGGAGTTCTTGTCGGCCGACAGGAATCTGCCGCCGACCGCGTACACGTAGGTGCCGTCCGACACCGCGGCGAGATGCTCACGCGGAGTTGGCATGTCGGCCGCGTCGCGCCACGAGCTGCCGTCGAAGACCTCGGTCTGGGCGACGAGCTGCTTGGCGTTCTGGCCGCCGACGGCGACGAGTTTGTCACCGACCACCGCGGCGGCCAGCGCCGCGCGGGCGTGGGTGAGGCTCGGCAACTCGATCCACTTGCCGCCGCGCAACGCGAACACCTTGGTGGACGCCTGCGTGAGGTCGCTGCTGGCGCCGCCGAGCACCACCACCTCGCCGTGATAGGTCGCCGCCGCGGCGTGGTGCAGCGGGACGGGCAGGGGCGGTTGGGTCTGCCAGGTGCCGGCGCGCGGGTCGTAGCTTTCGACCGTCGACAGCGCGACCCCGTCACGCAGCCCGCCGACGATCCAGATCTTGTCGTCGAGCACGGTCCACGCCGTCATCAGCCGGGGCGTGGGTGCGTCCGGCAGGGAACGCCACTGCGCGGCCGGCTGGATTCGGCGGGCCGGCAGCTGTAGCGCCTCGGCCGACGAGGTCGCCTGGCCGTCGCCGGCCTCACTCGACCCGCCGATCGCGAACACGGCCTGCCCCACCGCGTCGACCGCCATGCCGTGGCGCGCCGCCCCCATGTCGGGCAGGCCGGCCCACGCATTCGTCGTCAGGTCGAACACCGACACGCTCTTGAGGACCTGCCCGGCCGACTGCCCCCCGACGGCCACCAGGCGGCGATCGGCGATCGCCACGCCGAGGTCACCGCGCGGCTGGGGCAGGTCGGGCAACCGCGTCCAGCTTTTCGCGGCCGGGTCATACGCCTCGACCGCCGCCAGGTCGGCGGTCCCGGTGCTGCCGCCGACGGCGTACACCAGCTTGCCGTCCGACGCCGCGGCGAGCATCTGCCGGGGGGTCGGTATCGGCGTGCCCAGGGTCCAGGAGTTGCCGTCGAAGATCTCGGTGGTGTTCAGCAGCGCGCCGTTCGCGTCGACGCCGCCGGTGACGACAATGCGGTCTCCCACCACCGAGGCCGCGGCCGCCGCCCGGGGCTGCAACAGGTGGGGCAGTTCGACCCAGTGGCTGTTGACCACCCGCCAAACCTGGTCGCTGGCAACCTTTTGCGGACCCGCGGCGCGCCAGCCGCCGAGCACGATCGGGTTGCCCCGCCACGTCACCGCCATGGCGTGCTGGACCGGAACGGGAAGGTCGTCGCCGCTCTTCCAGCTGTCGATCACCGGGTCGTAGCCCTCGTGGTTTGCGACGAGCGCGTGGTTGCTTCCCAGCCCGCCGAAGATCCAGATCGTGCCATCGGCCTGCGTGGTCGCCGCCGCCTGGCGCGCGATGCGCGCGTTGGTGATCGGCTGCCACTTGACCGCCGGGGCGCTCGGTTGATTCGCGGCTTGGTGGTGTTTGTTGCCCTGGCTGAGCAGCACGTAGACCCCGCTGCCGAGCACCAGCACGGCCACCACGATCCCCACAACGATCAGAGGGGCCGTGAGGCGGTTGCGCTTCTTGCCCGACGAGCTCAGCCACTTCACCGCCCCGGCGGCCGGCCCGCGGCGCTCGACCGCGGGTGGCTCCGCGTCACCCGACGGCGTGATCGCGTCGGTGATGCTGGTCGGTGCGGCGATCGCCTCGGTGGGCTGAGACGTGTTGGGCCTGGCCGGAATTGGGCCTCGCCTGTCCACCGATGGGCCGCGTGGACCGGTCTGCTGCGGGCCGGCAGGGCGCGACGGTGCGGGCGTCGTTCGGCGGTCGTTGAGCGGATGGATCAGCGAGGTGGCACCGTCCGGGTCGGCGTTTCGTGGGGCCGGTGTGGCGATGCGCGGCGGTCGCGGGGCCGCTGTCCCCGTCTTCCCGCCAGGCCCGGACGGCGGCAGGGTCCGCGCCTTGGCCGGACCCGTCGAGCCGCCCACCGCGCGCGCCGCGCCCGCGCCGACGGCGGTGATGGCCATGGCGTCGGGTTTCAAGCCGTTGCGGCGCAGGCTTTCCTGCAATCCGCGACCGAACTCCGCCGCCGACGTCGGCCGCTCGGCCGGGTCGACCGCCATCGCCGTCTCGATCGCCGAACACACCGCGTCGGGGATTCCGCCGGGACGCAGGTCCGGGACGCGCGTGTTGTTGATTCGCGTGTAGTGCGCGAGCAGGTCTTCGCTGCCGCGGCGCTCGTATGCGGGGCTGCCCGCAATGAGCGAATACAGCGTGGCCCCAAGCGAATACACGTCGCTGCTGACGGTCGCGGGCTCGCCCGCCATGATTTCGGGGGCGAGGTAATCGATCGTGCCGGAGAACAATCCGGCCGCCGTCTCGTATCCGCCGGCGATGTGGGCGGTCCCGAAGTCGGTCAGCTGCGGTTCGCCGTAGTCGTTGACCAGGACGTTGGCGGGCTTGATATCGCGGTGCAACGTGCCGCTCAGGTGTGCGGTTTCCAATGCACCGCAGAGCTTTACGCCGATCCGCACGGCCTCGGGCCAGGCGATGGGACCCTCGCGCTGCACCCGCAGGCCCAGCGAACCCGCGGGGCAGTAGGACATGACGATGTAGGGGCGCCCGCTCGCGGTCAGGCCGACCCGCAAAATGTTGACGATGTTGGGGTGCCCCGACAGCCCGCCCATGGCGTAGCCCTCGCGGAGAAACCGTTCGCGGCCGGCGTCGTCGATGAATGTCGGTAGCACCTTGATCGCCACGTTGCGCCCGAGCGCGGTCTCGTGGCAGCAATAGACCACTCCGGCGGCGCCCCGAGCGATATGGCGGGCACTGTCGAACCCGGCGGCGGCTAACTCCGCCACGACCTCGCTCGGCCCCGACGCGCGGGCGCGAGCCTTGGGTTTTTCAGCCATTACCTGGCCCCAGCTTCCCAGGCGATTGAACAATCGGGGTCAAGCGTAGCGAACATCAGTTCGCCGTCAGTATGGTTCCGACACCTCATTTGACGGCGATGCGCCGTCGGCCGGCGCCCGTTCCTCAGACGTTCGTCAGTGGATGCGTGCGCTGCCGCCGAGGCCGATCTCGAGCACGCTTCCGGTGATCACCCCGGGGTCGGTGACCAGATACACCACGCCGCGGCTGACGTCCTCGGGCTGCAGCCAGGGCTGCGGTATCGGGTTGGCTTTGGTCATCCGGCGCGCCAGGTCGTCGGGGACGTCGTCGCTTCCGGTGGGTTGCACCATCGGCGTCTGGGTGGTGGTGGGGCAGACGACATTGATCGTGATGCCCTCTTTGGCGACCTCGAGCGCGGCGGACTTCGCGAGGCCGATGACACCCCACTTGGTCGCGTTGTAGGCGGCGAGCTCGGGGATGCCCATGCGGCCGCCCATCGAGGAGGTCACGACGATCCTGCCGAACCGCTGCTGCCGCATCACCGGTATGGCGGCCCGCAGGGTGTGGAAGGCGCCGGTCAGGTTGGTGCCGATCAGCTGTTGCCACACCACGTCGCTGACGTCTTCCAGCAGCCCGGTGCTGACGATTCCGGCGTTGGCCACCACGACGTCGAGGCTGCCCAGGTCGGCGACTGTCTGCGTGATCGCGGCGTTGACCGCGGCCGCGTCGCGCACGTCCAGGGTGATCGGCACGCAACGCCGGCCCAGCTCTTCGACGAGCTTGGTGGTTTCCCGTAGGTCGTCCTCGGTGCCCAGGGGATAGGTCAGGTCGGTCATCGCCTGCGGGGCATCGGCGATGACGACGTCGGCCCCCTCGGCGGCCAGGGCCAGCGCATGAGAGCGGCCCTGCCCGCGAGCTCCGCCGGTGATAAAGGCAACGCGACCATCCAAGGCACCCATGGCGGTAAAGTTACCAGCGGATAAGGCGCTTGCCGGCGCGCCGGGTGGGGTTATGAAAGCGGTTGCTGTGGGCGCTGTTTCGGCGCCACATCAGCGTGAGCGGACCGGCGGTGCATTGTCGGGTGGAACTGGCGGGGACCGGGCGTCGGCGGAGGTACCGTCGTAGCTGATTTGTAGAACTACGGGCGAGTGTTCAGGGTGGAACAGTGCAGCTGAAATGGCTTAGCATTGCCGATCTGATCGCCCAGGCCGGCGGTGATCCGTGGGCGATCAATCAGAGCTTGCAGGCCGGCAGCCCGGCTCAGATTTCGAGCTTGGCCGAGGCCTTCCATGGCGCGGGCCGACACACCGCAGAGGCGGACCACGCGTTCCAGCAAGCCCGGCAGCGTTTCGGCGCGGCCTGGAACCACCAGAATGGTGACCACCCGATCAACGACGCCGCTGAAGTGCAGCGGCTCGTCAAAACGCTCGGTGCGCAGTCCGAGCGGTTGCCCAGAATCGGCGCTGACTTGGAGAACATCGCCGCCGCGTTGGCCGAGGCCCAAAAAGCCGGAACGCAACGGATCGCCACGTTAGAACACGAGTTGCAGGGCCTCGACAACATCATCGACGCCGCGGAGCACGATCTGCAGCACGGCCACCCCGACGCGAAGACCGAGGCTTTCCTGAAGAAGTTGATCGACGACGCGAAAGCCGACGCCGCCGACGATGTCCGGGATGCGTTGCACGAGCTGCAGTCGATCCGCGACGGCTACGAGGCCACGCTGCGGAACTGTCTGGGCAATCTGCGCACCGACGGCTACGACCCGAATATCCTCGCGCCCGTCGACGCGGACGACCAGATCCCGCCACCGAGCACCAATCCCGAGGACGTCCATCGCTGGTGGACATCACTGACCCCGCAGCAGCGCCAGCGATTCATGGCCGAGCACCCCGACCAAGTCGGCAACCTCAACGGCGTCCCCATCCTTGCGCGCAATGACGCCAACCTCACCGTGATGAACCAAGACCTTGACCGGGTGCGCGGGATCGCCAGCCGCAACGGCGTCTCGGTGGACGACGTACTTCGAGACCCCGCGAAATTCGGCCTGTCGGCCACGGACGTCACCCGCTACCACAACGCCAACGAGACCAAGCTAGGCCTCGACCACGACGCGGGAGATCCGCTTCACCCGAATCCGGTCTACCTATTCGCTTACGACCCAATAGCATTCGGCGGCAAAGGTCGCGCCGCCATCGCGATCGGAAACCCAGACATTGCGAAGAACACCGCGGTGATCGTGCCTGGCACCAGCAGCAGCGTGAAAGGGGGCTGGCTGCACGACGGCCACAACGACGCCATCAACCTGTTCGAACAAGCCAATGCCGCCGATCCCCATAACCCGACGGCGGTAATCGCGTGGATGGGCTACGACGCCCCCAACGGATTCGACGACGTTGTGCGCATCTCCACCCCAGAACTGGCCCGCACAGGCAGTGCGGCGCTGGCGCAGGACGTCAATGGTCTGTGGGCGACACACCTCGGGGCAGGTCAGCATGTCACGGTGCTGGGCCACTCGTATGGTTCGACCACCGTCGCGGATGCGTTTGCCATGCACAACATGCACGCCAATGACGCTGTGCTGCTGGGCTGTCCGGGTACCGACCGTGCCACCACCGCCGCAAGCTTTCACCTGGATGGCGGGCACGTGTTCGTGGGAGACGCCTCAACCGATCCTGTCGGCATGCTCGGTCATCTCGATGGCGCGAGCAAGCAAATATTCGGCGAGAATTTCTTCGGCAACAATCCCAGCCTGGGCGGCGACCCCGCCGTCGACGGGTTCGGATCGGTCCGCTTCCGCGCCGAGGTACCCGGGTCGGACGGCATCAACCCCCACGACCACTCGTACTACTACCACCGTGGCAGCGAGGCCCTGTACGGCATGGCCGACATCGTCTCCGGCCACGGTGACCAGCTCCAAGCCGACGGCATGACCGCCGAACATCGCCATTCGCTAGGCGGCGTGCAAGTCAGGATTCCGGGGCTACCGCCCGTCACCATCGGCCCACACACGCCGGCCGTCGTTGACCCGGAGTGGGACCGATCGCCAGGATCTATCACCGACAACCATGTCTTCGATGCCCAACACCACCATTAAGGAAGAACGCGTGCCGTTGCGCCAAGCACTGCTTACGTCGGTCGTGGTCGTCGCCATGCTGTTAGGAGGATGCGCGCCAGTGCAACACAAACCACACGCCGCCGGATCGACAAATCCGTATGAAGACACAGCCCACCCGATGAGCGACGATCAGACCAAGGCCCAGGTCATCGAGCCCGCCAAACAAATCGTCGCCGTCGCTAACCTGGACGGCGTCAGCGGGGCGTTCTCCTTCGCCTCCTGTAACGACCAGGGAGACCCGCCGTTTCAGGGCACCGTCACCCTCAGCTTCCTGATCCACGGCGACCCCGACGCGTATTTCCAGCAAGTACGCGCGGCGATGGTCGCGCACGGCTGGAACGACGGCGCGCCCGCCGGCCAGCACTACCACGGCGCTTCGCTGAATAAAGATGGCGTAGCCGCCAGCATCAACTACATGCCGTCCGACCACAGTTACGGGCAGATCATCCTCGACGGCCAATGCCGAAACATGGGCAACCACAAGGGCGAAGGTCAATGGAGCAACATCAACGACCAGTTGGCCCAGCGGTAGAGCCGGCGCTCGCGCGCAATGGTCAAAGTTGTGGATGAGTCTTGGCGATGCGGCGTGAGCAGGGCGCGCCTTCCCGAGGATGATCTTCAGTCCGTTTGTCTGATCAAGGACCAGCGTAACCCCGTCGAAAGTGCCTTGCCGCAGTAGGTTTGAGGACCAAAGTCACGAAAGGGCCGGGTTCGCGCGTCCGGGATCGCGATGCCTACGCGCTGATTGAGGGCACCCAGGCGCGCCGCACAGTCAATGCCCCCGGATTGGTGGCCCCCGTTCGTGCCGGCGCCGTCTTCCGCAAGCGACTTCCCCGGCTGCCAGGCGTATCTGATCGGTCACGATCGCGCCGACCCGGATACCGTCTACGTCGTGGAGATTTGGGCCGACGAAGGGGCCGCCGCCGCAGCGCTCGAAGCCGACCAAAAGCGGGGATCGGCGTCGAATGTTGGGAAGGCGCGATGACCGCGGGGGATCAACTGCCGGAGCTGATCGTCGCCGACGCCAGCGCGTGGCGGGAATGGCTGGGGACGTACCACGACAGCTCACCCGGGGTGTGGTTGGTGCTTGCCAAGAAGGGCACGACTCAACCCACCCGCCTCACCTATGACGAAGCGCTCGAAGACGCGCTCTGTTACGGCTGGATCGACGGACAGGTGCGGGGCCGCGATGAGACCACCTTTCGCCGAAGCTTCACCCCGCGTCGTCCGCGCAGCGCATGGTCAGCACGCAATGTTGCTCTCGTCAACGGCCTGATCAGTGCTGGCCGGATGCATCCGGCCGGCCTGAGCGAGATCGAGCGTGCCAAGGCCGACGGCCGCTGGGACGCGGCCTACGCCGGGCAGGCCAGCATCGAGGTACCGAACGACCTGGCCGCCGCGTTGGCCGCCGAGCCCCGGGCCCAGGAAATGTTCGACATCCTGACCTCGCGGAACCGCTATGCCGTCATCTACCGAGTTTCAAATGCCAAACGCACCGACACCCGGACTCGCCGGATCGCCCAGTTCGTTGAGATGCTCGCCCGCGGGGAGACGATCTATCCCCAACGGCGCACCCTCGACGGCTGAAACCGACTCTGACAATTGCTCGCGTTCGTATCGGGGTACCTGTTCGGCCGATCTGGATGGTCCGCCCGACCGGCTGCTCATCCCAGACCCGCTGTGCTGCAGGGGAATGAACGCGCAGTCCCAAGATGGCGCGCTGAAGGCGGCTGGTGACATTTGAATCGGGGTATGAATCCCTGGCACCGGCACTGGCCAGTCGAACGGCACCGCCGCTCATCGTGGGCCGATGACGGGAATCGAACCCGCGTATTCAGCTTGGGAAGCCTTTTCTACGCCCGAACGGGTGAGCGGTAGACACTGGTCGGCGGGTACAGGGAGCCGTGAAATCCAGCCCCTACCTGCGATTGCAGTACGACTAGGGGCGCTATCGGTACGATTCCGATCCTGCCGCAGTACGGGCACGGCCCAGGGTATCGCCGGGGTAAGACGCGCTGCAATCGAACGTATGGGTGCGAGCTATTCAACGGTCGGCTTCTTGCCGGTACGGGAGAGCAGCGGGACCTTGTAGGCGCGCATGGCCGTGGCGACGTCGTTCAGTCCCTTCGTGTTGCCGGTCTTGATGACCACGAAGGCCATGAACAAGAGGTACGCGAGGAAGCAGAGTCCAGCCGTGACCGGCACAGCTGCCGCTGCCAACCCAAGCCACATCGCGGCCTCCACGCGTTCCTCGACCTAAACTCAGTCGTCGTTGCCGACTGGCGCCGCGGCGGGCGTAGGCGTCGGCGGCTCGGTAACGGATTTCAGAAGCTCCTGCATTGCCGCCGCGATCTCAGCCATTTTCGCCATCTCGGCGTAGATGGTGGGCGGCAGCGCCTTCGGAGTTCTGATCACGAACTCAATCTCCCCGCCGTCGATGGGCCAGGACTGGCGAAGCGCTACCGGAATCTCGGGCTGTGCAGGGGCCGTAGGTGTTTCGGCTACTCGCACCACTCGGTCCAACGGAGGGGCTGGCGACTTCGGTGCTACTAGCTGCCCATTCGCCTCGAAGATGTTGGGGAACCCGGAGGTCGCTTGATGATCCTCCAGAACGGTCGTCGGCCTGTCACGCGGCAGAAGAGTGACCTGATTTCCGTCTCGCTTCGCGAGCCCGGCGTAACCAGCGCTGTCGACGAAGATGTCGATGAACTTGTCGGCTTGATCGGTGGCAACATTGTGCCGCATGACGACGGTCGTTCTGAATCGTTCCGTTGTCTGCGGAACGTCCTTCGCGCTGTCCTCATACAACTGCTCAAATACTCGGCACGAATCAAAGGCTGCCAGCAGAAGAGCGCGTGCATGCGCGTGATCGGGGGCCGCCATCACCAAGTCTTTGGCCAACTCGGTCAGAATGACGCGCTCCTTGTCACCCCGCTTGATGAGACCCCAATCACGGAGTGCGGCCAGCTTTACGCGGTAGGCACCGCTGTTTGTTGTCTGGTGTCCTAAGTACGCGGCCGCAGCATCCTGGCTGTGGTCTGCGCCGTGCTGTCCCATGGCCACAATCGCCTCGACAGCCGCCTCCAGCGACAGTTGCGGAAAGGCCACCCCGCGTTTCTTGGACGGTGTCGGGGCTGTAGATGTCTGTTCAGTCATCCTGTCCTCCTGATCTACTCAGCCCGCAGTATATCTAGAGACTGAAAAACTATGCAAGCTCCGGTGGTGTACTGCGGATTGCCCCGGAAGCCGAGGCTAGTTAACGCCAGCGCTCCTTGGTCTGTTTGGCGGTGCTCTTGGCCCGGCGACCGACTTTGGTGTTGCCCTGGGCGCGGGCGGCCTTGGCAAACTTCGCACGGGCAGCGGACTGGTTCTTGGTAAGCCATCACAGTTCCTCTCTTGTGGGGTGGGAGGCCGGAGCGGGGAGCCTTGCCCGATAACCCCTCAACCCGCCCCGGCGACCGTCTCGGGTGTGCGGCCTACAGGCCTAGCGTGGCCATAGCCGTGCGCGCGGGGCCTCTGCTGCTCGGCGGCACTGGCACGGTGGGCGGCCAGGACGGAGCCACCGGGCACACAAACCCCGCTCCGGCCACGTCTCAGGGTTGTGGGGGCTGTTGCAGCCGATGAACCTGGCGGCGTGGTCGGGTCGGCGCGCGGCGGAACTCGGCGGCCTGCAAATCCAAGACATCGAGACTTCGCCCCACGGGGGCATGAACATTCACGTTGACTGAACGCCCATTGGGCCTACCAAGACAGACGGCTCAATGCGAACCGCGCCTGTGCCGGGCCGACAGCGAGTCTGGTTAGGGACTACCTCGCCGACCACCCGCGCGCGACGAGCCGACCGCGCCCCTGTTCCCCGGTGCGACGTTGACGCGGCCACGGCCCACCGGAGTGCGGGCGGCGCTCGACGCACCAGGAGCGGCGACTACGGGTGTGGAAGAGACAGCGAACGCGAAGGACCGCGCCCGGCGACAGGCCGAAGCCCTCGCCGGTCTCACCGTGAAGGACGCGCAGAAGCGGTTGGTGCTCGACTGGACGACGCCGCTACGTCACGCGACGTTCTAGGAGGCGGTGTTCCGGCCCGCTGTACTCCGGGCCAACCGGATAGCGGGCGGCGCGGTGCTCCCGGCGGGGTTGCGGTTCCACTCGCTCCGCCACACCTACGCGAGCCTGTGCGCGGCAGTCCCCACAATTCCGGTGCGACAGGTGGCTGAGTGGATGGGCCACGCGAACCCGACTAGGACCGAACTCGTCTACACCCACCTCTACGCGAAGGCCGACCACGACGACCAGGTGGCGGCGCTCGGTGCGTTGGCGACTACGCCGAATTACCACGGGAACAACGTAATCCCGCTGCACGGCTGATCAGAAGGCTCATGTCGGACCAAATTCGCGAATCTTGACCGCCTTCGAACGGACGAGAAAGCCGGAGCTTGCCAGCTCACCGTCAGTCATGGCCGTCACGTCGATTGGAAGTGCACCAGACCGGCAATCGACGTCGTCCAAAAATCGTCGAAGATCGTCTCGGTCTTGGTAAATCACCAGGACGTCGAGGTCTGCAGGATCTTCGCGCGTCAACGCGGAGCCGAACACGTAAATCTCAATTCCTTGGTGCTGATCGAGGATCGAACTGATTCGTGCAAGCAGCTCCAGAATCATCGGTGCAGAGAGGCCAGAGTCTCGCGCCACTTCAGCATCTGTATCCCCGCGTCGGCCGCGACTTGAATCGCTTCGGCGGTCGGATCACTGTTGGGGTTCGTTGCCGCAAACAGGTCGAAATCACCGTAGCGGTCGATCGCGTCGCGGACAGTCTCGGCGGTAGGTTGGTACATCGATCCGACGAAGACGACAAGGTCAGGCAGACCTTGGCGGACAACGAGGATTCGGTGATCGTCAAGAATGGTCAGCGAAGTAACTCGCCCATGTTGACGCAAGCCGCGCATGACGAACGTCAGTTCGCGTTCTTGGTAGTCACCCAAGCGGTCGAAATCGCGGAGCGCGCGAATTGAATCAGCAAGCCCGCCCCATCCGATGTTTTTCAGCGCCAACCGTTCGATCGCGTCACCCATGAATCGTCCCGCTTTCGGGATGTTGAGTACGAAGTCGACACTCTGAACCCCCTCGACAAGCGGGAGTACATCGGCGACCGTTACATCTCGCAGTGAGATCACCCCAATAGACGCCGTCGGGCGCGAATCACGAACGACGCTCAATCGGTTGCCATCCACTTCGACCGAGGTGACGAAGTTACACTTGTTCAACCGATCGGAGATCCACTGTGCTGAACTACTCAAACAGGTTGTCCATTTCCGTCGGGTAGCGGCGGCTCACGAGTCCTCGTCGGTCGTGCACATGTCGTGCTTCTAGATCGTCGACGTGCGAGCGGTATCGCTCGATCAACTGAATCTCAGGCTCAGACAGCAGATTTCGGTTGCCGTCGGCGACTCGCAGGATTCGTCGGTGGTTTGGGATGACCGTCTCAATGACTGATCGCCGCCAGACGGCTGCTTCTTCGGCCTCTGGGTTAATCGAGTAATCGTTGTCGGGTCCATAGTCTTCATGGATTACGCGGTTCTGCACCAGCAATCCCTGTATCGATGCCCGCGCTTCCTCACGAGTAGCGAACGACGCTACACCGATTGCTTGCTCCGTCTTCTCGATGCGGATGCGTTTCCACTTAAGCAGGAGATCCACAGGGTAGGCCGTTGCCGACTTATCTACGAGCCTGTGGCAGTTGGCGCAGAGCAACAGTAGGTTGCTCCATGCGCGGCGTTCCTCGGCTGACGCAGTGGCAGCACCCCGTGGACCGTCTTCGCTCGCCGCGATGATGTGAGCTGCCTCCGCGAAATGCACGTCTTGACCGTCTGGATCCTCAACGACCAGTCGAGCAAGACAATCAGGGTTTCCGCAGAAGCCCGCTGAATCCGCCCACAGTCGCCGCCGAGTGGGATCAGAGGGCTCCGCTGCACCGCGTGAGCAAGCCATACCGTCATTTTCCATCACGCGGAGTTGCATGACGTAGGTTGGCGCGGACGAAACGCGTGGCGACGTCGTAGTCGCCCCGACGGAAGGACGGAAGGTCGTGACGTCCCGAGTTCGGGGTACGGGCAGGGTATCGGCTCCGTCGTAGGGAAGCTCTCGCGCCGATATGCCCTGGTAATTGTGGAGCCGATGACGGGAATCGAACCCGCGTATTCAGCTTGGGAAGCTGATGTTCTGCCATTGAACTACATCGGCACTTCTCGCCAAGGAAGGCTAGCACCCGGCGGCGGCCGTCGAGGTCAGGACGGCGCGCCGACCCCCGCGCAGCCCCCGGCCTGCGCCGTCGTGCCGATGCAGAGTTATTCCGTTCACAAATTCCCATTCCCATATTTATTATTTCGTTATTGCGCCGTAATGTGCTCGGCGTGGGTCGGCACAGGTTAGCCAGGAAGCGACGCAAACCGTCGGTCGCCCTGGCAGCGGTACTCGCTCCCGCGGCGGTCTTCTTCGCGGTGGGGGCGGACGTGCACCCCGCAGCGCCCCGCATCGAGGCCAAACCCGTTATCAGCGAACCCGCACCCTGCTGCGCGGAAATCGTGACCGTGGCGTCGCATCGCCTCCTCACCGGCACCGGTGACGCCGAGCCCGCCGCGGCCTCGCGGTATCACACCCGAGCCCCGCTGCTGACCGCCGACGTCGCCCCGGAACGGGGCCTGCAGGTCCGCACGATTCTGACCGCGCGCAGCATCACCGCCGAGTTTCCCCAGATCCACGAGATGGGCGGAGTGCGACCGGATCCGTTGCCGTGGCACCCGCTGGGCCTGGCGATCGACGTGATGATTCCCAACCCGGAGTCGGCGGAGGGCATCGCGCTGGGCAACGCGGTCGTCGCCTACGTGCTGCAGAACGCCAAGCGCTTCGGCATCCAGGACGCCATCTGGCGCGGCGTCTACTACACGCCCGGCGGAGCGCAGCCGAGCCGGCTCGGCCACTACGACCACGTGCACGTCACGACCACCGGGGGCGGATATCCCGACGGCAGCGAGGTCTACCTCCGCTGAGCACGCGGGGCAGCGAGCTAGGCTCGTCGCGTGCTGCTCTCCGATCGCGACCTCAGGGCCGAAATCAGCGCCGGGCGGTTGGGCATCGACCCCCTCGACGACGCCCTGGTGCAGCCGTCGAGCATCGATGTGCGGCTTGACTGCATGTTCCGGGTCTTCAACAACACCCGCTACACCCACATCGACCCGGCCAAGCAGCAGGACGAGCTGACCACCCTGGTCGAACCCGTCTCCGGCGAGCCCTTCGTCCTGCACCCCGGCGAGTTCGTGCTCGGCTCCACGCTAGAGCTCATCACCCTGCCCGACGACCTCGCCGGCCGCCTGGAAGGCAAGTCGTCGCTGGGCCGCCTCGGCCTGCTGACCCATTCGACGGCCGGGTTCATCGATCCCGGCTTCAGCGGCCACATCACGCTGGAGCTGTCCAACGTCGCCAACCTGCCGATCACGCTGTGGCCGGGCATGAAGATCGGTCAACTGTGCATTCTGCGATTGACCAGTCCCGCCGAACACCCTTACGGCAGTACGCAAGTTGGTTCGAAGTACCAGGGCCAGCGAGGACCCACCCCGTCGCGCTCCTATCAGAACTTCATAAGGACTACATAGGTTCTGCGGGGCGCTCCCGCACCCCTTCTGCGCGATACTTAGTTAGCCGTGGTTTTTTCCTCCGCCTGGCCGTGGCTCATCGTGCAATACCTTTGGAGGGGTTTGTATTGGATATCGTGCTCGGGGTGTCGATGGCACCGTCATCGATCCAAATGGTCGTCCTGGAAGGCGAATACGCCGACGGCGCAACCGTAGAAGAGGACGTGTTCGACGTCGCCGACGTCGACGACGCGGCCACCGCCACCGGGCCCGACCAGGTGATCTCGGCCATTCTGGGCACCCGTGAGGGCGCGGCCGATGCCGGCCTGGAGCTGTCGTCGATCGGCGTGACGTGGACGGATCAACTCGAAGCCGCGGCGTTGCGCGACGCGCTGACCGCCCACCGGATCGACCACGTCATGCTGGTCTCGGCGTTTTTGGCCGCGGCGGCGCTGGCGCAAAACGTCGGCGGGGCAATGGGTTACGAGCGTACCGCAGTGCTGCTGGTCGAGCCCGACACCGCGACGCTGGCGGTCGTCGAGACCTCCGACGGGTCCATCCCCGACATCTACAAGCAGCCGATCCACGCCCAGTCCTACGGTGATGCCGCCGAGCAACTCGGCGCGATGGTCGCCGGCATGGAAAAGCTGGAACTCGTGCCCGGCGGCCTGCTGCTGGTCGGTTCGGGCATCGACGTCGCGCCGCTGAAGTCGGTGCTGCAGTCGACGACCTTCCTCGACGTGAGCGTGCCCGAGGAACCCGAGACCGCGCTGGCCCGCGGGGCGGCGCTGGCGTCGGCCAACGCGCCGCTGTTTGCCTCGTCGACCGCTGCGTTTGCCTACGCGCAGGATCCCGGCACCGGTTCGGTCGACCAGTACTCCCTTCCCGAATACCTCTACGTTCCGATCGGCTCGGAAGCCGGCGGCGACGAGCTCGCCTACAGCGCGGTCGGGGACGAGGACGCCGATTCGCCGACCGTGGTCATCGAAAAGCTCTTCCTTCCCGAGGAAAGCCAGCCGAAGCGGCGGCCGGCCTTGCTGGTCGGCAGCGGGCTGGCGGTGGTCGGCATCAGCGCGGTGCTGGCGCTCGAGATCGCACTGGCAATCGGCATCCGCACGACGGGAACCGTTGCCCTGCAGCCCACGCCCGGGCAGCACCTCATCGTCCCCGAGCAGGCGCCGGCACCGGCGCCGGTGCAGGCGTCCGAACCGCTGTCGAAGATCAGCCTGCCCGCTCCGGCGGCGGCACCCAAGCCGCTGAGCCCGCCGGCCGCCGCGCCGTTGCCCGCGGTTCCACCGCCGGCGGCGCCCCCGCTGCCCGCCGCCCCTCCGATTCCGGCGGCCCCGATCGTTCCGGTTCCCGTCGTGGTCCCGCCGGTCCCGGTCCCGGTTCCGGTGCGCATTCCGGTTCCCGACCCGATCGAGAGCCCCCCGCTGTTTGCGGCCCCGCCGCGGCTGACGATCCCGCAGCCGGTGCAGCCCCAACCGCCGGTGCACCTGCCCCAACCGCCGCAGGTCACCGTCCCGCAGTCACCGCCGCACCAGACGCCGCCCGGCGAAGGCACCCCGCCCAAGCCGAGCGGTCCGGGTAACTACGGCGGCGGCCACTCTTCCACGCCCGGCGAGAGCGGCCCGGGTGGCACGGGGGGTTCGGGCGGCGGCCACGTTCCCACTCCGGGCTCGGGTGGCCCGGGCGGGCATGTGCCGACGCCTGGTTCGGGTGGACCGGGTGGTCATGTACCGACGCCGGGTTCGGGCGGACCCGGCGGGCACGTGCCGACGCCGGGCTCGGGTGGCCCCGGCGGTTTGGGCGGCGGCCACGTCCCCGCGCCCGGCAGCGGCCCCGGCGGCCTGGGCGGCGGTCACGTTCCCACGCCTCCCGCGGGCGGTCCGGGCGGTCCGGGTGGCCTGGGCGGCGGTCACGTTCCCGCGCCCGGCAGCGGCCCCGGCGGCCTGGGCGGCGGTCACGTGCCCACACCTCCCGCGGGCGGCCCGGGCGGTGGCCTTGGCGGCTTCGGCGGTGGTCATGCCCCGGCCCCTGGCGGCGGCCTTGGCGGCTTCGGCGGCGGTCACGCCCCGGCCCCGGGCGGTGGTCTTGGTGGGTTCGGCGGCGGTCACAGCGGCGGCGGCTTCGGCGGTGGCGGCGGCTTTGGCGGCGGCCACGGCGGCGGCGGTGGCGGCGGAGGCGGCGGACACCACTAGTCCGGTTTGCCATCTAACACACAGCAACCGGCGCCTACTTCTCCCAAGCTCACACGCGTAGGGTCGGGGTATTGAGGCTGGCAAAAAAATGCCGACTCAGCCGCCAGAATTTCATCGGCCCCAGCAACATGTGCGGGCATGCGGCCCACGCTCTGCGGTGACAGAAATCCTTGGTGATCACTCAACAGTGGCGTCGCCGACGGGGAAGTCGGGCGACACAGCAAATTGGGCAGGGGGAGCGTACGCGATGGTGGGCATCGTGCTCGGCGTCTCGATGACGCCGACAAAGGTGCGCATGGTCCTCGTCGAAGGCGAGAGCGCCGACGGCGTCACCGTCGACGAGGACGACTTCGATGTCGACACCCAGCGCACCGCACTGCCCGGCACCGCCCCCACCGAGGTGATCTCGGCCATTCTCGGCACCCGCGAAGGCGCCGCCGACGGCGCTACGAGTTGTTGTCGACGGGCGTGACCTGGACCGACCATGTCGAAGCGGCGATGCTGCGCGATGCCCTGATCTCGCACAAGGTCGAAAACGTCATGCTGGTCTCGGCGTTCATGGCCGCGGCCGCGCTGACCCAGGCCGTCGGCGACGCCACCAACTACGCGCGCACCGCACTGCTGTTCGTCGAGCCTTACAGCGCCACCCTGGCCGTCGTCGACACCGCCGACGGCTCGGTATCGCAGGTGCGTCGCAGGCCTCTCGCCGACGACGAGGACGAAGCGGTCGCCGAACTGGTCGACATGGCCTCGGGCGCCGCGGCGCTCGAAACCCACCCGGAAGGCCTGGTGCTGGTCGGTTCCGGCATCGACATCCCGATGATCAAGCCGGTACTGGAGGCCGCGACCTCGCTCGAGTTGTCCGTGCCCGACGAGCCGGAGATGGCCCTGGCCCGGGGCGCCGCGCTGGCGTCGGCGAACGCGCCGCTGTTCGCGTCGTCGACCGCCGCGCTGGCCTACGCGCAGGATCCCGGCACCGGAGAGGTCGATCCGCTGCTGCTCGCCGGGCAGCACCCCGGGCTAGTGCCCGCCTATCAGCCCGACTACCGAAGTCACATCGCGGCGCTGGCCGTCGACGCCCGGCAGGGTAAGACCAACGTGGCCTACAGCGCAGTTCCGGACGACGACGCCGACGCCAAAACCGTCGTCGCCCTCGACGAACGCGGGCGTCGGCGCAGGTCCATGCTGTTGGTCAGCAGCTCACTGGCGGTGATCTTCATCGCGGCCGTGGTGGCGCTGGAAATCGCGTTGGCCATCAGCATCCGCCCGACCGTCGCGTTGCGCCCCAGCCCCAACGAGAACATCGTCGCCCCGGCTCCCACCCCAGCTCCGCCCCACCCCGCGCCGCCGGTGCAGGCTGCGCCGAAGATCGCGCCGCCGCAGCCGCTGGCCGCGCCGCACCCCATCGCCCCCCCGCCGCCCGCCGCTGCGCCCATCCCGGCGCTGCCCCCGCCGGTGTTCGTTCCACCGCCTCGCCTGCCGGCCCCCGGACTGGGCGGCGGCCACGCGCCTCTCGGCCCTCGCGGGCCGTTCGGTGGTCACGGGCCATTCGGCGGTCGCGGGCCGTTCGGCGGCGGTCACGGCCCGTTCGGCGGGGGTCACGGATTCGGCGGCGGCCACGGCTTCGGCGGCGGTCACGGTTTCGGCGGCGGTCACGGTTTCGGCGGCCACGGCTTCGGCGGTGGTCACGGCTTCGGTCACCGATAGCGCCTTCGCTGTTGCCGGGCGCGCCTCACCCGGCGCGCTAGGGTGGCGAATCGGGGCAGGGCAACCAATTTCGGACGATGTGGAGGGGCAGTGGACGTCGTACTTGGTGTGTCTATGGCACCTGAGACGGTCCGCATGGTGCTTGTCGAAGGCGAAGCCGCGAGCGGGGTGACGGTCGATCAGGATGGCTTCGATGTCGCCGGCCACGAAACCCCCATTGCCGCAGCGAATCACGTCGTCGCGGCCATCCTCGGAACCCGGGACAGCGCGGCGCAAGGCGGGTATCGGCTCAAGTCCAGCGGAGTGAGCTGGACCGACCCCGTCAAGGCGGCCGCGCTGCGAGACGCGTTGGCGGCGCGCAGGATTGACAACGTCATGCTGGTCTCGGCGGTCATGGCCGCCGCGGCGCTGGCTCAGGCCATGGGCAGCGCGACCAACTGGGCCCGCACGGCCCTGCTGCTCGTCGAACCGGCCTGCGCTACGCTGGCGGTCGTCGACACGTCCCGCGGAACGGTCACCGACGTGCATCGGCACCGGCTGCCCGGCAACGACGACGCCGCACTGGCGAAGCTGACCGCGATGGTCACGGACGCCGAGTCGATGCGGGCGCGACCCGACGGACTGTTCCTGGTCGGTTCGGAGGTCGACATTCCCACGATCAAGCCGACGCTCGAGGCGGCGACCGCCCTGTCGGTGACGACGCCCGAGGAACCCGAGATGGCCCTGGCGCGCGGCGCCTCGCTGGCCGCGGCGAACGCGAGGCTGGGCGCGCCGCGCACCGTCGCGATGAGCGCCACCGAGACCGCCTCGGCCGCCGTGGCCGACCTCGCCTACAGCGCCGAAGAGGGCCCGGCTTCCGACGCCCACCGGCTCCCGGGCGCCCCGTCACAGCAGCGCCGCACCCGCAGGTCGATCCTCACGATCGCCGCCGTGACGGCGGTGTTCGTCGGCGGCATCGTGGCGTTGACGCTGGCGCTGATCTTCGGGAACCGGCCGCCCGCCGACCAGCGGCCCGACGTCAGCACGAACGTCGTCGCCCCGCAGAATCCGGACGCCGGTCCACCGGGCCCACCCCCGCCACCGGCCGCACCGCCCCCGACGCCCGCGTCGCCGCCGCAGCCCTCGCCGCATTCCGGCGACCACCACAACCTGGACGACTGGCTGCACCGCCACCTGGGCACCGGAATTCCGTCCCCGTAGGCCGGCCGAGGCCCGCTCCCGGGCCACCACCTAGGCGGCGAACGAGCGTAAAATCAGATCACTAGGGGAATATCGGTGGGGACTCAGCGATCTCACGCGCCACCAATTCGTGCGACGAGCCCGCCCCCACCGCGACCGGCTAGCAACCGACCATTGGAGGAGCTTTGGACACCGTACTTGGCGTGTCGATGGCGCCGACGGCGGTCCGGATGGTGCTGGTCGAGGGGGAAAACGGCGACGGCGCGACCGTCGATGAGGACAACTTCGACGTCGCCACCGCTGCCGATGCAGCAACGGTAACCGCCTCGGACCAGGTAGTTTCGGCCATCTTGGGGACCCGTCAGGGCGCGGCAGAGGGCGGCTATCAGCTGGCGTCGACCGGGGTCACGTTCACCGACCCGCTCGAGGCCGCCGCGCTGCGCGACAAGCTGGCCGCCCACAAGGTCGAAAATGTGATGCTCGTCTCGGCCTTTTTGGCCGCGGCGGCGCTGGCCCAGGCGGTCGGTCACCGAACCAACTACGCGCAGACGGCGCTGCTCTACATCGAGCCCGACACCGCGACGCTGGCGGTCGTCAACAGCGCCGACGGCTCCGTCGCCGACGTGCAGCGGCAGGCCCTACCCGCCGACGACGAGGCGGCGGTCGCCCAGCTGGCCGCGATGGTGTCCAGCGCGGAGAACCTGGAGACGCGCCCGGACGCCGTGTTCGTCGTCGGTTCCGGCATCGACATCCCGATGATCAAGCCCGCCCTGGAGGCGGCGACCACCCTGCCGCTGACGGCGCCCGAGGAACCGGACACGGCCCTGGCGCGCGGCGCGGCGCTGGCGTCGGCGAACGCCCCGCTGTTCTCGTCGTCCACCGCGGCCCTGGCCTACGCGCAGGATCCCGGCACCGGCGCCATCAACCCGCTGGCGGTGGCGCCCGGCTACTTCGAAACGCCGGTCGAGGCCGGCGCAGACGGGCTCGCGTACAGCGCCGTGCCCGACGACCCGGACGAGTTCTTCACCGGCTCGCACACCGCCGCGACGGCGCTGGTCGGCGCGGACTACCAGGAGCGCAGCTCGTTCCGGCTGGTGGGCAGCGCGGTGGCGGCCATCTTCGTCATCGGCGTGGTGGCCCTGGTCGTGTCACTGGCCATCGCCATCCGGCCGACGGCCAACGTGCGGCCCAACCCGGACCAGAACGTCGTGGTCGCCCCCACCCGGCCGGCCCCGGCGCCGGCGGCGCCCGCCCCCGAGCAGGCTCCCGCACCGGCGGCGCCCGCCCCGGCCCCCGAGGCTCCCGCACCGGCGGCGCCCGCCCCGGCCCCCGAGGCTCCCGCTCCGGCACCGGCTGCGGCCCCCGCGCCGGCGCCCGAGGCTCCCGCTCCTGCGCCGGCGGCCCCCGCTCCCGTCCCGGTGCCGGAGGCACCCCCACCGGTGCCGGTGGCTCCGCCGCCCGCCCCGCCCGCGGTCGCGCCGATCCCGGTCCCGATTCCGCTGCCGATCCCGGGCCTTGGCGGGCCGGGCTTCGGTGGACCGCCCGGAGGAGGCTTCGGTCCCCACGGCGGCGGTGACGACGGGCCGCATGGTGGCGGTGGCCACGGCGGTGGCGGCTTCCCCGGGTTCCCCGGTGGCGGCGGCGGCCATGGCGGCGGTGGCGGCTTCCCCGGCTTCGGCGGAGGTCACGGCGGCTTCGGTCGCCACTAGCCCACAGGGTGGTAACCGCACCGCCCGGCTGCGCCGCGCTCGCGTCGCCACGAGCAGGTGATCGATCGCGCTGACCGGAGGGCGCGGTCACCTGTCATCTTCCGTTTGCCTCCCGCTCAACCCTGCGATGCAATTAGCTCATGGCGACCACCTACACCGGTTGTATGCGATGCACGGTGTTCGGCACGGGTTACCTCGGTGCCACCCATGCGGTTGGGATGGCCGAACTCGGACACGATGTGCTCGGGGTCGATATCGACCCGGGTAAGGTCGCCAAGCTCGCCGGGGGCGACATCCCCTTCTACGAACCCGGCCTGCGAAAGCTGTTGAGGGAGAACCTGGCTGCCGGTCGGCTGCGGTTCACCACCGATTACGACATGGCGGCCGACTTCGCCGACGTGCACTTCCTCGGGGTGGGCACACCGCAGAAGAAGGGCGAGTACGGCGCGGACCTGCGCCATGTCTACGCGGTCATCGATGCGCTGGTGCCGCGGCTGACGACATCGGCTGTGCTGGTTGGCAAGTCCACGGTTCCGGTGGGCACCGCGGCTGAGCTCAACCAGCGGGCCGCCGCGCTGGCGCCGCACGGGGTCGACGTCGAAATCGCCTGGAATCCGGAGTTTTTGCGCGAGGGCTATGCCGTGCAGGACACTCTCAATCCGGATCGGATCGTGCTTGGCATCAAGCAGGATTCGACGCGCGCCGAGGCCGCCGTTCGTGAGCTGTACGGTCCGCTGCTGGACGCCGGGATACCGTTCCTGGTGACGGATCTGCAGACCGCGGAGCTGGTCAAGGTTTCCGCCAATGCCTTTCTGGCGACCAAGATTTCGTTCATCAACGCCATCTCCGAGGTGTGCGAGGCGGCCGGTGCCGACGTCAGCCTGCTGGCCGATGCGCTGGGCTACGACCCCCGGATCGGGCGCCAATTCCTCAACGCCGGTTTGGGTTTCGGCGGCGGCTGCCTGCCCAAGGACATCCGCGCGTTCATGGCGCGCGCGGGGGAGCTCGGTGCCGACCAGGCGCTGACGTTCCTGCGCGAGGTGGACAGCATCAACATGCGCCGCCGCACCCGGATGGTGGAACTGGCCAGCGCCGCATGCGGCGGCTCGCTGCTGGGCGCCAACATCGCCGTGCTCGGTGCGGCCTTCAAACCCGAATCCGACGACGTGCGTGACTCACCCGCGCTCAACGTCGCGGGCCAACTGCAGCTCAACGGGGCCGCCGTCAACGTCTATGACCCCAAGGCCCTGGACAACGCGCAGCGCCTGTTCCCGACGCTGAACTACGCGGTCTCGGTCGAAGAGGCCTGCGAGCGCGCCGATGCGGTGCTGGTGCTCACCGAGTGGCGCCAGTTCGTCGACATGGACCCCGACGACCTGGCCGACCGGGTGCGCGCCCGCGTCATCGTGGACGGCCGCAACTGCCTGGACGCCGGCCGCTGGCAGCGGGCGGGCTGGCGGGTATACCGCCTGGGTGCGCCGCGGCCGTAGAAGCGAGCCGAAAACGGCTCAAAAACAACGGCATTCGTCGTCACCCGATCATCGGCCGGCCCGGGCGCACAGCACCGCGCGGGGGTACTCACCGCCGTCGTCGAACAGCTCGACGTCGATGTCGTCGAACCCGGCCGAGCGCAGCGCGTCGACAACCGGTGCCGGGTCCGGGATTTCACGAAACGGCAGGCTCGCCGCGACGTCCTCGGCGTAGTGATGACCCGCCACATGTGGATTCAGCGAAATGTCGGCGACCACCAGCCCACCCGGGGCCAGCACCCGGCGCCATTCGGCGAAGGCCTGCTGCGGCTCGAGCACGGTCCAGATGAAGTGCCGGGCCGTCACGGCGTCGAAACTGGCGTCGGCGAACGGCAGCTTTTCGGTGACACCCTCCACGAACCTGACGGCGACCCGCCCGTCGGCGGCCTTGGCGCGAGCGTGCGCCAGCATGGCCTCGGACGCGTCGACGCCGGTCACCTCGTGGCCGAGCTCGGCCAGCAGCAACGCGACAAAGCCGGTGCCCGTGGCGACGTCGAGCACGCGGGACGCCTGCGGGATCGGACTCAGCGCCTCGGTCCAACGCCGACGCTCGGGCTCCGAGGAGATGCCGTGCGCGGCCCGCTGGTCGTATTGAGAACCCTCACGCTCCCAGAACTCGCGGATCGCGGTGCGGGCGACCGGAAGGCTCGCATTGGCGTCGGGCATGAGCACCTCTCGGGGACAAGGGCATTCGGCGAGCCGGGCGGTCGGGTGCCGCGGCGAGCCGGACATCGACGACAAGTCTGCAGTGCGCGCCCGCGTCACCGCAAGGCACGCGGGAGCTCGGGGCCGGCAGCCTGGCGAGTAGCCTGACCGGCGTGGACTATGCCGGAAAATTCCTCGACGAGAACCGAGCCTTCGCGGAGCTGTTCCAGGATGCCGACGAGTCCACGCCGGTGCCCACCTGCCCGGACTGGACCCTGCGCCAATTGTTCCGCCATGTCGGCCGCGGCGACCGCTGGGCGGCGCAGATCGTGCGCGACAAACTCGACAGCTACCTCGACCCGCGCACGGTGGAGGGCGGCAAGCCGCCGCCAGACCCCGCCGGCGCGATCGCCTGGCTGCGCGGCGGCGCCCAGCGGTTGATCGACGCGGTCGAGCTGACCGGCGTGGAGACACCGGTCTGGACGTTCTTGGGGTCGCGGCCGGCGAACTGGTGGGTCCGGCGCCGGCTGCACGAGGTCGCGGTGCATCGCGCCGACGCGGCGATCGCGCTGGGGCGCGAGTTCGCCCTCGATGCGGACGTGGCCGCCGACGGCATCACCGAATGGCTGGAGCGCGTCGCGATCCAGGCGGGCGGCCAGGGCGCACCGCTCCCGCTCGAGGAGGGCGACACCCTGCACCTGCATGCCACCGATCCCGGGCTCGGCGAGGCCGGCGAATGGACGATCACCGTCGAGGGGGGCCGGATCGCCTGGTCGCATGAGCATGGCAAAGGCAGCGCCGCGCTGCGCGGTGGCGCCACCGAGCTGCTGCTGGCGATCCTGCGGCGGCGGCCGCTGGCCGATACGGGCGTGGAGCGCTTCGGCGACGAGGCCGTGTGGGAACGCTGGTTGGACCGTACGCCTCTCTAGCCGCGGGGCCGCACGGTAACTTGCACACCATGACCACATCGGAGATCGCCACCGTTCTGGCATGGCACGACGCCCTCAACAGCGACGACATCGCGACGTTGATCGCGTTGTCCAGCGACGACATCGAGATCGGCGACGCGCACGGCGCCGCGCAGGGCCACGAGGCGCTGCGCAACTGGGCCTCGTCGCACCGGGCGGACACGCAGCTCGGTCAGATGTATGTGCACGACGGCATCGTCGTCGTCGAACAAAAACTCGGCGGCCCCGACGGACCGGGGGCCGCCACCAACGCGCTGGCCTTCCGTGTGGTCCGCGACCACGTCACCTCGGTGTTCCGGCACGACAGCTTGGCCGCGGCGCTGGCGGCCACCGAGCTCACCGCGTCCGACGCCGTCGAATAGGGCCCTTCAAGGCATTAGGAGCTAGCCATGCGCGGAATCATCCTGGCCGGCGGGTCGGGCACCCGCTTGCATCCGATCACCACGGGCATCAGCAAGCAGCTGCTGCCGGTCTACGACAAACCGATGGTCTACTACCCGCTGTCCACCCTGATGATGGCCGGGATCCGCGACATCCTGGTGATCACCACCCCACACGACGCGCCGGGCTTCCAGCGGCTGCTGGCCGACGGCTCGCAATTCGGCGTCAACATCACCTACGTGACGCAGGAACGGCCCGACGGGCTGGCCCAGGCATTCGTCCTGGGTGCCGACCACATCGGCAATGAGCCGGTGGCTTTGGTGTTGGGGGACAACATCTTCTACGGCCCGGGCCTGGGCACCAGCTTGAGCCGCTTCCAATCCATCAGCGGCGGAGCGGTTTTCGCGTACTGGGTGGCCAACCCGTCGGCGTACGGTGTCGTGGAGTTCAGCGACGACGGCAGGGCGCTGTCGCTGGAGGAGAAGCCCAAGACACCGAAATCCAATTACGCGGTGCCGGGCCTGTACTTCTACGACAACGACGTGATCGACATCGCCAAGGGCCTCAAAAAATCGGCGCGCGGCGAGTACGAGATCACCGAGGTCAACCAGATCTACCTGAACCGGGGCCGGCTCTCGGTCGAGGTGATGGCCCGCGGCACGGCCTGGCTGGACACCGGGACGTTCGACTCGCTGCTCGACGCCAGCGATTTCGTGCGCACCCTGGAGCGCCGCCAGGGCCTGAAGGTCAGCGTGCCCGAGGAAGTGGCGTGGCGGCGGGGCTGGATCACCGACGAGGAGCTGGCCGAGCGTGCGCACAGCCTGCTCAAGTCCGGCTACGGCGGCTATCTGCTGGATCTGTTGGAGCGGAGCCGGTTTCAGTAGGTTTGGCCAGCACCGCGGCGATGGCCGTGGTCAGCGGGACCGACAGCGCCAGAGCGATGCCGCCCACCGCGGAGCGGGCGATCTCGATGGCCACGCTCTCGCTGGTCAACACGTCGGTCAGCGAGCGATTGGCCACGCTGAATAGCAACAGCAGCGGCAGCGAACTGCCGGCGTAGGCCAGCATCAGGGTGTAGACCGTGCTGGCGATGTGATCGCGGCCCACCCGGATGGCGCCGACGAAGATCGCCCGCCGCGAGCCGCCGAGGCGGGCGAGCTCGAACACCGTCGAGGCCTGCGTCACCGTCACGTCGTTGAGCACACCGAGGGACCCGATGATGAAGCCGGCCAGCAGCAGACCGCCGATCGACACGCTGCCCAGATACGCGCTGACGGTGCTGTTCTGCTCGTCGGACAACCCGGTCAGTTGCGCCAATTGTATTGCCGCCCAAGATAACCCGGCTGCCAGCAGCAGCGCCGACAGGGTGCCCAGCAGCGCGGCGCTGGTCCGCAGGTTGACCCCGTGGGCGAGATAGATGACCGCGTACAGGATGGCCGCCGACGCGACCAGCGCCACCGGTATGGCCGGCGCGCCGTCGCGCAGCGCCGGCAGCAAGAACGTCACCAGGACCACGAACGCGACCACGATGCCCACCAGCGCCAGCAGCCCGCGCCAGCGCGCCACCGCCACGATCACCACGGCGAACGCGATCGCCAAACCGGCCAGCGCCCAGCCGCGTTCGAAGTCGTAGAACGCATAGCTGGTGGCGCCCTGGTCGTCGACCTGCCGGACGAGTCGAATGTGGTCGCCCACCGCGAATTTCGGCTGCCCGGGACCGGGGGAGGACTCCAGCAGCGTCTGGGCGCCGGCGTTGGGGCCGGAATCGATCGACACCTGGGTCAGGACGCACCGGCCGGCGCCGGGCGGCGCCTGTTGCGGCGGGCCGGTGAGGACCTGGCTGACCGACGGGCTGCCGCAGTCGCCCATCCCGCTGGACAGCACGTGCCCGGCCTGCGTGCTCACCGCGCCGCCGGCGGCGTTCTGCAGCGGCATCGGGATGTCGACGTGCTGGCGGCTGGGCCACAGCACGATCGCGCCGACGGCGACCGCCACGCCGATCGCGATTAACAACCCGACGACGATCCTGGCGGGCAACGGATCAACAGCGGACGGCCCCGGCGGCAAGCTGTGCGAGTGGGAGTGGGTCACCCGGTCGAGAGTAGAGGCGGGCGCCCCGGGGCTTACGGTCGATAGCCGACGAGGAAGTTACCCAGCCGCTCGATCGCGGCCGCCAGATCGCGGGCCCACGGCAGCGTCACGATGCGCAGGTGATCCGGTGCCGGCCAATTGAAGCCGGTGCCCTGAGTGACCAGAATCTTTTCCTGCAGCAGCAGATCGAGGACGAGCTGTTCGTCGTCGTCGATGTCATAGACCTCGGGGTCGAGCCGGGGGAACGCGTAGAGCGCACCGGCGGGCTTGACGCAGGACACGCCCGGGATCTCGTTGAGCTTGGTCCAGGCGACGTCGCGCTGCTCGAGCAGCCGGCCGCCGGGCAGCACCAGGTCGTCGATGCTCTGATAGCCGCCCAGGGCCACCTGGATCGCGTGCTGTGCCGGCACATTCGGGCACAGCCGCATGTTGGCCAGCAGGTTGATTCCCTCGATGAAGCTGCCGGCGTGGTCCTTGGGCCCGGTGATCGCCAGCCAGCCGGCCCGATAGCCGGCCACCCGGTAGGCCTTGGACAGGCCGTTGAAGGTCAGGCACAGCATGTCCGGGGCCAGCGTGGCCAGGTTGGTGTGCTTGGCGTCGTCGTAGAGGATCTTGTCGTAGATCTCGTCGGCGAGCAGCAGCAGCTCGTGCTTGCGCGCCAGATCGACGATCTGGGTGAGTACTTCGCTGGTGTAGACCGCGCCGGTCGGGTTGTTCGGATTGATCACGACCAGCGCCTTGGTCCGCTCGGTGATCTTGGACTCCATGTCGGCGATGTCGGGCTGCCAGCCCTGCGTCTCGTCGCACAGGTAGTGCACGGGCGTGCCGCCGGCCAGGGAGGTCGACGCCGTCCACAGCGGGTAGTCCGGCGACGGGATCAGCACCTCGTCGCCGTTGTCGAGCAGGGCCTGCAGCGTCATGGTGATCAGCTCGGACACGCCGTTGCCCAGGTAGACGTCGTCGACGTCGAAGCGGGGGAATCCGTCGACCAACTCGTAGCGGGTCACCACGGCCCGGCGGGCGGGCAGGATGCCCTGTGAGTCGGAGTAGCCCTGGGCGTACGGCAGCGCCTGAATCATGTCGCGCATGATCACGTCGGGTGCCTCGAAGCCGAACGGCGCCGGGTTGCCGATGTTGAGTTTGAGGATGCGATGCCCCTCGGCCTCCAGCCGCGCGGCGTGCGCGTGCACCGGTCCGCGGATCTCGTACAGGACGTCCTGGAGCTTCGACGACTGCGCGAAACTGCGCTGCGGCCGGTGATGAGCCGACGCGTGCAGGGGCAGCTGATGGGTGGTCACACCACTAATGGTGCCATCACTGTCCACTGAAATTTGCTGTCAAGCGGCAAAGACGCAGGTCAGCGCTTGCCCGGGGGACGCGCCCCACGGGCGATGCCCAGGCCTTTCACCGGTGGCTGCGCCGGTGCGTCGTCGCCGCCGGTCTCCTTTGCCGGCTCCGCGTTCGGCGCCGGCTCGGCTTCGGCCTTGGGTGTCTCCGCCTGAGGTGCTTCTGCCTTGGGTGCCTCGGCCTTGGGTGCCTCGGCCTTGGGCGCCGCCTTCTTGGCCCCGGGCCGCTTGGCGCCCGCCGCGATGCCCAGCCCCTTGACGGGCGCCGCGGGTGCCTTGGCCTCGGCCGCGGGGGCGGCTTCCGGCGTGGCCTCGGCCGGAGTGGCCTCGGTCTTGGGGGCTTCCGCCTTGGGGGCCGCCGGGGCGGCCTTCTTGGCGCCGGGTCGCTTGGCGCCGGCGGCCAGACCCAGGCCCTTGGCCGGCGCGGCGGGCGCCTTGGCTTCGCCGCCCGTCTCCGCCGGGGCTTCCGTCTTGGCGGTCTCGACCGCGGGGGCGGCCTTCTTGGCGCCGGGTCGCTTGGCGCCGCCGGCGATCCCCAGCCCCTTCACGGGTGCGGCGGTGTCCGCCGTGGCCTCGGCCGCGGGGGCCGCCTTCTTGGCGCCGGGCTTCTTCGCCCCGCCGGCGATGCCCAGGCCCTTGGCGGGGGCGGCCGGCGCGGCCGCGGCCTTCGGGGCCTCCTCGACCGGGGCCTCCTCGGCGGGTGCCTCGGCGGGCGCGGTGGCGGTGGCCGTCGAGGCCTTGGGCGCCTCGGCCGCGCGCGCTTCGGCCCTTTCGGAGGCCTCCTTGGCGGCCGTGCCCTTCTCCGGCAGCGTCGCCTTGTCGTACTCGAGGGACCCGAGCAGGATCTGCGCGACGTCGAGCACCTCGACACCGCTGCGGCCGGCCTCCTCCTGACGGTCGTTGACACCGTCGGTGACCATCACCCGGCAGAAGGGGCAGCCGGTCGCGATGGTGGCGGCCCCGGTGGCCAGCGCCTCGTCGACGCGTTCGTGGTTGATGCGCTTGCCGATGTGCTCTTCCATCCACATCCGCGCGCCGCCGGCGCCGCAGCAGAAGCTGCGCTCGGCGTGGCGTGGCATCTCGGTCAGGTTCGCCCCCGCGGCCCCGATCAGTTCCCGCGGCGCCTCGTAGACCTTGTTGTGCCGGCCCAGGTAGCAGGGGTCGTGATAGGTGATGTCCTGCGACACCGGCGTCACCGGCACCAGCTTGTTGTCCCGGATCAGCCGGTTGAGCAGCTGGGTGTGGTGCAGCACCGAGTAGTTCGCGCCGAGCTGGCGGTACTCGCGCCCCAGGGTGTTGAAGCAGTGCGGGCAGGTGACGACGATCTTGCGGTCGACGGTCTCGACGCCCTCGAACAGTCCGTCCAGCGTCTCGACGGCCTGGGCGGCCAGCTGCTGGAACAGGAACTCGTTGCCCGAACGGCGCGCGGAGTCGCCGTTGCAGGTCTCGCCGGTGCCGAGCACCAGGTACTTCACGCCGGCGATGGCCAGCAGCTCCGCGACGGCCTTGGTGGTCTTCTTGGCCTTGTCGTCGTAGGCGCCGGCGCACCCTACCCAGAACAGGTACTCGTAGCCGTCGAAGCTGTCGACGTCCTCGCCGTAGACCGGCACGTCGAAGTCGACCTCGTCGATCCAGCTGGTGCGGTCCGACGCGTTCTGGCCCCACGGGTTGCCCTTGGTTTCCAGGTTCTTGAACAGCACCGACAGTTCCGAGGGGAACTCGGATTCCATCATCACCTGGTAGCGGCGCATGTCGATGATGTGGTCGATGTGCTCGATGTCCACCGGGCACTGCTCGACGCAGGCGCCGCAGGACACGCAGGACCACAGCACGTCGGGGTCGATGACGCCGCCCTGCTCCTCCGTGCCGACCAGCGGCCGGGTGGCCTGCTCGGGGCCGGATCCCATGACGCGGCCGAAGCCGGACTCGGGAACGTGGTGGGCCTCGGCGTGCTTTTCGCCGGACAGTTCCTCGCCGACCCCGCCTTCCGGCGTGCTCTCGAGCGGGCTTTCCTTGGAACCCAGGATGTAGGGCGCCTTGGCCATCCAGTGGTCGCGCAGGTCCATGATGACGAGCTTGGGCGACAGCGGCTTGCCGGTGTTCCACGCCGGACACTGCGACTGGCAGCGCCCGCACTCGGTACAGGTGGCGAAGTCCAGCATGGCCTTCCAGCTGAAGTCTTCGATCTTGCCGCGGCCGAATTCGGCGTCGTCGGGCGGGTTTTCGAAGTCGATCGGCTTGCCGTCGTGCTCCAGCGGCAGCAGCGGGCCCAGGCCGTTGGGCAGCCGCTTGAAGATGACGTTGATGGGCGCCGTGAAGATGTGCATGTGCTTGGAGTGCAGCACGATGATGAGGAACGCCAGCATGACCAAGATGTGCAGCAGCAACGCCGTCGTTTCGATGATTTCGTTGGCGGGCTGGCCCAGCGGTCGCAGGATGACGCCGAACAGCTGCGACAGGAAGGCGCCGTTGCCGTAGGGCAGGGTGCCGTTGTTGACCGCGGCTCCGCGCACGAACACGTAGGTGAAGACGACGTTGAAGATCATGAACAGCACCAGCCAGGCACCGCCGGTGTGCGAGCCGTAGAACCGTGACTGGCGCCCGATCTCCTTCGGGCTGCGCATCAGACGGATGATGGCGAAGGTGACGATGCCGAGGAAGACGGCCGTGGCGAAGAAGTCCTGTAGGAAGCCCAGCGCGTCCCAGCGCCCGATGATCGGGATGTGGAAGTTGTCCTGGAACAGCAGGCCGTAGGCCTCGATGTAGACCGTCAGCAGGATGAAGAAGCCCCACATGGTGAAGAAGTGGGCCAGGCCGGGGATCGACCACTTCAGCAGCTTGCGCTGGCCGAAGACCTCGGAGAGCTCGGCCCAGACGCGTTTGGCGGGCTCGTCGGTGTGACCCGGGGCCGGCTTGCCGGACGTGATCAGCTTGAACAGCCACAGGACACGCCGTGCGGCGAGTGCGGCCACGATCAGCGTCATGCCCATGCCCACGATCAGCCTGATGAGCATCTGCGTCGTCACAGAAGTTCTCCCCAATGCATAGATAAATTCGGCCCGTGCTTATTTGCCTGCTTAAGCCCCGCTCATAGTTACATCTCCGCGGCTTTCGGCGCGAGAAAGGCTGCCCTAACTTGGCAGTTCACCGGTGCCTCTGGCCTGCCGATTAGTACCCACTCACCCAATGTGACGCTTGCGGAAGTGATGAGCGCCACCAAATTTCGCTAAATGACCTTTTGTCGGGGCCTTTGGCGGCCCGGACGCAATTCGTCTCGTCAGCGCCCGAACGGCGGTTGAAAGATGGGCGGCAGCGGCCGCGTGCGGGTCGTGGTCGGCGCCGCGGTGGTGGTCGCCTGCGACGTCGTGGTGGGCGGCGCGGTCGTGGTGGTGGTCGTGCTCGGCGGCGGCGCCGTTGTGGTCGTCGTCGACGGTGCCGGCGCGGGTGTCGTGGTGGTGGCCGGTGCCTCGCTGGACGGCGGCGGCGCCGGGATCACGGTGACGGTGGTGCTGTCGTTCGGCCCGGTGATGGTGACCGTTTGCGGTGGTGCCGTGGTAGTCGGCGACGTGGGACTGACCGGGGTGGACTTGGTCAGCAACAGGTTGATCGCCAAGATCAGGGCCACCAGCACCGCGGCGCCCGCTCCGGCCACGCTGAGCACCAGCGCGGTGCGTTTGTACCAGGGCAGCCGCCCGGGGGCGGTGGCGTAACGGCTGCCGGTCGCGTCGTCGAATTCCCTTGCCTCATTGGCGTATTCGCCGGTGGCATCGCGGCCGGTGTAGGGCACCGGCTCGTCGTTGTCGGCGTCTTGCGACCACGCCAGCGCGTCGTCCACGTCGGTGGCCTGCGCCGCCCAGGCGGCCTGGGTCATGTCGAGCCCGGCGGAGCCCACCATCTCCGTCGGCGTTTCCACCGCGGCGGCCGCGGCGGTGGGGGCGACGCCCGACGCGTAGTGCGGGCCCAGCACCGCGGCCCCGAGGGCGGCGCTGAGCGCAGGCTGCGCGGTGCTGTGCACCGGCAACCCGAAACGCTGCGACAGGCGCGCTTTGAGCAGCGGGATGTTCGCGCCACCTCCGGTGATCGCCACGGCGCTCAGCCCGGCGTTCGCAATGCCGTTGCGGCGCAACGACTCCTCGACGGACGCGAGGAACCGGTCCAGCGGTGCGGAGAGCAGCTGCTCGAAGTCGGTGCGGGAGAGCTGGGCGCCGTCGCCCGACGCCCCGGCGATGGTGCCCACCGCGGCCGTCGAGAGTTGTTCCTTGGCGCGGCGGCAGGCGCCGAGCAGACGGGCCTGCGACCCCATCCGCGCCGCGCCACCGAGCATGGCGGTGCTGACGTCGGAGGCCAGCAGGTGATCGAGGACCAGCTGATCGATCTCGTCGCCGGAGAAATCGGTGTTCCGCGTGGCCGGCCCGACGGGCGCGAAGCCGGCCTTGGCGTCCATCAGCGTGACGGTGGTGCCGCCGGCGCCGAAGTCGCACAGGGCAATCACACCGTCGGCCCCGAATCCCGGCGTGCCGCGCAGGGCCGCGAGCGCGGCCGTGGCGTCGGAAACCAGCATCGGTGCCACCCCACCGCGCGCCAGATCCGACTGCGCGAAGAACTCCTCCCGCAGCGCCGCGAACTGCGCGTCGGACCAATAGGCGGGCACCGCGATGGTGATCGGTGAGCCGTAGCCCACCGCCCGGGCCATGGCTTCGATCGCCTCGACCGTCAGTGCCGCACCCAGGTACTTGGTGCCGTCGGCCGCCACCAATGGCGCCCGGTCGCCCACGCGTTCGACGAACCCCCGCAGCACCAGGCCCGGTTCGGTCAGGTTCGGATTCTCTTCTGGCAGGCCAACTTCGGTGGGCCGCTGCTCGAACAGGGTCACCACCGAGCTGCGGGTGATCGGAGTGCTGCCCGCGCGGGCCGCCACCAGGTTGGCCACCCCGATCGATAGGCCGAGCGACTCGCTCATGTCCCGCACCCCTGTGTCAGTCGTCCCATTGCCGTCGCACGGTGATCCTCACCGTAACGACCGTGGATTGCAGCGAGTGTAGGGCTTCCCCGGCGCGCCGCCAGGGAACCACGGCGGGGTTTGCCACCGTCTCACTAACGCAGGCCGGGCGGCACCGTGACCGGATTCGGCACCCCCGGAACGGTGATCACCGACGGCAGCTGCGGCAAATGGTGATGATGCGACGGCTGCTGCGTCTGTCCCCCGGTGGGCTGCTGTTGCGTCGGCTGCTGCGCCGGCGGCTCTTCCGCGCTGCTGCTGGGCGAGGACGAGGTGGTGGTCGTGGTGGTCGTCGGCGTCGTCGTGGTGGTCGTGGGCGTCGTGCTCGTCGTCGTCTTGGGGACGTGGCTGACGGTCTGACCGTGGATGAGTTCGATGATGCCGAACACGATCAGCGCGATCAGGATGACGACGGAGACCAGCCAGGCGATGAGCATCGCCGGCTTGCGATACCAGGGAGTCGGCTCGCTCTCCTGGTCAAAGGGGTCGCCGCCGTCGGGCTGCTCGAGCCCCTGCGGCGGGTTCGGCGGGGGGGCCGGTGGCGGAACATCGCCGGTGGGCGGCTGTTCGCTCACCCCGAAGTCGCCGTGCTGCGTCGGCTGGTTGTGGAAGTCGTCTCGTGGGCCATTGGATGCCACGGGACCGATCGTACTGACCCCGCCTGCCAATCTCCTGATGCCAGCCCGGTGCGAGAAGTCCGAGCGCTCAGAACGCGCTCCGACGAGCCGCGATTGGTGGTTAGGTCGAGATCGTGGATTCCCTGGTGAAGTTGTTTCGGGACACCGGCGCGGTCCGGATCTTGGTCTCCGTGGCGCTCGGAGTGGCCGTCGCCGTCGTGGTGGGCAACACCGCCGGTTGGCGTTTCGCGCTGGCCGGCTGGGTCGTCACCGCCGGAACGTATGTGGTGTGGACGCAGCTCATCGTGCTCGGCATGGACGCCGAGCAGACCTGCCGATGGGCGACGCGCGAGGACCCGACCCGGTGGATCGCCGACGCCGTCATCCTGTCGGCGAGCGTCGCGAGCCTGGGCGGGGTCGGCTACGTGGTGGCCGCGGGGTCGCGCGCGGGCCACGAAGCTCTGGTCGCTGCCGTTTTCGGCATCCTGACCGTCGCGGCGTCCTGGGTGGCCGTGCACACGCTGTACACCGTGCACTACGCGCGGCTCTACTACTCGGACGAGCCGGGGGGCATCAACTTCCACGACCCCGAGCCGCCGCGCTTCCGGGACTTCGCCTATCTGGCCTTCACCGTCGGGATGACCTACCAGGTGTCGGACACCGAGATCGGACTGACCACGATCAGAGCGACGGTGTTGCGCCATGCGCTGCTGTCCTACCTGCTCGGGGCGGTCGTGCTGGCGGTGACGATCAACTTGATCGCGGGGCTGGGCTCCAAGATCTGACCGACGCGGTCACACGCCGGCCATCGAGCGGCCTCGAAGGATCCGCTCAATGTGATCCATCAGCTCGCTCGGGTGGTCGGCAGCGCCGTCTCGCCAGACGATGAGTGCGTTGAGAAGGTTGTCCGGCTGGACGGTCAGCCGCAGGCCCAGGAGCACGGTCGCGGTGGTGTCCCCGGCGGCGTCCAAGGGGCGGTAAGTAATAGCGACCTGCAACGACTCACCACCATTCGGTCTTGGGAAGATCTTGGGCTCGATCGACTGCACCAGTTCCCGCCGGATTTCGGTCAGCTCGCTCCCGCGCTCGACCAGTCGCACGGTCAATGTCCGCGGGCCGAAGCAGAGAAGACAACGTCGCCACATGCGCACGACGCCCCACACGGTCAGTGGGGTCACGCCCAGCAGCAGGAAGCCGCCGTACCGGAGCCACGCCGGATTGCCAGGCGCGAACCCCAAATCGACCATGGCGACCCCCATCAGCGGCAGCAGCAACGTCACGCTGTAGGCGCTGCCCTCGTACCAGGGGATGTAGCGGCAGACGATCTCGTCACCGGTCCGGCTGACCGCGGCACGAAGAACCCGCCGCTGACCGATGAGGATGATGCCGCCGACCACAGCCCCGCCGACAGCTAGAGACCAACGAGCTCCGACCAGCGCGTCGATGACCGCCATCAGGCACAATGCACCACCGAAGGAATAACGCAGCACCCGCCAGCGGGGCTTTGGTTTGCCGCCGGGCATCAGTGCCCCTCTCGCTTTCCGCTGCCCGGCGCGCAGTGACGACCGGCGGACGCCGGAATTGCCGCCGGACCCGGTCGGGCGGAAAGCCAGATCTGGGTCGGATCTACCGACGAGTCGCGCAGCGCGGTGACCGTCAGCTGGGCTATCAGCGTCTCCTTTTCGGCCATGATGATCCGGGACTGCGACGTGCTGTCGACGGTGCCTAGCTCATGTGCGATTTGCATCGTGAGCGCTCCCACCATACCGACGCCCTCGGCGGCCGCTGTGAATTCCCGATGCAGTTCACGGCATCTCGGCGCCGTCTGCAACTGCTGCTCGCACAGCATGACGAACACTTCGAGGGGGTCCAGCGCGGCCTGGACCCGATGCATCGTCAACACCGCGTTGGCGCAGAACACGTCGGTGCGCGGGTCATCGCGCCAAGCCCACACCCGTACACCGATGGCGGAATCGAAGGGTTCCCACCGTGGCGGTACCCCTACTTCTACAACGAAGCCGGCAAACCGATCGACCGGGGCCACAGCGAGGCCGGTCTCCGCTACGAACTCATCGAATCGCATAGGCCTACCCGAAACCGAAGACAGATTCCACGCCGCGCACGGCACTTCCGACCGCGTCCGAGACCGGCTGCCAGAGCACTTCGACCCCTTTGGACGCCACGAAGGCAGCGCCAGCACCCACGACGGCGCCTGCCACCAAGCCAACCGCCGTTCCTGCCCCGGGAACGGCCGAACCGATCAGTGCGCCAAACTCCGCGCCCGCATACATTCCTGCGGCGATACCCGCAGTCTCCCGGGTGATCGCCTCCGGCACGGAGTTGCCGTCTTTGATGTCGGACATGACGGCCGGTATGGCGCCGGCCGCACCGACCACACCGCCGATCCGCGAGAACCCCGGGATTTCGACCCCGCCGATCTTTGTGTCTTCCAGCCATCTCAACAAGGCCGGGTCCGTCTTACCGGGGCCCGTACCGGGGGACTCGGCGATCAAGTTCGTCGTCGCCTGACGAACACCGTCGGCGGTACCACCGGCGATCGCACCCGCAGCCCCGGTCGCCACCTCCCCCTTCGTGGGGGCCAACGCGGGGCCTCCGCCGGGCGGGTCGCCCGGTGCCTGACCGGGTGCCGGGCCGGGTCCCGCCTGACCGGCTGCCGCCGGGGCGGGCCCCGCCTGGGGGCCGACGGTGTCATACCCGTCCGCGTGCAAGGTCCCCATCGCGTCCTGAAACGACTTGGAGTAGCCGTCGCGTGTCGCCTGCAGCTGGGTCAGCGCGGCTTTCGTGTCACCGATGGCGTCGTCTTCGCATTTGGCGATAAACGCTTCGAGTGCGTCGAAGTCGGCCTGGCTGAGGTCGTCGTCGTCTTCCATCTCGTCGGCTTCGCCGATCAGCTCGTCGAGGTTCTGCAGCTTTGCCTCCAGTGACGCGATCTGACCGGCCGCGGTTTTCTGCGCCTCGGCCAACGTCGCGGCGATGTTCTCCAGGTCCGCGCCGATCTTCGGTATCTGCAACGATTGCGCCCCGAGGGCTTTCGTGACTCGCTGCACTTCGTCGGAGCCGGTGATCGGATGATCGCCGTTTTGGTGGTTCCAGGCGGCCTCGAAGCGCGTACGGGCCTGCTCGAATGCGTCGTTGGCCTCTTTCGTGCAGCGTCCCGCTTTGCGAAAGGCCTCTGCGAGGTTGGAAATCTGCAGTGGGTTCCCGGCTTGCAGGCTTGCGTTGATCGCCCAGGGGTCGCCGCCCGCAGCGGCGATCAGCGCCGGGATGCTGAGATATCGCAGTTGCATGGCGTCCTCAGCTGCCCGTCCGACTGCCAGTCAAGCCGGTTCTGGGCGTGGCCGAACCGACAAGCATCGCCACCCCCCTGTTGAGCTCAGGAGCAAGGTTAGTGATCCAGGCTCGGTAATCAATTCACGTCGCACCCTCGCGTCGCACGCCGGGCAAGCTGTCCTCATGGAGCGGGTGTTGTTGACCGTGGGCCATGGCGCGGCCCGCCGAGAGCGGCTCACGGAGTTGCTTGCCGGAGCGGGAATCGCGCTGGTGGTGGACGTGCGGCGCTACCCAGCCAGCCGGACCAATCCGGACGTGCGTCGGGAGGCCCTGGAATGCTGGCTGCCGCACGGCGGCATCGACTACCGGTGGGAGCCGCGCCTCGGCGGGCGCCGGCACATCGCGGCCGGCGAGCCGGAGCCCGACAGCTGGTGGACGGTGGCCGCGTTCCGCGCCTACGCCGCCTACACCCGGACGCCGGAGTTCGACGCCGCGCTCGACGAGGTCCTCGCCGACGCGGCCCAGCGCACCACGGCGGTGATGTGCAGCGAGAGCGTCTGGTGGCGCTGCCATCGGCGGCTGATCGCCGACGTGGCGGTGCTCGGCCGCGGGGTGCCCGTGCGGCATCTCATGCCGGACGGTCGGCTCAATGCGCACCGGCCCGCCGACGGTGCCCGCCGCCGCCCCGACGGCCGCCTGGTCTGGGACGGATGATCGACCGAATTACGTTGTAGCGCAAGCGATCTGATGTTCCAGGCTAGAACGTGCTGACCTTCTCGACGCTGACGAACATGCCGTGCTTGGTCTGGTCGTTGGTGAAGCGGGTGCCGTCGGCGTTGGCGATGATCGTCCAGCCCTGCGCCGCGTAGGTCTTGTAGTCGATGGTGACGGTCGGGATGGCCCCCAGGTTGCCCAGCACCCACTGCACCTTGCCGCCGCTGTTGATGCTGACGCCGTTGGCGTGCTCGCCGTCCTGCATCGGGGAGTTGGTGAAGGGCGCCTCGCAGCCGACGGTGTCCTTGTTGATCTGGCAGCGCGTCACACCGGATTTGGTCTCGATGAAGACGTAACCGTTCTGGTCGGGCGGCAAGGGGATGGCGCCGGCCGGGTTGGTGGGGTTGGCCGGCGCGGTCGACGGGCCCGGTGCCGGGGCCGCGGTGCCCGGCGGCGGCGTGGACCTGGGGGTGGGGAAAGACGGTTCGGTAGGTCCGGCTCCCGGCGAGGCCACCGGTCGGCCGCCGATGATGGAACTGCAGCCCGAGACCAGCTCCGAGCCGGCCATCAGGGCCACGAGCAGCAGCGAACCACCGGCCAGGCTTCGCCGCGCATTCTCCGAAAACCGCACCCGCCGCTCCCCAGACGATTCATATAGCGGCACTCAGGTTACGCACGCCGACGCACAAGTCGCTGCCCCGGCGCGGGTTCGATACAGAGCCGATGGCCCAGGTTTATCGCCGCGTGACCGCCCCAGCGTGGCGAGCGTCCGGATCACCGGCCACGACCTGCAGTGGCGGCTCTACGTCGCGACCTCGGCGACCCGGCAGGCCAGCGCGGCCACCCGCGCGCTGCTGGCGCTGATCGAGGAGGTTGCCGGGACCGCCACAAATTCTCTGGCACCCCGGGAACAAGCCGGGACCGACCGCCGTTAGCATTATCGACAAGTTGAGCGAACCACACTCAATACTGGGTTGACAGCCCACCGCCCCAGGGGCAGGCTTGAGCGGGGTTCACTCAGCATAGTGGCACCAGACAAGCTCTACATATTCAGGAGGAATCACTATGGCTCGTGCGGTCGGTATCGACCTCGGGACCACCAACTCCGTCGTCGCAGTCCTCGAGGGCGGTGACCCGGTCGTCGTCGCCAACTCCGAGGGTTCGCGGACCACGCCGTCCATCGTCGCGTTCGCGCGCAACGGGGAGGTGCTCGTCGGCCAGCCCGCCAAGAACCAGGCGGTCACCAACGTCGACCGCACCATCCGTTCGGTCAAGCGGCACATGGGAACCGACTGGTCCATCGAGATCGACGACAAGAAATACACCGCTCAGGAGATCAGCGCCCGCGTCCTGATGAAGCTGAAGCGCGACGCCGAGGCGTACCTGGGTGAGGACGTCACCGACGCGGTGGTCACCGTGCCGGCGTACTTCAACGACGCCCAGCGCCAGGCGACCAAGGAAGCCGGCCAGATCGCCGGCCTGAACGTCCTGCGGATCGTCAACGAGCCGACCGCGGCGGCGCTGGCCTACGGCCTGGACAAGGGTGAGAAGGAACAGACCATCCTGGTCTTCGACCTCGGTGGCGGTACGTTCGACGTCTCGCTGCTCGAGATCGGCGAGGGTGTGGTCGAGGTCCGCGCCACCAGCGGTGACAACCACCTCGGTGGGGACGACTGGGACGACCGCGTCGTCGAATGGCTGGTCGACAAGTTCAAGGGCACCAGCGGAATTGACCTGACCAAGGACAAGATGGCGATGCAGCGGCTGCGTGAGGCCGCCGAGAAGGCCAAGATCGAGCTCTCGAGTTCGCAGAGCACCTCGATCAACCTGCCCTACATCACCGTCGACGCGGACAAGAACCCGTTGTTCCTCGACGAGCAGTTGACGCGCGCCGAATTCCAGCGCATCACACAGGATCTGCTGGACCGGACCCGCAAGCCGTTCCAGTCCGTGATCAAGGACGCCGGCATCTCGGTCTCCGAGATCGACCACGTGGTCCTGGTGGGTGGTTCCACCCGGATGCCCGCGGTGACCGACCTGGTCAAGGAACTCACCGGCGGCAAGGAGCCCAACAAGGGCGTCAACCCCGACGAGGTTGTCGCGGTCGGAGCGGCCCTTCAGGCTGGCGTGCTGAAGGGTGAGGTGAAAGACGTTCTGCTGCTTGACGTTACGCCGTTGAGCCTGGGTATCGAGACCAAGGGTGGTGTGATGACCAAGCTCATCGAACGCAACACCACGATCCCCACCAAGCGGTCGGAGACCTTCACCACGGCCGACGACAACCAGCCGTCGGTGCAGATCCAGGTCTATCAGGGTGAGCGCGAAATCGCTTCGCACAACAAGCTGCTCGGCTCCTTCGAGCTGACCGGCATCCCGCCGGCTCCGCGCGGCGTCCCGCAGATCGAGGTCACCTTCGACATCGACGCCAACGGCATCGTGCACGTCACGGCCAAGGACAAGGGCACCGGCAAGGAGAACACGATCAAAATCCAGGAGGGCTCCGGCCTGTCCAAGGAGGAGATCGACCGGATGATCAAGGACGCCGAGGCGCACGCCGAGGAGGACCGTCAGCGTCGCGAAGAGGCCGACGTCCGCAACCAGGCCGAATCGCTGGTCTACCAGACGGAGAAATTCGTCAAGGACCAGCGCGAGGCCGAGGGCGGCTCCAAGGTTCCCGAGGACACGCTGTCCAAGGTCGACGCCGCGATCGCCGAGGCCAAGACGGCCCTGGGCGGCACCGACATCACCGCGATCAAGGCGGCGATGGAGAAGCTGGGTCAGGAGTCCCAGGCGCTCGGACAGGCGATCTACGAGGCCACCCAGGCCGCCGGCGAGCAGGCCGGTGGCGGCGCGGCGGGCGACGGGGCTGGCTCCGCTGACGACGTCGTGGACGCGGAGGTGGTCGACGATGACCGGGAGTCCAAGTGACGGAAAGCAATCCACACGAACAGGTGACGGTCACCGACAAGCGGCGAATCGATCCCGAGACCGGTGAAGTACGGCAGGTCCCTCCCGGCGACACGCCGGGAGGGACGCCGGCCGGCGAGCCGGCCGAGCACGCCGACGGCAAAGTCGCCGAGCTCACCGCCGATCTGCAGCGGGTGCAGGCCGACTTCGCCAACTACCGCAAGCGGGCGCTGCGCGACCAGCAGGCCGCGGCGGACCGGGCCAAGGCCGCCGTCGTCAACCAATTGCTGGGCGTGCTCGACGATCTCGACCGGGCCCGCAAGCACGGCGACCTGGAATCCGGGCCGCTCAAGTCGGTCGCCGACAAGCTGGAAAGCGCGCTCAACGGCCTTGGCCTGACGGCATTCGGCGAGGAGGGCGAGGACTTCGACCCGGTGCTGCACGAAGCCGTGCAGCACGAGGGCGACGGCTCGCGGCCGGTGATCGGCACGGTTATGCGGCAGGGCTACAAGCTGGGTGATCAGGTGCTGCGCCACGCGCTGGTCGGCGTCGTCGACACGGTCGCCGACGAGGGCGATGCGCCGGCCGCCACCGGCGAGTCCACCACGGCGGCCGGGGAAACGAAGCCGGCCGAATCGGACGATAACGCCGGCACATCCGGTGACTAGACCACACAATCAGCACAACAGAAGAAAGGTGAGGGGGTGACGCGACATGGCCCAGCGTGAATGGGTCGAAAAGGACTTCTACAAGGAGCTGGGCGTCTCCTCTGACGCCAGCCCCGAAGAGATTAAACGCGCCTACCGCAAGTTGGCGCGCGATCTGCACCCGGACGCGAACCCCGACAACCCCGCCGCCGGCGAACGATTCAAGGCGGTCTCCGAGGCGCACAACGTCTTGTCGGATCCGGCCAAGCGCAAGGAATACGACGAAACCCGAAGGCTGTTCGCCGGCGGTGGTTTCGGCGGGCGCCGGTTCGACAGCGGCGGGTTCGGTGGCTTCAACGTCGGCGGTGACGGCGCTGAGTTCAACCTCAACGATTTGTTCGACGCGGCCGGCCGCAGCGGTGGCACCAACATCGGTGACCTGTTCGGCGGCCTGTTCGGGCGCGGTTCGGGCGCCCGGCCCAGCCGGCCGCGGCGCGGCAACGACCTCGAAACCGAAACCCAGCTGGATTTCGTCGAGGCCGCCAAGGGCGTGGCGATGCCGCTGCGGCTGACCAGCCCGGCGCCGTGCACCAACTGCCATGGCAGTGGCGCGCGGCCGGGCACCAGCCCGAAGGTGTGTCCCACCTGCAACGGTTCCGGCGTGATTAACCGCAACCAGGGCGCGTTCGGATTCTCCGAACCCTGCACCGACTGCCGCGGCAGCGGCTCGATCATCGAGCACCCCTGCGACGAGTGCAAGGGCACCGGCGTGACCACCCGCACCCGCACCATCAACGTGCGGATCCCGCCGGGCGTCGAGGACGGACAGCGCATTCGGCTGCCGGGCCAGGGCGAGGCGGGGTTGCGCGGTGCGCCCTCGGGCGACCTGTACGTGACGGTGCATGTGCGCCCGGACAAGGTGTTCGGCCGCGACGGTGACGACCTCACCCTGACCGTCCCGGTCAGCTTCACCGAGTTGGCTTTGGGCTCAACCATTTCGGTGCCCACCCTGGACGGCAAGGTCGGTGTCCGGGTGCCCAAGGGCACCGCCGACGGCCGCATCCTGCGGGTGCGCGGGCGCGGCGTTCCCAAGCGCAGCGGCGGCAACGGCGACTTGCTGGTGACCGTCAAGGTCGCCGTACCACCGAATGTGGAGGGCGCGGCCCAGGAGGCGCTGGAGGCGTACGCCGCCGCCGAGCGCTCCAGCGGCTTCGACCCCCGGGCGGGATGGGCAGGTAATCGCTGATGGCCAAGGGCTCGAGCAATTCGAGAAAAGAGGACGCCCGGACCTTCCTGATCTCGGTGGCCGCCGAGCTGGCCGGCATGCACGCGCAGACGCTGCGCACCTACGACCGCCTCGGCCTGGTCAGCCCGCGCCGGACTTCCGGTGGGGGACGGCGGTATTCGGAGCACGACGTCGACCTGCTGCGCGAGGTGCAGCGGCTCTCGCAGGACGAGGGCGTCAACCTCGCCGGCATCAAGCGCATCATCGAGCTCACCAATCAGGTCGAGGCGCTGCAGGCCCGGGTCAAGGAGTTGACCGAGGAGCTTTCGCAGATCCGCGCCAGCCAGCGCCGCGACGTGGCGGTGGTACCCAAGAGCACCGCGCTGGTGGTGTGGCAGCCGCGGCGGGGGCGCTGATTCTCGCTCGTTTCACTTACGCCCCAAGGGTTCCTGCCTCCGGAGGCATGCAAAATTCGCGAAAGCGCTAGCCCATGTGCTAGCGCTTTTCGCATTCACCTGGTGACCACCAGACAGCGACTGCAGTGGCCCGAGTGGTCACTGAGATCACACCAGGATCGAAAACTGCGTGACGGCCGGCTCGCCCGGCCGCGCGCAGCGGTAGCCACCCCGCCGCAGCGCGTCGGTGGGCGCGGTCATCGGCTCGAAGGACACGATCGTCTTCGTGGGGTCCTCGGGCGCCGGGGCGAAGATCTGCGCCGCCGGATAGCCCCGCTCGAAATGCACCTCGATGCGCCGCCCGCCACCGGACACCGCGAACACCGCGCCGTCGGCCACCTGGTCGTAGGCGTCGTCGAAGGTGTTGTCGCGCAACGCCTCTTGCCGCGCCGGCTGCGGCTCGGAAGCGCCGGTGGGCAGCCCGGTATCGTCGAGGCCCAGATGCCGCAACGGCGGTGTCTCGATGATCCAGTCGGCCCGCGGGGCCTCGGGCACCTGCAGGTAGGGATGAAACCCGAAGCACAGCGGCACCGCCCGGTCACCGGTCGCTCGCACGGTGGTCCGCACCGTCAGCGTCCGGTCGGCCAGCCGCACCGCGACCGTCAGCACGTGCGGATACGGGAAGCTGGCCAGCAATCGGGGATCGGCGCCGAAGTCCAGTTCGGCGGTCAGCTCGTTGTCGGTCTCGGCCGTCACCCGCCACCCGGGGTAGGCGGCCAGGACGCCGTGGATGGGTAGCCCGTTGGGGTCGGCGCGCACCCCGTTTTCCCCCGGCGTCAAGGTCACCGTGACGTCCTGGGCCGTATAGGTGTTCTCGCCCAGGCGGTTTGCCCACGGGTACAGAATCGGGATTCCCATCGTCTTGCCGTCGGAGACGTAGGCGTCCAGGCCGCGGCGCTGCCCCAGCAGCTCCACACCCGCGTCGCGCAGCGACGTGCCGATCATCCCCGCCTCGGGAACGAACTGGGCGACCACGGGCGATGCCGGATCGCGCAGGGTGACGACATGCATGGCTACCTCCATAGCGGATCATGCTGAATGCGCTCGGGCGGAGCGCCTTTCGCGACCAGGGCTGCCTTGGTGGCGCTGACCATCGCCGGCCCGCCGCAGACCAGGATCTGCCGGTCGCCCCAGCCGCCGTATTTGGTCACCACGTCGGGCAGCCGCCCGATCTGGTGCACATGCAGGCCACGTGGCGGCGTGACGTCGGGATAGTCCGCGGCCCACGACGGGTCGCTGTTGTACTCCGAGACGGGGGAGACCGCCAGCCACGGACTGTGCGCGGCGACCTGCCACAGGGTCGGCAAATCGTAGAGCTCGCAACGGTATCGGGCGCCGAAGAACAGATGGATGCGCGGGTTCACCGCGAACCGAGACAGGTCCATGATCAGCGCCCGCAGCGGCGCCAGGCCCGTACTGCCGGCGACCATCAGCACGTCGCCCCCGTCGCGGTCGACCCGCAGACCGCCGTGCGGGCTGGACAGCCGCCACCGGTCGCCGATGCGGGTTTCGCCGACGATCGCGGGGCTGACCAGGCCGCCGGGGACCAGGCGGACGTGAAACTCGATCCCGCCGCCGGGGTCGGCCGGAATGGCCGGGCTCAGAAACCGCCAGCGATGCGGACACTGGGGCACGTGGACGTTGACGTACTGGCCGGCGTGGTAGTGCATGGGTTGATCGAGCTGCAGCCGCACGACCGCCAGGTCCCGCGACACCCGCATGTGCTCGATGACGGTGCCGTCCCACCAGGCGGGGCCCTCCTCTGCGTCCGCGGCGCCGCTCATCACCCCGGTGATCAGATTCAGCGACTGCCGGGCCGCCGCGTCCACGGCGTCGGTCCACCCCGCGCCCAGGTGCGCGCGCAGCGTCGACAGCAGCGCGCGCCGCAGGGTCTCGTAGTGCGCGGGCAGCACACCGTATTTGCGATGGTCGCGGCCGAGCTGGGCCAGGAACGCCACCGGCTCCTGCGCGCGCCGGGCGACCAGCTCGCCGTACACCCAGTGCAACGCGTGACCGAAAGCGATCCGCTGGGCGGCCATTTCGGGCGGGAACAGATCGCGCACCGAGCCGTCGAGCGCGAACCACTGGGTGTAGAAGCGGTGCACGAGTGCGGCGGAGTCACCGGCCGAGTCCGCGGGCGCGAAGGCGTCGCGCAGCACCCGCAGCGCTTCGGTGTCCTCCAGGCTCACGGGCCCCGATTCTAGGCTCGGCCGCCGGCTCAGCCCTGTCGCACGACGTTGGCCGTCCCGGCGTTGGCGATTTTGGGCGAACCCCAGTGATAGAGAACGACGTTGCCGCTCCCCGATGCGCTGACCGCGTCGGTGCTGTCGACCGCGACGTGGTTGCCGCTGCCCGAAACGCTGACGCTGGTGCAGTGCCCGGTGAGCGTGATGGTGTTCTTCTCACCACTCACCGACAGGTATCCGCCGTGGCAGGGCAGCGTCTTCGTCATACCCGTCCCGCTGACCTGCAGCGTCCCGGCCTGCGGGACCGCCGACGGGCTGCCGCCGGAGAGATCGGTGTGGAACCCGACCGCAAGCAGGCCGACGAACGCCAGCGCGAAGGCCACGCCGGCCAGCCACAGGCCGGCGCGCGGGCGCGGCGCCGTCTCGGGGTCGGTGTCGGCCTGGTCGGGGGGCTGCATCGTCTGCGTCATCGCTACGGGGGTACCCCCTGTGCCGTGCTGCTCAAAACTCGATAGAGTTGAGCGGAACACACTCAACCTTGACGGCGTTGAACTAGCGGACAAGCATTTTTGCAAACCTTTTTGTACCCGAACGGAGCTCGTCGTGGACTCTTTCAACCCGACCACCAAGACCCAAGCGGCGCTGACCTCGGCGCTGCAGGCGGCCTCGGCCGCCGGTAACCCCGAGATCCGGCCCGCACACCTGCTGATGGCCCTGCTCACGCAGGCCGACGGCATCGCCGCGCCCCTGCTGGAGGCGGTCGGCGTCGACCCGGCCACCATCCGCGCCGAAACCGAGCGGGTGCTCGAGCGGCTGCCGCAGGCCAGCGGTGCCAGCTCGCAGCCGCAGCTGTCGCGCGAGTCGCTGGCCGCCGTCACCACCGCCCAGCAACTGGCCACCGAGATGAACGACGAGTACGTCTCGACCGAGCATCTGCTGGTGGGCCTGGCCACCGGCGACTCCGACGTCGCCAAGCTGTTGACCGGCCATGGGGCCTCGCCGCAGGCGCTGCGCGAGGGCTTCGTCAAGGTGCGCGGCAGCGCCCGGGTCACCAGCCCCGAGCCGGAGGCCACCTACCAGGCGCTGGAGAAGTACTCCACCGACCTGACGGCGCGCGCCCGCGACGGCAAACTCGACCCGGTTATCGGGCGCGACAACGAGATTCGCCGCGTCGTGCAGGTGTTGAGTCGGCGCACCAAGAACAACCCGGTGCTGATCGGCGAGCCCGGCGTCGGCAAGACCGCGATCGTGGAGGGCCTGGCCCAGCGCATCGTCGCCGGCGACGTGCCCGAGAGCCTGCGCGACAAGACCGTCATCAGCCTGGACCTGGGCTCGATGGTGGCCGGCGCGAAGTACCGCGGCGAGTTCGAGGAACGCCTCAAGGCCGTCCTCGACGACATCAAGAACTCCGCCGGGCAGATCATCACCTTCATCGACGAGCTGCACACCATCGTCGGCGCCGGCGCGACCGGCGAGGGCGCGATGGACGCCGGCAACATGATCAAGCCGATGCTGGCCCGCGGCGAGCTGCGCCTCGTCGGCGCCACCACACTCGACGAGTACCGCAAGTACATCGAGAAGGACGCCGCGCTGGAGCGCCGCTTCCAGCAGGTGATGGTCGGCGAGCCCTCGGTGGAGGACACCGTCGGCATCCTGCGCGGGCTGAAGGACCGCTACGAGGTACACCACGGCGTGCGGATCACCGACTCGGCCCTGGTGGCCGCGGCGACCCTGTCCGACCGCTACATCACCGCGCGCTTTTTGCCGGACAAGGCCATCGACCTGGTCGACGAGGCCGCCAGCCGGCTGAAGATGGAGATCGACTCGCGGCCCGTCGAGATCGACGAGGTTGAACGGCTGGTGCGCCGGCTCGAGATCGAGGAGATGGCGCTGGCCAAGGAGGAGGACGAGGCCTCCAAGGAACGGCTGGAGAAGCTGCGCTCCGAGCTGGCCGACCAGAAGGAAAAGTTGGCGGAGCTGACGACGAGATGGCAGAACGAGAAGAACGCCATCGACGTCGTGCGCGAGCTGAAGGAACAGCTGGACACGCTGCGCGGGGAGTCCGAGCGCGCCGAGCGCGACGGCGACCTGGCCAAGGCCGCCGAGCTGCGCTACGGGCGCATCCCCGAGGTGGAGAAGAAGCTCGACGCCGCGCTGCCGCAGGCCGAGGCCCGCGAGAACGTGATGCTCAAGGAGGAGGTCGGTCCCGACGACATCGCCGAGGTGGTGTCCGCGTGGACCGGGATCCCGGCCGGGCGGATGCTCGAGGGCGAGACCGCCAAGCTGCTGCGGATGGAAGACGAGCTGGGTCAGCGCGTCATCGGGCAGAAGAAGGCAGTCACCGCGGTCTCGGACGCCGTGCGGCGGTCCCGGGCCGGCGTCGCCGACCCGAACCGGCCCACCGGCTCGTTCATGTTCCTCGGGCCGACCGGCGTCGGGAAGACCGAGCTGGCCAAGGCGCTGGCGGAGTTCCTGTTCGACGACGAACGCGCGATGGTCCGCATCGACATGAGCGAATACGGCGAGAAGCACTCGGTGGCACGGCTGGTGGGCGCCCCGCCCGGCTACATCGGCTACGACCAGGGCGGCCAGCTCACCGAGGCCGTGCGGCGGCGCCCGTACACGGTGATCCTGTTCGACGAGATCGAAAAGGCGCACCCGGACGTGTTCGACGTGCTGCTGCAGGTGCTCGACGAGGGCCGGCTGACCGACGGGCAGGGCCGCACCGTCGACTTCCGCAACACCATCCTGATCCTGACGTCCAACCTGGGTTCGGGCGGCGACGAGGAAATGGTGATGGCCGCGGTGCGCTCGGCGTTCAAGCCGGAGTTCATCAACCGGCTCGACGACGTGATCATCTTCGCCGGCCTCGAGCCCGGTGAGCTGGTGCAGATCGTCGACATCCAGCTGGCCCAGCTGCAGAAGCGGCTGGCTCAGCGCCGCCTCACCCTGGAGGTGTCGCTGCCGGCCAAGCAGTGGCTGGCCCATCGCGGATTCGACCCGGTCTACGGCGCGCGGCCGTTGCGCCGGCTGGTGCAGCAGGCCATCGGTGATCAGCTGGCCAAGATGTTGTTGGCCGGCGACGTGCACGACGGCGACACCGTTCCGGTGAACGTCAGCCCCGACGGTGACTCGCTGATCCTCGGCTGAGCCTCGCCACCGTGCGGCGCCAGGGGGACCATCCCACGGGACGGCTGTTCCGTCCTGTAATTGGGTTGTGACCAGCCGGACTTCTTTATTCCGGCGCGATTGCGGATACCCTGTGTGGGATGGTCCCCCTTTGGTTCACGCTCTCCGCGCTGTGCTTTGTCGGTGCGGGGGTGTTGCTGTACGTCGACATCGATCGGCGGCGCGGGCGCAGCAGGCGCCGCAAGTCGTGGGCGCGATCGCACGGTTTCGACTACGAGCCTGAATCAACCGACATCCTCAAGCGCTGGAAGCGCGGCGTGATGTCGACGGTGGGCGACGTCGCCGCCCAGAACGTGGTGCTGGGCCAGATCCGCGGCGAGGCCGTCTACATCTTCGACCTCGAAGAGGTCGCCACCGTGATCGCGCTGCACCGCAAGGTGGGCACCAACGTCGTGGTGGACCTGCGGCTCAAGGGGCTCAAAGAGCCACGCGAGAGCGACATTTGGCTGTTGGGTGCGATCGGGCCGCGGATGGTGTACTCCACCAACCTCGACGCCGCCCGCCGGGCCTGCGACCGCCGGATGGTCACCTTCGCGCACACCGCACCGGACAGCGCCGAGATCATGTGGAACGAGCAGAACTGGACGCTGGTGGCCATGCCGATCACCAGCACCCGCACCGAGTGGGACGAGGGCCTGCGCACCGTGCGCCAGTTCAACGACCTGCTGCGGGTGCTGCCGCCGCTGCCCGAGGAGGCCCCGCAGGAGACGGGGGCGCCGTCCGGACTGCGCAGCGCCTCGCCCAGCCGGCCGCTGGCGCCCGCGGGCCGCGCGGAGCTGCCGCCCCGGCGCGCGCAGCAGGATGTCGCGGGGCTGCTCGGCCCCGACGTGCAGCCGGGTCGGCGGGCCGCCGAGCCGCTGCGCCGGGAGCAGCCGCGGCCGGAGGGCCGCCCGGATGCCCTCCGGCGTCCGCCGCCGAGCGGGCGCAACGGCCACCAGGCCAGCAACTATCAGCGCTGACGGCGGGCGCCGGGCGGCCGCAAGGCCGGCGATGCCGCCGTCATTAAGATGTCGCTCATGCCTCGCCCCGTCGCCCTGATCACCGGGCCTACGTCCGGAATCGGCGCCGGGTTCGCGCGACGCTACGCGCGCGACGGCTACGACCTGGTCTTGGTCGCCCGCGACGTCGACCGCCTGACCAGGCTGTCCGACGAACTGCAGAAGCATTCCGGCTCCGTCGAGCTGCTGCCCGCCGACCTGGCCGACGCCTCCGGCCGTCAGCGGGTCTGCGAGCGGCTCGCCGCCGGGGGAGTGCGCGTCCTGGTCAACAACGCCGGCTTCGGAACGTCCGGCGACTTCTGGTCCGCCGATCCCGCCCTGCTGCAGTCCCAGCTCGACGTCAACGTCACCGCCGTCATGCACCTGACCCGCGCGGCCCTGCCGGCCATGCTCGAGGCCGGCGAGGGCACCGTCATCAACATCGCCAGCATCGCCGGGCTGGTGCCCGGGCGCGGGTCGACGTATTCGGCGTCCAAGGCCTGGGTGATCTCGTTCAGCGAGGGCCTGTCCGTCGGCCTGCAGGGCACCGGTGTTTCCGTGCACGCGGTGTGCCCGGGCTACGTGCACACCGAATTCCATGACCGCGCCGGGATCGACATGGCCAAGTCGCCGTCGTTCATGTGGCTCGAGGTCGACGACGTGGTCAGCCAGAGCCTGGCCGATATCGCCCGCGGCAAGGTGATCAGCATCCCGGGCCTGCAGTACAAGGCGATCATCGCCGCCGAACGCCTGATGCCGCGGACCTTGATGCGGGCCGTCACCAAACGAATCGGGAGTGGCCGTGGCCGGACCTGACCTTGAAGAGCTGGCTCAGCTGGTGCGACGCCTGTCGGTGGTGCACGGGCGGGTCACGCTGTCCTCGGGCAAGGAGGCCGACTACTACGTCGACCTGCGCCGGGCGACCCTGCATCACCGCGCCTCGGCGTTGATCGGTGTGCTGATGCGCGAACTGACCAGCGACTGGGACTACGCCGTCGTCGGGGGCCTGACGCTGGGCGCCGATCCGGTGGCCACCGCGGTCATGCACGCGGCCGGCCGGCCGATCGACGCCTTCGTCGTGCGTAAGTCCGCCAAAACCCATGGGCTGCAACGCCTTATCGAAGGCTCGGAGGTTTCCGGCAAGCGGGTGCTGGTGGTCGAGGACACCAGCACCACCGGAAACTCGGCGCTGACGGCGGTGCGCGCCGTGCAGGAGGCCGGCGGCGACGTGGTGGGGGTGGCCACCGTGGTGGACCGCGCCACCGGCGCCGCCGAGGCCATCGAGGCCGAGGGGCTGCCCTACCGAAGTGTGCTCGGGCTCGCCGATCTGGGGCTGAGCTAGGCCGACCTCACCGTGCGCACATTCCTTGCGATGGCGGCCTGCCTGACGCTGTGTCTGGCCGGCTGCTCGTCCTCCAGCCAGCCCGTGCGTCCCTACGGCGCCCAGGGCGCGCGGATCGGCGAATCGCTGGCCCTGCTGGGCTGGAACATGTCGGTGTCGAATCTGCGCTGGGACGGCGACTACGTGCTGGTCGACGTCGACGCGAGCCCGGCCTCGGCCAAGGATCCGCACGCCAAACCCGAGGACATCCGCTTCGGTCTCTACGGCGCGCTGGCCCACCCCATGGAGACCGCCGGCCTGGGCAGCTGTGACAACGCGAAGACCGGCGTGCGTGACGTGCCCGCGCCGCTCTCGGCGCCCCGCGACCGGCTCACCGGCACGGTTTGCCTTGGGCCGCTGAAGGATCGAAGCCAGGTGCGCGGCGTCTACGGCTACTCGCCGCGCGACCGGATCCCGAACAGCTCGTCGGCGTATCCGGTCGCCTTCCCGGTGGGGCTGCTGCCCACCAACCCCAACGACAGCGGAGGGCTCGCCGTCAAGACCGCCAGCCTGTCAGCATGGCGCGCCGACGGCGCCCCGGTGACCAAGACGCAGCTCGGTGATCCGGGAGCGTTCACCGGCAACGGCTACATGCTGCTGGGGTTGGAGGCCACCGCGGTCGCCGCCCGTTACCGCGACGAGTCCGTCAAGCGCGGCGGCCCGATGATGCTGCTGGCCTCCCCGACCCTGCCCGCCCCCGGACTGAATCCGGCGTGCTCGACCTACGGGTCGTCGGTGCTGATCCTGCCCGACGCGTCGTTGGATGCGGTGCACGTCAACGCGTCGCTGTGCACCCAGGGCGAGATCAACGACGCGCTGCTGTACGCGACGGTGGCCATCGACGGCACGCACGCCGGGGTGTGGACGCAGCGATGAGCGGACCCGGGCCCACCGAATGGTCCGCGACCCCGCCGGCCGGTGTCGGCCCGTGGCAGGGCGAGGTGCCCGACGACCCGCGGTATGACCCAATCCTGTTGCGCGAGGGCGACACCCGCAACGTCGTCGACGCCTACCGGTACTGGACCCGCGAAGCGATCATCGCCGACATCGACCGGCGCCGGCATCCCCTGCACGTCGCGATCGAGAACTTCGGCCACGACGCCAACATCGGTTCGGTGGTGCGCACCGCCAACGCCTTCGCCGTGCACACCGTGCACATCGTGGGGCGGCGGCGGTGGAATCGCCGGGGCGCCATGGTGACCGATCGCTATCAGCGGTTGTGCCACCACGACAGCACCGCCGAGCTGCTCGACTTCGCGGCCGACGCCGGCCTGACCGTGGTCGCCGTCGACAACGTGCCGGGCGCGGCGCGCCTGGAGGAGGCCGCGCTGCCGCGCGAGTGCCTGCTGGTGTTCGGCCAGGAGGGACCCGGCATCACCGACGACACCCGCACCGGCGCAACGCTGACGGTGTCGATCGCGCAATTCGGCTCGACGCGCAGCATCAACGCCGGCGTCGCCGCCGGCATCGCCATGCACGCCTGGGTCGAGCAGCACGCCGACCTGTCCCAGGCCTGGTAAGTCCCGACGCCCCCACGCGCGCACTCGACCGGGTGCGGCAGGATCGACAAGTATGGATCAGCTCTGGGCCAATCGCGCGGCCAGCAGCGAAGCCGCTGTCACGCAACGACACCTGAAACGCCTCTGGGGACTGCCGGCCACACAGCTGGGGGTGGTGGCCTGGCCGGCGACGCGGCGCGACCGCTGGTTCGGCACCTGGCACTACTGGTGGCAGGCGCATCTGCTGGATTGCCTGGTCGACGCCCAGGCGCGGGATCCGCAGCCGCACCGCCACACCGAGATCAACCGGCAGGTGCGCTCGCACCGGCTGCGCAACAACTTCTCGTGGATCAACAGCTACTACGACGACATGGCCTGGCTGGCGCTGGCGCTCGAACGCGCCGCCCGGATCGCCGGCGTGCAGCGGCGGCGCGCATTGCCCAAGCTCGCCGCCCAGTTCGTCAACGCCTGGGTGCCCGAGGACGGCGGCGGGATCCCGTGGCGCAAGTCCGACCAGTTCTTCAACGCCCCGGCCAACGGACCCGCCGGGATCTTCCTCGCCCGCTACGGGGACCACCTGAAACGCGCTGAGCAGATGGGGAATTGGATCGAGGCGACGTTGATCGACCCGGAGACGCACCTGGTGTTCGACGGCATCAAAGCCGGCTCGCTGGTGCGCGCGCAGTACACCTATTGCCAGGGCGTGGTGCTCGGACTGGAGACCGAGCTGGCCGCCCGAACCGCCGTCGAGGTCAGGCAGCGCCACGCCGCCCGGGTGCACCGGCTGGTCGCGGCGGTGGACGAGCACATGGCGCCGGCGGGCGTGCTGGCCGGGGCCGGCGGCGGCGACGGCGGCCTGTTCGCCGGCGTGACCGCCCGCTACCTGGCGCTGGTGGCCACCACGCTGCCGGGGGAGTCGACCGACGACGCGCTGGCCCGCGACACCGCCCGGCGGATCGTGCTGGCCAGCGCGAAGGCGGCCTGGGACAACAGGCAGACGGTGGACGGGCTGCCGGTGTTCGGCCCGTTCTGGGACCGCGACGCCCAGCTGCCCACGGCGGGCGGCAAAGAGGCGGAATTCGTCGAGGGCGCGGTGATGGCCTCCGAGGTCGCCGAACGAGACCTGTCGGTGCAGCTGTCGGGGTGGATGCTCATGGAGGCCGCCTGTAACGTCTCCGCCGAGTCGCCGCACGAGAAGGGGAGCACCCTGTGAGCAATAAGGTCCACGCGGACGCAGAGTCGGCTCTGCATGGCCTGCTGAAGGACGGCATCACCATCGCCGCGGGCGGCTTCGGTCTGTGCGGCATCCCCGAGAAGCTGATCCAGGCTCTGGTCGACAGCGGCATCAAGGACCTCACCATCGTCGGAAACAACGCCGGCGTAGACGATTTCGGCATGGGACTGCTGCTCAAGGGGCGGCAGGTCAAGAAGGTGATCGCCTCCTATGTCGGCGAGAACAAGGAATTCGAGCGCCAGGTGCTGGCCGGCGAGCTGGACCTGGTGCTGACGCCGCAGGGCACGCTGGCGGAGAAGCTGCGCGCCGGCGGCGCCGGCATCCCCGGCTTCTACACCCGCACGGCCTTCGGCACCAACCTCGCCGAGGGCAAGGACACCAGGGTCTTCGACGGCACCGAATACGTTCTGGAAGAAGGCATCCGGGCCGACGTCGCGATCGTCAAGGCGTGGAAGGGCGACACCGCCGGCAACCTCGTCTACCGCAAGACGGCCCGCAACTTCAACCCGATGATCGCCACCTGCGGCGCCATCACGGTGGCCGAGGTCGAGGAGCTGGTCGAGGTCGGCGAGCTGGACCCCGACCTGATCCACACCCCCGGCATCTACGTGGACCGCATCATCGCGGGCTCCGGCTACGAGAAGCGCATCGAGTTCCGCACCACCAGCGGCGGCGCCGCGCTGAAGAGTGACAGCCCGCTGCGCGAGCGGATGGCCCAGCGCGCCGCCCAGGAACTGCGCGACGGCTTCTACGTGAACCTAGGCATCGGCATCCCGACGCTGGTGGCCAACTTCATACCCGACGGCATCAAGGTCACGCTGCAATCGGAGAACGGTCTGCTCGGCATCGGGGCCTACCCGAGCGAGGACGCCGTCGACCCCGATCTCATCAACGCGGGCAAGCAGACCATCACCAGCCTGCCCGGGTCGAGCTTTTTCAGCAGCGCCGATTCCTTCGCGATGATCCGCGGCGGCCACATCGACCTTTCCATCCTGGGCGCGCTCGAGGTCGCCGAGAACGGCGACCTGGCCAACTGGATGGTGCCGGGCAAGATGGTCAAAGGGCCTGGCGGCGCAATGGATTTGGTGTCGGGTGTCAAGCGCGTGATCGTGCTGATGGATCACACCGCCAAAGACGGCAGCCCGAAGATCCTCAGCCAGTGCACGCTGCCGCTGACCGGCAAGAACGTGGTCGACATGATCATCACCAACCTGTGCGTCTTCGACGTCGCACCGGGACAGGGGCTGGTGCTCACCGAATTGCAGCCCGGCGTGACGGTCGAGGACGTCCGCGCCAAGACGGGCTGCGACTTCACCGTCGCGCTCTGACCCCGCGGCCGGTTACTCGGCCGCCGGCAGTCGCTCGGATTCCCGGTCCTCGCTGCCCTGCGCCTGCCGCCGTCCGCGGTAGCTGCGCCAGGCGGCGATGAACGCCGGCATCAGCGAGACGACCAGGATGGCCAGCAGGATCTTCTGCAGGTTGTGGTGCACGAACGGCACGTTGCCCAAGAAGTAGCCGGCCACCGTCACGCCGCCACCCCACAGGATGCCGCCGACGATGTCGAAGCCCAGGAACACCGGGTAGCGCATGTAGGACACCCCGGCGACCACCGGGGTGAACGTCCGAATGAACGGCGCGAACCGGGCCAGGATGATCGCCCAGGGCCCGTACTTCTCGAAGAACGCGTGCGACTCCGTCACGTGGTGCTTCTTGAAGAACCGCGAGTCTTCCTTCTTGAACAGCGCCGGACCGATGCGCCGGCCGATGAAATAGCCGGTCTGGTCGCCCAGAATCGCCACGGTGGCCACGGCGGGGGCCAGCACCCAGATTCTCGCCGGCGGATTGGGGTGGGCGGCCAGCAGGCCGCCGGTGAACAGCAGCGACTCGCCCGGCAGCAGCGGAAACAGCAGCCCGGTCTCGATGAAGACGATGATCAGGATGCCGGGCAGCACCGCCGACCCGAAGACGCCGTTGGCGCCCAACCAATACATCGGGTCGAAGATGTCGGGCAGGGCCGTCACGGCGGTGCTCATGATCCCTCAACATACCGGCGAAACGACCCTGGCCCGCACACACCGGGCCTTAAGGGGCGGACTGACCCGCGCCCCGCCTCGCCGGGTAGCTGTCAACCACGCATCCGTGGTTGGGTAGGACCAGCCGTCAGGAGGTGTCTGATGCCCATCGCCACGCCCGAGGTTTACGCCGAGATGCTGCGACGCGCCAAGGAAGAGGTGTACGCCTTCCCGGCGATCAACTGCACGTCGTCGGAGACGGTGAACGCGGCCCTCAAGGGATTCGCCGACGCCGGCAGCGACGGGATCATCCAATTCTCCACCGGCGGTGCGGAATTCGCGTCCGGGCTGGGCGTCAAGGACATGGTGGCCGGTGCGGTGGCGCTGGCCGAGTTCACGCGCCGCATCGCCGACAGGTACTCGATCAACGTCGCGCTCCACACCGACCACTGCCCCAAGGACAAGCTGGACAGCTATGTCCGCCCCCTGCTGGCGATCTCGGCCGAACGGGTGGCGGCGGGCCGCGACCCGCTGTTCGGGTCGCACATGTGGGACGGCTCGGCCGTGCCGATCGACGAGAACCTGGTGATCGCGCGGGAACTGCTCGCCGAGGCGGCGGCCGCCAAGATCATCCTCGAGATCGAGATCGGCGTGGTGGGCGGCGAAGAGGACGGCGTCGCCAACGAGATCAACGACAAGCTCTACACCACGCCGGACGACTTCGAGAAGACCATCGACGCGCTGGGCCATGGCGAGCACGGCAAATACCTGCTGGCCGCCACCTTCGGCAACGTCCACGGCGTCTACAAGCCCGGCAACGTCAAGCTGCGCCCCGACATCCTTGCCCAGGGTCAAAAGGTGGCCGCGGCCAAGCTGGGTCTGGGCGATGACGCCAAGCCGTTCGACTTCGTCTTCCACGGCGGGTCCGGGTCGCTGAGCTCGGAGATCGAGGAGGCGCTGCGCTACGGCGTGGTGAAGATGAACGTCGACACCGACACCCAGTACGCGTTCACCCGCCCGATCGCCGGCCACATGTTCGCCAACTACGACGGCGTGCTCAAGGTCGACGGCGAGGTCGGCGTCAAGAAGGTCTACGACCCCCGCAGCTACCTCAAGAAGGCCGAGGCGTCGATGTCCGAGCGGGTGGTGCAGGCCTGCACCGACCTGCATTGCGCGGGAAGGTCATTGGGCCGCTAGCCGGCGCGCTCAGCCGCGACACGTAAACCACGCACACGACACGCCGATGCGGGTCGCCGTGGTTTAAGTCTCGCGGAGGGCGCCGCGGCCCGAAAGCCCGATCTACCCGCTGGCGGACTGGCAGACCTTCCACTGGTCGTCGCGGTACTGCAGATCCAGGCTGCGGGTGGAGCGCAGCTGCGGGTCATACGCCATGAACGTGGTGACGTTCGCCTCGGCGTGCTGGCCGTTGACCACCACCTGGTCGATGCTGGCGATCACCGGATACTGCTTGGCCGCCGACACGCGCCGGTAGGTCTCGTCCCACGCGTGCTCGTCGTAGTCGGCGTAGCCGTCGCGGGTGGCGCCGCAGGTGATGGTGCGCAGCGTGGTCAGATCACCGCGCTGGATCGCGACGTCGAAGGTCTGGATGGTGTGGCGAACCTGGTCCTCCTGCGAGACGCTGGCGTGCTTGCCGCGGGTCAGCAGCACCGTGCCCAGGATCGCGATCGCCGCCAGCGCCAGCACGATCACCACCAGCGCCAGTATCCAGCCCCAGTTGAATTGCCGGGAGGTGCGCAGCTTCGCCCCGAAGCGCGGCGGAATCGATTGCGGGACAGCGGCTTTGGGTGGGACACCGAACTGCGCGGTGCCGTCGGGTCCCGGCGGCGTCGCGAACACCTCGGTGGCCGGTTCCGCAGTGGTGTTGATGATCGCGGTCTCTTTGGCGTCGAACCCGGGCGCGGTGAAGCGACGTTCGCGCTGCGGCCCATCCGGTATCTCTTCGGGGCCACCCTGCGGGTCGGGCCTGTTGATCACCACGGTCTCGGTCTCGGCGTCGTTGGGGACCATGGGGACGCTCTCGGTGGCGTCTTCGCCGGTGTCGAAGCCGGACTGGGCCCCCCATTCGTCGCTGTGTTCGGCGCGAGGATCGCGTGGGTCGAACCCGGGCCGGTTCGGCGCGCCGCCGCGGTCGGGTTCGGATGGGTTGGGCATGAGTACTACTGTCCTCCCGCTTCGTGGGGTAGTTGCAGAGCTTAGCGACCAAGCGCCCGGCTCGCGGCGATGCCCGAGGTGCGTCACGCGGGCAAAACGAGCGAGCTGCAGAATAGAGCCATGACGCCGATGGGAGATCTTCTAGGGCCCGACCCGATCCTGCTGCCCGGAGATACCGATGCCGAGGCGGAACTGCTCGCCGGTGAAAAGCCCGGCATCGTCGCCGCCGCGCATCCGACCGCGTCGGTGGCCTGGGCGGCCCTGGCTGAGCAGGCGCTGGCCGACGACCAGGCCATCACCGCCTACGCCTACGCGCGCACCGGCTACCACCGCGGCCTGGACCAGCTGCGCAGAAACGGCTGGAAGGGCTTCGGGCCGGTGCCTTATGCGCACGAACCCAACCGCGGCTTCCTGCGCTGCGTGGCGGCCCTGGCGCGCGCCGCCGACACCATCGGCGAGACCGACGAGTACGCGCGCTGCCTGGACCTGCTCGACGACTGCGACCCCGGGGCGCGCGCCGCGCTGGGGCTGTGACGCCCTAAAAGCTGTCCGAACAGTCGCTGTCGTCGGGGCAGTCGATCTGGACGGTGGCGTGCTCGAGCCCGCGCGCCGAGAGCACCGCGCGCGCGTCGTGCAGCACCCGGGCGGAGTCGCCGGTGCTGATCAGGTGCGCGGTGCACATGTCCTTGCCGGGCGACAGCGTCCACACGTGCAGGTCGTGCACGTCGATCACGCCGTCGACGGCACCGAGCGCGGCGCGCAGCTCCTCGACGTCGATGTGGGTCGGCGACGATTCGGAGAGGATCCGCAGCGCGTCGCGGGCCAGCGAGATGGCCCGGGGCAGCACCCACAGCGCCACGAGCACGGCCACCACCACGTCGGCGTAGGGCCAGTGGGTCGTCACCGTCACCACGCCGGCGATCAGCACGCCCAGGCTCCCGACGGTGTCGGCCACGACTTCCATGTAGGCGCCCTTGACCGCCAGGCTGCCCGACGAGTGCGAACGCAACAGCAGCGCGACGCCGAAGTTGGCGGCCAGCCCGGCCAGCGCGACCACGATCATCGGCACGCCGGGCACGGCCGGGGCCTCGCGCAGGCGCCGGATGGCCTCGTAGAGGATGAACGCCGCGACGCCGATCAGCAGCGCCGCGTTGGCGACGGCGGTGAACACCTCGGCGCGGTGCCAGCCGTAGGTGCGCGCGGGCGACGAGCTGCCGCGGCGGGCCAGCGTGACGGCGGCCAGCCCCATGAACACGGCGACGACGTCGGTCAGCATGTGGCCGGCGTCGGCCAGCAGCGCGATCGAGTTGATCAGCAACGAGGTGGCCAGCTCGACCACGAAGAATGCCGCCAGAATCGCCGCGGCCATGATCATGCGCGGGATCAGCCGAGCGTGGTCCGTCTCGGCCGGGGTGTGGTTGTGGCCTGCGCCCATGGCCCGGAATATATGCGTCAAAGCGCATATATGGCAAGGGTCAGAACCAGCGGCTCCAGAACCGGGTCAGCGCGTTGCCCCAACCCACCAGCACGCCCGGCACGCCGGACAGGTCGAACAGCGACAGCACCAGCCCGAAGAACCATTGGTTGAGCACCGGGGCCAGCAGCAGGAACAGCAGGATGACAAAGCCCCACTGCTTGGCCGGTGCCAGCGCCCGCTGGGTCTCGCGGCTCAGGTGCGGTTCCAGGGCGTCGTATCCGTCCAGGCCCGGGATGGGCAGCAGATTGAGCAGCACGGCGGTGAGCTGGAGGAACGCGAGGAAGGCCACCCCGGACCACAACACCACGTGCGCCGGGTCGAAGAACGACCGCGTCACCACCAGCAACAGCACCGCCAGCACGAGGTTGGCCGCCGGGCCCGCGAGGCTGACCAGGGTGCGCCGGGCGGGGGTCATGAACCAGGTCCGCAGGTAGACCGCCGCGCCGGGCAGGCCGATCCCGCCCAGCGCGATGACGACCATCGGCAGCGCCAGCGATAGCCCGGGATGGGCGTAGCGGCGCGGGTCCAGGGTCAGGTACCCGCGCACGGAGTCATCGTGATCGCCGAACCGCCAGGCGGTCAGCGCGTGCCCGAATTCGTGCAGGCACAGCGAGACCAGCCAGCCGGCGATCACGAAGACGAAGACCCCGGCGTAGGCCAGCGGCCGTGCGCTGGCCCCGGCAGACCAGGCCAGCGCGCCGCCGCCGGCCGTCAAGGCGAGCAGGCCCAAAAAGATCGGGCTGGGCCGTACCGATTCGTGTTGGGAGGCAGGGAAGCTCACCGAACGAAACTAGCGGACCAGCAGCCAGCCTTCGATGTGGCGGTAGAACGCCGACCGTCGCGCGGTGCGGGGCGCGGGGACGCTGTCGCGCAGCACGGCGACTCCCGTGCTGCCCAGCTGGGCCGCGCGGCCGGTGACCCAGCCGCGCCACGGCCGGCCGAGTCCGCGGCCGCCGACCGCCGCGCGCAGCCCCGGCATGGTCAGCGTGGGCTCGATCCACACGGCGGCGGCGTCGCCGTCGAACAGCGTCGTGTCGTCGACGACCGCCTCCCCGTGGATGCACCGTGCGTCATCCGGCGGCAGCCAGCCCGCCCGCCCGACGATCACCGATCCGGTCTCGTCGCGGATCAGCGGCACCCGCCCAGCGGCGCCACGCCCGGCCCGCCGCGCCGCCCGGCGCCCGGCCGGCAGCCGATAGATCCGGGTCGCCGGGGTGCGCCGGCGCGCCACGTAGGCAACCTCGATGTCGAGCCGCTCGGCGCGCAGCAGCCGGGTCAGCACCGCGGCCAGCCCGGCGTCGTCGCCCACCACGACCAGCCGCCGATGCGGGCCGATGGCGGCATCGATGTCGGTTTCGCTGACCACCCGGTGGGTGTGCATGCCCCGCAAGGCCCGGTAGCGGGGCCGTTGGCCGAACAGCAGGGCCGCGACGGATCGATCTCCTTGCGTCACAGTCCATCCAATCACGCGGTGCTCAATGCCGTTGTCTACCAGCATCTCTGGCCAAAGATGGCCGCGGCGCCGGAAGGGCTCGCGATAACGACACAGTCACAACATGGTGTCGACTGCGAAAGTTGTTGCAACGCTGCCGGTAAACAACCGGATACTTTACTCCTGCCACAGGGCCGGCGTTGCGCGGAATCCCGCCACGAGTGGTTAAGGGAACGGAGAACTACCATTCGCCGATTTACCGTCGTCTTGTCAACCGCGCGAACCGCATTGGTCGCGTCGGGTGCCGGCCCCACGCACTTGCGGTGCTGAAGAGGCAACTGCGCCGCGTCGGGGCCGTGTGGCTTTCGATTGTCCTGGCGTGCAGTGGATCTGCGACGGCCTCGGCGGACGAATCGATCGTGATCGACTTGGTGCGGCACGGGCAGTCGACGGCCAACGCGGCGAGCCTGATCGACACGGCGCCGCCGGGGGCATCGCTCACCGCGCTTGGTCAGCAACAGGCTCAGGCCGTCGCCGGCGTCCTCGCGGCCAATGGTCCGGTCGCCGCGATCTTCGCGTCGCAGTTGATCAGGACGCAGCAGACCGCGGCGCCGCTGGCTTCCGCGTTGGGGATGAATGTGCAGGCGTTGCCGGGGCTCAACGAGATCGACGCCGGCGCTTTCAACGGCCAGCCGCAAATCAGCCTCGGCGGGCTGGCCTATCTGCTGGCCCCGGTCGCGTGGCTGCTCGGGCTGCGGATCGTGCCGATGCTGGCCCCCGGCTCCACCGACTCCAACGGCTTCGAGTTCCGCAGGCGTTTCAACGGGGCGCTGCAAACCGTGTACGGGAACGCCGCGACCAACGCCGGCGGCTTCGGTGACGCGCTGCAGACGATGTACACGAGCGCGGTGGCCAACCCGGTCCGCGCCGCCAACAGCAGGATCACCGAGGTGGCGTTCTCCAGCGAGTTCGCCATCGGCGTCGGCACGATGATGAGCGTGAAGAACCCCGATCCGTTGCTCCTGCTTTTCGATCCGCTGCCCAATACGGGCATCGTCGTGATCGAGGGCAGCCCCCACGATGGCTGGACGCTGATCAGCTGGAACGGGAAACCGGTGCACGCGGGCTGGTCGGGCGCAAGGAGCGCCCGCGGCGCCAACGGCCTGTGCCTGATGCTGGACGCGTCTTCTCGGACCGGTGTGTGCGCGACCAAACCGCCCGCGTCGGCAAGTGCACCGGTCGGGGCGTCTCCTGGCTTAAGCTGATTTGCCCGGCTCCGCAGCCGGCCACCGGCGGCCCGCGTGGTCGCCAGGCTAGGGTGGGTCACCGGCTGGACCACAATACGCAGGCGAGATCAGGTGGGAGCGTGTCATGCCGGCAATCGTCCTCATCGGCGCCCAATGGGGTGACGAGGGCAAAGGGAAGGCCACCGATTTGCTCGGTGGGCGAGTGCAGTGGGTGGTGCGCTACCAGGGCGGCAACAACGCCGGGCACACGGTCGTCTTGCCCACCGGCGAGAACTTCGCGCTGCACCTGATCCCGTCGGGGGTGCTCACGCCCGGCGTCACCAACGTCATCGGCAACGGTGTGGTGGTCGACCCGGGCGTCCTGCTCGACGAGCTCAAGGGCCTCGAGGACCGCGGGGTGGACACCTCCAAGCTGCTCATCTCCGCCGACGCGCACCTGCTGTTGCCCTACCACGTCGCCATCGACAAGGTGACCGAGCGCTACATGGGCAACAAGAAGATCGGCACCACCGGCCGCGGCATCGGTCCCTGCTACCAGGACAAGATCGCCCGCATGGGCATCCGGGTCGCCGACGTGCTCGACCGGGAGGTCCTGACGCATAAGGTCGAAGCCGCGCTGGAGCTCAAAAACCAGATCCTGGTCAAGATCTACAACCGCAAGGCGCTCGACCCGCACCAGGTGGTCGAGGCGCTGCTGGAGCAGGCCGAGGGTTTTCGGCACCGCATCGCCGACACCCGCCTGCTGCTCAACACCGCGCTGGAGGCCGGCGAGACCGTCCTGCTGGAGGGCTCGCAGGGCACCCTGCTCGACGTCGACCACGGCACCTATCCGTATGTGACGTCGTCGAATCCGACCGCCGGCGGCGCCGCCGTGGGGTCGGGCATCGGCCCCACCCGGATCACCACCGTGCTGGGGATCCTCAAGGCCTACACCACCCGCGTCGGGTCGGGCCCGTTCCCGACCGAGCTGTTCGACGAGAACGGCGAATACCTGTCGAAGACGGGCGGGGAATTCGGCGTCACCACCGGACGGCGCCGGCGCTGCGGCTGGTTCGACGCCGTCATCGCCCGCTACGCCACCCGGGTCAACGGCATCACCGACTTCTTCCTGACCAAGCTCGACGTGCTGTCCAGCCTGGAGACGGTCCCGGTGTGCGTCGGCTACCAGATCGACGGGGCGCGCATCCACGAGATGCCGATGACGCAAAGCGACCTGGCGCGCGCCGAACCCATCTACGAAGAGCTGCCCGGCTGGTGGGAGGACATCTCGCACGCGCGGGAATTCGACGACCTGCCCGCCAAGGCGCGCGACTACGTGCTGCGGCTGGAAGAGCTTGCGGGAGCCCACATTTCGTGCATCGGCGTGGGCCCCGGGCGGGAACAGACCATCGTGCGCCGCGACGTGCTGGCAGCCCGCCCGTGACGGATGCCGCCCAGGACCCCAAAGACCTCGACCCCGACTACGAACACCACGGCGGCTTCCCCGAATACGGGGTGGCCAGCCCGGGCCCGGGCTTCGGGCGGTTCGTGGCGGCCATGCGGCGCCTGCAGGACCTCGCGGTGTCGGCCGACCCCGACGACGACGTGTGGGACGACGCGGCCGACCGTGTCACGGCGCTGACCGACCTGCTGGGCCCGTTCCAGGCCGCCGTGGAAGGCCAGGCGCCCGCGGGGCGCACACCCGACCTGCCCGGCATGGGCAGCCTGCTGTTGCCGCCCTGGACGTTGACGCGCTACGAGCCCGACGGCTGCGAGATGCGGGGCCGCTTCACCCGGTTTCACGTCGGAGGCAACTACGCGGTGCACGGCGGCGTGCTGCCGCTGTTGTTCGACCACATGTTCGGGATGGTCTCCCACGCCTCGAACCGCCCGATCAGCCGGACCGCGTTCCTGCACGTCGACTACCGCAAGATCACCCCGATCGATGCGCCGCTGGTGGTGCGCGGACGGGTCACCAGCACCGAGGGGCGCAAGGCGTTCGTGTCCGCGGAATTGACCGACGCCGACGACGCGCTGCTGGCCGAGGCCAACGGCCTGATGGTGCAGTTACTCCCAGGCCAGCCCTGAGATCGGCGGCCCGCGGCGGCAACCGACCTATCCTTGACCCGTGACTGACGGCGTGAGCGACGGACGGGACGACGAAACGACGGCGCTCGTCGTGCCCCAGCAAGCCCCGGCACGCGCCGAGGCCCCCGCCGACGGCAGGCCCACGGTGGTGCTCCTGGGTGCCGGCGAGATCGGCCGGGAGCTGGCGATCGACCTGGGGCGCCTCGGCGCCCGGGTGGTCGCCGTCGACGCCCGCCCGCACGCGCCCGCGCACGGCGTGGCCGATGAGGCGCTGGTGCTCGCGCTGGGCGACGCCACCGAGCTGTCCGCGGCGCTGCAGCGGCTGCACCCCGACTTCGTGGTGACCGCGACCGACTCCGTCGCGGTCGAGGCCCTCGAGAAGCTCGCCGCCGGATCCGGTGGCGACCACCCCGTGCTGGTGCCCAGCGCTCGCGCCGTGCGGCTCAGCGCCGACCGCGAGGGCCTGCGCCGCTTGGCCGCCGACGAGCTGGGGCTGCCCACCGCGCCGTTCTGGTTCGTCGGGTCGCTGGGCGAACTCGAGGCGGTGGGCGCGCACGCCGGATATCCGTTATTGGTCAAGCCGGTGGCCGGTCAGACTGGATCCGCACAGTCGGTGGCGGCGCGCCGCGAAGACCTCGGGCCGGCCTGGCAGCGGGCGGTGGGCGGTCATGCGGGGCCGGGCCAGCCCCGGGTGCTGGCCGAAACCGTGGTCGAGGTCGAGTGCTACGTGACGCTGTTGGCGGTGCGCAGCGACGGCCCGGCGGGCCCGGCGATCGAATTCTGTTCGCCCATCGGTCATCGCGACTCCGGCGGTCAGGTGCTGGAATCCTGGCAGCCGCAGAAGTTGAGCGCGGCGGCGACGGACGCCGCGAGGTCGATCGCCGCGCGGATCGTCAAGGCGCTGGGCGGCCGCGGCGTCTTCGCCGTCGAATTGATGATCAACGGCGACGAGGTGTATTTCGCTGATGTCACCGCGCACCCGACCGAGAGCGCCTGGGTGACGCTGCGCAGCCAGCGCCTGTCGGCCTTCGAGCTGCAGGCCCGCACCGTGTTGGGTCTGCCGGTGGACACCATGATGGTGTCGCCGGCCGCCACTCGCGTTATCGAGCCGGTCGACTCCCATGACCGCGCCGCGTTGGGTGGCGCGTTGAGCGTGCCCGAAAGCGACCTGCGCGTCCTCGGGGGCGGTTACCGGGCCCTGGCCACCGCCCCGGAGGTGACGGCGGCGCGAGAGCGTGCGGGCCAGGTCGCAGGCCGGCTGGCCGCGCCGCGCTCACCCGCCTGAGCCCGGCCGGCGTGGGCCGGGAACCCACCGCCGCCAGTGGGGTACGGCGGGGGCCTCGATACCATCTCAGGTCAGGTAATCGCTGTGGGTACGGGGGGAATCCGGCCGGGGCTGGACCGCCCGGGCGCGGATAGTGTGGCTGACAACGCGTACGAAGAACGAGGGAAACGAGCATGAGCACAGAGCGCGCACACTCCTACGCCGGGGACATCTCGCCCCTGGACGCATGGAAGATGCTCAGCGACAACCCCAACGCCGTGCTGGTCGACGTGCGGACCGACGCCGAATGGCGATTCGTCGGTGTGCCGGATCTGTCCAGCCTCGGGCGCGAGGTGTTGTTCCTGGAGTGGAATTCGTCCGAAGGGCGGCGCAACGAGAAATTCGGCGAGCAACTGCGCGAGCAGGTGGCGCCGGCGCAGGGCGAGGCGGAACGTCCGGTGCTGTTCCTGTGCCGCTCGGGTAACCGCTCCATCGGCGCCGCCGAGGTGGCCACGGAGCTGGGCATCACACCGGCCTACAACATCCTGGACGGCTTCGAGGGCCAACTCGACGCGAACGGTCACCGGGGCGAAACCGGTTGGCGGGCCATCGGATTGCCTTGGAAGCAGGGCTGAAACGGCGATGACCCCGGCCGACGACGATTCCATTCGCACGCCCGCGGCGTTGCCCGAGGGAGTCAGCCAGGCGACCATCGGTGTGCGCGGCGGGCTGTTGCGTTCGGGATTCGACGAGACCGCCGAGGCGATGTATCTGACGTCGGGCTATGTCTACGAGTCGGCGGCGGTGGCCGAGCAGTCGTTCACCGGCGAGGTGGACCACTTCGTCTACTCGCGCTACGGCAACCCGACCGTGACGATGTTCGAGGAGCGGCTGCGCCTGTTGGAGGGGGCGCCGGCGGCGTTCGCCACCGCGAGCGGCATGGCGGCGGTGTTCACCTCGCTGGGCGCGTTGCTGGGGGCGGGGGACCGGTTGGTGGCCTCGCGCAGCCTGTTCGGTTCCTGTTTCGTGGTGTGCAACGAGATCCTGCCGCGGTGGGGGGTCGAGACCGTCTTCGTCGACGGCGACGACCTGGCCCAGTGGGAGCAGGCATTGTCGGTGCCCACCACGGCCGTGTTCTTCGAGACGCCGTCGAATCCGATGCAGTCGCTGGTCGATATCGCCGCGGTGTGCGAGCTTGCCCACGCAGCGGGCGCAAAGGTGGTGTTGGACAACGTTTTTGCCACACCGCTCCTGCAACAGGGCATTCCCCTTGGCGTCGACGTGGTGGTGTATTCGGGCACCAAGCACATCGACGGTCAGGGCCGGGTGCTCGGCGGGGCCATTCTGGGCGACAAGGAGTACATCGACGGCCCGGTGCAGAAGCTGATGCGGCACACCGGCCCGGCGTTGAGCGCATTCAACGCCTGGGTGTTGGTCAAAGGGCTTGAGACGATGGCGGTCCGGGTGGACCACAGCAATTCGTCGGCGTTGCGGATCGCCGAATTCCTGGAAAGCCATCCGGCCGTGAGCTGGGTGCGCTACCCGTACCTGTCCTCGCACCCGCAATACGACCTGGCCAAGCGCCAGATGTCGGGCGGGGGAACGGTGATCACCTTCGCGCTCGACTGCCCGGACGGCGTGGCCAAACAGCGGGCCTTCGAGGTGCTGGACAAGCTGGCGCTGATCGACATCTCGAACAACCTCGGTGACGCCAAATCCCTTGTGACACATCCGGCGACCACCACGCACCGGGCGATGGGCCCGGAGGGTCGCGCGGCGATCGGGCTCGGCGATGGCGTGGTGCGCATCTCCGTCGGGCTGGAGGGCACCGACGATCTGATCGCCGACATCGACCGGGCGTTGGGCTAGCCGGCCTGTTTTTCGGCGGAGTCGACGTGCTCGGCGGCCGCCAGCGTCCCGTCCTGCGCTTGCCGCTCCAGCCAGTCCACCACCGGCCGGGCGTAAATCATCTGGCTGGTGATGGCCATCTGGCCGCGGGTGCGGCCCAGGAACGAGATGCCCCAGGCGAACATGGCGGCCAGCCGGTTGCGGTGGCCGATCAGGTAGTACAGGTGCAGCAGCAGCCACGCGAGCCAGGCGATGAATCCGGCGAACTCCACCTTGCCGACCTGCGCGACGGCGCTGTAGCGCGAGATCAGCGCCATGCTGCCCTTGTTGACGTATTTGAACGGCTTGCGTTCGGCCGGGTTGTCGTCGCCCTTGACGGCGCGCTTGATGAGGGTGGCCGCGTACTTGGCGCCCTGGATCGCGCCCTGCGCCATGCCGGGGACGTCGGGCACCGACATCAGATCGCCGACGACGAAGACGTACGGGTGTCCCTTGACGGTGAGGTCGGGCTCGACGATTACCCTGCCGGCGCGGTCGGTTTCGGTTCCGTCGGACTGTTCGGCGAGCATCGCGCCCAGTGAGCTGGCTTGCACCCCCGCCGCCCACACCTTGCACGCGCATTCGATGCGGCGCTCGCTGCCATCCTTTTCCTTGACGGTGATGCCCATGTAGTCGACCGCGGTCACCATCGCGTTCAGCTGCACCTCGACATCCATCTTCTCCAGCCGCCGTTGCGCCTTGAGGCCGAGTTTCGGTCCCATCGGGGGCAGCACCGCGGGCGCCGCGTCCAGCAGGATGACGCGGCATTCGCTGGGAGTGATCGTCCGGAACGCCCCGGCCAGGGTGCGCTCGGCCAGCTGCACGATTTCACCAGCCAACTCCACACCCGTCGGCCCGGCCCCGACCACCACGAAGGTCAGCCGGCGCTTGCGCTCGGCCGGGTCCGTCGCGACCTCGGCCGCCTCGAACGCGCCCAGGATACGGCCGCGCAGCTCCAGGGCGTCGTCGATGCTCTTCATCCCGGGCGCGAACGCGGCGTACTCGTCGTGGCCGAAATAGGACTGCTGCGCGCCGGCGGCCACGATCAGGCTGTCGTAGGGCGTCACCGTCTCCATGCCCATCAGGTGGGATCTGACGGTCTTCGCGGTGAGGTCGATGGCCGAGACGTCGCCCCACAACACCCGGACGTTCTTTTGACGGCGCAGGATCAGCCTGGTGGTCGGCGCGATGTCGCCCTCGGACAGGATGCCGGTGGCCACCTGATACAGCAGCGGCTGGAAAAGATGCGTGGTTGTCCTCGAGATCACGGTGATGTCGACGTCGGCGCGCTTGAGCGCCTTGGCCGCGGACAGCCCGCCGAAGCCGCTTCCGATGATGACGACGCGATGGCGCGACATGCCTGTCCCTTCTGCGTGGGCCTGGGTGCCGATCTTCCCCAGCGCATGTCCACCGTACGACGCCACCCCGCAGAAAGGCGAGCATCGGACCGAACGCGGATGCCGCGCGACGACCACAGATGGCCGGCGGCCCTCTGGCCCGTAGTGAAACCCGTTGCAGGAGACCGAGTCTGGAGATCACCGGTGGGGTGGCTGCGCGCCAAGACGCCCCGGGTCCACCCGAAAGGCTCTGTGTCGTACGGGATCCCGACCGGAGCCGCGCCGTGCCATGGGCGCGTGTCGCGGCCCCGGCCGGTCACCCGTTGATCTTCGCCACGCGAAGTTTTATGCGAACGAAAAGCCACAAATTGCTTTGTGGCTTTTCGGTTACTGCACCGCTATCCGGTGCAGGTCAAACCGGGTCCGCAGTCGATAACTAGCGGAACCGTACAAGCCGAGGTCATCGGTGCTGCGAGAGCAATGACCAAGGCGAGGACGATTTTGCCGGTACGACGTGACATAAGAACCCCCTTCGTCTGGGAGACGATTGTCTGATGCCCGACGCGGGCGAGTTTACGCGGTCAACCGCTCGCGGCTAAGGGATTTCGTGAATATTGCCGCTCGATTCGTCAAACGGGCGATTCGCGATCGCCGGCGGTACGCGGCGGCGGTGGCGTGAATTCAATTTCAGCAAAATCGGGCACCGGCGGGAAATGGAAATATCCTGCGCCGCTATCCCGGCGGGGCTATATTGGGTCGCTATTCAACCGCTACTGGGGGCGGTGTGCGCACAGCGGATATGAATTCAAAAGAGCGCGCGGGCCGGCGGTGTCCGGATCGCGGCGAAAGTGTCGATCCGGCAATTGGTTTCACCGCAGGGGCCGTGGTACCCGCGCTCGGGGCCTAGAACGGCCACGCGTTGGCGTCGGTCTTGTACTTGCCGTTGAGGTCGCTGCAGAAGTCGGCGGCGGTGCCGGCGAGCAGGATGTAATACGTCTCGCCGCGGCGGCTTTCGTACGAGGTGGGGGTGGTCCAGCCGTTGTTGCACATCGCGGCTTCGCCACCGGCCGACGACTTGCGCCAGTTGGTCTTGGCGCAGGCGACCAGGCCGTCGACGTTCGGCGTGGCGCTCTTGGCCGCCACCACCATCGCGCCGCCCCACTGGCCGTCGTTGCGTCGGTAGGCGCGGGCGCCGAAGCCGGCGTTGTTGGTCTGGCAGGTCAGCGCCCTGCGCAGCAGGGCGAAGGGGCCCGACAGCTGCTGGTTGGCGGCCCCGGCCGCGGCGTTGATGAACTGCGCCGCGTCCGAACCGTCCACCTCCTGCACGACGTTAGGGTTGCCAAAGCTGAAGAGCTGCTGGGAGATTCCCTGTCCGGCCGTCGAGCCGCCGCCGATGATCGGCCCGCTGCCGCCGTGGGGTCGGCGCCCGCCGCGGGCACGCCGGCGGCGGCGCCCAGGGCCAGCAGCGCGATCGTGCTGCGAATCCGGCGCGCGGTGAGTCTCATGACCTTTATTTCAGCACGTCTGCGTAGTCGGCGCGGCGGTCGTCGGCGATCAATCCGGTCAGCACGTGGCGCGTCTGCAGGGCGATGTACTGATCGAGGCTGTAGTTCGTCCCGAAGTGCCAGTGTTTGAGCGCCCAGCCGTGGGCGAGCAGCAGGATGTCGAACACGGTGAGATCGACGTCGACGCCGCGGAAGACGCCCCGCGCGATGCCCGCCTCGATCACCGCGCGCAGCGGTGCGGCGGTGGCGATTTCGAGGTCCTTGATCTGGCTGCGGCCGGGCGACCCGAGGGTGCGGCTCTCGCGGTAGGTCAGCACCACGCCGTCGAGGTTGGCGTCGACGATCTCGATGTAGCGGCGCACGCCCGCCCTCAGCTGGTCGACGACGTCGTCGCCGGCCGCGGCGATGACCGGTGCCAGTTGATCGCGGAACGCGTCCAGGATCCGCACGATCGTCGCGAGCAGCAGGTCCTCCTTGCCGCCGAAGTAGGTGTAGATCAGGCCGACGGAGACCTTGGCCTCGGCCGCCAGCTCCTGCATGGACATCTGGTGAAACCCGTTGCGGCCCATGACCTTGACCGCGGCGTCGAGCACCTGGCGGCGCCGCGACTCGGCCCGGGCCGCGCGCACCGCCACCTCGACCGGAAGCTCGCTGTAGTCGACGGCCATCAGATGCCCAGGTCCTTGGCGATGATCGTCTTCATGATCTCGTTGGTGCCGCCGTAGATGGTTTGGATGCGGGCGTCGACGAAGGCGCGCGCCACGCCGTATTCGCGCATGTAGCCATACCCGCCGTGTAACTGCAGGCAGCGGTCGGCGGTGCGCACCTGCAGGTCGGTGGTCCACCACTTCAGCCGCGCGGCGCGCGCGGCGGTCAGCTCGCCCGCCAGGTGCTCGGCGAGGCAGTCGTCGAGATAGGTGCGGGCGATGTCGATTTCGGTGGCCAGTTCGGCCAGGACGAATTGGCTGTTCTGGAAGCTGGCGATCGGCGAGCCGAACGCCGTGCGGTCACGCACGTAGTCGAGCGTCTCGGCGAGGATGGCTTCGGCGGCGGCCACCGCCCCCACCCCGAGCGCCAGCCGCTCCTGGGGCAGGTTGTTCATCAGCTGGTAGAAGCCCTTGCCCTCTCCCTCGAGCAGATTGGCCCTCGGCACCCGCATATCGGTGAAGGTGAGCTCGCTGGTGTCCTGGGCGTGCAGGCCGATTTTCTCCAGGTTGCGGCCGCGGGAGAAGCCGGGTGTGGCGGGGTCGACCACCAGCAGCGACAGCCCGTCGTGGCGGTCCGGCGAGGTGCGCACCGCGACGACGAAGAGGTCGCCGATCTGTCCGTTGGAGATGAACGTCTTGGCGCCGTTGACGACGTAGTCGTCACCGTCGGGCACCGCCGTCGTGCGGATCCCGGCCAGATCGCTGCCGGTACCGGGCTCGGTCATCGCGATGGCGAGCACCGTCTCGCCGCTGACCACGCCGGGCAGCCAGCGCCGTTGCTGCTCGGGGGTGGTCAGATCGGTGAGATAGGGCAGCACCACGTCGTTTTGCAGCGTGAAGGCGATGGCTTCGGCGGCCGCCCCCGCCCGCTGCAACTCGTCGATGACGATCGCGTTGTAGCGGAAGTCCGCCACGCCCGGGCCACCCAGTTGCTCGGGCACCGAAAACCCCAGCAGCCCAAGCTTTCCGGCTTCGATGAACAGCGAGCGATCCCACTGGCCGTCCCGTTCCCACTTCTCGTGATTGGGCACGACCGTCCGCCGCACGAAATCGCGCACCAGTTCCCGGAACTGGTGATGCTCGGACGTGTATTCCAGGCGGGTGGCCATCGGTCTCCTGTCAGCGGAAGGCGTCGCTGCCGGTGAACGCCTGGCCGAGGACGAGCTGGTGCATCTCGGGTGTGCCCTCGTAGGTCAGCACCGATTCCAGGTTGACCATGTGCCGGATGACGGGGTACTCCAGCGATATCCCGTTGCCGCCCAATATGGTTCGCGCCGTGCGGCAGATCTTGATCGCCTCGCGGGTGTTGTTGAGCTTGCCGAAGCTGACCTGCTCGGGTCGCAGCCCGACGCTGTCCTTGAGGCGGCCGAGGTGTAGCGAGAGCAACTGGCCCTTGTGCAGCTCGACCGCCATGTCGACGAGCTTGGCCTGGGTCAGCTGGAATCCGGCGATGGGACGGCCGAACTGGGTGCGTTGCGTGGCGTAATCCAGTGCCGCCTGCCACGCGGAGCGCGCCGCCCCCATCGAGCCCCAGACGATCCCGTAGCGCGCCTCGGACAGACAGGACAGCGGCCCGCGCAGCCCCTTGGCCTCGGGCAGCATCGCCTCGGCGGGCACCCGCACGTCGTCGAGCACCAGCTCGCTGGTGATCGAGGCCCGCAGCGACAGCTTGTGATGAATCGTGTTGGCGGAGAACCCCGGTGTCTTGGTGGGCACGATGAAGCCGCGGATCCCGTCGTCGGTGGCGGCCCAGACGACCGCGACATCGGCCACCGAGCCGTTGGTGATCCACAGCTTGCGGCCGTTGAGCACCCAGTCCGAACCATCTTGGCGCGCCCGGGTTTTCATGGCCGCGGGATCGGAGCCGACGTCGGGTTCGGTCAGCCCGAAGCAGCCGAGCAGCTCGCCGGTGACCATGCCGGGCAGCCATTCCTGCTTCTGCTCCTCGGATCCGAAATTCCAGATCGCGAACATGGCCAGCGAACCCTGCACCGAGACCATCGATCGAAGGCCGGAATCGGCGGCCTCCAGCTCCACGCACGCCAGCCCGTAGTGCACGGCCGAGGCGCCGCCGCAGCCGTAGCCCTCCAGGTGCATGCCCAGCAGGCCGAGCTGGCCGAACCCCTTGGCCAGTTCCCGCACCGGGAGGTCGCCGATCTCGAACCACTCCGCCACGTGCGGCAGGACGTGCTCGGCGCAGAATTCCCTGACGGTGTCGCGCACCGCGATCTCGTCGCTGGAAAGCGAGGCGTCGAGGCCGAGCGGGTCGTCGCGGTCGAAGGCGGGCGGTGTCTGAGTGCTCATGCCCTCAGCCTGCCACCGCCGGGCCGCCGGTTACCACGCCGGACCGTCGCAGTGAATGAACATTCATTGCGGACGAATTTAGGTTCACCGCGGCTGCGCGGTCAAGGATTGTGCGGCGTCCCGGTAGTCTCGCTGCATGCTTAGGCTCCAACGGCCGGCCTGGCTCGCGGTGGACGTCATCGGCGTGCTGGTGTTCTGCGCCGTGGGGCGCCGCAGCCACGACGAAGGTCTCGACATCACCGGCGTCGCCGTGACGGCGTGGCCGTTTCTCACCGGCACCGTCGTCGGGTGGCTCGTGTCCCGCGCGTGGCGGCGGCCGACCGCGGTGGCGCCGACCGGGGTCGTCGTGTGGTTGTCCACCGTGGTCGTCGGCATGCTGTTGCGCAAGGCGAGCTCCGCGGGCGTGGCGGCAAGTTTCGTGGTGGTGGCGACGACCGTCACCGCGCTGTTGTTGCTGGGCTGGCGGGTGGTCGCCGGCCTGACCCTGCGGCGCCGCTCCGGGGTCTGAGACGACCATGGCGCAGACGGCCGACCTGGCGGTGACCGCGACCTTCGGGGCGGCGGCGCGGGCGGTGGCCACCCACCAGGGCCTGCTGAACGATCCGTTCGCCGAGCCGCTGGTGACCGCCGTCGGCATCGACTACCTCACCCGCGCGATCAAGGATCACGTCTTCGCGGCCGACGAGGGCGACGACCCGGCCATGACGGCGCTGATGGACGTGCTGGCGGCGCACACGCGGTTCGTGGACGAATTCCTCGCGGGCGCCGGCCGGGCGGGGATCCGGCAGGTGGTCATCCTGGCGGCGGGCCTGGACACCCGGGCGTACCGGCTGTGGTGGCCCAAGGGCACCACGGTCTACGAGATCGATCGGCCGCAGGTGCTCGACTTCAAGGCCGAGGTGCTGCGCGGACTGGACGCCGCGTTGGCCACCCGCCGGTGCGCGGTCGGCGTTGAGCTGCGCCAGGATTGGCCGGCGGCGCTGCGCCGGGTCGGGTTCGACGCCGCCGAGCCCACGGTCTGGGTCGCCGAGCAGTTGCTCGTCGGGTACCTGCCACCGGGCGAACAGAATCAACTGCTCGACGCCGTCACCGCGTCGAGCGCTCCCGGTAGCCGGTTCACCGCCGACCACATGCCCACGTGGAATCCGTTGCAGCTCGGGGCCGAGCGCGCCTTCGTCGAGGGCTGGCGGCAGCGCGGTCTGGACGTCGACCTGGCCAGCCTGACCTATCCCGGTGAATACCATTATGTGCCAGACTATTTGGCGTCCCACGGTTGGGAAACGACTGGCCGCCGCATCGCCGAACTGTTGGGTGCGATGGGCCTGGGCGGCCGGCGACGGACCGGGCCCGGCGACTCGGAGTTCATCCCGGAATACGTCACCGCGACACGCGTTTGATGCTTGGTGATGCCGGAATCAACGCCCCACGGCCAGCTGCGGTTCTTCTCGGCCGCCCACGACGACCCGCTGGCGCAACCGCTGCTGGCCGAACTGGCCGTCGAGTATGCGCAACGGTACGGCGGCACGCCGAGCACCCACCTGACCTGGCTGCCCGTGCCGGAGGCCGAGTTGGCGCCGCCGGACGGCGGCCTGCTGATCGGCGTGGTGGACGGCGTGCCGGTGACCGGCGGCGCGTTTCGCCGCTACGACGCCGACACCGCGGAACTGAAGCGGATCTGGACCGACGCCGCGCACCGGCGCCGCGGCTACGCGAAGGCGCTGCTGGCGGCGCTGGAGGCCGAAACCCTGGCGCGCGGCTATCGGCGGCTCTACCTGATCACCGGCAACCGGCAGCCCGAGGCCGAGGCGCTCTACGACGCGACGGGATACACCCGGATACCACCGGACCCGCTGCCGTCGTGGGGCCCGTTCGTTCCGATCGCGTTCGAGAAGTGGCTGACCTGAGCGTGTGCGTGGCCTTGGCCGTCGCCGGGTCGCCTTCGCCGTCGCCGGTTGAGTGTGAATCGTCGGCTTTCAGTGTGAATTCTTGGCGGCGACACGCCGACAGCACCCGCCCTAGGTTCACACTCAACGCCGACGATTCACACTCAAAGCCGTGAATTCACAGCCAGTTTCGCCAGGGCTGCTCGTGCCCGCCGGACGACCGTCTTTGGCCTATTGCCGTCGATCGGTCACCGGAGCGAGATCGGGCCCCGAATCGGCGGTCACCGAGCCAGCGAGATCGCCCGAGCGGTCGCCTCCCGGATCGGGCCGCGCCACACGTCGCCGTGCCCGGGCAACAAGACCTCGGTGTCCAGCAGCGCCAGCGCGTCCAGGCTGCGCAGCGAATTCTGCTGGCTGTGGCTGAACACCGCGGGCAGCAGCTGCGGACCACCCCGGCGCAGCAGTGGGTGCCCGGTGATCAGCGCGTCGCCGCTGACCAGCACCCCGTCCACCACGTACGAGCAATGCCCGCTGGTGTGCCCCGGGGTGAACACCGGCCTCGGCCGGCCCGGCAGCCCGTCCGCCACGTCGGCGGTCAACGGCTGGGTGGAGGGGATGCCGTCGCGGATCAGGCCGCCGCTGCGCAGCACGTGCAGGCCCCACGCCGCCCAGCGTGGCCGCCAAATACGCAGCGCCACATCGAAAACGGATGCCTGCTCCAGATATTCGCGCTTGGCGTGGCCCACTTCCTCGGCGTGGCAGTACACGGCGGTGCCGTATTCGTGGGCGAGCCAGATCGCCGAACCCAGGTGGTCGATGTGTGCGTGGGTGAGCAGCACGGCGCGCACGTCGCCGGGGCCGTAGCTCAGCTCCCGCAGCGACGACAGCACGTTCTCGCGGTCGCCGGGGTACCCGGCGTCGATCAGCAGCACGCCAGTGCCGTCGACGACCAGCGTCCAGTTAACGGCCTCGCCCTGGGCGAGGTACACCGTGTCGGTCACTTGAACAAGCGTCGGGGCCGATCCCATGCCCGCGAGTGTAGGAGCGGCGCGAGGAGCGATCGCAAGCGCTTCGCAGCCGGGCCGCGGCGGATCGCGACGGTCAAGACAGGAGTAGAAAGAACGAGTGGCTGAACTGAAACTCGGATACAAAGCGTCCGCTGAACAATTTGCACCGCGCGAGCTCGTCGAACTCGCTGTCGCCGCCGAGGGGCACGGCATGGACAGCGCCACCGTCAGTGACCACTTCCAGCCGTGGCGGCACGAGGGTGGACACGCCCCGTTCTCGCTGGCCTGGATGACCGCCGTCGGCGAGCGCACCAAGAGGCTGGTGCTGGGCACCTCGGTGCTCACCCCGACCTTCCGGTACAACCCCGCCGTCATCGCGCAGGCGTTCGCCACGATGGGGTGCCTGTATCCGGATCGCATCTTCCTCGGTGTCGGCACCGGCGAGTCGCTCAACGAGATCGCCACCGGATACGAGGGCGAGTGGCCGGAGTTCAAGGAACGCTATGCCCGGCTGCGTGAATCGGTGCGGCTGATGCGCGAACTGTGGCTGGGCGACCGCGTCGACTTCGAGGGCGAGTACTACCACACCAAGGGCGCCTCCATCTATGACGTGCCCGAGGGCGGCATCCCGATCTACATCGCCGCGGGCGGTCCGCAGGTGGCCAAGTACGCCGGCCGCGCCGGTGACGGCTTCATCTGCACCTCCGGCAAGGGCGAGGAGCTGTACAAGGACAAGCTGATGCCCGCCATGAAGGAGGGCGCGGAGGCGGCCGGCAAGAATCCCGACGACATCGACCGCATGATCGAGATCAAGATCTCCTACGACACCGACCCGGACAAGGCGCTGGAGAACACCCGGTTCTGGGCGCCGCTGTCGCTGACGGCCGAACAGAAGACCAGCATTCACGACCCGCTGGAAATGGAGAAGGCCGCCGACGAGCTGCCCATCGAGCAGGTCGCCAAGCGCTGGATCGTGGCGTCGGATCCCGACGAGGCGGTCGAAAAGGTCGGCCAGTACGTGAAATGGGGCCTCAACCACCTGGTGTTCCACGCGCCCGGCCACGACCAGCGCCGGTTCCTGGAGCTCTTCGAAAAGGACCTGGCGCCGCGGCTGCGGCGGCTGGCATAGGTCTGCGCCGCCGTGCCCATCCAGTGACAGCGATCTACATCGCGGCCCCCGAGCCGGAGACCGGCAAGTCGACGGTCGCGCTGGGGTTGCTGCACCGGCTGACCGCGACCGTCGCCAAAGTCGGTGTGTTCCGGCCCATTACGCGCTCCGACGACGGCGAGGACCGCGACTACATCCTCGAATTGTTGTTGTCGCGGACCACCGCGGGGCTGACGTACGAACAATGCGTCGGCGTCACCTATCAGCAGTTGCACGCCGACGGCGACGCGGCCATCGCCGCCATCGTCGACGCCTACCACGCGGTGGCCGACGCGTGCGACGTGGTGGTGATCGTCGGAAGCGATTACACCGACGTGACCCGGCCCGCCGAGCTTTCGACCAACGCGCGCATCGCGGTCAATCTCGGTGCGCCGCTGTTGCTGACGGTCAGCGGCAAGGGGCGCACGCCCGCCGAGGTCGCCAGCGTCGTCGAGGTCTGCCTGGCCGAACTGGACGCCCAGCACGCCCACACCGCCGCCGTGGTGGCCAACCGCTGTGAGCCCGCCGAGCTCGCCGACGTCGCCCAGGCCCTGCGTAGCTTTCCGCAGCGCAGCTACGTGCTGCCCGACGCGCCGCTGCTGTCCGCGCCGACGGTGGCCGAGCTGGAAAAGGCGGTCGGCGGAACGCCGGTCAGCGGCGAGGAGTCCCTGCGCGAGCGCGAGGTCACCGGCGTGCTGGTCGCCGGAATGACCGCCGACCACGTCCTGGAACGCCTGCGCGACGGCATGGCGGTCATCACGCCCGGTGACCGCTCCGACGTGGTGCTCGCCGTTGCCAGCGCCCATGCGGCGGAAGGCTTCCCGTCGCTGTCGTGCATCGTGCTCAACGGGGGATTTGCGCTGCATCCATCCATCGCCGCCCTGGTCGCCGGGCTTCGGCTGCGCCTGCCGATCGTCGCGACGGCGCTGGGCACCTACGACACGGCCAGCGCGGCGGCCTCGGCCCGCGGCCGGGTCACCGCGACCTCGCAACGCAAGATCGACACCGCGCTAGAGCTGATGGACAGCCACGTCGATATCGCCGATCTGCTTGCGCAGCTTGCTATTCCGATTCCCACCGTGGTCACGCCACAGATGTTCATTCACCAGCTGACGCTGCAGGCACGGGCGGATCGCAAGCACATCGTGCTACCCGAAGGGGACGACGACCGTATCCTGCGGTCGGCCGGCCGGGTGCTGCAGCGCCGCGTCGCCGACCTGACCATCCTGGGCGACGAAGGCCACATCCGCCAGCGGGCAGGAGAGCTCGGCGTAGATCTGGGCGACGCGACCGTCATCGATCCGCGCAGCAGCCCGCTGCGCCACGAATTCGCCGACCAGTACGCCGAATTGCGCAAAGCCAAGGGCGTCACCGTCGAGCAGGCCCGCGAGGCCATGCGCGACGCGACGTATTTCGGCACCATGCTGGTGTACAACTCCCATGTCGACGGCATGGTGTCCGGCGCCGCGCACACCACGGCGCACACCGTGCGGCCGGCATTCGAGATCATCAAGACGGTCCCGGATGTCTCGACGGTGTCCAGCATCTTCCTGATGTGCCTGCCCGACCGGGTGCTGGCGTACGGTGACTGTGCGATCATCCCGAACCCGACACCGGAGCAGCTGGCCGACATCGCCATCTCTTCGGCGCGCACCGCCGCGCGGTTCGGCATCGAACCGCGGGTGGCGATGCTGTCGTATTCGACCGGCGACTCCGGTACCGGTGCGGACGTCGACAAGGTCAGGGCGGCAACGGAATTGGTGCGCAAACGCGATCCCGACTTGCCGGTGGAGGGGCCCATCCAGTACGACGCCGCGATCGAACCGTCGGTCGCGGCCACCAAATTGCGCGACTCGCCGGTGGCCGGTCGTGCCACCGTGCTGATCTTTCCCGACCTCAACACCGGCAACAACACCTACAAGGCGGTGCAGCGCAGCGCGGGCGCGCTCGCCATCGGCCCGGTGCTGCAGGGCTTACGCAAGCCGGTCAATGACCTGTCGCGGGGCGCGCTGGTCGAAGACATCGTCAACACCGTGGCCATCACCGCGATCCAGGCGCAGGGACAGCCGTGACGGAAGCGAGCGGCTCGCGCCTGGTGCTGGTGATCAACTCCGGCTCGTCGTCGCTGAAATACCAAGTGGTAGATCCGGATTCGGGCGCCGCGCGGGCGACCGGCCTGGTGGAGCGGATCGGGGAGGAATCGTCGTCGGTTCCCGACCATGATGCCGCGCTGCGCCGCGCGTTCGACGCGCTGGCAGACGACGGCATCGACCTGAAGAACAGCGGCATCGTCGCGGTGGGGCATCGGGTGGTGCACGGCGGCAACACTTTCTATCAGCCCACGCTGCTCGACGACGCGATGATCGGCCGGCTGCACGAATTGTCCGAGCTGGCCCCGCTGCACAATCCGCCCGCGCTCACAGGGATCGAGGTCGCGCGAAAGCTGCTGCCCGACATCGCCCACATCGCGGTGTTCGACACCGGGTTCTTCCACGACCTGCCGCCCGCGGCGGCCACCTATGCGATCGACCGGGACCTGGCTCAGCGATATCAGATCCGCCGGTACGGTTTCCACGGCACGTCGCACCGCTACGTCAGCGAGCAGGCCGCGAGCTTCCTGGACCGGCCCGTCGGCAACCTGAAACAGATTGTGCTGCACCTGGGTAACGGTTGCTCCGCCTCGGCGATCGCCGGCACCCGGCCGTTGGACACCTCGATGGGGCTGACCCCGCTGGAGGGGCTGGTGATGGGCACCCGCAGCGGTGATATCGATCCCAGCGTCGTCGGTTACCTGTCCCACGCGGCCGACATGGGAGTCGACGACATCGAGTCGATGCTCAACCAGCGGTCGGGAGTGCTGGGGCTGTCCGGCCAGCGCGACTTTCGCCGGCTGCGCACCATGATCGAATCCGGCGACCAGGCAGCGCAATTGGCATACAGCGTGTTCACCCACCGGCTGCGCAAGTACGTCGGCGCCTACCTGGCGGTGCTGGGGCACACCGACGTCATCAGCTTCACCGCCGGCATCGGCGAGAACGACCCCGCGGTGCGCCGCGACGCGGTGGCCGGCATGGAAGAACTGGGCATCGTGCTTGACGAGCGCCGTAACCTCGGTGGCGGCAAAGGGGCGCGCCAGATTTCCGCCGACGATTCACCGATCGCCGTGCTGGTGGTGCCGACCAACGAAGAACTGGCCATCGCCCGCGACTGCGTGAGTGTGCTAGGCGCCACCTAGCCCTAGCGGCCCTGTGGATAGCCGCACACCCCGACCGACTTCCGGGTGCGAGTGTGCCCGGCATGGAGGAACCCTTCATCGGCAGCGAGGAGTTGACGTCGGGAAGGCTGAGTCGCCACCAGCTGCGGGCGGCCTATCGCGCGGTGTTTCCGAACGTCTATCTGCCCGCACACGTGGAGGCGTCGCTGCCGGTGCGCACCCGGGCCACCTGGCTTTGGTCGGGCCGCAGGGCGGTCATCGGGGGAGCGGCCGCGGCGGCGCTGCACGGTGCCGACTGGATTCCCGACGGTGTTCCGGTTGAGCTGATCCACACCAACACCCGCCCTCCGGGCGGGGTGCTGACGCGCCGGGACACGCTGCGTGCCGGCGAGACGCAGCTGCGCGACGGGCTCGCCGTCACCACACCGGCGCGAACCGCCTTCGACATCGGGCGGCGGGGCGCGGTCCGCTCGGCCGTCGTCCGGCTCGACGCGCTCGCCCGCGCAACGGGTTTCAAGGCCGAGGACGTGTTGGGGGTCGCCATGACACACCCCCGTACGCCCGGGCTGCGGCGGCTGGAGGCCGCGCTCGACCTGGTCGATCCAGGCGCACAGTCGCCGCGGGAAAGCTACTTGCGGCTGCTCCTGATCGACGCGGGCCTGCCCCGGCCGAAGACCCAGATTCCGGTGCCGGGGGTCGACGGCCTTCCGGTCGCCTACTTGGACATGGGCTGGCCGGAATCGATGGTCGCGGTGGAGTACGACGGCGATCAACATCGCACCGACCGAAGGCAATACGTCAAGGACATTCGGCGGCTGGAGATGCTCGAGCAGCTGGGGTGGATCGTGGTCCGGGTGGTCGCGGAGGACCCGCCGGCCGCGATCATCCGCCGGGTGCGGGCGGCGCTGGCGAAATCGACTGTGAATCCTTGGCTTTGAGCGTGAATCCACGGCGGCGTTTCTCGGCGTGTCGCCGCCCAGCGTTCACACTCGAAGGCCCCGGCCGGGCCAGGCCCGGCTAAGGCGCCACACGCTAGAACGTGCTGGTGGGGCGCACCCTGTTCGCCATGTCCACCAGCGCGTAGCGGTGCCGCTGGGTGGGGGCAACGCGGGCCAGGTTGCGCAGCGCGGCCTCGACGCCGAGCCGCAGCCCGTGCTCGGTGAACGGGAAGCCGAGGATGTGGTTGGTGCTGGCCTTGTTGTCCTCCAGCCAGTCCATGGCGCAGCCGAGCACCAGGGCGCGGATCTGCAGCACGCGGGGCTCGGTGGGCGGCAGCGCCTCCACCCGCCGCGCCGCGTCGCGGATGTCCTCCTCGGTGATCTCGCTCTTGGTCCGGCCGGACAGCAGCGTCACCGCGCTGGTCAGTCGCGCGGTGGTGAAGTGCCGGGAGGTGGCGGGCACCTCGTCCAGCGTGCGCACCGCGGCGGACCGATCCCCTTCCGCGGACAGCGATCTGGCCAACCCGAACGCAGCCGAGATCACGCCGTCGTTCGTCTTCCACACCGTCTCGTAGAACTTGTGGTTGTCCACGTCGCCGGCCAGCTCGGCGGTGGCGGCCAGCGCCAGCTTGGGCGCCAGCTCGCCGGGGAAGGTGTCCAGCACCTCGATGAAATGTGTTGTGGCCGAATCGTAGTCGCCGGTGAGCAGCTCGGCGACGGCCTTGTACCACACCAGCCGCCATTGCCAGCCGACCCGCTCGGCCAGGTCGTCGAGCTTGCGGGTGGCCTTGGCCACGTCGCCGAGGTCCAGCAGCGCGCGCACCTCCATCAGGGGCAGCTCCACCGACTCGGACACCTCGACCCCGTCGGCGTCCAGCGTCCCGTGCCGGGCGGCGCGCAGCGAATCCAGCGTCTGCACCGGCTGCGACAACACCGTCGCCTGCAGCACCGGAGCCGCGACGTCGGCGGGATCGACCAGCGGCACGGGCAGGGCGGTCACGATCTCGCGGGCGGTCAGCTTCTCCGAGTGAACCTGGCCGTCCAGGTAGACGTCGGTGTGCGCGACCAGCAGGTCCACCCCGAAGGTCGAGCGGCTGGGGGAAAAGATCGTCGACAGGCCGGGCCGGGGGATGCCGCTGTCGTGGGCGACGACCTCGCGCAGCACGCCCATCAACTGCGCGGACATCTCCTCGGTGCTGCAGAACCGGCGCCGCGGGTCGGTGTCGGTGGCGCGACGCAACAACCGGCGGAAGGAGTCGTAGGTGGTCAACACCGGGTCGTCCTCGGGCAGGCCGTCGACGTAGCGGCCGTTGCGGGTCTGCAGGTTCAGCGTGAGCGCGGCCAGCGTGCGGCCCACCGTGTAGATGTCGGTGGCCACCGTCGGCCCGGTCCGCACGATCTCGGGCGCCTGGAAACCCGGTGTGCCGTAAAGGTATCCGAACGAATTGATCCGCGACACCGCTCCCAGGTCGATCAGCTTGAGCTGCTCTTCGGTGCGCATGATGTTCTCCGGCTTGAGGTCGTTGTAGACCAGGCCGATGGAGTGCAGATAGCTCAGCGCGGGCAGGATCTCCAGCAGGTAGGCGACGGCCTCGGCGACGGGGAGCTTCTCGCCCTTCCCGTGCTTGAGCGGCTGCCCACCGACGTACTCCATGACGATGAGGCCGACCGGATTGTTGTGCTGATCCTTGTGCTCGACGAAGTTGAAGATCTGCACGATCTGCGGGTGGACCACCTCGGCCAGGAACTGTCGTTCGGCCATGGCGATCGCCTGGGCCTCGGCGTCACCGGAGTGCACCAAACCCTTGAGCACCACCGGCCGGTCGTTGACGTTGTGGTCGACCGCCAGGTAGACCCAACCCAGCCCGCCGTGGGCGATGCAGCCCTTGACCTCGTACTGGCCGGCGACGATGTCGCCCGGATTGAGTTGCGGCAGAAAGGAATACGGGCTTCCGCAGGACGGGCACCAGCCCTCGGAGGTGCCCTTGGATTTCTTGCTGGACCGGCCGACTGGCTTTCCGCAGTTCCAGCAGAATCGCTTGGACTCCGGCACCACCGGATTGGTCATCAGGGCTTCGCGCGGATCGATGTCGCGCCCGCGCGGGATCTCGACGAGGCCCCCGCCGAGCTGGCGGACCGCCGGCAGCGATCGCGTCGCCACCGTCAAGCGGTCCTGCGGGTCGGTGTCCAGGGCGCCCAGCGAGATGTGCGGAAAGTCGTCGTCATCGTCGTCGTCGAAATCGGGACGGAACAGCGCCTGGGTGGCCTGCAGCCGCCCGGTCGCCGCGCCGGTCTGGGCGTCGGCCGGTTGGGTGCCCGGGGCGACGTCCGCGACGTCTTCCGGGCCGGGTTCCGGCTGCTCGGTTTGCTTGTCCGGCTCGGCCATCAGTCCAGATACCTCGGCGTGGGCGGGGCCGGCGCGGGACCGAGCACCGTCAACCACTTGCGGTACAACGTGTTCCACGTGCCGTCCCGGCGGATCCGTTCCAGGGTGCCGTTGACGAACCGCACCAGTCCGGTGTTGTTCAGGTTGACCCCGATGCCATAGGGCTGGGTGGCCATGTTGGGCCCCACGATGTGCAGATAGGGGTCCTCCTCGACCAGCCCGGCCAGGATGGAGTCATCCGTGCTGACCGCGTCGATCTCGCGCTGCTGCATCGCCACCAGGCAGTCGGCCCAGTTGACCACGGACACCACGACCGGCGGCGGGTCGATCTGCTGGATGCGGTGCAGCGACGTCGTGCCCTTGGCGACGCAGACCCGCTTGCCGGACAGGTCGGAGACCTTGACGATCGACGAGTCGCGCGGGGCCAGGATGCGCTGGTTGGCGTCGAGGTAGACGGTCGAGAAGTTCACCAGCTTGCGCCGGTCGCAGGTGATGGTCATGGTCTTGACCACGACGTCGACCTCGGAGTTCTGCAGCGCGGTGACCCGCTCGTCCGACGACAGGATCCGGTACTCGACGTGCGACGGCGCCCCGAAGATGTCGCGCGCGATCTCGCCGGCGATGTCGACGTCGAAACCGGTGATCTCGCCGGTGATCGGGTCGCGGAAGCTGAACAGGTTGCTGCCGATGTCCAGGCCGACGATCAGCCGGCCGCGGGCGCGGATGTCGGCGACCGCGGCGTCGGCCTCCGCCTTGGTGGGGAACGGACGCAGGCTGGCCGTCAGATCGCAGTTCTGGTTCGGGCCGTCGGGCGGCAGCGGGGGTTGCGGCGGCAACTGCTCCATGCCGACCGGTGTCGGCGGCGGCAGCGTCGGCACGCTGGCCACCCGCAACGATTCCGTGTGTCCGCAACCCGCGAGCACCACCGCGGCGGCGGCCACGGTGCACGCCCGGCGAAGCAGGGGCAGGCGGATCACTATCGGTACTCTTTCAGCCTCGGCCACAGGCCCAGCGCCACCGCGATGGCGGCGCCGAGGCTGAGCACGACGCCACCGACCTGGGCGCCGGACAGTCCGCTGCGCGCGTTGATGACGTCGTTGCGCAACGTGATGCGGCCCTGATCCATGGCTTTGGCCAGCTCGTCTTCCAGCTTGTCGAACGCCGGGGTGGAGTCTTCTTCGCTGCTGCCCAGCGCCACCTGCGTGGCGGCCCGGTAGTTACCCACCGAGATGTAGGAGGTGATCCGGTCGTTGGCCTGCCGCCAGCGCAGCAGCAGCTGGTCGGCGCCCTCGAGGTCCGGCTTGTCCACGGCGTCGCTGCGCGACATGTACTGGTCGAGCTGGCGGTGCATGGAATCGATGCGCTGGTAGAACGACTGCTTGCGTTTTTCTTCGTCGCCGCGGCGGATCAGTGACAGGGTTTCGTCGGCGCGCGCCTGCTGGGCGGTGATCGCGACGTTGGTGACGGTCTTGAGGGATTCCGCGGCAGTGTCCTTCGCGCTACGACTGGCCGTCGTAGAAATGGTCAGTGCAGTTCCAACCCAAACCACCATGACGAGAATAGCGAGTGCGCCCACCACCAGGCCCGGGTTGATTCGGCGCCGGGTGCGCCGCGCCAGCCAGCGGTGGGAGAACGCCCCGAAGACCACGGTGGCCCCGACCACCATGATGACCGGGGCGGGGATCTGCGTCGACGCCGTGGTTTCGGCGTCCACCCGCTCCGACGTCGCCTGATACAGCCGCGCCGCGTCGGGCAGGATCGTCGATTGCATCAGGCCCGACGCCTCCGACAGGTACGACGAGCCGACGGGATTGCCCTCCCGGTTGTTGGTGCGGGCGATCTCGATCAGGCCGGTGTAGACGGCCAGCTCGGCGTTGATCCGGCCCAGCAGCTGCACCAGCGGTTCGTCGGTGAGCCCGCTCGAGGCCCGGGTCACGGCGACGGACGCGTCGGTGATGGCCTGCTCGTAGCGCTGGCGCACCGGCTGCGGCTCCGCCTCGGCGATGAACGCGGTCGCCGCGGCGGCGTCGGCCACCGACAGGGTGGTGTAGAGCCGCCCGGCGGCGAACGACAGCGGCTCGGTGTGATTGAGCACCGTGGTCAGCACCTGCTGGCGGTGGTTGATGGTGGTCGACGTGGCGAAGGCGCTGATGCCGCCGAGCGCGGCCAGCACGATGCCGATGGTCAAGATGCGCCCCGGCGTCGTCGAGATGAACCACCAGCGTGGATGAGCCGGTTCGGCCGGCGACCGCGATCCCTGCGGCTCGGTCGACGGGTGTGCCAGCTCAACCGTCACGTTTGATCAGCCCTCATCTCTCGGCCACTCGATTTCGCTGCACGGACCTCTATAAGCGAAGTCTAAGAGCATGTTCGGGTGGATGGGTGGAGGCAGACGCAATTGGCGACGCCCCAACCAAGTCTGCATATCCTGAATCGGTGCAGGGCGACGGTGACGGTTGGGTGATCTCCGACAGCGGCGCCCATTACTGGGGCCGCTACGGCGCGGCGGGTTTGCTGCTGCGGGCCCCGCAGTCCGACGGTACCCCGGCCGTGTTGCTGCAGCATCGCGCCGTGTGGAGTCATCAGGGCGGAACCTGGGGGCTGCCGGGTGGCGCCCGGGACAGCCACGAAACACCGGAGGAGACCGCGGTCCGCGAGGCCAACGAGGAGGCCGGGCTGCTCGGCGAGCGGCTGACGGTGCGCGCGACCGTGGTCACGGCCGAGGTCGCCGGCATCGCCGGCACGCAGTGGAGCTACACCACCGTGATCGCCGACGCCGATGAATTGCTGCACACCGTGCCCAATGGGGAGAGCGCCGAGATCCGTTGGGTCGCCGAAAACGAGGTGGCCGACCTGCCGCTGCATCCGGGCTTCGCGGCCAGCTGGCAGCGGCTGCGTACCGCGCCGGCGGTGTTGCCGCTGGGTGAGGGCGACGAACGACGGCGATACCTGCCGCGCACGATCGAGATCGAGGCCGGCGTCTTCGTGTGGTGCATGCCCGGTGACGCCGGCCACGAGCCTTCGCAGCTGACCCGCCGGATCAGCTCGCTGCTGCCAGCGCCGAACTGAGCCGCGCGGCCGCGGCCCGCGGGTCGGGGGCCGCGGTGATCGCCCGCACCACCACGATGCGCCGGGCGCCGGCCTCGAGCACCTCGGGCAGCCGGCGCTCGTCGATGCCGCCGATGGCGAACCACGGCTTGTCGGTTCCCAGCGCGGCGGCCGCCCGCACCAGCGGCAGGCCGGGCGCCTCGCGGTCCGGTTTGGTGGGCGTGGGCCAGCACGGGCCGACGCAGAAGTAATCCGCTTCGCCGCTCGCCCCCGCGGCGGCCTGGTCGGCGCTGTGGGTGGACGCCCCGAGCAGCACGCCCGGCCCGACGATGTCGCGCGCGATCGCCAGCGGCAGGTCGCCCTGGCCGAGGTGCAGCACGTCGGCGCCGGCCGCGCGGGCGATGTCGGCGCGGTCGTTGACCGCGAACAGGGCGCCGTGCCGGCGCGCCGCGTCGGCCAGGATCTGGCACGCCGCCAACTCCTGGCGCGCCTCCAGCGGACCGAACCGCTGCTCACCGGCCGACCCCTTGTCGCGGAGCTGGATGACGTCCACGCCACCGGCCAGGGCGGCGTCGGCGAACTCGGCCAAATCGCCGCGCTCACGGCGCGCGTCGGTGCACAAATAGAGTCGCGCCGCGGCCAGCCGGGTAAGAGGTTGATGCACACCGAGACGCTAGCGCGCTAGCGTGGAGCCGAAGAGAACTACCAGACACGGGAGTCCCGGGTGGTCGAGGCGACTGCGGGGCTGAGAGTGGGCACAGCCGGAGCCTTCCGGACCTGCCCTTACCGTCACACCTGATCCGGATCATGCCGGCGAAGGGAGGCTCCAAAATGACCGGGATGCCCGCGGGACCCCCATCGGGGTCCCTGGCCGTCATCGGCGGCGGCGTCATCGGGCTCGCGGTGGCGCGCCGCGCCGCACAGGCCGGCTGGTCGGTGCGCGTGCATCGCAGCGACCACAAGGGCGCATCCTGGGTGGCCGGCGGCATGTTGGCGCCGCACAGCGAAGGCTGGCCGGGCGAAGAGCGGTTATTGCGGCTGGGCCTGGAATCGCTGCGGCTGTGGCGCGAGGGCGGGTTCCTCGACGGGCTGCCGGCCGGGGTGGTCACCGCCCGCGAGTCGCTGGTGGTGGCCGTCGACCGCGCCGACGTCGCCGACCTGCGTACCGTCGCGGAGTGGTTGTCCGGCCAAGGCCACCCGGTGGTCTGGGAGTCGGCGGCCCGCGACGTCGAACCCCTCCTGGCGCAGGGCATCCGGCACGGCTTCTCCGCACCCACCGAACTGGCCGTCGACAACCGGGCGGTGCTGGACGCGCTGGCCGCGGAGTGTGAGCGCCTCGGGGTGCGGTGGGCGCCGCCGGTGCACGACCTGTCGCGCGTCGAGGCCGACGCGGTGGTGATCGCCAACGGCATCGACGCCCCCGCGTTGTGGCCCGGCCTGCCGGTGCGCCCGGTGAAGGGTGAGGTGCTGCGGCTGCGGTGGCGAAGGGGTTGTATGCCGTTGCCGCGGAGGGTCATTCGCGCCCGCGTGCACGGCCGGCAGGTGTACCTGGTGCCCCGCGCGGACGGGGTGGTCGTCGGCGCCACCCAGTACGAGCACGGGCGTGACACCGCGCCGGTGGTCTCGGGGGTGCGCGACCTGCTCGACGACGCCTGCGCGGTGCTGCCGGCCCTCGGCGAATACGAGTTGGCCGAGTGCGCCGCGGGGCTGCGCCCGATGACCCCCGACAATCTGCCGTTGGTGCACCGGCTGGATGCGCGCACGCTGGTCGCCGCCGGCCACGGCCGGTCGGGATTCCTGTTGGCGCCCTGGACGGCAGAACAGATCGTTTCCGAACTGGCCCCGGTGGGAGCGCACCAATGATCGTCGTGGTCAACGAGCAGAAGGTCGACGTCGAGGCGCGCATCACGGTCGCGGCGTTACTGGACTCCCTGGGCTTCCCGGACCGCGGCGTGGCCGTGGCCATGGACGACGCGGTTCTCCCGCGATCACGTTGGACCACCGAGCTTTTCGACGGTGCCCGGCTCGAGGTCGTGACGGCGGTGCAAGGTGGCTAAATCCGAATTGCCCAAACTGACCATCGCTGACCGCAGCTTCGCGTCGCGGCTCATCATGGGGACCGGGGGAGCGAGCAACCTCGCGGTGCTCGAAGAGGCGCTGGTGGCCTCGGGCACGGAACTGACCACCGTCGCGATACGCCGCGTCGACGCCGAGGGCGGCACCGGATTACTCGATCTGCTCAACCGGCTGGGCATCACCCCGCTGCCCAACACGGCGGGCTGCCGCGGCGCGGCCGAGGCGGTGCTCACCGCGCAGTTGGCGCGCGAGGCGCTGAACACCAACTGGATCAAGCTCGAGGTGATCGCCGACGAACGCACCCTGCTGCCCGACGCGGTCGAATTGGTGCGAGCCGCAGAGCAATTGGTCGACGACGGGTTCGTGGTGCTGCCCTACACCAACGACGATCCGGTGCTGGCGCGCCGGCTCGAGGACGCCGGCTGCGCCGCCGTCATGCCGCTGGGTTCGCCGATCGGCACCGGCCTGGGCATCACCAACCCGCACAACATCGAGATGATCGTCGCCGGGGCCGGCGTTCCGGTGGTGCTCGACGCCGGCATCGGAACCGCCAGCGATGCCGCGCTGGCGATGGAATTGGGTTGCGACGCGGTGCTATTGGCCACGGCGGTGACCCGGGCCGCCGACCCGGCGGCGATGGCCGCCGCGATGGCCGCCGCCGTCACCGCGGGATATCTGGCCCGGCGCGCCGGGCGGATCCCCAAGCGATTCTGGGCGCAGGCTTCGAGCCCGCAACGATGAATCGTTATGTCGCGCTGGGTAGTTCGATGGCCGCAGGCCCGGGCATCCGTCCGCGCGCGGCGGGGGCTCCGCGATGGTCGGGCCGATCGGCGCGCAACTACGCGCACCTGATCGCGCACCGTTACCGCTACGACCTGGTCGACGTCACCTTCTCCGGGGCGACCACCGCCAACGTGCTCGCCGAGAGCCAGCGCGGGGCGCCACCCCAGATCGCGGCGCTGGACGGCACCGAGAATCTGGTCACCGTCACCATCGGCGGCAATGATGTCGGCTACATCCCGCTGTTGATGGCCGCGTCGCTGCCGCGGGCGCTGCGGCACCTGCCGGTGCTGGGGGAGCGCATCGCCGAACTGATGGACCGCCAGGCCCGAGATCGGGCGCTGGACGCGGTGTTTGAATCGCTGTGCGCGGTCGGCCGGGAAGTGCGCCGACGGTCCGCGAGGGCACGGATCTTCTTCGTCGACTACCTGACGATGCTGCCGCCGCCGGGCGTGCCGGCCGCGCCCCTGTCGCCCACCGATGCCGACCTGGGTCGACACGTGGCCGCGACGCTGGAAACGATGACGGCCGATGCCGCCGCGGCGACCGGTTGCGAACTCATTCGCGCCGCCGCGGCCAGCCGCGAACACCACGCGTGGTCGGCACAGCCCTGGACGACGCTGCCGTCGCGCCTCGGTGTGTCACTGCCGGGTCGCCCCGCCCCGCTACACCCGAACGCCCAGGGGATGCGCGCGGTGGCGGATCTGCTGGCGGCCGCGCTGTAACGTCAGCCGTTGGTGCGCCACCACTGGTAGAGCGCGTTGACATCGGAATTGGACGAAGTCAGGTGTCCCAGCACGTTTTTGGCGTCGGTGGTCCAGGTCAGCGTCGCGTAGTTCTTGTACGTTCCGCAGGCGATCTGGCCGCCGGTCTGGCCGTTCTGCTTCCAGGTTCCCGGTGACTGACCGGCGTCCCCACACGCGGCCAGGGAGACGTCTTTGATGGTGGAACTGAACGCCGAGCCCAGGTTCGTGCTGTTGGAGAAGAGCGCGTAGACACCCGATCCGGGTCCGCTGGAGTCGGGGCTTTGCCCGCACACCAGTTCGGCCAGTTCGCCGGCCTCGGTGAGCTCTTGGGACTTGCAGTTGTTCAGGCCGTAGCCCTTCGACAGCGAGGCGGCCAGCGTGTTCATGTCCGCCGCGTTACCGGTGTTGGGCTCGGCGTTAGCGGTGGCACAACCCGCGAAAGCCAAACTGCCCGTGAAGGCTGCGGCCGACACGACGCGCAGCGCGGTGTTGAGATGTGACATTTTCCTGACTCCCTGCGGTTGATGGAAATAAAGAGGGGCGAACGTTTGCCCGCTAAGGCCAAACCGGCGGTGAATGCCGCCGCCACCGCTGTCCTCAGCACGTTGCTGAAATCGGACATGAATGGCTCCTTAACGGCGTCTTCTAAACACGGATAGTAGGGCTATGTCGTGGTAAAGCAATACATTCCGCAGGCAATTGTCTGTGTGGGCATCCTTCCCCGGCCGAACCCGCGCCGGACCAGGCAAATGATAGTGCCGTGCGGGCCGTCGCGTGGGGTATCGAATTATGTTGAGGTGCGGGGTTTATCGAGCCCGCCGCCGAATGCTGTCGTGTTGCCGACGGGTCGCGACTGGCCCGGCCTAAACCAGATTTTTGCATTGCTAGTGCCGATCAGAGCCCGCTCGGGTATGGTTAGCACCGCTTTACGCCAGCTAACTTCTCTTGACTGGAGAATCCATGACACAACCCCCTCCTCCGCCGCCGCCTCCCCCCGGTTATCCGCCGCAGCAGCCGGCAGCCGCGCAGCCGAATAACTATCTGGTGTGGTCGATTCTGGCGACCCTGTTCTGCTGTCTGCCCTTCGGAATCGTGGCGATCGTCAAGTCGAGCCAGGTCAATGGGTTGTGGGCGCAGGGCCGGTACGCGGAGGCGCAGGCGTCCGCCGACAGCGCCAAGAAATGGGTGATCTGGTCGGTGGCCATCGGCATCGTCGTGGGCATCATCTACGGCATCCTGATGGCGGTGGGCGCGCTCAACACGGACACCAACGCGGCACTCGCCGCGATGTTCTAAAGCCTCTAGAGTTCAATCATGGTGACCCGCTGGGGGGCGGCGCACGCGAGCATGGGCGCACCACTGGTGGTGGCCGCATCCACGACGCTGATGTGCGCCGCCATCTGGGCGGGTGACCCGACCACCCCGCACGGCCCGCTGCCGGTATGCCCCACCAAGGCGTTGTTGGGGATCGACTGTCCCGGCTGCGGCAGCTTGCGCATGGTGTATTCGCTCCTGCACGGCAATCTGTTGGCGGCCGCCAGGTTCAACGCCTTGGGCCTGGCGGCTGTCGTGCTGTTGACGTGGGCCTACTTTTCCTGGACCTACGGGCGCCTGGTGGGTCGGCGCATCCGCAGCTGGCAGCACCGACGATGGGCCGCCGCACTGACGCTGTCACTGGTGCTGGCGTGGTTCGTGGTGCGCAATATCCCCTTTGCGCCCTTCAGCGCACTGTATGTCTGATACCGCCGTGTCCTGATCCGGGCCGGTTGCGCCGCGGTCTAACCTGGGGCGCGATGGTGAACAAATCCACGACGATTCCGGCGATGGTGGCCGTGATCGCCCTGACCGCGTTCTCGACCGGCTGCGCGCATCGGTCGTCCGGCTCGCAGCAAACGCATCCCGCCGCCGCCGAATTCGCCGCGGGTCTGCGTGACAAGGTCACCGCCGACGCGATGATGGCCCACCTGTCCAAGTTGCAAGACATCGCCAACGCCAACAACGGCACCCGGGCGGTGGGTACACCCGGGTACGAGGCCAGCGTCGACTACGTGGTGAACGTGCTGCGCGGCAGCGGATTTGACGTGCAAACCCCCGAATTCTCGGCACGCGTGTTCCACGCCGAGAAGCCGGTGCTCACCGTCGGCGGCAAGTCGGTCGAGGCGCACGCGCTGGACTTCAGCCTAGGCACCGGGCCGGACGGGGTGAGCGGGCCGCTTGTCAGCGCACCGCCGAACAACCTGGGTTGCGCGGCCTCCGATTACGCCAGCCTGCCGCTGCGGGGCGCCGTGGTGCTGGTGGATCGCGGCACCTGCCCGTTCGCCCAGAAAGAGGACGCCGCGGCGCAGGGCGGTGCCGTGGCGATGATCATCGCCGACAATGTCGACGAACAACAGATGGGCGGCACGCTCGGTCCGGCCACCGAGGTGAAGATTCCGGTGCTGAGCGTGACCAAGTCGGTGGGGGTTCAGCTGCGCGGCCAGCCCGGCCCCACCACGATCAAGCTCACTGCGAGCGCCCAAAGCTTCCGGGCCCGCAACGTGATTGCGCAGACCAAGACCGGCTCGGCGACCGACGTGGTGATGGCCGGGGCGCACTTGGACAGCGTGCCCGATGGCCCGGGCATCAACGACAACGGATCGGGTGTGGCCGCGGTCCTGGAAACCGCTGTGCGGCTGGGTAATTCGCCGCCCGTGCACAATGCGCTGCGTTTCGGCTTCTGGGGTGCCGAGGAGCTCGGACTGATCGGTTCGCGCAATTACGTCGAATCGCTGGACCTGACAGCGCTGAAAAACCTTGCGCTGTATCTCAATTTCGACATGCTCGCGTCGCCTAACCCCGGCTATTTCACCTACGACGGTGACCAATCGCTGCCCGCGGACGCGCGCGGCCAGCCGGTGGTGCCCGAAGGTTCGGCCGGTATCGAACGCACGCTGGTCGCCTACTTGAAGTCGGCCGGAAAGACCGCGCAGGACACCGCGTTCGACGGTAGGTCGGACTACGACGGGTTCACGCTGGCGGGCATCCCGTCCGGCGGCCTGTTCTCGGGGGCCGAAGGGAAGATGTCCGCCGACCAGGCCAAGCTGTGGGGCGGCACCGCCGATCAACCGTTCGACCCGAACTACCACCAAAAGACCGACACCCTGGACCACATCGACCGCACCGCACTGGGAATCAACGGTGGCGGTGTGGCCTACGCGATCGGGCTGTACGCGCAGGACCTCGGCGGGCACAACGGTGTCCCCGCCATGGCGGATCGCGTCCGGCACGTGCTCGTCAAATCATGATGTCCCGGCTGGCCGCGACACTGCTGCTGATCGCCGGGCTGGTGGCCGGGTGTTCGCAGACCCGGCCGGGGCCGCCGACGGCCACTCCGGACCTGGCGCACGGCCTGGCCACGCGGGTGAACGTCGAGGGCCTGCTGACCCACCTGCGAGCCCTGCAGAACATCGCCAACGCCAACGGCGGCAACCGTGCAGACGGCACACCCGGCTTCAACGCCAGTGTGGACTACGTGGCTAAAGCACTGCGCGACAAGGGTTTTGACGTCCAGACGCCGCAGTTCGACCGGCTCTACACCGTGTCGTTGGGCAAGCCGGCGTTGACGGTCGCGGGCCGCGCCTTTCCCGTCGACCAGGCCTCGCTATTGGTCCAGACGCCGCCCGGCGGACTGACCGGCCAGCCGATCCGGCCGGCCCAGCCCTCGGGCTGCGCGGCCAACGATTACCCGGCGACCCTGCCCAAGGGGTCGATCGCCGTCGTCGACGACGCGCACTGTTCGGTGGTCGACAAACAGAACAGCGCGGTGGCCAAGGGCGCGAGCGCACTGATCGTGCTCAGCGCGCCCACCGGGCGGGGCGCGCCGCCCACGCTGTTCACCCCCGGCTATTTCAAGCAGCTGACCGTGCCCGTCGCCGTGCTGGGTTCCTACGGCGCCGCCGCGCTGAGCGGCTCGACCGCACCGGTACGCCTGGTGCTCGATGCGCAGAACGTCAAGATCACTTCGCGAAACGTCGTGGCGCAGACCAAGACCGGGTCGGCCCACGATGTCGTCGTGGTCGGCGCGCACCTGGACGGCTCCCGCGCCGGGCCCGGCATCAACGACGACGGCTCCGGGGTGGCCGCCGTGCTGGAGACGGCGTTGCAGCTGGGCCCGCTCGCGCCGGTCAACAACGCGGTGCGGTTCGTGTTCTGGGGTGCCGAGGAGGACGGCCGCAACGGCGTCATGGATTACGTGTTCGGCATGGACCGCGACCAGCTCAACGACATCGCGCTGTACCTGAACTTCACCATGCTGGGTTCACCGAATGCCGGATTCTTCACCGACGACGGTGATCAGTCCGGGCCGCCCGCGCCCGGTATCTCCGCCGCCGACGTGCCCGAGGGATCGGCCGGCATCGAACGCACCCTGGCCGGATATCTGAACCTCGCCGGCAAGCGTCCCGCCGACATGCCGTTGGACACCCGGGCCGACTATCACCCGTTCATGGTGGCCGGCGTGCCGGTCGGGGGCATGACGACCGGTGCCTCGCAGCCGAAGAGCCCCGTGCAGGCCAGGTTGTGGGGCGGGCAGACCGGCGTGGCGTTCGATCCCGATTTCCAGACACCTCGCGACACCGTCGACAACATCAATCGGGAAGCGTTGGCGGTCATGGGTTCTGGCGTCGCTTTCGTGGTCGGCAGTTACGCGGAATCCATCGGGGGCGTCAACGGGGTGCCGCCGCACAACAAGCGGCATCGCACCCGGGTGCCGTAACGGCGCGGCGTGTCGAACCCGGCTGCTACAACCGGATGGACGTGCGGGAGACGCCGCGCAACGTCAAGCCGAATTCGCAACAGGACAACACCGGCTTTCTGTAGAAGGATGAAGCGGTGCGAATGCGTCTCGTGCTGGCGAGCTTCGCCGCGGTGATCGGTGCGGCCACGCCGGCCCAAGCCGAGCCGGGCGACAACCCGGATGCGAACTTCTTGGCGGCGCTCGATCAGGCCGGCGTCCCTTACCGCAACGGCACGGTCGCCATTCAGGTCGGCAAGAGGGCGTGTGAACTGATGGACCAGGGTCACTCCCAGGCCGACGTCATCCAAAGCGTGTCGTCGGAAAATGCCGGATACACCGTGGCGGACGCGACCCGCTTCACGACCAGCGCCGTCAGTGCCTATTGCCCACAACACCTGGGCGAGCCGACCACCGAGCCGCCGCCCCCGATCGCCTGGTGGAATATTCCGTGGATTCCCTTCCCGCCGCCGGGGGCGGCGTAGGTGATGGACATACGTCCGCACCATGCGAGGTCGGCATCGGCGCGCCAATCGCACTGGCACTGTGGCTCGCAATCCCTAGTTGGCTGAGGGGTTCGTGTGAACCCTTTCGCCTGCGCGGTGTGCCGCACCGCCGCTCGGGTACCTGCGTGGCCCGCGTTTGCTGGGTCGCTCGATTCTTGCTGCCGGGTGTGGTCGATGCCTCTAGGATGAGTTTCCTTGATGCTGCGCCGTAGCCGGTCGGGATGAGGTTGGTCATGAATAGCCATGCGTTCAGGTCGGCACTCGTGTGGGCGGTGACGGCGCTGGTGGTGGCCGGCTGCACGACGTTCGTCGACGGACGCGCGCTGTCGATGCTCAACGACCCGTTTCTGGTCGGCGGCCTGCCCGCGACCAACGGACCCAGCGGAATCCGTTCGAACGCACCCAGTCCCACCGGCAAGGTGCTCAACACCGACAACGGCCCCATCGACACCCTGGCGCTGCTGTCGGTCAACGACATCGAGGACTACTGGCAGTCGGTGTACGACCAATCGCTGCAGGGCAAGTTCGTTCCGGTCAGCAAGATGGTGTCCTACAACTCCACCGATCCGAGCAGCCCGATCGTGTGCCACAACGACACCTACAAGCTCGTGAACGCCTTCTACACCGGCAAGTGCAACCTGATCGCCTGGGACCGCGGCGTGTTCATGCCCATGGCGCAGAAGTACTTCGGTGACATGTCCGTCACCGGCGTGCTCGCACACGAATTCGGCCATGCGCTGCAACAGATGGCGAAGCTGGTGACCAGACGGGACGCGACCATCGTCCGCGAGCAGCAGGCCGACTGCTTCGCGGGTGTCTATCTGTACTGGGTCGCCGACGGCAAGTCGCCGCGGTTCACGCTGAGCACCGCCGACGGGCTCGACCACGTGCTGGCCGGGATCATCACCACGCGGGATCCCGTCATGGACAGCGAGACCGAAAACGACGACGCCCACGGGTCGGCCCTGGATCGGATCAGCGCCTTCCAAATGGGATTTCTCAACGGCGCCTCGGCCTGCGCGGCGATCAACCGCAAGGAAATCGAAAAGCGCCGCGGCGACCTGCCGAACGCCCTGCGGGTCGACTCCACCACCGGCGCACCCGAAACCGGCGAGGTGCCCATCAATCAGGACACCATGTCGAACCTCATGGAGCTGCTGGGAAAGATCTTCGCGCCGACCAGCCCGCCGGCGCTGTCCTACCAACCGGCAGCGTGCCCGGACGCCAAGGCCACCCCGCCCGCGTCCTACTGCCCGGGCACCAACACCATTGTGATCGACCTGCCCGGGCTCGCCGCCATGGGCACGGTCGCCGACGAGAAACAACAGACCCTGCCGCAGGGTGACGACACCGCGCTGTCGGTCGTGATGTCGAGATACGCGCTCGCCGTGCAGCATGAACGCGGCCTGCCGATGCAGAGCCCCTGGACCGCGCTGCGCACCGCATGCCTGACCGGTGTGGTGCATCGCAAGATGGCCGAACCGATCGACCTGGCCTCGCACAACCAATTACTGCTGACCGCAGGCGATCTCGACGAGGCGGTCGCCGGCCTGCTCACCAACCATCTGGTCGCCAGCGACGCGGACGGCACCAGCGTCCCGGCCGGGTTCACGCGGATCGCTGCATTCCGCGGCGGAGTGACCGGCAACGCGGACGCCTGTTACTCGCGCTATCCGGGATAACCGAGCACCAACCGGGTCAGCCTATTTCGGCGAGCCGGGGAATCACCTCGTCGCCCAGGCGCCGAACGAAGCCGACCGGATCCGGATTGCCGGGGAACGGGCCGGCGTTGACCAGCTTGACGCCGAGTGCGGCGTAGCCCTCGACGGTCCTGAAATAGCCGTCGAGGTCCTCGAAAGGATCGACGAAATAGCCGACCGTCTTGCGGATCTCGCCGGGATCGCGGCCGACCGCGTCGCAATGACGGTGCAGGACCTCGATCTTGTGCCTGATCGCGTCGACTTCGGTCACCGTGGAGTTCCAGATGTCGGCGTATTGCGCGACCAGACGCAGCGTCTTCTTCTCACCGTCCCCGCCGATCAGCACCGGGGGACGCCGAATCGGTTGTGGCGCACAGATTGTCTCGGCCAGCTGATAGTGCTTGCCTTCGTACGGGCCGTCGTTGTCGCTCCACATCTGCCGGCAGATCTGCAACGTCTCCTCGAGCATCTCGAAGCGCCGGCTGACCGGCGGATAGGGGAAGCCCAGCGCGGCGTGCTCCCGGTCGTACCAGGCCGCGCCGAGTCCCAACATCGCCCGGCCCTGCGACAAGACGTCCAGCGTCGTGACCGCCTTGGCCAGCAGCCCCGGATATCGGTAGGTGACGCCGGTGACCAACAGGCTCAGGTCGATTCGCGACGTCTGCCCCGCCAGAAATCCCAGTGACGTGTACCCCTCGAGGAACGGATCCTCCGCCCGTCCCATGGCTTCCATCTGGAAGAAGTGGTCGGCCAGGGTGAACAGCGTGGCGCCGCCCTGTTCGGCCGCCCTGGCCGACTCGGCCAGCGCCGGGCCCAGCTTGGCCGGGTCTCCGGGTAGGAAGTCTATGAAATGCAATCCCAATTCCATTGCCGATGCCGTCCTTTCGCGTCCTCATTGCTCGGTCAAGCGCTCGAGTAGCGACAACGCGTCGACGATGACACGCCGCTCGCGCTCGGTGTAGCGCTCCTGGATGGCGCGGGCCAGCCACTCCTCGCGGGCGCGCCGGTCATGCTCGGCACGCTTTCCGCAGACGCGGGCGAAATTCCCTGGCGCCGACCGCCATTCGGTTTCAGCCGGCGGCGTAGCGGGCTGAACACCACCCGGATACCGCGTGCTGCAGTCCACCGCGGGACGCTGACGCCATCCACGCCACCACCCTAGATTAGACGCCGGAGCGGTTGCAGCCGACGTGGATCACGGTGCAGGGGTAATCGCCGATTGCGATTGCCCGTGCCGTGGCGGTAGGCCGGACCGTGCGAACGAATGTCTTTCCGCCCCAATGTTTACGACGCTCCGATAGCCGGGCTAATTGGTTGTCGGTGGTGGTTGGGGTTGGAAGGGTGTGTACCACCACCAGTCGGCGCGCTCGCCGATGGGTCCGGGGCACGGCGACACCGCGGGTGGGGGTGTGGTGGGTGGGCGCGCCAGCGATCCCGGGCTCAGTGACCGGCCGACGTCGTCGGTGACCACGAGGGCGTCTGCGGGTCCGGTGATCTCCAGGCCCCCACGGTGGTGCAGCCGGTGATGATAGGGGCACAGCAGCACCAGGTTGGCCAACTCGGTGGGGCCGCCGTCTTCCCAGTGCCGCAGGTGGTGGGCATGCAGACCACGGGTGGCCCCACAGCCGGGGACCACGCAGGCGCGGTCGCGATGCTCGAGCGCGCGGCGCAGCCGCCGGCTGATCAGCCGGGTCGCCCGGCCCGCCCCGATGGGCTCTCCGGACCGTTCGAACCACACCTCGGCCGTGGCATCACAGGTCAGGTAGCGGCGTTCGGCATCGGTGAGCAGCGGACCCAAATGCAGTGCCGCGGCGGGTTGCTCGACATCGACATGTACGACCACGGTGGTGTGCTGCCCGTGCGGGCGCCGCGCCGCCTCGGCGTCCCAGCCGGCCTCGACCAGACGCATAAACGCCTCGTCAAGCCTCGGCATTGGTGGCGCCTGATCGCTGGTGTGGTCAGCGTGATCGGCCTTCCATTCGGCGATCAGCGCGTCGCGATGAGAGGCCAAGGCAGCGTCGAACTTCGCCGCATCGAGGTGCGGAAGCCTGATTCGGTAGCACGCCCCTTGGTCGTCGGTGGTCCGGGTGATCGAACGCTCGGCCTCGGGTCGGGATTCGGGGTCGGGTTGGGGTCGTGGTTCGAGCCTGACCGCGGTGCGCAGCTGGTTGACCGTGGCCACCGCGGCCAGCTGCGCGTAGTGGGCATCGGATCCGTCAGCGGCGCGCGCGGCGATGACGCCGACCTGATCGGCCGATAGTCGGCCCTCTCGCATGCCTTGGGCGCAGCGGGGAAACTCCTGCAGCCGGCGCGCGATGGTGGCGATCGTGTGCGCGGTTCCCGAGGACGAACCGAGCTTCCATGCCACCAACGCCGGCACCGACCGCGCCCCGGTGAGGCCGCAGAGCTCGTCGCGCTCGATCTCGGCGACGATCTCCACGATGCGCCCATCAATCGCGTTGCGCTGACCGCTCAACTCCGCCAGTTCGTCGAAGAGCACCTCGAGACGTTCCTTCGGGGACACTTCGACGCTGGCTGCGTTCGCGGTCGGGGACATGACGCCATCATCGCAGCCACCACCGACAAGTTCGGCCCGCGGCGATCCCCGCTCAGGTCAAGCCATCTATTTCCGGCCGAGCAGTTGCAGCGCGGCGTCGACGGCCAACGCCGGCACGTTCAATGTCTTGGACCGCAGATCGTGGCGGGCACTGGCGATCTCGACGACGGCGGTCGTCCCGCTGACCAGCGCCGCCGCGGCGCGCAATTCGTCGGGCGTGCCGAACGGATCCGACGTCCCGTGCGTGAACACCGTCGGTACCGTGATGTCGGGCAGGTGCTCGGTGCGGGCCCGTTCGGGTTTGCCCGGGGGGTGGACCGGATAGGAGAACAGCGTCAGCACGTCCACCGCCGCCTCCCCGGCCGCGACGACCATGGACGTCTGCCGGCCGCCGTAGGAATGTCCACCGGCGATCAGCGGCCCGTCGGCCAGGCCTCGGCACACCGCGATGGCCTCGGCGATTCCGGCCCGGTCGCTGGCGGCGGAACCGGACGGCGGCCCGCTGGGCCGGCGGCGCCGGTAGGGCAGGTTGTAACGCACCGCCAGCCAGCCGCGTTGCGCCCACTCGTCGCAAACCTGTTGCAGCAGAACCGAATCCCGGTTGCCGCCGGCGCCGTGGGTCAGCACCACCACGCCCTCCGGCGTACCGTCCGGTTGGTGCGCGAGGCCCGCGATCCGATCGAGGTTCATGCGATCACGTGAGCCGGAACAGTGGGGAGACGGGTCCGTGGCCGTGACCCAGCGGGTATGCGGCGCGCAGGCATTCGGTGACCCAGCGCTTGCCGAACCCGACGGCCTCCGGCACGGGCAAATCGTGCGCCAGCGCGCACGCGACGGCGCTGGCCAGTGTGTCCCCGCCGCCGTGGTCGTTGCCGGTGGCGACCCGCCCGGCGTCGAACTCGTAAAAATCGGCGCCGTCATAGAGCAGGTCGCAGCTGCGATCCGATGACCGCAGATGACCGCCCTTCACCAGCACCCACTGCGGGCCCAGCGCATGCAGCGCCTTGGCCGCCGCCCGCTGCGACTCGGCGTCGGTCACGTCGATGTCGACCAGCAGCCGCACCTCGTCCAAGTTGGGCGTCACCAGCGTCGCCAACGGAAACAGTTGGTTGCGAAGCGAATCCAGGGCCGCAGGCGCCATCAGCGCGTCGCCGTGCATGGACGCGGCCACGGGGTCGACGACGAGCGGAACCGACAAGCCCAGCGCGCGCCAGGTGGTGGCCACGGTGTCGATGATGCGCGGCGATGCCAGCATCCCGGTCTTGGCGGACTGGATGCCGATGTCGCCGACGACGGCCTCGATCTGCCCGGCGACGACATCACCGGGCACCTCGTGAAAACTCTGCACGCCCAACGTGTTCTGCACGGTGACGGCGGTGACCGCGACGCACGCGTGCACGCCCAGCAGCGCCATGGTGCGCATGTCGGCTTCGATGCCCGCGCCGCCCCCGGAGTCCGACCCGGCGATGGTCAGCACCCGCCGCGGCGTCGTCCCGGGCGCGGGCAGCGGCAGGAAACTCACAGGGCGAGATGGCAGCGACCCGCTGCGCCCGGCTGCGCCGCGCTTGCGATCATTGCTGGGCCAGCGGTAGATACACCCGGTTGCCGTGCTCGGCGAACTCGCGAGACTTCTCCGCCATGCCCTCGGACATGGCCGCCTCGATCGCCTCCTCGCTGTCGAGCCCGTGTTTGGCGGCGTAGTCGCGAACGTCCTGGGTGATGCGCATCGAGCAGAACTTCGGTCCGCACATGGAGCAGAAGTGAGCGGTCTTCGCCGGTTCGGCCGGCAGCGTCTCGTCGTGGTACTCGCGCGCGGTGTCCGGATCCAGCGACAGCGCGAACTGGTCGTTCCACCGGAACTCGAACCGTGCCGTCGACAACGCGTTGTCACGCTCCTGCGCGTGCGGGTGCCCCTTGGCCAGATCGCCTGCGTGCGCGGCGATCTTGTAGGCGATCACCCCGTCCTTGACGTCCTTGCGGTCCGGCAGCCCCAGGTGTTCCTTGGGGGTGACGTAGCACAGCATCGCGGTGCCGGCCTGGGCGATGATGGCCGCGCCGATCGCCGAGGTGATGTGGTCGTAGGCCGGTGCGATGTCGGTCGCCAGCGGCCCCAGCGTGTAGAACGGGGCCTCCTCGCACCACTCCTCCTCGAGCCGCACGTTCTCGACGATCTTGTGCATCGGGACATGGCCCGGGCCCTCGATCATCACCTGCACGCCATGCGATTTCGCGATCTTCGTCAGTTCGCCCAGGGTGCGCAGCTCGGCGAACTGAGCGGCGTCGTTGGCGTCGGCGATCGACCCCGGCCGCAACCCGTCGCCCAGGGAGAACGTGACGTCGTAGCGGGCGAAGATCTCGCAGAGCTCGTCAAAGTTGGTGTACAGGAACGACTCCCGGTGATGCGCCAGGCACCACGCCGCCATGATGGAACCGCCGCGCGACACGATGCCGGTGACCCGCTTGGCGGTCAGCGGCACATAGCGCAGCAGCACGCCGGCGTGCACCGTCATGTAGTCCACGCCCTGCTCGCACTGCTCGATCACGGTGTCGCGGTAGAGCTCCCAAGTCAGTTCGGTCGGGTCGCCCTTGGTCTTTTCCAGCGCCTGATAGATCGGCACGGTGCCGACCGGCACCGGCGAGTTGCGCAGGATCCACTCGCGGGTCTCGTGGATGTTCTTGCCGGTGGACAGGTCCATGATGGTGTCGGCGCCCCACCGGGTGGCCCACACCATCTTGTCGACCTCCTCGGCGATCGACGACGTGACTGCCGAGTTGCCGATGTTCGCGTTCACCTTGGTCGCGAACGCCTTGCCGATGATCATCGGCTCGATCTCGGGGTGGTTGTGGTTGGCCGGGATAACCGCACGGCCCCGGGCGACCTCGTCGCGCACCAGCTCGGCGGGCATCCCCTCGCGGGCCGCGATGAACGCCATCTCCGCGGTGATCTCCCCGGCGCGGGCGCGCTGCAGCTGGGTGCCGCGGTCGCGGACCACGCCGGGCCGCGCCGGCAGTCCGGCCGTCAGATCGATCGTCGCCTCCGGATCGGTGTAGGGCCCCGAGGTGTCGTACAGATCGAAGTCGTCGCCGGTGGACAGGTGCACCCGACGCAGCGGCACCCGCAACGTGAGCCCGCCCGGTCCCTCGACCTCGCGGTAGGCCTTGCTGCTGCCCCAGATGGGTCCGGTCGTGACGGCCGGTTCGACGCTGGGCGAGGCGGCGCCCGACGCGGTTCCGGAAAGGACGTCAGTCATTTTTCATCTCCCTACGCCGGCATTACCCGGTCAGGTTCGTACGGTCGACGGCCCCGAGCCGTCCTCTCAGCGCACTGGGCGTGCGCTCCCGCGTCGTATGGATGGGTCCGCACGCGACGTTACCCCCACGGCCGACCGCACGGCAGGGTGCGACGGCCTTTTCACCCGGGGCGGTAGCCGAGGGCGCTCCCCTAGTGGAAAAATGCAAACGTGCAACAGCGCAGGCGAGCAGGGGAATCGTCATCCAACGGGGACGGCGCCCGAGTTTCCGACCCGATCAAACAGGCCCCCGGATACCTGAACATCGGCGCGTTCCGCTTCTGGTTCGTCGGCCAGCGCTGGGAATGGTCCGACGAGGTGGCCAGGATGCACGGCTACGAACCGGGCGAGGTCGAGCCGACGACCGAACTGCTGCTGTCGCACAAGCATCCCGACGATCGCGCGCATGTGCAGGAGTTGCTCGACTACGCCCTGCAATCCGAAGAGTCGTTCTCGAGCCGGCACCGGTTCATCGACACCGCCGGCGCGGTGCACGACGCGATCGTCGTCGCCGACCGCATGCTGGACGAGTCGGGCGCCGTGCAGGGCACCGCGGGTTACTACATCGACCTCACCAACACCTTCGACGAGGCCCGCCAGGAGGTGCTCGACACGGCACTGCCCGACCTGTTCGAGAGCCGCGCGGCCATCGAACAGGCCAAGGGCGTGCTGATGTACGTCTACCGGGTCAGCGCCGCGCAGGCGTTCCGGGTGTTGCAGTGGCGCTCGCAGGAGACCAATGTGAAGCTGCGGGCGCTGGCCAAGCAGCTGCTGACCGACGTGGCCGCCCTGCCGGTGCCGGCGGCCGCTCTGCAGAGTCAGTTCGATCATTTGCTGCTGACCGCGCACGAGAGGATTCCGGCCGAGCCCGCCGGGTAACCTGAATCGGCAAACGGGCAGTTCGGGTACGGGTTACTCTCGGGTCATCTGCGATGCGCGACCGCGCATCTACGCCGCGTCGTCGGGCTTAGCGGCAGCAGATCCCAACGTTGGCTGCGGCGAAAGGCATGAAGTTTGTTGGCGGTCGAACACGAGGCTAACGACGACGCAGTGATCGTCAGCGTCAAAGGCGATGTCGACTCCAGTAACGTCGGTGAGCTTGCCGCTCACCTGACCACCGCGCTCGGGCTGGCCTCGACGCAGCCGGTGCGCGCGGTGGTGATCGACCTGCTGGCTGTCGAGTTCTTCGGTAGCGCGGCGCTGAACGTGGTGCTCGATTGTCATGAGGGCGCCAAAGCCGCCGGGACCGCGGTCCGGCTTGTCGCCGACCATGACCAAGTGCTTAGGCCTATCCAGGTCACCGAGTTGGACCGGGTCTTCGACATCTACCCGTCCCGGTCCGCGGCATTGCACCGAAGACGACCGCAATGAACTCGCGACTGCCGGCCGATCTGGCCGCTGCCGTTTCGTTGGGCGGTGAGATGGGCCGGCGGTTCGCCGAATACGACTGGGACACTCATCCGTTGGGGCCGCCGAGCGGCTGGTCCAGCGAGATGCGGGCGGCGGTCGCCACGACGCTGGCGTCGCGGTTCCCGCTGGTGCTGTGGCTGGGCACCGAGGACCTGTTCGTGGTGTACAACGAGGCCTACATCGAGATCCTGGGCGACAAGCACCCCCACTCGCTGGGGCAGCCCGGCCGCGAAGTGTGGTGGGACATCTGGGATTCGATCGCCCCGATGCTCGCCGGCGTGGTCGCGACCGGTGAGGCGACCTGGTCGCGAGATCTGATGCTGCCGATGGTGACCACCGGGCGGCGCGTCGAGCGCTACTTCACCTTCACCTACAGCCCCCTGATCGACGGCGACGGCAAGCCCTTCGGCATTTTCTGCCCCTCCTACGAAACCACCGAGCGGGTGCTGAGCGAGCGCCGCCTGCACCTGCTCAACACGGTCGCCTCCGCGATAGTCGAGAGCCGCAGCATCGACGACGCGGTCGGCGTCGCTGTCAGGATCTGTGCCGGCCAGCCCGCCGACCTGGCGTTCATCGCCGTGTACGCCGACGACGGCGCGACGGGAAGGGTCACGGTGCGCGGGGCGACGCCCGCCATTCTGCCGTTGCTGCCGGGCGAACTGGCCCAGCTGACCGCGTGGGATGCGGCGTCGCGGACCCGGGCCGAGGTGCAGCTGATCGACGACGTGGCTGCCGCGATCCCCGCCATCGAAGAGGCGCTGGGTGGCGACTGCCCGCAGGAAGCTCTTGTGGTGCCCCTCGGGGAGGCCTCTACGGCGGGGGCGCTGGTGGTCGCCGCCAACCCCCGGCGTCCCATGGACGCCCAATTCCAGGGTTTCTGCCAGCTGCTGGCCGACCAGTTGACGTCGACCTTCGCCTCGATCGTTTCCTACGAGCAAGAGCGGCACCGAGCCGACGTGCTGGCCGAACTGGATCGGGCCAAGACCGCATTCTTGACCAACGTCAGCCACGAGTTCCGCACCCCGTTGACCCTGCTGCTCGGACCGCTGGACGACGCGCTGTCGGACGCGAAGCCGGAAAGCGTTCTCGCGGAGCGGCTTACCACCGCGGGACGCAACGCGCGGCGGCTGCAGCGCCTGGTCGACTCGCTGCTCGACTTTTCGCGCATCGAGGCCGGCCGGGCCAACGCGAAGCTGGTGTGCACCGACGTCGGCGCGCTCACCGCGCAGATCGCGTCGTCGTTCACCGAGCTGTGTCACCGCGCCGGGCTGGAGTTGAAGCTGGACTGCGCGCCGGCTTTGGCCGATGTCGATCCGGCGATGTGGGAGACGATCGTCCTCAACCTGCTGTCCAACGCGGTGAAATACACGCTGCAGGGCACGATTTCGGTGCGGGTGCGCACCGAGGCCGCGCAGTGCGTGATCGCGGTGCGCGACACCGGCGTCGGCATCGGCGCCGAGGATCTGAAGCTGCTGTTCGAGCGCTTCTACCGAGCCGACAACGTTCGCGGCCGCAGCGTCGAGGGCACCGGGATCGGGTTGTCTCTGGTCCGCGGGCTGGTAGACCTGCACCGCGGCATGGTCGAGATCGATAGCGAAGTGGACCAGGGCACCACCGTGACGATCCGCGTGCCGCGATCGGCCTCCGGCGCGGTCGTCGACCCGTCGCCGGCGGGGCCGGACGAGACCAATCCGTATGTCGCCGAGGCTAGCCAGTGGGTAATGCCGGTCGCCGAACCCGTCGCCGCCACACCGACGATGACCCGCCAGGTGGTGCTGATCGCCGACGACAACGCCGACATGCGTGCCCACCTCGAGCGGGTGTTGTCGCCGCACTGGGAGACGGTGTCGGTCGCCGACGGCGAGTCGGCGCTGGCCGCGACCCGCAGCCTGCGTCCGGACGCGATCGTCACCGATGTGATGATGCCCGGGCTCGACGGCTTCGAATACGTCGCCGCCGTTCGCGCGGACCCGGACCTGGCGGCGACGCCGATCCTGATGCTGTCCGCGAGGGCCGGCGCGGAGGCCGTCAACGAGGGCTACGCCGGTGGCGCGGACGACTACCTGCCCAAGCCGTTCCGATCGCAGGAGCTGATCGACCGGCTGGCGTCGAGGCTGTCTGCGGTGGGCCGCGAGCGTGACCGGCAGCGTCGCGAGGCGCAGTCGCGGCTGGCCTCGGAGCTAGTGCACCTCGACTCGGCGCTGCAGGGCACCAGCTCGGTGGCCGGGATCATGGACGCACTGCTCGGCTCCTCCTTCGGTTCCGGTGACGCCGGTGCCGTTGCGATCGGCGTCCTCGACGGCGAGGACTACCTGCGGTTCGAATACGCCGGTGACCTACCCGCGGAGTTTCGGGACCGCTACCACGTCGTCGCGCTCGACGCGCCCTTGATCGGCGCCGACGTCGCGCGCACCGGCGAGTCGATGATCGTCGCCGACACGTTCGACCTGCCCCCGCGCTACGAGCACGCCGTGCAGGACAGCGCGGCGCGCATCCGCGCCTGCGTCAGCCATCCGCTGCGGGACGGGTCCGGTCGCATGCTAGGCGTGCTGGCGTTGCTGTGGCCGCAGCCGCGCCATTTCGAGGCCGCCGACCTCGACGCCTTCGCGCGGGTGACCGAGCTGACGTCGGCGGCCCTGGACCGAGTGCGGCTGATGGCCCGCGAACACGAGATCGCCATCGACTTCCAGGAGCACCTGCTCGACCTGGATCGCGGCTCCACCGCCGCGGTCGTCGCGGCCGTCTACCAGCCGGCGGGGGAGGCCATGCGGGTCGGCGGCGACTGGTATTCGGTCACCCCGCTGGAGCACCCCGGCAGGATCGCGATATCGGTCGGTGACGTGGTCGGCCACGGCCTGTCCGCGGCGATCGTGATGAGCAGGTTGCGCGCCGCGGTCGCCGCGTTGGCGCTCACCGCGGGCGAACCCGACGCGGTGCTGGGTTCGCTGGACCGATACGGCGCCAGCGTCGACGGCGCGCGCTGTGCGACGGTGGCCTACGCCCTGATCGACACGGACGGCCACGGCGGAGGCGCCACCGTCAGCTACAGCTGCGCCGGGCATCCCTATCCGCTGCTGGTGCTGCCCGACGGCCGCGCGATCTTCCTCGAGTCCGGCCGCCGCGCCCCGGTCACGGTGACGGCGACCGGCGCCCACCATGCGCCGGACCAGCCCCCGGGCCACACGGCGACGGCGGAGCTGCCGCCCGGCGGGCTGATCCTGCTCTATACCGACGGGCTGATCGAGCGGCCCGGCGAGACGCTCGACGACGGGTTCGCGCGTTTGCAGGCGGCGGCGGCGCAGTGCGCCGGACTGCCCGTGGAATCGATCTGCGCGGAACTGCTGTCCCGAATGGCCCCGCCGACGGGCTACCGTGACGACGTCGTCGTGCTCGCGCTGCGGCCGAGCCACCTCGCCCGGGCCAGTTTCGCCACCGTGCTGCCGGCCGCGCCGGCTCAGATTCCCGCCGCGCGCGAACGGTTGCGCGAATGGCTGAGCACCATCGTCGTCGCGCCGCATCGCGAGACCGACATCTTGTTGGCCACCGGCGAAGCGGTCACCAACGCGATCGAACACGGCAGCCGCAACAATGCCCGCCAAACGGTGTCCATCGAGGCCTTCCTGCATCAGGACACCGTGACGATCACCGTCAGCGACACGGGCCAGTGGAGCGGCGATTCGTCGGCCAGCCTGCGCAGCCGCCGCCGCGGACGCGGGCTCACGCTGATGAGCGGATTGGCCGACGGCGTCGAAACGCTGCGGACCGCGTCCGGCACCCGGGTCACCTTGCGGTTCGATCGCGCGGTCGCGGGAAGCGCCACGGCGACTCGGACCGGCTAGGCCTCCTCCATCGCCTCGCCGAGTTCCTCCAACAGCTTGTTGTGGTGGTTGCTGGCCAGGAAGTGTCCGGCGGCGATGACCAGCGCCACCGGCCAGTCGATGAGTTCGAGGGCCGCCAGGGCCGCCAGCCCGCCGAAGTAGGCCAACTGCTCTGGCCTGGGGATTTCCACCTGGCCGATCGCCGGCAGGTTCACCGCAAAGGTCTCACCCTCGCGGATCTTGTCCACCGCCTCGCGCTGGGTAGTGCCGCGCCGCGACTTCTTTTCCGCCATCATTTGCCTTTCGGTAACGAAGGGTTTCCCGTCTCGCTGGTTCGCGCGTCCACCGTCGGACTTATGTCGACGATGACCGACACCGGGGGCGATCCGTTAGTTTCATCGTTCGCTTCGGTGCTGAGGGTGCCGCTAGTCGAACTCTATGCGTTGTTGTGGCGCGTCGGGGTTGTCGAGATTCGGCACAGCGATCGGGCGCCTCGTCGCGGCGCGGTGTCGCCCTCCCGGGCGGTGCGGGGAGCGGTCTGCCCGGATCCGAGCGCCCATCAGCCGGATCGCGTGCTGCGCTGGACGTCGCAGCAGTTGGCCCCGGCGGTGATCAGCCGGGCGATCGGCTGATCGCGGGTTCGCCTAGTTGGTGCTGCGCAACCGCGTGCTGCCCGCCCGGCGTCCGGCCGTCTTCTTGGCCGTCGACTTGGCGGCCTTGGCGGGCGCGGCTTTCGCGGGCGCGGATCCCTGCGGCGTCGGTTTCTGCGGCGCCGAATCCACCGGCACCGATTTCAGATTCGCTTTGACCGCCCGCGGTTCGGGCTCCTGTTTGCGGCTCAACCTCTGCAACAGCAGCGCGCTGCCGCCGACCGCCAGCAGCAGCGGCCATTCGACCAATCCGGCGACGCCGAGCGCGCCGATGGCCAACGCGGCCGCGGGCGCCGAGTGGCTGCCGCTGTTCATGCCGCGCTTGACTCCCTCGGCGGCCCCGGTGACGCCGCCGATGACTCCGTTGACCGCTGCGCCGCCCACGGCACCGGCGGCCGCGGTCGTCGCGTTCGCCGCGCGGTTCACCGCCTGACTCACGCCTCGGACTGCTCCGCCGATGACACTCATGATGACTCCCTGCTCTTGCTACTGACTTTTAAAGCCTGCCACCAAGCCATCGCGCAGACAACGCGAAGCCGCATCAAAATTTGCCGGAGCTGGATGTCATGTTGCGCCCGGCCCGGGCGCGAGGGACCCGGTCAGTCGCGCCGCACATCGACGAGGACCGGCGCGTGATCGCTGGCCGCCTTGCCCTTGCGTTCGTCGCGGACGATCTGCGCGTCCGTCACGCGGCCGGCCAAAGCCGGTGAGCCGAGGATGAAATCGATGCGCATGCCCTGCCCCTTCGGGAACCGCAACCGGGTGTAGTCCCAGTACGTGTAGACCCCCGGGCCCGGCGTGAAAGGGCGCACCACATCGGTGAATTGCGCCTCGACGATGGCGGCGAACGCCCGGCGCTCCGGCTCGGAGACGTGCGTGGCGCCGGCGTAGAAGTCCATACTCCACACGTCGTCGTCCTGCGGGGCGATGTTCCAGTCGCCGGCCAGTGCGATCTCGGCGGTGGGATCGTCGCGAAGCCAGCCCGATGCCGAATCACGCAGTGCGGCAAGCCATTCGAGTTTGTAGACGTAGTGCGGGTCGCCCAGGGCGCGGCCATTGGGAACGTAGAGGCTCCACATCCGCACGCCGCCGCACGTCGCCGCGAGGGCGCGGGCTTCCGCCGCCGCGGCGACTTCGGGCTTGCTGCTCCAGCTGGGTTGCCCGTCGAACCCGATCTGCACGTCGTCGAGACCGACGCGCGAGGCGATCGCCACGCCGTTCCATTGGTTGAAACCGACATGGGCGACCTCGTAGCCGAGTTCGAAGAACGGCAGGGTGGGGAACTGGCTGTCGGAGCATTTGGTCTCCTGCATCGCCAGCACGTCGACGTCGGCGCGGGACAACCAGTCGATGACGCGGGGCAGCCGGGAGCGAATCGAATTCACGTTCCAGGTGGCAAGCCGCAGCGGCCGGTCGCCGGCGTCGATCGTGCCTTCGGGCATGGCTAGACGCTATCCCAGACGCCCGGGCGCACCGGGACGTAGCGGCGGCGGTGGTGCAGCCGGAAGCCGAGCGCCCCGGCAAGCGTCGCCACGCCGGCGTCGGGCGCCCGCAGGTAGCCGCGCGTCGCACCGCGATTCGCGCCCCACGCCAACAACGCCTCGCACAGCTGCGCCGCCGCGTGCTCGTCGGCGCCGGCCACCGAGCCCACCGCCGAGATGCCGACCCACCGCGCGCCATCGGGCGCCTCGGTCACCGCGGCGCCCGCGACGGCGATGCCGCGATGCGTGCCGAACATGAGCTCCCCGTCGACAGCGGCGGTGAGCACGTCGACCGGAACGCGGCCGTCGTGGATGCCCAGCCAGCCGTCATCGGGCAGCGGTGCCAACGTGATGGACCGGTCGGCCTCCGGGACGCTCACCTCGGAAAGGTCGCGCACGACAAGCTGTTCCGTGTACTCGTCGGCCAGCCCGGGCGGGGGTGTCAGCATCCGGTCGGGCAGGGCCAGCCGCGGCGTCAGGCCGCGGCGCTCGTACCAGTCGACGATCGCCGGAACCGTGCTCACCTGGGCAGAAATATCAAGCGGCACAGCGGAATTCGCGGCCACATCGACGCCGTGGCCGGCGCGCAGCAGCCAGCCGTCCAGCCAGGTGCGCTCCGCGCCCGGCCAGGCCGCGGCGGCGGCATGCTCGAGCGCGCGGATCTGTGAGGTGCGGATGGGGGCGTCGGTGAGCACCCGCAGCGCCACCGCGTCGGACGGCGCGAACTCGACGACCGCGCCGCTCTTCGTGCGCACCCGCACCAGCGGGTCGACCGCCAGCAGGTGTCCGACCGCGTCGGTCAACGGCGGCACCGAACCGGCCGGGCGGCGGTAGCGCACGGTCACCCGGGTGCCGGGGTCGGGCCACGAGAGCATCAGTGACCGAACGGGTCCGGTCCCTCCCCGGGCATCCAGGAGAGGCCGGGAACGCCCCAGTTGTGGGATTTGACGGCGCGTTTCGCGCTGCGCGCGTGCCGGCCGATGAGACGGTCCAGGTAGAGGAAACCATCCAGGTGCCCGGTCTCGTGCTGCAGCATCCGGGCGAACAGGTCGCTGCCTTCGATGGAGATCGGCGTCCCGTCGGCGTCGAGTCCGGTGACCCGCGCCCACTTGGCGCGCCCGGTGGGGAACGACTCGCCGGGCACCGACAGGCAACCCTCGTCGTCGTTCTCCGGATCGGGCATGGTCTCGGGTATCTCGGAGGTTTCCAGGATGGGGTTGACGACGACGCCGCGCCGCCGGTCGGTGCGGCCCCGGTCGTCGGCGCAGTCGTAGACGAAGACCCGCAACCCGACCCCGATCTGGTTGGCGGCCAACCCCACCCCGTGCGCGGCGTCCATGGTGTCGTACAGGTTGGTGATCAACTCGGCCAGATCCGCCGGCAGTGAACCGTCGGCAGCGACCGGCACCGGCTGTGTCGGGGTGTGCAGGACGGGATCTCCCACGATGCGGATCGGAACGACTGCCATGGTCGGCTAAGCTACCGCACGCCCGCGAGCTGTTCGGCCGGCGATCGGCGTCTGGGCAATCTTGGTCAATCGGCCGACTCGCGGGTCTGGATGACGGCTTGAGGGTTTGGCGCGTGTTTCAATTATCGCCGAAACACGCCCTTAGCTAAGTCAAGTCATTCGAGCAGTTCGGAATTCGCCGAAAGGGTCCAGGGGAAGCGATATGGACAGCGCCATGGCGCGGGCAAATCGATCGGGGGACGACTCTGAGATCGCAGATGGGCTGACCCGCCGCGAGCACGACATCCTGGCCTTCGAGCGCCAGTGGTGGAAGTTCGCGGGTGTGAAGGAAGACGCCATCAAAGAGTTGTTCTCGATGTCGGCGACGCGGTACTACCAGGTGCTCAACGCGCTCGTCGACCGGCCCGAGGCGCTGGCCGCCGACCCGATGCTGGTGAAACGGCTGCGCAGGCTGCGCGCCAGCAGGCAGAAGGCGCGCGCGGCGCGGCGCCTCGGCTTCGAGGTGACCTGACTCGTTACAGTAGGGCTCGATGAAAGAACGAGTTCCCGACTCCACTGGGCTGCCCCTACGGGCCATGGTGATGGTGCTGTTGTTCCTCGGCGTCATTTTCCTGCTGCTCGGTTGGCAGGCTCTGGGTTCGTCCGGGAGCTCCGACGACGATTCGGCATCGCCGGCCTCCAGCGCGAGCGCCAGCAGTTCCGCGTCCGCGTCGCCGACCACCAAGCCGGCGAGCACCCAGGCCGAGGTGCAGATCTACAACATCTCCTCGAAAGAGGGTGTGGCCGCGCGCACCAAGGACCAACTGACGTCCGCCGGTTTCAAAGTCACCAAGGTCGACAACATGACCGTGCCCGACGTCTCGGCCACCACGGTGTACTACACCGACGCCGGTGACGAGCACGCCACCGCCGACGCGGTGGGCAAAAACCTGGGCGTGCCCGTCGAACCCCGAATTCCCGCGCTCAGCGGCGAGCCGCCGGGTGTCATCGTCCTCGTCGCGGGCTAACTCCGCGCTAGGCTGCTGGCTATGCGTAAGCTGCCTCTGGTTCTGGCCGGTGGCGTCGTGCTGCTGGGTGCCTGCTCGTCGCCCGAGCAGGTGTCGTCGGTGCCGGGTACCACCCCCGCGATCTGGACGGGATCGCCCTCGCCGTCGGGCGCCAAGGCTTCGGAGGCCGGGCCCGCGGCGGCGCCGAGCGTCATCACGCACCTCAAGGCGCCGGACGGCACCCAGGTGGCGACCGCGACGTTCGAATTCAACAACGGCTATGCCACCGTCACCATCGAGACGACGGCCAACGGTGTGCTCGCGCCCGGCTTCCACGACGTGCACGTCCACCAGGTCGGCAAGTGCGAGCCCAACTCGGTCGCCCCGACCGGCGGCGCGGCGGGCGACTTCCTGTCCGCCGGCGACCACTTCCAGGCGCCCGGGCACGCGGGCGAGCCCGCCAGCGGGGCCCTGCCCTCGTTGCAGGTGCGCAAGGACGGCTCCGGGATGTTGGTCACGACCACGGACGCCTTCGCGATGGACGATCTGCTCACCGGGCAGAAGACCGCGATCATCATCCACGCCGGTGCGGCCAACTCCGCCAATGCCCCATCGGGGCGCACCAACCAGACCAGCGGCACGCCGGGCCCGGACGACATGACGATGAGCACCGGTGACCCCGGCAAGCGGGTGGCGTGCGGTGTCATCGGTGCAGGCTAAGCGGGCCGTCTCCCGCATCGACTTCGCCCGTTCACCGCGGCCCACCCTCGGGGTGGAATGGGAGTTCGCTCTCGTCGACGCCCACACCCGCGACCTGAGCAACGAAGCCACCGCTGTGATCGCCGAGATCGGCGAAAACCCGCGTGTGCACAAGGAATTGCTGCGCAACACCGTCGAAGTGGTCACCGGCATCTGCCATTCCGCGGGCGAGGCGATGGAGGATCTGCGCCAGACCCTGGGGCCCGCGCGCCGCATCGTGCGGGATCGCGGCATGGAGCTGTTCTGTGCCGGCGCACACCCGTTCGCGCAGTGGACCTCTCAGAAGCTCACCGACGCCCCGCGCTATGCCGAACTGATCAAGCGTACCCAGTGGTGGGGACGGCAGATGTTGATCTGGGGCGTGCACGTGCACGTCGGCCTGTCCTCGCCGAACAAGGTGATGCCGATCATGACGTCACTGCTCAACTACTATCCGCACCTGCTGGCGCTGTCCGCCTCCTCGCCGTGGTGGGCGGGCGTGGACACCGGTTACGCGAGCAACCGGGCGATGATGTTTCAGCAGCTGCCCACCGCCGGGCTGCCGTTCCAATTCCAGACCTGGGCGGAGTTCGAACGCTTCGTCCACGACCAGAAGAAGACCGGCATCATCGACCATGTCGACGAAGTCCGTTGGGACATCAGGCCTTCACCGCACCTGGGCACGCTGGAAATGCGGATCTGCGACGGCGTGTCCAACCTGCGCGAGCTGGGCGCGCTGGTCGCGTTGACCCATTGCCTGGTGGTCGACCTGGACCGCCGGCTCGAAGCCGACGAGTTGTTGCCGAGCATGCCGCCCTGGCACAACCAGGAGAACAAGTGGCGCGCCGCGCGCTACGGCCTGGACGCGGTGATCATCCTGGACGCCGACAGCAACGAGCGACTGGTCACCGAGGATCTCGACGACGTGCTGAACCGGCTGGAGCCGGTGGCCAAAAAGCTGAATTGCGTCGACGAGCTGGCCGCGGTGGCCGACATACCCCGCCAGGGCGCCTCCTACCAACGGCAGCGGCGGGTGGCCGAAGAACATGATGGCGACCTGCGCGCGGTCGTCGACGCGCTGGTGGCCGAACTGGAAATCTGATGACGGAACCCCTTGAGCTGGCCATGTTTCCGCTGGAGTCGGCGCTGCTGCCCGACCAGGACCTGCCGCTGCGGATCTTCGAGCCGCGCTACGGCGCGCTGGTGCGTCATTGCACGGACACCGGTGAGCCGTTCGGGGTGGTCCTGATTTCGCGCGGGCGTGAGGTCGGCGGCGGCGATGCGCGCTGCGACGTCGGCGTGCTGTCGCGGATCACCGAATGCGTCGACCACGGCGCCGGCCGGTATTCACTGAATTGCCGGACCGGGGAACGAATCCGGGTGATCGAATGGCTGCCCGACGAGCCCTACCCCCGGGCGAGGGTCACGCCGTGGCCCGACGAGCCCGGCGACGCGGTCTCGGACGCCCAGCTGCTCGACGTCGAAGACCGGGCCATGGCGCTGTTCGAGCGGATCGCGCAGGCGCGCGACATCAAGCTGCCGGGCCGCGAGGTGATCCTGGGCGACGAGCGGGGCGGTCCGGCCGGAAAGCGCCTGCTCGCGTTGGCATCTCGCATCCCGATCGGCACGGCCGATCGCTATTCGGTGCTGTCCGCGCCGACGGCCGCCGCCCGCCTCGCCGCGCTGCGCGAGGCCGTGGACGCGGTCGCCGAAGTGGTGGAGTTTCAGCTTTCCGAATGACGGGCGGGTTTCGCAGAAGGGCGGTGCATGAAGGTACAGCTTCAGGTCAGCGGTTCGCCGGCGCAGGCGGCCGCAAGCGCCGCCGAGATCGCCGCGACGGGCGCGGACGGATTGTTCACCTTCGAGGGCCAACACGATGTCTTCTTCCCGCTGCTGATCGCCGCAGGCACGACCGGCCTGGACCTGATGACCAACGTCGCGATCGCCCCGCCGCGCAGCCCCTTGCACATGGCGCACTCCGCGTACGATCTGCAGCTCTACAGCGGCGGCCGGTTCCGCCTCGGCCTCGGCTCACAGATCAAGGTGCACATCGAAAAGCGTTATGGCGGTAGATGGGAACCTCCGGCCCCGCGAATGGCCGAAGCCATCGCCGCGATCAAGGCGATCTTCGCCGCGTGGGAAGGCCAGGCCCGATTGGACTTTCGCGGCGAGTTCTACACCCACACCATCATGGCGCCCAACTTCAACCCCGGGCCCAATCCGTTCGGGCCGCCCCCGGTGCTGCTGGGCGCGCTGGGTCCGGTGATGACGCGCACCGCCGCCGAGGTCGCCGACGGCCTCTTGGTGATGCCGTTCAACAGCGCCCGCCACTTCGCCAACCGCACCGTGGCCGCCATCGCCGAGGGGCTGCGCCGCTCGGGGCGCAGGTTCGATGAGTTCCAGGTCATCGCCCAGGCCATGGTGGCCGTCGGGCGCGACGAGTCCGACCTGGAGGCCGCGGTCAACGGGGTGGCTTCCCTGATCGCGTTCTACGGCTCGACACCGGCCTACCTCCCCGTGCTCGAGGTCGAGGGCTGGGCCGAGGCGCAGCCCGAACTCAACGCGCTGTCCAAGCAGGGCCGCTTCGCCGACATGCGGCGGCTGATCACCGACGAGATGGTCGGGCGGATCGGGATCGTCGGCACGCCCGAGCAATGCGCGGAGCAGATCGCCGCGCGGTTCGGTGCGCACGCCGACGAGGTGTGCTGCTATTTCCCCGGCTACACGCCGCGCCGCGCGGACGTCGCCGACATGATCGGCGCCCTGCACCGGGTGCCCGCGCTGCCATGAGCGAGGACCTGACGGTCGACATCGACTCGGGCGTGGCGGTCCTCACCCTCAACCGGCCCGAACACCTCAACGCCTACACCGCCGAGATGGGCGCGCTGCTGAGCCGCGCGTACCGCGAGTGCGACGACGATGACGACGTGCGGGCCATCGTGGTGACCGGGGCCGGACGCGCCTTTTGCGTCGGGGCCGATTTCTCCGACGACACAAGCCCTTTCGATGCGCCCACCGATCCAGGCGCGTTCTCGGCGTCGCCGATCACGCCAGCCGCCTTCGAATTGCGCAAACCGGTGATCGCCGCCGTCAACGGCCACGCCATCGGAATCGGCCTAACCATCGCGCTGCAGGCCGACCTCCGCATCGTCGCCGAGGACGCGAAATACGGTGTGGTGCAGGTCCGCCGGGGCGTGCTGCCCGACTGCATGGCGCATTGGACCTTGACCCAGCTGACCAGCCTGGGCGTGGCCGCCGACATCATGTTGACCGGGCGGACCTTCGGCGGCGCCGAGGCCGCCGCGCTCGGCGTCGCCAACCGTGCGCTGCCCGCCGACCGGGTGCTCGACCACGCGCTGACCGTGGCCCGCGACATCGCGGACAACGTCGCGCCGCTGTCGGCCGCGCTGTGCAAACGCCTGCTGTGGGACACCGCGATCCATCGCTACACGCCGCGACAGGTCGCCGCGCTGGAAACCGCCCTGCACGAGCGGGTGATGGGCGGCGACGACGCCGGGGAGGGTGTCGCCGCGTTCCTCGAGCACCGGCCGCCGAACTTCACCGCGCGGCTGTCCCGCGAGTGGACGCCGCTTCCCGATCCGTGAACCCGGCGCGCGGTCACCGTGTCGCGCAGAGCCTTTCGGAGAGCTCCCACAGTTCGGCCGCGCGCCGCGGGTCGCGGGCGTGTGGCGCGGCCTCGCTGATCCGGCAGTCCTCAAGGTAGAGGCCGCCCCGGTCGGCCAGCTCCGGGGCGATTGCGGCCCACACCTGGGTGGCCGCACCCTGTTCGGGCATGACGAAGTCGAGGAAACCGTCGGAGGGCTCGGGCCGGTTCTCGGCGGCGAGCGCGCGCAGCTGCGAGAAATCCGCGCGCGACATGTACCGCGCGAGGGAGGTGGCCACGGTGCCCGGATGCACGGCGTAGGACCGGATTCCGTCCCCGCGCAGGCGCCGGTCGGCTTCCACGGCGTGCAGGACGTTCGCCGTCTTGGATGCCCCGTAGGCGGCGAACTTGTCGTACTCGCGGCGCTCCCAGTTGGGGTCGTCGAAGTCGACGTCGCCCATCACGTGGCCGCCCGATGACAGGGACACGATCCGGGCCCCGCCGGCGGCGGCGAGCTGGGGGATGAGCAACCGGGTGAGCTCGAAGTGGCCGAAATGGTTTGTCCCGATTTGGTATTCGAAGCGGTCCTGGGTGCGCCCGAACGGCGTGAACATGACCCCTGCGTTGTTCATCAGCACGTCGAGGACCGGGGTTATCTCGGCGATCGCGGCCGCCGCCGCGCGCACGCTGGACAGCGCCGTGAGGTCCAGCGGCACCGTCGACGTCCGCGCGCCGGCGACCTCGGCCGCGATCCACCGCGCCGCCTCCGCGAGGGCGTCGGCGTTGCGGGCGGCCAAGATGACGTGCGCGCCGGCGGCGGCCAGCGCCCGGGCGGCCTCGCGGCCCAGGCCCGATGATGCGCCGGTGATCACACACGTCATGGGGGACAGGTCGACCCCGTCGACGATCTGCAGCGCGGTCGGTCGTTCGGTCATGCCGGTACACGCTGCCACACCGCGGCGCGCTTCATCAGCCGCGGCGCCACGGCCCGGTGCAGCGGGCCGACGAAAGCCCAGGCCGTTCGGCCGGCGGTTTTGCGGCAGTACTGCACGCGAGTGGTGAGGCTGGCACGCGGACCGTCCTGGCGGCGCAGCGTCAACTCGCCGAGCATGAGTGGCCCGCGCGCCGTCAGCACGAGCTCGTCGCGATCCGACCGCGCGATCGTCCAGCCGATGATGTGCTCGGCCGACGAATGCGGCCCGAGGCGCAATCTCAGCACGTGGCGGTGGATCCACGGGACGACGCCACCGCCCCCGCTCCGCCCGACCGCATCGCGGAAGGTCTGTTCGGCGGTGCGTGAGTCGCCTTGCGGGAGAGGGACTTCGAAGACGTCCGTGTAATCGGCCCGCTCGGCGGCCGCCGCGATGCGTTTGAGCGTCCAACGGACGGCGAGGCGGTGCCCCCCGGTGCCGATGACGAGCACCCGGTAGACCTTGCCGTGTAGGCCCGGGAAGGCCGCCCAGGTCGCCGAGCGCACGCGGGTGCGGCCGCCGGCGACGGGGTCCAACTCGAACGCCCACCGGTAGACGGCGAAGGGGTGGCGGCCCTTGAGCGCGAACCGCGCCGGCGGCCGGGCCTTGTCCAGCGTGAAGCCGACCGGCACCGTCGACGGGTCGTGCGGGTCGCGGCACATCACCCGCAGCAGCGCCGACCACGTGTCGTCGCGGTTCGCGTCGATGGTTATGGCATGCTCATCGATATAGGGTAATCGTTCCATATAGAAGGAATGTACTAGATCATGGCCCCTCCGCGGAAGCACGAAACCGATGTGATTCTCGACGCCGCCCGAATGCTGGTGCTCGACGGCGGTCCGCGAGCCGCCAGCGTGGCCGCGATCGCGAAAGCCAGTGGCGCACCGGCGGGCACGTTGTATCACCGGTTCGGTAACCGCGACGGCATCCTCACGGCGGCCTGGCTGCGCGCGCTGCGCCGCTTCCAGGAGCGGGCGCTGGCCGCCGACGGCCAGACCCCGATGGAGGCCGCCGTCGCGATGGCCGTGGCCGCCGTCGGCTTCGCGCGGGCCCTGCCCGAGGACGCCCGGCTGCTGTTGACGATCCGGCCCGGCGACCTGCTCGACGACGAGCCGGACGCGGCGTTCCGGCACACACTCGCCGAGATGAACGCCCCGCTGACCGACCGCGTCGCCACGCTGGCGCGCGAACTCTATGGGAACTCCCGGCCGCGATCCGTCGACGCGGTCGCGCGCGCGGTGGCCGATCTGCCCTACGCCGTCGTGCGGCGTCACGCGCACGACGACCCGATGCCGTCCTGGCTGGAAAAGGACGTGGCGGCGTCGGCGCGGGCCGTGCTACAAAGCTTTGGCGAACGCCCGTAGCGATTCGACCTGCGTGGAATCCAAAGAGGGACGGACGTTTTCGCGCGCCGCGGCGAGGTCGGCGGCCGTCACGTCGGTGGCGTCGATGGAGCGGCGCATCGCGGTCAGTGCGGCCTCGCGCAGCAGCGCCACGCAGTCGGCCGCGCTGTAGCCGTCGAGTCCGGCCGCCACCTCGTCGAGATCGACATCGGCGCTCAACGGAATGGATTTGCCTGCGGTGCGCAGGATTTCGCGGCGGGCCGCGGCGTCGGGCGGTTCGACGAACACCAGCCGCTCGAGCCGGCCCGGGCGCAGCAGCGCGGGGTCGATGAGGTCGGGCCGGTTGGTGGCGCCCAGCACCACCACGTCACGCAGCGGGTCGACGCCGTCGAGTTCGGTCAGGAGCGCCGCCACCACGCGATCGGTGACACCGGAGTCGAAGCTCTGCCCGCGTCGGGGCGCCAGCGCGTCCACCTCGTCGAGGAAGACCAGCGAGGGCGCCGAATCGCGGGCGCGCCGAAACAGTTCGCGCACCGCCTTTTCCGAGCTGCCCACCCACTTGTCCATCAGCTCGGAGCCCTTCACGGCGTGCACGGACAGCTGACCGGTGCTGGCCAGCGCGCGCACGATGAAGGTCTTGCCGCAGCCCGGCGGCCCGTACAGCAGCACCCCGCGCGGCGGTTGCACACCCAGGCGGGCGAAGGTGTCGGGATGCTGCAACGGCCACAACACGGCCTCGGTCAGCGCCTGGCGGGCCTCGGCCATGTCGCCGACGTCGTCGAGGGTGATGTTGCCGACGCTGACCTCCTCGCTGGCCGAGCGGGACAGCGGCCGGATCACGGTCAGCGCACCGGCCAGGTCCTCCTGTTTCAGCTCCGGCGGCAGGCCGTCGGAGCTGGCCCGCGACGCCGCCCGCAGCGCCGCCTCACGCACCAGCGCGGCTAGGTCGGCGACCACGAAACCCGGTGTGCGAGAGGCTATCTCGTCGAGGTCTAGGTCGCCGATGGGCACGTTGCGCAGCAGCGACTCCAGCAGCGCCTTGCGGGTGCCGGAGTCGGGAAGCGGCAGGCCCAGCTCACGGTCGCACAGGTCGGGGGCCCGCAGCCGGGCGTCGAGCTGGTCGGGCCGCGCCGAGGTGGCGATCAGGGCGACGCCCTCGCTGGCCACCGCGGCGCGCAGCTCGCCGAGGATCAGGGATGCCACCGGTTCGGCCGCGGCCGGCAGCAGGGCATCGACGTCGGTGATCAGCAGCACCCCGCCTCCGTCGCGGACCGCCTGCACCGCCGACGCCACCGCCTTGAGCCGGTCCTCGGCGGCCAGCGCGCCGACCTCGGGGCCGTCGAGCGTGACCAGCCTGCGGTCGCCGCACACCGCGCGCACCAGGGTCACCTTGCCCACGCCGGCCGGGCCCGAGACCAGGACGCCGAGGTTGGCGCCGGCGCCCAATGTCTTGAGCAGATGCGGTTCGTCGAGCGCGAGCTTGAGCCACTCGACCAGCTTGGCGGCTTGGGGCTGGGTGCCCTTGAGTTCCTCGACGACCATCTCCGGCCTGGCGTTCTCGACCGATATCCGCGACGCGGCACCGGCGCTCGACGGAACACCGCCGCCCCAGGTGACCAGCGAGTTGGGTTGCACGCTCACCGGGCCCTCGGGGTCGGTGCCGGTGACCGTCAACAGCTCCGAGGTCCAGCTGATCCCCACCGCGGTGGCCAGCACGCGGGTGGCCTCTGACGTCGAGGTGCCCGGGCCCAGGTCGCGGGGCAGCAGCGATACGGCGTCGCCCACGGTAATCACCTTGCCCAGCAAGGCTTGTCGCAACGTGACCGGCGTGATCGACTGGGTGGCCAGCGTCGAGCCGGCCAGCGTCACCGATCGCGCGCCGTAGACGGTGACCGCGCCGACGACCACCGGGGTCCCCTCGCGCAGGCCCGCGTTGGACAGCGTCACGTCATCGAGCAGCACGGTGCTCACCGGCGTGTCCGGGCCGGCCAGGCCGGCGACCGCCGCCGTGGTCCGAGAGCCGATCAGCGACACCGCGTCCCATTCCCGAATTCCCAGTGCGGCAATGGCATTCGGATGCAATCGGATGACACCGCGGCGGGAGTCCACGGCGGAGGTGTTCAGCCGGGCGGTCAGAGTGAGTTGACGGGCCGGGCCCGCGTCGTCGCCGGAGCGACTCACGGCAGGCGCCTGCCCGGCTTGCGCAGGCCCAGCCGCGCCATCGACCGGCGGTTGGGCTGGGCCCGGCGGATCGCCCGCCGCGCGGCGCGGCGCTGCTTGGGCTCGTGATCCCACGCCTCGGGATGCGCGGCCAGCCAGCGCGAGTTGCGGATGGCGAACGGCACATGGCACAGGTAGGCGACGATGAGCACCCAGATCAACACGTAGGGCGCCAGCACGGCGGCCGCCGCGCAGATCGCCAAGACCGCCAGCAGGGGTGCCGCCCAGCTCGGCGGCACCGCGACCGCGTGCATCTTACGCATCGGGATCTTGCTGACCATCAGGATCGACGTCCCGGTGATCCAGCTGCAGAGGAACAGCGGTGACGTCCACCAGCCGTCCCCGAACTGCAGCTTGAGTCCGATCAGGCCGATCATCGAGATCGCGCCGGCCGGCGCGGGCATGCCGACGAAGAACTCGTGCGCGTAGGACGGCTGACTGCCGTCGTCCTGCAAGGCGTTGAACCGTGCCAGCCGCAACACCACGCAGACCGCGTAGAGCAGGATCACCACCCAGCCGGCCGGCGACTTGGTCAGCAGCGTCACGTAGAGCACGATCGCCGGCGTCACGCCGAAGTTCACGGCGTCGGCCAGCGAGTCGATCTCCTCACCCATCCGCGACTGGGCGTCCAGGATGCGGGCCACCCGCCCGTCGAGCCCGTCCAGGATCGCGGCCGCCGCGATCAGCGCCATGGCCGCCTTGGGCTGGTGTTCGAGGGCGAACCGGATCGAGGTTAACCCCGCACAGACCGAGAGCACCGTCATCGCGCTCGGCAGGATCTGCAGGTTGACCGCCGGCCGTCCGCGCGGCTTGCTGATCATGGCAGCTCGGCCAGCACGGTCTCGCCGGCGATCGCGCGCTGGCCGACCTTCACCAGCGGCTCGGCGCCCGGCGGCAGGTAGGTGTCCAGCCTGGAGCCGAACCGGATCAGGCCGTAGGTGTCCCCGATCGACAGCTTGTCCCCGACGTGCGCGTCGCAGATGATGCGCCGGGCCAGCAACCCGGCGACCTGCACCGCGACGACGTCCGCGCCGTCGGGGGTGCGGATGCGCAGGCTGGTGCGCTCGTTCTCGGTGCTCGCGGCGGCCAGGTCGGCCGAGCCGAAGCGGCCCAGCCGGTGCTGCACGGCGATCACCTCGCCGCTGACCGGCGCGCGCTGCACGTGCGCGTCCAGCAGCGACAGGAAGATGCTGACCCGCGGCAGCGGCGCGTCGCCCATGTTCAATTCGGCGGGCGGCGCGGCGAAGTCGATCACGCAGATCTCGCCGTCGGCGGGTGCGACGATCGCGCCCGGCCGGGTGGGTGGCACCCGCGGGGGATGCCGGAAGAATCCCGCGCAGGCACCGGCGGCCAGCAGGCCCGCCCGTCGCAGCCATCGATGCCTGCGGCCGACCAGGGCCAGCGCCAGCCCGGCGCCGACGAACGGTCGCCCGGCCGGATGCACCGGTGGGACGGCGGAGCGCACCAATTCCAGTGCATGCTGCGGGCTGAAGCCCGGGTCTTGAGCGGAGGGGCCGACAGTGCGGGGGCGGCGTGCCACGCGGCCATCTTACGGAGCCCGCGACTGATTCGTAGCGGCCCGCAGGGGGAACGCCCACCTTCGACATGCAATCGCACAGCGCCGATCGACCGGCAGTACGAGTGCGCCGGGCGAAAGTCGCGGTCACGGCGGTCTTCGTCGCCCACGGGACGATGTTCTCGTCCTGGGCCGCCCACATTCCCCACGTCAAGGCCGAACTCGGCCTTTCCGACGCGGCGCTCGGAACGGCGCTGTTCGGTGCGCCGCTGGGATCGGTGGTGGCCACCGCGCTGATGCCACTGGGCGCTGCCCCGCTGGGGTAGCCACCGGCTGATCCCGGTCACGGTGGCCGGCTATGCGGCGGCCGGAATGACGGTGGGCCTGGCCCGATCCGGGGCTTGGTTGTTCGCGGCGCTGGCGCTGTGGGGACTGTTCCAGGGTGCGCTGGACGTCGCGATGAACACCCAGGCCGGCACGGTGGAGCGGCTCGCCGAGGCTCCGATCATGGCGCGCTTCCACGGCATGTGGAGTGTCGGGGCGCTGGTGGGAGCGGTGATCGGGGCGGGGTGCGTCACCGCGGGCGTCGGCCTGACGGTCCAGCTGGCGGCGCTCGGACTGGTCGTCCTGATCGTGGCGGAAACGCTGACCCGGCGCCTGATCCCCGACGCGGCGGAGAGGGCGGCGCCGTCGGGCCGGCCGGAAGGCAACCGCGCGTGGCTGACGCCGACGGTGGCGATCCTGGCGGCCGTGTCGTTCGCCTCGTTTCTGTGCGAAGGCGCCGCCACCGACTGGTCGGCCAACTACCTGCGCAACGTCCTCGGCGCCGGCCCGAGCGTCGCCGCGGTGAGCTACGCCGCCTACACGGGCGCGATGGTGGTCACCCGGTTCGGCGCCCCGCGGCTGCACGCGCGGGCGCCCAGTCGCCGGCTGCTGCCCGCGCTGGCGCTGGTGGCCGTGGTGGGCATGAGCGTGATGCTGGCGAGCCCCAACCCCTGGATCGGCGTGCTCGGTTTCGCGGCGTTGGGCGCCGGCGTGGCGTTGCTGGTGCCGACCGCCTTCAGCGCGGCCTACGGCGCGAGCGGCGCCGGATCGGCGATCGCCATCGTGGCCGCGACCGGCTGGCTGGGTTATCTGCTCGGGCCGCCACTGATCGGGCACCTGTCCGGTCGGGTGGGGCTGTCGGCTGCGCTGGTCACCATTCCCGTGATGATGGCGATCGTCGGCATCGCCATCCGCTGCACCCCGGCTTTCGACAAGGCCGACGAGTTCCATCGCGACGTGGCCACGCCCGCGGCCTAGTGAGCCCTAGCGCAGATCCCAGACCTGCAACGGGGTGCCCTCGGGCACCTCGACGACGTCCTCGGGGATGTCCAGCAGCCCGTTCGCCGACGCCAGCCACCGCAGGTGATGCGACGCCGGCGGCCCGTAGCTGGTGACCGTGCCGGCGTCGTCGCTCAGCACCGCGCGCCGGAATTGGCGCTTGCCGCGCGGTGAGGTCAACGACTCGGCGAGCACGGCGGTGCGATGCGGACGGTCCGGGTCCGGCAGACCCATTGCCCGGCGCAGCGCGGGACGGATGAACACCTCGAAGGACACCAGCGCGCTGACCGGGTTGCCGGGCAGCGTGACGATCGTCGCGCCGGCCACCCGTCCCACGCCTTGGGGCATGCCCGGCTGCATCGCGACTTTGACGAATTCCACACCCTGGTCGCCCTCGCGGCCGAAGGCGTCCTTGACCACCTCGTAGGCGCCGGCGCTGACGCCGCCGCTGGTGATGATCAGGTCCGCGTCAGCCGCGTATCGGTCGACGATCGAACTGAATTGCGCCACTTCGTCTTCCGCGGTCGCGACGGCGACCAGTTCGGCGCCCGCATCCCGGACGGCGCCGGCCAGCATGATCGAATTGGACTCGTAGATCTGCCCGGGCTGCAGCGCGGTGCCCGGCGTCACCAGCTCCGATCCGGTCGAGATCACCAGCACCCGCTGACGCGGAATCAGCCGCAGCTCGGCGATTCCCAGCGCCGCCGCCAGGCCGAGCACCGCGGGCGTCACGACCTGCCCCTGCCTCAACACGGTGGTGCCGGGGGAGACGTCCTCGCCCGCGTGCCGGATATGCCTGCCCGCCTCGCGCGGCGCGCGGATCGACACGACGTCCACGCCGCCGTCGGTGTCCTCCACCGGCACGACGGCGGTCGCCCCGGCGGGCAGCGGTGCGCCCGTCATGATCCGGTGGGCCGTGCCGGGCTGCAGCGTCAGTTGATCGGTGCGCCCGGCCGGAATGTCTTCGGCGACGGGCAGCACCACCGGGTGTTCGGGTGTGGCGGTCGAGATGTCTTCGGCGTGCACCGCGTAGCCGTCCATCGCCGAGTTGTCGAAGACCGGCAACGCCAGCTGCGCCACCACGTCTTCGGCCAGCACCAGGTCCTGGGCCTCGGTGAGCGGGACCGCGACCGGCGGGCGGGGGCGAATCAACTCGGTGACCACCCGCTGATGTTCGGCGACTGAGCGCATCGGAGCCATTATGTCCCGGGTCAGACCGGGAAGCTGACGCCGGTGAGCTCTTCGGAGACGGCCCAGAGCCGACGCTGCAGTTCCTCGTCGTGGGACTGGGCGCTGGACTCGACCAGCTTCGGGCGGCCCCGCTGTTCGAGGAATCCCGACGGGCCGTAGTACTGCCCGCCCACGACGGCCGGATCGGTGGCGGCCCGCAGCGTCGGCAACGCGCCCATGGCCGGGCTCTGGAACAGCACCGGCCCCAGCACGGCCTTCACCGGCCGGAACACGCCCGGCAGGTTGCGGGCCAACTCGGTGTTGGAGCCGCCGGGATGCGCGGCGACGGCGATGGTCTTCGCGTCGGCCTTGGCCGCCAGCCGTCGCTGCAGCTCGTAGGTGAACAGCAGGTTGGCCAGCTTGGACTGCCCGTACGCCGCGATCCGGTCGTACCGGCGTTCTGACTGCAGGTCGTCGAAGTGGATCGCGGCGCGCAGCCGGTGACCCAGGCTGCTGACCGTCACCACCCGCGAATCCCGCACCACCAGCAGGTTTTCGAGCAGCAGCCCGGTCAGCGCGAAGTGGCCCAGATGGTTGGTGCCGAACTGCAATTCGAAACCGTCCCGGGTGACCTGCTTGGGCGTCCACATCACGCCCGCGTTGTTGACCAGCAGGTCGATGCGCGGGTAGGCCGCGCGCAGCGCGTCGGCGGCCGAACGGATCGCGTCCAGCGAGGTCAGATCCAGCTGTTGCAGAGTGACGTCCGCACGCGGGCTGGCGGCGACGATGCGCGACAGCGCCGCGTTGCCCTTCTCCAGGTTGCGCACCGCGAGCACGACGTGGGCGCCGCGGTAGGCCAGCACGGCGGCCGCCTCATACCCGATGCCGGTGTTCGCGCCGGTGACGACGACGACGCGGCCGCTCTGGTCCGGGACGTCGCCCTCCGACCAGTTGCGGTTTTCTGTGTCGTTGGAAGCCATGGCCCAAAACATACTCATCGGCGGTCGACCCGGTCGGGTTGGGCGACGGCCCGGTGACGGTGCGGCTTGTCGTGTCCTTCGCGAAAAACCGTTACCCGGACAGCGATTTCCACCGGATCCGACGCGCTCGTGGGGCTCGTCGAGGGTGGGGCAGTCGCACGCTCGCCGCGATCGCGCCCACGTGCCGCGCTACGTCGACGGCGACCTGGGGGGCGCGACGTAACGGCGGCGCGGCGCGCGCCGTACGCGGGGCCCTCGGGTCATCGCGGCCGGTGCGAGCGACAGGCGTGCCCGGGCACGATCGCGGACTCCTCGCCCGCCCCGTTGATAGCCGACGACCCGGGTGCTGCGCTCCCGCACGGCGACCGGCGTGGGCGGGCGGGGCCGAAAGTCCGGTGTGCTGCGGGGTTTTGGGCGTTTGATCCGCAGGCTGATCATCACCGGGGCGCTCATCGACCAATCGATCCTCTGCCGCATCCAGGCCGCAGCCCGTTTCGACGGCTTCCGCGTTCGCACGGACACACCCTACGCCCACTGTTCCCGCGCTCGACCTCACCGTCAGAAACGTTACGGCGGAACGAATTTCGGGTTAACGCAAGGGTTTACTGCACCCAGAAATTATCGTGGCGGATGAACCATTCCCGGCGTTCCTCGTCGGTCATATCCGCCAGTGCCGCAAAGCCTTCGAAGTATGCCTCGCGGGGTGCGCCGGGCGCGAACAGCATCAGAATCGATGCCGGTTCGTCCGCCTCGTTGCGAAAACCGTGGACGCCCCCGGGTGGCACGTAGAGGAAGTCGCCTTGGTGGCCGTCCGTCCACTGGGTGCCCTCGTAGAGTTTCATCGTCCCGGACAGGACGAAGAACGCCTCGGACATGGCGCGGTGGAAATGCGCCGGCGGGCCGCCGCCGGCCGGGGCGATGTCGACCCGGTAGAGCCCGTAGTCGCCGGCGGTGTCCTGTTGGTTGGCCAGGTAGTGGTACTTGGCCCCGGTGGTCTCGTAGTCGGGGGGCTCTTCGGCCCGCTTGAGCCAGGCGCTGATCTCCGGTTCGTCCTTGGTGTAGCGGGCTGGCGGGTAGGGCGGCACGACGAGGGACATGGTTCCAGTGTGCGCATAACATCGCCGGTGTGAAGGGATCGAGCGCCGAAGACGTTCGCGTGCAACGGCTGCTGGACGCCGAGGACAAGGCCGGGCGGCTGTTCGACGAGATCGAGCGGCGGGCCATGATCCGCCCCGGGCTGGCCGAAAAGGAACTCTCCGACCAGATCCACGACCTCGCCGGGGAGATGTTCGGGGTGACGCGGCACTGGCACCGGCGGATCGTGCGGGCCGGGGAGAACACGCTGCAGCCGTTCCACGAACGCCCGCCGGACCGGGTGATCGTCGACGACGACATCGTCTTCCTGGACCTGGGGCCGATCTTCGAGGACTGGGAGGCCGATTTCGGGCGGACGTTTGTGCTCGGCGACGACCCGCACAAGATGGCCGTTCGCGACGCGCTGCCGCGGGTGTGGCAGGCCGGCCGCGACCACTTCGCGAGCAATCCCGAGATCACCGGCGCCGAGCTGTTCGACTACGTCGTCGGCGTGGCCCGCGCCGAGGGCTTCGACTGGGGCAGCCGCATCGCGGGCCACCTGATCGGCGAATTCCCGCACAAGAAGATCGCCGGCCCGGGCGTCCAGTGGTACATCATGCCCGGATCGACCAAGCCGATGCGCCGCACCGATCCGCGCGGGCGCATCTGTCACTGGATCCTCGAGATCCACCTCGTCGATCGCGCACGCGGTTTCGGCGGCTTCTACGAACAGCTGCTCGACCTCAGTTAATCGAGGGGATAGACCACCCCGGTGAGCTCCTCGGAAATCGCCCACAGCCGGCGCTGCCGGTCGGCATCGTGCGACTTCTTGCTGGAGCCCACGATCGTCGGGTAGCCGCGGGTCTGGCCGAGGCCGTCGGGACCGTAGTACTGCCCACCGAGCACCGCCGGGTCGGTGGCCGCGCGCAGGGTGGGCAGCGCGCCCATGGCCGCGTCCTGAGCAATCCGCGAGAAGAACAGGTCGACGGCGGGCTTCAGCAGCGTGGGCGTGTAGCGACCCAATTCGGTGTTCGAACCGCCGGGGTGCGCGGCGGCGGCGATCGTCGTGCCGTGCGGGGCGAGCCGTCGTTGCAGTTCGTAGGTGAACAGCAAGTTGGCCAGCTTGGCCTGCCCGTAGGCGGCGACGCGGTTGTAGCGGCGCTCCCAGTGCAGGTCGTCGAAGTGAATGTCGGCGAGGATGCGGTGGCCGACGCTGCTGACCGTGACGATCCGCGAGCCGGCGACCGGCAGCAGCCGGTCCAGCAGCAGACCGGTGAGGGCGAAGTGGCCCAGGTGGTTGGTGCCGAACTGCAGCTCGAAGCCATCCTTGGTGGTCGACTTCGGCGTGTACATCACCCCGGCGTTGTTGATCAGCAGGTCGATGCGGTCGTGTGCGGAGCGCAGCTGTTCGGCGGCCGCGCGGACGGACTCCAGCGAGGTGAGGTCGAGTTCCTGCAGAGCGACGTCGGCGTCGCGGCTCTCGGCGGTGATGCGCGCGACGGCGTCCTTGCCCTTGTCCAGGTTGCGCACGGCCAGCACCACGTGGGCGCCGTGCGCGGCCAGCGCCTTGGCGGTCTCGTAGCCCAGGCCGGTGTTGGCCCCGGTGATGACGGCGACCCGGCCGGTCTGGTCGGGAATGTCCGCGGTGGTCCACTTCGCCATGACAGGCTCCTTGAACTTGTAGAGTAAACGGGGCGGGCGCTCCGGTTGACTCCGACTATACGGAACGCACGCCCCGCTTTGTCAACCGATGGGTGATGAACAGATGGCACAGCCCGAACGCCGGTTACGCGCCGATGCGGCGCGCAACCGCGCGCGCGTGCTGGAGGTCGCCTACGACACCTTCGCGGCCGAGGGCCTGTCGGTGCCCATCGACGAGATCGCGCGCCGGGCCGGCGTCGGGGCCGGCACCGTCTACCGGCACTTCCCGACCAAGGAAGCGCTGTTCCAGGCGGTTATCGAGGACCGGATGCAGCGGCTGGTCGACGACGGCCGCGCACTGCTGCACTCCGAAGGCTCCGGCGAGGCGCTCTTCGCCTTCCTGCGGTCGATGGTGCTGCAGTGGGGCGCGACGGATCGTGGTCTGGCCGACGCGCTGGCCGGGCTTGGCGTCGACATCGCCACCGCCGCCCCCGACGCCGAGGACGCCTTCCTGGCCATGCTCGACGAGCTGCTGCGAGCCGCGCAGCGGGCGGGCACCGCGCGCCGGGATGTCGGGGTCCGCGAAGTGAAGGCGATCATGGTCGGCTGCCAGGCGATGGAGGCATACAACTCGGCGTTGGCCGAGCGGGTTACCGACGTCGTCGTCGACGGTTTACGCGCTGGGCGATAGGGCTGACCGCTTCTTGCACTCGACATGGGCGAGTGCTAAGAATGACGTTGGCACTCGCGACCAGTGAGTGCTAGGTCGGGACGGTGAGGCCAGGGCCGCGCCAAGCGGGAGACACCTAGCCGTCCGTCGCGGGCACTGCACCCGGCCAGAACGTGTCATCCCCAATCCGGAGGAATCACTTCGCAATGGCCAAGACAATTGCGTACGACGAGGAGGCCCGTCGCGGCCTCGAGCGGGGGCTCAACGCCCTCGCCGACGCGGTAAAGGTGACGTTGGGTCCCAAGGGCCGCAACGTCGTCCTGGAGAAGAAGTGGGGCGCCCCCACGATCACCAACGATGGTGTGTCCATCGCCAAGGAGATCGAGCTGGAGGACCCCTACGAGAAGATCGGCGCCGAGCTGGTCAAGGAAGTCGCCAAGAAGACCGACGACGTCGCCGGTGACGGCACGACGACGGCCACGGTGCTGGCCCAGGCGTTGGTCCGCGAGGGCCTGCGCAACGTCGCGGCCGGCGCCAACCCGCTGGGTCTGAAGCGCGGCATCGAGAAGGCCGTCGAGAAGGTCACGGAGACCCTGCTCAAGTCGGCCAAAGAGGTCGAGACCAAGGACCAGATCGCTGCCACCGCGGCCATCTCCGCGGGCGACCAGTCGATCGGCGACCTGATCGCCGAGGCGATGGACAAGGTCGGCAACGAGGGCGTCATCACCGTCGAGGAGTCCAACACCTTCGGCCTGCAGCTCGAGCTCACCGAGGGCATGCGGTTCGACAAGGGCTACATCTCGGGCTACTTCGTCACCGACGCCGAGCGTCAGGAAGCCGTCCTCGAGGACCCCTTCATCCTGCTGGTCAGCTCCAAGGTCTCGACCGTCAAGGACCTGCTGCCCCTGCTGGAGAAGGTCATCCAGGCCGGCAAGCCGCTGCTGATCATCGCCGAGGACGTCGAGGGCGAGGCGTTGAGCACCCTGGTCGTCAACAAGATCCGCGGCACCTTCAAGTCGGTGGCCGTCAAGGCCCCCGGCTTCGGTGACCGCCGCAAGGCGATGCTGCAGGACATGGCCATCCTCACCGGTGGCCAGGTCATCAGCGAAGAGGTCGGCCTGTCGCTGGAGAGTGCCGACGTCGCCCTGCTGGGTAAGGCCCGCAAGGTCGTCGTCACCAAGGACGAGACCACCATCGTCGAGGGCGCCGGTGACTCCGACGCCATCGCCGGCCGGGTGGCCCAGATCCGCAGCGAGATCGAGAACAGCGACTCCGACTACGACCGCGAGAAGCTGCAGGAGCGCCTGGCCAAGCTGGCCGGCGGTGTTGCGGTGATCAAGGCCGGAGCCGCGACCGAGGTCGAGCTCAAGGAGCGCAAGCACCGCATCGAGGACGCGGTCCGCAACGCCAAGGCCGCCGTGGAGGAGGGCATCGTCGCCGGTGGTGGCGTGGCCCTGCTGCACGCGACCCCGTCGCTGGACGAGCTGAAGCTCACCGGTGACGAGGCGACCGGCGCGAACATCGTCCGCGTGGCGCTCGAGGCTCCGCTGAAGCAGATCGCCTTCAACGGTGGTCTGGAGCCTGGCGTGGTCGCCGAGAAGGTCCGCAACTCGCCCGCCGGTACCGGCCTGAACGCCGCGACCGGTGAGTACGAGGACCTGCTCAAGGCCGGCGTCGCCGACCCGGTGAAGGTGACCCGTTCGGCGCTGCAGAACGCGGCGTCCATCGCGGGCCTGTTCCTCACCACCGAGGCCGTCGTCGCCGACAAGCCGGAGAAGGCGGCCGCACCCGCGGGCGACCCGACCGGTGGCATGGGCGGCATGGACTTCTAAGTCCGACGACTCAAGTACGGGAAAAGCCCGGCCCCCCATCAGGGGCCGGGCTTTTTCGTTGCGACTGCCGGTCCGCCTTTACCGAGTGTGAAGCTAGCCGCACGTTCGACGGCGAGCGTGCGGCCAGTTTCACGTTCGGCGGCGGTGAGCGCTCCGAACCCGCGGCGCTCTAGGGTGAACGCGTGGCCCTTCCGACTCCCTCACCCGCCAGCACCGCCGTCGTCACCGGCGCATCATCGGGCATCGGCGCCGACATCGCGCGCGAATTGGCCGACCGCGGGCACGGCGTGACACTGGTCGCCCGCCGGGAGGACCGGCTGCGCGAGCTGGCCGACGAACTCGCCGGCCGGGTGCGCGTCGAGGTGATCGCCTGCGACGTCGCCGATTCCGCCGCCCGCGCCGGCCTTCTCGACGAGGTGGGACGCCGCGGCCTGACCGCCGACATCCTGGTCAACAACGCCGGCATGGGCACCATGGGTTCGGTCACCAAGACGCCCGTCGACGCCGAGATCGCGCAGGTGCGGGTCAACGTCGAGGCCGTCATCGACCTGTCGACCCGCGCGGTCCAGCAGATGGTGCCGCGCGGGCGCGGCGCGATCCTCAACATCGGCTCGACCGCGGGCTACCAACCCTTTCCGGGGCAGGTCGGCTACGCGGCCACCAAGGCGTTCGTCAACAACTACACCCAGGGGCTGCGCGGTGAACTCGCCGGCACCGGCGTCACCGTCGCGCTGCTGTGCCCGGGCCCGGTGCGCACCGAGTTTGTGCAGAGCGCCGGCATGGACGAGCGGGACTTCGCCGACGCGTTCCCGAAGTTCATGTGGAAGCCGTCGCGCGAGGTGGCGCGCGCCGGAGTCGACGCGCTCGAGCACGACCGCGGAACGGTGATCCCCGGGCTGCCGGGCCAAGTCAGCACCCGCGTGTTTCAGTTCATGCCGCGGCGAATCCTTTTGCCGCTATTGAAGAATCAGCATCCGAGCCTGCGCAGGGACCGCTCAGCGCGCTGACCCAGGCCAGGGCCGCATCCAGCCCTCCACCGGAAGCGCGAGCGCATTGCACAGCGTGCAGATCGTGCGATACCAGCCGACGGCCGTGAGCAATTCGATGCGCTGCTCGTCGTCGAGGTCACGGCCCAGCGCGGTCCACGTCGCCTCCGACCACGAGCCCGTGCGTTCGAGTTCGTCCACCGCCTCGATCAGCGTCCGCTCCGCAACGCTCCACCGCGGGTCGTCCGGTCCGCCGGTGACCAGCGCGTCGCACTCGTCGTCGCTGACCCCCGCGATCGGCCCCCAGAACGCCGCCTGCCCGCCCCACTCGTATGCGCAGCCGACCAGCGCGCAGATCCGCAAGATGGCGATGGTCCGCGTGCGGGCGGGCAAAAGCGCCGCGACATAAAGGGATTCGCCGAGCTTGCGCAGCCGGGAGGCCAGCGTCGGATGGCGCTGCAGGCAACGCACCAACAGCAGCGGCTCATAGGTGCGGTCGGGGTGACCCCAGCTGTTGATGCCAGTGGCATCTTCTTCGCTCCAGGGCGGAGCGAGCGGTGCGACGCGGCTCACGGATGAGACTGTACGGCCTGGCCTGACGGCGGCGCTTGCGATCGCCGCTAGGCCGGCAGCGAGAACACCACGCAGTCGTGCAGGCAGCCCTTGGCGGCGTCCGGCGAGTCGGCGTCGCGGTGCAGCAACGCGCGGGTGGGGATCACGGTCAGGCGGGCGGTCTCCTCGCGGGCGTCGGTCACCTGGGCGTTGCCGTCGACGATCAGCGAGTAGCCGCCCGGCTCGGCGGGCGGCCACAGCAGGGTCACGTCGGCGCGCCGGGCGAGGTTGTTGCGGGTCCGGCCGCCGATGAGTCCGACGTCGAGAGTGGCGTCCTCGAGCCGCGGTTCGACCGTCACGGTGTGCACGCGGTACGCGTCGTCGACCGTGATCAGGTACGCGTACGGGTAGTCGGCCAACGCATCGGCCAGCGCCTTGAGGTCGACCTTCTTCTTGGTCCGCATGATCTTCCAGGATAGGCGCGGCTGCCGCGCGCTACTGCGGCGCCGAGGGCCGCAAGAACCCGGCGATGCGTGAGGTGTAGCCGCGGGCGACGGCGCCGGAGCTGGCCGGGCGCGTCACGGCGGTGCTGGTGTTGGAGAAGCCGAGGTTTTGCAGCACCTGATTCCAGGGCGGCAGCTTGGCCACGGCCGCCGACGCGTCGGCGTGGTAGCCGAACATCGCCGCCACGTCCGAGGCCCACATCTGCTCGTAGGCGGCCTCGATGTCGGCGATGGCCGCGGTGCTCTGGCCGAGGTGGTTATTGGCCGCCAATGCGCGCACCAGGGCGCGGTTGGCCGCCACGACGGCCGGCTGCACGGTGGCCGCCAGCGCCACCTCGAATGCGGTCGCGATGGCCGACGCCTGGTGTGACACCTCTTCGGCCTGGGCGGCCGCCGCAGACAGCCAGCTCACGTACTGGCTGGCGACCGACATCATCGCCGTCGACGACGCGCCCTGCCACGACCCGCTGGCGAGATCTGACGTCACCGAAGAAAATGACGATGCCGACGATGCCAACTCTTCGGCCAGCCCGTCCCACGCGGCCGCGGCAGCAAGCAGCGGCCCGGGACCAGGACCGGAGAAAATTAGTGCCGAGTTGACTTCTGGCGGCAACCACGCAAAATGCGGGTTCGTCACGGACCCAACTTAGCTGGTATATGCCACTTTTGGTGGCGTTATCGCGAGGCTGCGGGGATGGGCTGGCGCCCACGGACCAACTTGCCTGGGCGGGCGTCGGTCGGAACGCCGTTTTCGGCGATCACTTGCCCGGCCACGATCGTGGCGACATACCCCTCGGCGGTCTGGTCCAGGCGCCGCCCCCCGGCGGGCAGGTCGTAGCTGATCACCGGCTTGTGCAGCCGCAACGCGGCGTGGTCGATGACGTTGAGATCGGCCTTGTAGCCCACCGCGATTCGGCCGCGATCACCCAGCCCGGCGACGCGGGCCGGCACCGACGTGAGCTCGCGAACCGCCTCGGGCACCGTGAACCGTCCGGTCTTGCGGTCCCGGGCCCAGTGCGTCAGGAAGTAGGTCGAGTAGCTGGCGTCGCAGATCATCCCGTAGTGCGCGCCGCCGTCGCCGAGACCGAGCACCACGTCGTCGCGGTGCAGCAGTTCGCCGACCGTGTCCAGCGAGTTGTTCTGCAGGTTGCTGGTCGCGACCAACAGCATGGCCCGGCCCTCGTCGTCGAGCAGCCGGTCGTACGCCTCCTCCATCGGGTCCACGCCGCGGGCGCGGGCGCGGGCGCCGATGCTGGTCGACGGGTCGGGCTCGTAGTCGGGGTCCTCGCCGAGCGGAAAGATCCAGTCCCACATCTGAGCCACGTACAGGATCGGATGCCCCTGGCCGGGCTTGTCGGCCAGGATGCGGGCGCGGACCTCGGGCTTGCGCATCTCGGCGACCCGCTCGGCCAGCGGCAGGTGCGCGATCTCGCGGTAGCTGGGGTAGAGGACGAACGGGTTGGCGGTCAGCTGCAGGCCGATGATCAACCCGATCGGGCGCGGCAGCAGCTGCGCGGTGACGCGGACATCGCCGCCGTCGGCGGAGCTGTTGGCCTTCTCGATCATCGTGATGGCGTCCGGCCACGACGGGTCGCCGGAGTTGGCGACGACGAGGGTGAAGGTGACCGGCAACCCGACGTCCTCGGCGACGTCGAACACCGTCTGCAGCACCGGCTGATAGCCGCCCGACGGGATGTCCGGGACGAACTGCAACAACCCGCCGCCGCCGTCCACGACGCCGCGGGCGATCTCCTCGATCTCCTCGCGGGCGGCCTCGTAACTCGGGATGGGCGAACCACTTTCGGTCTTGTGGATGGTCAGCCGCGACGACGCGAAGCCCAGCGCGCCGACCTCGATCGCCTCCTTGGCCAGCTCGCGCATCTTGGCCAGGTCGTCCTCGGTGGCCGGCTCCCGGTCGGCGCCGCGCTGGCCCATCACGTACACCCGCAGCGGCGAGTGCGGCAGATACGCCGCCACGTCGATGTCGCGCTTGCCTGACTCGAGCGCGTCCATGTATTCGGGGAACGTCTCCCACGTCCACGGCAGGCCGTCGGTCATGACGACGCCGGGAATGTCCTCGACACCGGCCATCACGTCGACGAGCACGTCGTGGTCGGACTGCCGGCAGGGCGCGAAGCCGACCCCGCAGTTGCCCATCACCACGGTCGTCACGCCGTGCGCCGAGGACGGCGTCAGGCGTTCCGACCAGATGGACTGGCCGTCGTAATGCGTGTGCAGGTCGACGAAGCCGGGCGTGACCAGCAGCCCGGTGGCGTCGATCTCCCGCGCGGTGGTCGCTCCGTTGACGTTCCCGACGGCCGCGATGACACCGTCTCGCACCGCCACGTCACCGACGAACGGCTCACCGCCCAACCCGTCGACGATGGTGCCGTTGCGGATGATGAGGTCGTAAGTCATCCAAACAATCTACGACCGTCGCGCTGACTCGTGCCAGGATCTTCCCGTGATCGATCACGTGGGCATCAACTGCGCCGACTACGCCAAATCTCAGCGGTTCTACGACGCGGTGCTGGGGACGCTGGGCTTCTCCCGGCAGCTGGATGTCGGTCGCGCCATCGGCTACGGGCGGGCGGGCAAGCCGACGTTCTGGTCTCGGGCGCGCTGGGCGGGCCCAATCGGGAAGTCCACCTGGCTTTCGAGGCGGCCGACGAGAACGCGGTGCGCGCCTTCTACGAGGTGGCCGTCGAATTGGGCGCCGAGCCGCTGCACGCGCCGCGGCTCTGGCCCGAATACCACCCCGGATACTTCGGGGCCTTCGTGCGCGATCCCGACGGCAACAACGTCGAAGCGGTCTTCCACGGGATCCTCCCGTAGTGTCGCGAACATGGCCAGCACCGACGATGCCGCCGTGTTGCAAGAGCTCCTGCGCGACGCTTTCACCCGGCTGATCGAACACGTCGACGAGATCACCGAGGGGCTGACCGACGAGGTGTCCGGCTACCGGCCGGCCCCGGACGCCAACAGCATCGCCTGGCTGCTGTGGCACAGCGCCCGGATACAGGACCTCCAGCTCGCCGATGTCGCCGCCGTCGAGCAGGTGTGGTTCCGCGACGGCTGGGTGGACCGATTCGGGCTGGACCTGCCGCGCGACGACACCGGTTACGGGCACGGGCCCGGCGACGTGGCCAAGGTGAAGGCGCCCGCTGACCTGCTGTCCGGCTACTACCACGCGGTGCACAAGCTCACCTGCGAGTACGTCGCCGGGGTGACCGCCGAGGAACTGGCCCGCGTCGTGGACACCAACTGGGATCCCCCGGTGACAGCCAGCGCGCGATTGGTGAGCATCATCGACGACTGCGCCCAGCACCTCGGTCAGGCCGCGTACGTGCGGGGGATTGCGTAGATTCGCAGGGGTGCGATTCGCGGCGACCGTGCTGTTGTGGCTCATCACCACGCTAGCGCTGGCGCTGGCGATCCCCGCGGCGTGGACGCAGCTGCATGTGGTTGACGCCGACGGCTACGCCGCGCTGGCGCAGCGCGCGGCCACCGACCCGGCCCTGCAGTCCGCCATGGCGGGCGAATTGACCGCTCGGGCAACGACTCTGGTCACCGAGCATGGCGGGGGCCGTTACCCGCTCGACACTGCCGATGTGCGCGAAGCGGCCGGCGCCTTCACCGCCGGCCCGGACTTTCCGCCGCTGTTCGCCCGGGCGAACCGGGCGGCTCACGGCTGGCTGTTCAGCGATCCGGCGGCCGCCGACAACGGCAACCAGTGGGCGGTCGACGTGGCGCCGATGCTCAGGGACCCCTCGATCCAGCCGCTGCTCAACCGACACAACGTGACGGTGCCCGCGAAAATTACTGTCCCGCTGACCGTTTCGGTGCCGCACTCGTTGCGGCAGGGACGGCTGAGCCCGTTGGCCACCTGGTGCCCCTGGGTGAGCGTGGGTGCGGCGGCGCTGTGCGGTGTCTGCGCGCTGCTCACGCTGGCCGCCGCGCGCCGCCGCGGCAAGGCGCTGAGCAGCCTGGGCGTCTCGGCGCTGCTCGTCGGTGCGGCCGGATGGGCGGGCATCGAGGTCGCCGCGCGTTACTTGAATGCCGCGCTCAACCACACCACCGGCAACGTGCGGGCGGTGGCCGAGGTGATGGCCGGGCACGCCGAAGCCGTTCTGCGCCAATGGCTCAACGTCACGTTGCTCGCCGGTGCCGCCTTGGTCGCACTCGGCGTGGTCGTTGCCATGCTGGGCAGCCTCGCGAAGAAGTCGTGAGCCCGCCGGCTAGCCGAACGTGAACGAGAACACCTGCAGGCCCTTGCTGACCTGCATCTCGAACTGATCGCGATGCGCGGTGTCGTCGGCGACGATCCGGTGCAGCGTGGGTGCCCCGCCGATCGGCGTCGTGGTGGTCTTTCCGTCCCGGGTCACGGCGATGGTGCCGGTTCCCCCGACGACGGCGTAGACGTCCTTCGCGGTGTAGTTCAGCCGGACGGCGGAGTCGTCGCCGTCGGCCGTGACCCCCTGGTCGTCGAGCGTCCAGCGACCGCGCAGGGCGAACTTGTCTTCGGCCAGGTTCGGTGGGTAGCTCAGCGTGGCGGGTCCCTGCTTGTAATCCCCTGTGCCGCCGTAGTTTCCGGATTTGCCGACACCCAGGTAGGTCTCGGGTGTGAGCCTGGTCTGCGGGGTCATGTCGGCGGAGTTCGCCGGTGCGGGCAACCGGGCACCGGGATGGGCGTCGACGAGCAGCGTGCGGATCAGCTTCTCGGTGCCGTCGTAGTCGCCCTCGCCGAACTTGGTATGCCGCACTTGCCCGTTCGCGCCGATCAGGTACTCGGCGGGCCAGTACAGGTTCTGGAAGTTGTTCCATGTCGCGTAGTCGTTGTCCAGCGCGATGGGATAGGTGATGTGCAGGTCCGCGGCGCCGCTGGCCACATTGGCGGGCACCCGCTCGAAGGCGTACTCGGGGGTGTGCACCCCGATGACGAGGAGCCCGTTGTCGCGGTACCGGTTGTACCAGTCGATCACGTGCGGTATGGCGCGCTGGCAATTGATGCACGAGTAGGCCCAGAAGTCGATCAGAATCACCTTGCCGCGCACCGATTCCGGGTCCAGCGGTTTGCCGTCGGGGGTGTTGAGCCACCCGGTGACGCCGGTGAGGGCCGGGGCCGGTCCGCACTGCTGCAGTTCGGCGGAACCGCTCGAACAGTCGCTCAGCGCGCCGTCGATGGTGGTGCCGGGGTGGCTCAGCTGCAGCCCGCCCTGGGTCGAGGGCTGCGCGGGGGCCGGGCCCAGGCTGCGCTCGATATCGTTGGCGCCCAACCTGTTCTGCATGGCCGTCGTGTAGTCGGGCACGGCGCGCTGCAGCATCGCCGGCAGGTTGAACACCAGCGCCACGGCCAGCACGATCATCGCGATCCCGCCGGCGATCTGAATTGCGCGCTGCCGTCGGCGGAACGCGGCCACTCGATCGGCGGCGCGCCGCCCGGCCAACGCGAAGGCCAGCAGCGGCAGCGCGTTGCCGAGGGCGAAGGTCGCGGTCAAGACCAGTGCGCCGGGGCCGATCGACGAGGTGCCGCCGGCCACCACGATGGCGGCCAGCACCGGCCCCGCGCACGGCACATACAGGGCACCCAGCGTCAGTCCTAACCCGAAACCATCTGTCCCGGAACCGATTTGGCGTTGCGGAAAATACGCGAACGGCCGCTCGAGCAGGTGCTGGACGGGCGGGAAGATCAGCCCCACGCCGATCAGTATCAGCACCACCAATGCGGCCCACCGGATCGCGTCCTGCGGCAGGTGCAGCGCCGTCAGCAGCGCGGAACCGATCAACGTGGCCAGGCTGAAGCTGCAGACCAGGCCCGCGATCACCAGGTAGGGCCGGGCCGCGGACCTCACGCCGCGCGCGCCGGCTCGTCCGCTGTCCATGCCGGACAACAGCACGACCGGAAGCACCGGCAGGATGCACGGCGAGATACCGGTGATCAGGCCGCCGAGAAACCCGATCAGGGCGATGGTCTGCACGGGCTATTCGAGACGCCGGGTGATGAGCATGGCTACACCTTTACCTGTTTTGGCGCCCGGCTGTGACCCGCGCACAAATCACGGGACGTGCGTTATGCAAATCACACAACGTGCGTTACGCTCAGCCGGTGGCGCAACTAACATTCCAGCGCGCCCGCACCGAGGAAAAGAAGCGTCAACGTGCGGAGGCCCTCGTGGAAGCCGCACGCTCGCTGGCGCTCGAGGCCGGTGTCGCCTCGGTCACGCTGACAGCCGTCGCCAACCGGGCCGGCATTCATTACTCCGCCGTCCGCCGCTACTTCACCTCGCACAAGGAAGTCCTGCTGCGTCTGTCCGCGGAGGGGTGGGTGCGCTGGTCGACCACGGTGTCGGAGAAGCTGGCGGAGCCGGGCCCCAAGTCGCCGTCGCTAATCGCCGAGACACTGGCCAATGCCCTGGCTGAGGACCCGCTGTTTTGCGACCTGCTGGCCAACCTGCACCTGCACCTCGAACACGAGGTGGACGCTGACCGGGTGATCGAGGTCAAACGGATCAGAACCGCCGCCACGCTGTCGCTCGCCGACTCGATCGAGTGCGCACTGCCGGCGCTTGGGCGTCCGGGATCGCTGGACATCTTGCTGGCCGCGTACTCGCTGGCGGCCACGCTGTGGCAGGTCGCCAACCCGCCGGAGCGCCTCAACGATGCCTATGCCGAGCAGCCGGGAGTGGTCCCCCCGGAGTGGAACCTGGATTTTGCAGCCGCCCTCACTCGCTTGCTGACCGCCACGTGCGTCGGGCTCATCTCGGGGTCGCAATGAACGCAGAGGGGAGGCCGGGGGCTGTGGCTTGGCGGACTGCAACGGTGAATACGGGGAGGACTTGGAGCGCTTATGAGGACGATTGAGCCGACGACGGAGCCGCTTATGACGCAGGGCTCCGCGGGTAGGGAGGGCAACGAGGTCGCTCCGCGGCGCGCTGGGAAAAAGGGGCTCTTGGCGCGTTTCTGGCTGGTACTCACGATCGCCGCTGTAATCGCGCTGTCGGGATTCGTCGTGTACCGGCTGCACGGCGTCTTCGGCGTTCACAAGGGTTCGTTCGGTGGTGGCACCTCGGGCGAGGTCCTCGACGAGTTCAACGCCAAGACCATCACGCTTCAGGTCTGGGGCCCACCGGGCAGCACGGCAACCATCAACTACCTCGACGAAAACTCCCACCCTCAGCAGGCCCTCAACGTTCCCTTGCCCTGGAGCAAAGTATTGAGTTCGACGAAGCCCGGCATCCCGGCAAACCTCGTAGCGCAAGGAGACGGTAGTTGGATCGCGTGCCAGTTCGTGGTGAACAAACACGACGGGAGCGGTGACGTCATCAAGACTCCGAACCGATCAGATCCCAGCCAAACCGTGAACGCCTTCGTCTATTGCCTGGACAAGTCCGCATGAGCGAGCCGGGCGAGGTTCCGCCGCGCGTCGACCAGCCGCTTATCCCGCCGTTCCTGCCGCGGATGATACATCGGCTGGCCCTGCCGATCGTCCTGGTGTGGTTGGGCATCGTGTTCGTTACCAACACCGTGGCCCCGCAGCTGGAGGTCGTCTCCAAGCATCAGGCGGTGTCGCAGAGTCCGACGGATGCGCCCTCGTTCCAATCGTTGATGCACGTCGGATCGACGTTCAAGGAATTCAACTCCGATGCCTCGGCCATGATCGTGCTGGAGGGCAACCAGCCGCTGGGGGCCGAAGCGCACCGCTACTACGACGAGATCGTCAAGCGGGTTGAGCGCGACTCCAAGCACGTTCAGCACGTCCAGGATTTCTGGAGTGATCCGCTGACCGCCGCGGGCTCCCAGAGCCACGACCAAAAGGCGGCGTATGTCCAGGTTTATCTTTCCGGCAGAATGGGCGGCAGCCTGGCCTCCGAGTCGACCGAAGCCGTGCGGAAGATTGTGGACTCGGTGCCCGCACCACCCGGGATCAAAGCCTACGTCACCGGGGCGGGTCCACTGATCGCCGATCAGTCCCACGCGGGTGAGAAAGGCATCGCAATAGTCACCATGGTAACGATCCTGGTGATCATCGTGATGCTGTTGTTCGTCTACCGGTCGGTAAGCACCGTAGTGATCATGCTGACCATGGTTTTCATCGAGTTGGCTGCGGCAAGGGGCGTCGTCGCGACGCTGGGAAATTATGGGATCATGGGGCTGTCCACCTTTGCCAACAATATGCTGGTGTTGTTGGCGATCGCTGCCAGCACCGACTACGCGATCTTTATCGTAGGCCGCTACCACGAGGCACGCGGGTTGGGCGAGACGCGTGAACAAGCGTTCTACACCATGTTTCATGGCACTGCGCATGTGGTATTGGGTTCGGGCCTGACCATCGCCGGCGCGATGTACTGCTTGAGTTTCTGCCGGTTGCCATATTTCCAAACCATGGGCGTGCCCTGCGCCGTCGGGATGCTGGTCGCGGTCTTCGCTGCGCTGACCTTGGGCCCGGCGGTGCTCACGATTGCCACTTTCTTCAAGCTGATGGACCCGAAGCGAAAGTTGCAGACGCGGGGCTGGCGCCGAATCGGGACCGCAGTTGTGCGTTGGCCGGCCCCGATCCTGGCGGTCACAATTGGGATCGCCCTCGTCGGTCTGCTCGCGCTGCCCGGGTACAAGACGGACTACGACACCCGCCACTTTCTGCCGCCGGACACTCCCGCCAACGTCGGCTACGCGGCAGCCGACCGGCACTTCGACCAGGCCCGGTTGAATCCAGAGCTGTTGATGATCGAGACCGATCACGACTTGCGTAACCCAGCTGACTTCCTGGTTCTGGAAAAGGTCGCCAAGGCGGTGTTCCACATCCCCGGCATCGGCCGAGTGCAGACCATCACCCGGCCGCTGGGCACGCCGCTCGACCACAGCACCCTCGGGTTTCAGATGAGTGCCCAGGCCGCAGGGCGGATCCAGACCCAGCACTATCAGGACGAGCAGGCGGCGAATCTGCTCAAGCAGGCGGACGAGCTCCGTAAGACGATGGCAACGCTGCATGAGCAGATGCAGGTAACCCAGGATCTCAGCAACACAACACACGAAACCACCAAGCTCACCAAAGAAACCGTGCACATCACGGAAGCGTTGCGCGACGACATCGCCAACTTCGACGACTTCCTGCGGCCGATTCGTAGCTACTTCTACTGGGAGAAGCACTGTTACGACATTCCGGTGTGCTGGGCGCTCCGGTCGGTCTTCAATGCGCTCGACGGGATCGACCAGGTGGCTGAGAACATTGTGAAGCTCAGCGCGAACCTCGACAAGCTAGATCGCATCCAGCCGAAGCTGGTGGCGCTGATACCGCCGCAGATCGAAAGCCAGCAGCGCAACCTCGACACCATCATGTCGAACTACGCGACCACCATGGGTCTCAACGAACAGGCGAGAGCGCAGTCCGACAACGCCACCGCAGAAGGCGACGCCTTCGACAGAGCGAAAAACGACGACACGTTCTACCTGCCGCCGGAGGCGTTCAAGAGCCCGGATTTCGCCCGGGGTCTCAAACAATTCATCTCGCCCGACGGGCACGCCGTCCGGCTGATCATCTCCCACGAGGGCGACCCGGCGAGTCCTGAAGGTATCAAACACATCGACCCAATCAAGCAGGCCGTGCACGAGGCGATCAAGGGCACCCCGTGGGAGGGCGCCAAGGTTTACCTGGGCGGTACCGCCGCAACGTATAAGGACATGCGCGACGGATCCAACATGGACCTGATGATCGCCGGAATCGCCGCGACCACGTTGATTTTCATCATCATGTTGGTCATCACCCGAAGCTTGGTCGCGGCGTTCGTCATAGTCGGAACCGTGTTGCTGTCACTGGGCGCATCGTTCGGGCTCTCCGTGCTGTTATGGCAGTACATCCTAGGCATCCACCTGCACTGGATGGTGCTAGCCATGGCGATCATCCTGCTGTTGGCGGTCGGGTCCGACTATAATCTGCTGCTGATATCGAGGTTCAAAGAAGAGATCCACGCCGGACTCAAGACGGGTATCATCCGCGCCGTGGCCGGTTCGGGTTCGGTGGTGACCTCAGCCGGTCTGGTGTTCGCCGCGACCATGGCGACGTTCGCGTTCAGCCCGTTGCGTGTCATGGCCCAGGTGGGCACCACGATTGCGCTGGGTCTGCTGTTCGACACGTTGATTGTGCGGTCGTTCATGACGCCGTCGCTGGCCACCTTGCTCGGGCGCTGGTTCTGGTGGCCGCAGCACGTGCGTCCACGGCCGGCCAGCACCATGCTGCGACCGTACGGACCGCGCCGCGCCGTGCGCGAACTCATCCTCAACGACGTCGACGAGCACCCGGCGGGCGGAGTGGTACAGCCGCGCTGATCTTCACCTCACGCGAGTGTCGAGATTCCCGCCGGCGTGAAGAACTGCGGATCGGCTTGTGGGCGTGGGTAAATCACTTCGCGGCGAGAAGTGTCGATGCGGCGTCCGCCTTTATGTCGGTGCAACGCCGGCTTTACGCAGTGGCCGAAGCTCGGCGGTCGCGAGACGCACAACCCGCCACCGCAATGAAGACCAGCGGCTCGTGCGCTAATGCAGACCAGGGGGCGACGCACCGGACAACGATCGGTTGCGGGCGCCGTCAGCGCGATTGCCCGGCCTCAGCCTTGGGGCGGGTCGACCCTGCCCTTGACCGGCCCTGGCCACCCAGGTGGACCAGTCGGCTCGGCCCAGTCCCACACCGACATGTCGCCGGGCGGGTATTGGTTGCAGATATCGGTGGCCTTGGCCACCACGCCCTTGTTGTTCCAGAAGATCTTCATGTGGTTGGGCCAGGCCACCCACAGCGGGTCGGACACGGGCGCATAGAAGTTCTCGGAGTAGTTCCGGCGGTCCTGCGGGGACAGCGAGTAGAACCAGTGCGCCTTGTCGATGGTCGCCTGCTGGACGTTCGGGTGGTTGTCGAAGTCGATCATGTAGCGCTGGTAGTACACCGGGCTGGTGTCCCGGGCGGCCGCCAGAATCTGCTCGGCGTCACACGTGGTGTTGATCATCCGGCGGGGGACCGGGAAGTCCTCCGTGGAATCGGCTACCGCGGTCGACGGAAAGATCGCAGCGGTGATACCCAGAGCAAGGAACGCGGCGCCTGCACGCAGGCCAGTACTCAGCCGAGACATAGCAGTTACGGTAGCACTTTTTGTCCGGCCGGGAACAGTTCCCAGCTCACTGCCAGAATTTGGCTAGCGCATCTCAGTATCAGTCGCGATCAGGGACGATGACGTGGCTGGGATCCGGCCGCAGCTCCGGCGGGGCCTGGCTGTAGTCGCCGAACGGACCGTCGCGGCGCTCGATCGCCGCCCGCACACCGTCGGCTTCGGCGGCCTTGATGAAGGCCAGCGCGTCGGGGGTGTTGCGCATCAGGCCGTCGAGGATGCCGCCCAGCGTCTGGGTGGAGGCCAGCCCCATGTTCTCGTAGGCCTGGTTGACGATCAGCTTCTGGGCCTGCAGCTGCGACAACGGAATCTGCGCAAGCTCGGCGGCGACCTCGGCGACCCGCGCCTCCAGCCGCTCGAACGGCACGGCCTCGTTGATCAACTCGACCTCGGCGGCCTGCACGCCGGTGAGCGGGCGGCCGGTCAGCGAGTGCCACTTGGCCTTGGCCAGGCTGAGCCGGTAGAGCCACATCCCGGTCAGGTATGCCCCCCACATCCTGCTGTAGGGCGTGCCGATCACCGCGTCCTCGCTGGCGATGACGAGGTCGGCGCACAGCGCGTAGTCGCTGGCCCCGCCCACGCACCAGCCATGCACCTGGGCGATCACCGGCTTGGACGCCCGCCAGATGGCCATGAATTTCTGGGTGGGCCCGGTCTCGCGGGCGCTGACCATCGCGAAGTCCTTGCCCGGATCCCATTGCCCGTCGGTCATCATGGACTCGCCCCAGTGCTGGAAGCCGCCGCCGAAGTCGTAGCCGCCGGAAAAGGCGCGGCCCGCGCCGCGCAGCACGATGACCTTGACCGCCGGGTCGCGCTCGGCCAGGCCGATGGCGGCCTCGATCTCGTCGGGCATCGGCGGCACGATGGTGTTGAGCTGTTCCGGGCGGTTCAGCGTGATGGTGGCCACCGGGCCGGCCGTCCTGTACAGCAGCGTCTCGAAGTCACGGGTCGGCATAGCGTCCTTACGGGTCGGGCTGACGGTTTTCCGGTGAGGATGCGTAGATGCGCCCGCCGATCTTGAGATACGGCGTGGTGAGGTACGCCGAGAAGGCGATGATGGCGGCAAACACCGCCGCCGAGAGCACGCCGTTCGGCCAGAGCCGGCCCGTCCCGAACGCAAAACAGACGATGCCGATGATCGCGGTCGCCCAGTAGAACCGGCGTCCGGCGCTGCGGTGCTTGACGAACCGGTACCGCGCCTGCGCCGCTGAGGCCAGGATGAAGATCAGCCCGGTCGCCAGCAGGGTGAGTTCGATGCGTTGGATCGCTGACACATCGACGATCCTATGGCCGCGCGAGCATCTGCCATAGGAACGAGTAGGTCAGCGCGGACTTGAACGCCACCTGCTCGTTGTCCGCCGCGCCGGCATGGCCGCCCTCGATGTTCTCGTAGTAGAAGACGGTATGACCGGCCGCCTCGAGTGCGGCCGCCATCTTGCGGGCGTGCCCGGGGTGCACCCGGTCGTCGCGGGTGGAGGTGGTCATCAGCACCGGCGGGTAGCGGCGTGTCGCCGAAATGTTCTGATACGGCGAGTATTCGGAGATGAAGGCCCAGTCGTCGGGGTTGTCGGGGTCGCCGTACTCGGCGACCCAGGAGGCGCCGGCCAGCAGCAGGTGGTAGCGCTTCATGTCCAGCAGGGGCACGCTGCACACCAGCGCGCCGAACCGCTCTGGATACTGCGTGAGCATGATGCCCATCAGCAGGCCCCCGTTGCTGCCGCCCTGCGCCCCGAGCCGCTCGACGCTTGTGATGCCGCGGTCCACCAAATCCGTTGCGACGGAAGCGAAGTCCTCGGCCACCTTGTGTCGGCCCTCCCGCATCGCCTGGGTATGCCAGCCGGGGCCGTATTCGCCGCCGCCGCGAATGTTGGCCAGCACGTACGTTCCGCCGCGGGCCAGCCACAGCCGGCCCAGCACGCCGCTGTAGCCCGGCGTGTTCGACGATTCGAAGCCGCCGTAGCCATAGAGCAGGGTGGGCGCCGGTCCCTCGGAGGCCTGTGGGCCGCCGGGCCGCACCACGAAGTAGGGGATCGACGTGCCGTCCCGCGATGCGACGAAGTTCTGTGTCACCGAGATGTTTTCGGCATCGAAGAACGCCGGCGCGGACTTGATCTGCTCGAGGCGCCCGTCGTCGGTTCCGCGCATCAGCCGCGACGGCGTGTCGAATCCGCTGGAATCCAGGAAGAATTCGTCGCCGGTGTCGTCGGCGGAGACGACTACCGTGTTCGTCGCGGCGGGAATGCCGGCCACCGGCTCGCGCCGCCAGTCACCGGGCGTGACGATCTCCACGCGGCTGGCCACGTCGACCAGCGAGACGATGAGCAGCCGGTCGCGGGTCCACGCGTAGTGGTTCAGCGCGGTGTGCTCGTCGGGTTCGAACACGACCTGCAATTGCGCCGTGCCGGCGAGGAATTCCTCGTATTTCGCGGCCAGCAGCGACCCGGCGGTGTAGGTGGCCTCGCCCACCGACCAGTCGCTGCGCAGCTCGATCAACAGCCACTCGCGGTGCAGGCTCACACTGGCGTCGGTGGGCGCATCGATGCGGATCAGTTCCGACCCGCGCAGCTCGTAGACCTCCTCGTTCCAGAAGTCCAAGGCCCGGCCGATCAGGGTGCGCTCGAAACCGGGGATGCGGCTGGCGCTCGCCACCACGTTGACGTCGGAACGAGATCCCTCGAAGACCGTCTCGGCGTCGGCGAGGGGGGTGCCGCGGCGCCACCGTTTGACCACCCGCGGATAGCCGGAGTCGGTGAGCGAATCGTCGCCGAAGTCGGTGCCGACCAGCACGGTGTCCGGATCGGCCCAGCTCACCTGCGACTTGGCTTCCGGCAGATTGAATCCGTCGTCGACGAATTCCCTTGTCTCCATGTCGAATTCGCGCACGATCGAGGCGTCGGAGCCGCCGCGCGAGAGGCTGACCAACGCGCGGGTGTATTCCGGATAGATGACGCCGGCGCCGGCCCACACCCATTTCTCGCCGTCGGCCCGACCGAGTTCGTCGACGTCGATCAGCACGTCCCACTCCGGGGAGTCGGTGCGGTAGCTGTCCAGTGTGGTGCGCCGCCACAGCCCGCGGGGGTTGGCCGCGTCGCGCCAGAAGTTGTAGAGGTACTCGCCGCGGCGGACCACGTAGGGGATGCGGGCGTCGGTGTCGAGCACCTCGAGCGCCTCGATGCGCATCCGCTCGAAATTCTCGTCACGAAAGCGCGCCAGCGTCGGCTCGTTACGCGCCCGCACCCAGCCCAGCGCCTCCGCGCCGGTGACATCCTCGAGCCACAGGTACGGATCGTCATTGGTTTCGGGGCCGGCCGGTGCTTGCGACGTCATGGAAGCCATTGTGGCGTCGGCGGTAGTGTGAGGTGAATTACACAGCCGAACGAGGGGTGAGAGCAGATGACTGTTTTCGCACGTCCGGGTTCTGCCGGGGCATTGATGTCGTATGAATCCCGCTACGAGAACTTCATCGGCGGGCAGTGGGTTGCGCCGGCCAAGGGGCGTTACTTCGAGAACCCAACCCCGGTCACCGGCCAGACGTTCTGCGAGGTGGCCCGCTCCGATGAGGCCGACATCGACAAGGCGCTCGACGCCGCGCACGCCGCCGCCCCGGGGTGGGGCAAGACCGCGCCGGCGGAACGGGCCGCGATCCTGAACAAGATCGCCGACCGCATCGAGGAGCACACCGCGGCGCTGGCGGTAGCCGAGGTCTGGGACAACGGCAAGCCGATCCGCGAGGCGCTGGCCGCCGACATTCCGTTGGCCGCCGACCACTTCCGCTACTTCGCCGGGGCGCTGCGCGCGCAGGAGGGCTCGCTGAGCCAGATCGACGACGACACCGTGGCCTACCACTTTCACGAGCCGCTCGGGGTGGTCGGACAGATCATCCCGTGGAACTTCCCGATCCTGATGGGGGCCTGGAAGCTGGCGCCGGCGCTGGCGGCCGGCAACGCGGTGGTGCTCAAACCCGCTGAGCAGACACCGGTTTCGGTGCTCTACCTGATGTCGCTGATCGGCGACCTGCTGCCGCCGGGAGTGGTCAACGTGGTCAACGGGTTCGGTGCCGAGGCCGGCAAGCCGCTGGCGTCGAGCAACCGGATCGCCAAGATCGCGTTCACCGGCGAGACCACCACCGGGCGGCTGATCATGCAGTACGCCTCGCAGAACCTCATCCCGGTCACCCTGGAGCTCGGGGGCAAGAGCCCCAACATCTTCTTCTCCGACGTGATGGCCAAGGCCGACGACTACCAGGACAAGGCGCTGGAGGGCTTCACCATGTTCGCCCTGAACCAGGGCGAGGTCTGCACGTGCCCGTCGCGCAGCCTGGTTCAGGCCGACATCTACGACGAGTTCCTCGAGCTGGCCGCGATCCGCACCAAGGCCGTCCGCCAGGGCGATCCGCTGGACAGCGAGACCATGCTGGGCTCGCAGGCGTCCAACGACCAGTTGGAAAAAGTGTTGTCCTACATCGAGATCGGCAAGGACGAGGGCGCCAAGGTGATCACCGGCGGCGAACGCGCCGAGCTCGGCGGTGACCTGTCCGGCGGCTTCTACATGCAGCCCACCATCTTCAGCGGCAACAACAAGATGCGGGTGTTCCAGGAGGAGATCTTCGGGCCGGTGGTCACCGTGACGTCGTTCGCCGATTACGACGACGCCATCTCGATCGCCAACGACACCCTCTATGGGTTGGGGGCCGGGGTGTGGAGCCGCGACGGCAACACCGCGTACCGGGCCGGGCGCGACATCCAGGCCGGCCGGGTGTGGGTGAACTGCTACCACGTCTATCCCGCCCACGCGGCGTTCGGCGGCTACAAGCAGTCCGGCATCGGCCGGGAGAACCACAAGATGATGCTGGACCACTATCAGCAGACGAAGAACCTGCTGGTGTCCTACTCCGAGAAGGCGCAGGGCTTCTTCTGATGGTTTGTCCCGCCGGGGTGGCCATCACCGCCGCGGCCGCCGAGGTGCTGACGCGGCTGCAGGCCACGCACGGCCCGGTGATGTTCCACCAGTCCGGCGGCTGCTGCGACGGGTCGTCGCCGATGTGTTACCCGCTCGGCGATTTCCTGGTCGGTGACCGTGACGTGTTGCTCGGCGTCCTCGACGTCGGGACAGACGGTGTGCCGGTATGGATTTCGGGTCCGCAGTACGCCGCCCACTATCGCGACAAGCACACCCAACTGGTCATCGACGTGGTGCCGGGCCGCGGGGGCGGGTTCAGCCTGGAGGCCCCCGATGGGGTGCGGTTCCTGTCCCGCGGCCGCGTCTTCAGCGACGACGAACAGGCCGCCCTGGCCGCCGCGGCGGTGATCACCGGCGCGGATTACGAACGCGGTGAACGCCCACCGGCCCGGGGCCCGGTGGTGACCGACGCGGCGTTTCGAACCTGCGCCCCGCGCCGGTAGCCGCAGTACAGTCGAGAAAGTGATCCCCCTTCCGCGTCCCTGGGTGTTGGCCAGCGCCATGCTGATCGGCAGTGCGGTCGGACTTTTGGCGGGCGTGGCGTGCACCGTGGCGACGCACGCCGGCGTCCGCCCCGGCCTCGCCATCGCGTCGGTGGTCGGCATCCCCAGCGTCGCCGGGCTGGCGACGATCCTGTTCTCCGGGCGCCGGTGGGTCACGATGCTCGGTGCGTTCCTGCTGTCGGTGGCGCCGGGCTGGTTCGGTGTGCTCGTCGCCCTGCGGGTGACCGCCGGTGGCTGACGACAAGGACGCCTCGAGCCCCGGCACCGAGGCGTTCGTACCGGACTTCTCCGACGACGACTCCGAGCACACCGGCACCCAATCCTGGGTGCCCGATTTCGACGACGACACCGGCGAGCACCCCGCGGTGCCCGTGCCGGAGCCCGCCGCCGCACCGGCGGGCGCGACGCCCACGCCGGAGGCCGGCGAGCAGGAGCCGCCCGAGCCCGCCGGACCGGTGCAACCGATCAACGTGCCCGGCCGATATCTCTACCTCAAATGGTGGAAGCTGGCCCTGGTGCTGCTGGGCGTGTGGTCCGCGGCGGCGGTGATCGGGCTGGGGTTGTTCTATTGGTGGTATCACTCGGCCGACAAGACCGCGGCGCTGTTCGTGGTCCTGGTCTACGTGGTGGTGTGCATCGTCGGCGGGGTGATGCTGGCGATGACCGAAGGCCGGCCGCTGGTCTCGGCGCTCTCGGTGGCGATGATGTCCGGCCCGTTCGCCGCGCTGGTCGCCGCGGCGCCCCTGTACGGCTACTACCACTGCGAACGAATGGGGCACTGTCTCGTCAGCGTCATTCCGTATTGACGGCTCGCCCGGGCGGCCGTCGGGGGCCATGGCCAACTAGGGTGGGCTCGTGACTTCTCACTATGACGTCGTCGTCCTCGGGGCCGGTCCCGGCGGATATGTCGCAGCCATTCGTGCCGCCCAGCTCGGCCTGTCCACCGCGGTGGTCGAACCGAAGTACTGGGGCGGCGTCTGCCTCAACGTCGGGTGCATCCCGTCCAAGGCGCTGCTGCGCAACGCCGAACTCGCCCACATCTTCACCAAAGAGGCCAAGACGTTCGGCATCAGCGGCGAGGCGACCTTCGACTACGGCGCCGCTTTTGACCGCAGCCGCAAAGTGGCCGAGGGCCGCGTCGCCGGCGTGCACTTCCTGATGAAGAAGAACAAGATCACCGAAATCCATGGCTACGGCCGCTTTACCGACGCCAACACGATCTCGGTCGAGCTCAACGAGGGCGGCACGGAGACCGTCACGTTCGACAACGCCATCATCGCCACCGGCAGCAGCACCCGCCTGGTCCCCGGCACGTCACTGTCGGCCAACGTGGTCACCTACGAGGAACTGATCCTGTCCCGGGAGCTGCCGGAGTCGATCATCATCGCCGGCTGCGGGGCGATCGGCATGGAGTTCGGCTATGTGCTGCGCAACTACGGCGTCGACGTGACCGTCGTCGAGTTCCTGGCGCGCGCCCTGCCGAACGAGGACGCCGAGGTCTCCAAGGAAGTCGAGAGGCAGTTCAAGAAGCTGGGCGTCAAAATCCTGACCAACACCAAAGTCGAGTCCATCTCAGACAACGGGTCCGAGGTGACCGTGGTGGTCAGCAAGGACGGGAACTCACAGGAACTCAAAGCCGCAAAAGTGTTGCAGGCCATCGGTTTTGCACCCAACGTCGAGGGGTTCGGCCTCGAGGCGGCCGGCGTCGCGCTGACCGACCGCAAGGCCATCGGGATCACCGACTACATGCGCACCAACATCGAGCACATCTACGCCATCGGCGACGTCACCGGAAAGCTGCAGCTGGCCCACGTCGCCGAGGCCCAGGGCGTGGTGGCTGCCGAAACCATCGCCGGCGCAGAAACTTTGGCGCTCGGTGACTACCGGATGATGCCGCGCGCGACGTTCTGCCAGCCCAACGTCGCCAGCTTCGGGCTCACCGAGGAGCAGGCCCGCGACGAAGGCCACGACGTGGTGGTGGCGAAGTTCCCGTTCACCGCCAACGGCAAGGCCCACGGCGTGGGCGACCCCAGCGGGTTCGTCAAGCTGATCGCCGACGCGAAATACGGTGAGCTGCTTGGCGGACACCTGGTGGGCCACGATGTCTCCGAACTGCTTCCGGAGCTGACGTTGGCCCAGAAGTGGGACCTGACCGCCACCGAGCTCGCCCGCAACGTGCACACCCATCCGACCATGTCCGAGGCGCTGCAGGAATGCTTCCACGGCCTGACCGGGCACATGATCAATTTCTGAGCCACGAGATATGCGCACCGTCGTCCGTCCTGATGCCGTCGCGGGTGCCGCCGGTGGCCTGGCGACCGGTTATGTCCTGTGGCTGCTGGCCATTTCGAACGGCGACAACTCGACCGCGGGCCAGTGGGGCCCCCTGGTGTTGCTGGCATCGGTGGTGCTGGGGATCGTCGCCGCGCTCTGGGGATTGCGGCAGCGCCGGCGTGGCAAGCGGCCGTGGGCGGCGTTCGCGTTCGCGCTGCCGGTGCTTCCCGTGATACTGACGCTGGCCATCCTCGCCGACGTCTACCTGTAGCTAGCGCGGATGGTCCAGCGGAATCTCGAGCGCTGACATGGTCGCGGCCAGGCCATCGTATTGGCTTGCCAGCAAACAGAATTCGATCAGCTGCCGCCGATCCAGATGGGTGGCCAGCGCCCGCCAGGTCTCGGCGGTGACGGTCCGGTCCTTGACGAACTCATCCGTCGCCGCCAGCAGCGCCTGCTGACGCACGGTCAGGCGGGCGTCGACCGGGTCCAGCTGCTGCGGCCATGCGAAGATCGCGGCCTGCAGCTCGGCGTCCAGGCCGGCCGCCCGCGCCATCCGGCGATGGTGCTGCAACTCGTATTCGCAGGTGCGCAGGTGCGCGACCCGCAGGATCACCAGTTCGGTGTCGATGGTCGGAAGCTTGCCGCGCAGCAGCCGGCCCCCGTAGGCCAACCAGGTCCAGAACAGCAGGCGGCGCTGACCCAGGGTGGTGAACAGGTGCATCTCCGGGGCCCGCACGGTGCGCGCACCGAGCTTGGCGATCACCCAGTTGATGGGCCCGAGTTCGCGCAGCCGCCCCGGCGGGATGCGGCCGTCCGACACGGCGTTCATGCGCCGCTCTCCCCCGCAAGCGGGAGGTGCCCCCGCCTCATCGCTTCGCTCTGCATCGTCGTCGGCGGGTTCACGGTTGGGTCACCAGATAGGGGGACACCGTGCTGCGGTGCTCGTCGAGATCCAGTGCGCGGCCGAGCGCGGGGAATGCGCGCTGGGGGCAGTTGTCGCGTTCGCAGACCCGACAGCCCGCGCCGATGGGTGTGGCCACTGTTCCTGGTTCCCCCGAGACGTCGAGTCCCTCCGAGTAGACCAGCCGGTGAGCGTGGCGAAGCTCGCAGCCCAGGCCGATCGCGAAGGTCTTACCCGGCTGACCATACCGGGCCGCGCGCCGTTCCACGGTGCGGGCCACCCACATGTAGTTGCGGCCGTCGGGCATCTGCGCGATCTGCACCAGGATCTTGCCCGGATTGGCGAAGGTCTCGTACACATTCCACAGCGGGCAGGTGCCTCCGCTGGAGGAGAAGTGAAAACCCGTGGCGGACTGACGTTTTGACATGTTCCCGGCGCGGTCGACCCGGACGAACGAGAACGGCACGCCGCGCATCGACGGCCGCTGCAACGTCGAAAGCCGATGCGCGATGGTCTCGTAACTGATCGAGTAGAACGACGACAGCCGCTCGACGTCGTATCGGAAATTCTCCGCGACGTCGTGGAACTGGCGGTAGGGGAGCACGGTGGCCGCGGCGAAGTAGTTGGCCAGCCCCAGCCGGGCCAGGGTGTGTGACTCGTCGCTGGTGAACTTGCCCTCCTCCACCAAAGTGTCGATCAGATCGCCGAACTCGAGGTAGGCCAATTCGGCGGCCATCTTGAACACCTGCTGCCCCAACGACAGGTGGTTGCTGAATTCCAGCGTCTTGGTCGTGGGGTCGAAGCGGTGCAGCACGGTGTCGCCCAGGTCGATCCGCCGGTTGATGTGCACGCCGTGCACCTCGGTGAGCCGGCGGGTCAGCTCGCGGGCCAGATCGCCGTGGTGCAACCGCATCTTGATGGTCAGGTCCTCGGCGGCGGTGTCCAGCTCGTGCAGGTAGTTCTGCCGTTGGTAGAAGTAGTCGCGCACTTCCTCGTGCGGCATGGTGATCGACCCGCTGCCGCTGCCGTCGGAGTACCGCTCCTCGGTGGCCGCCGCGAGCTGCGCCGTGGTGATCCGGTAGCGCCGGTGCAGGTTGACCACCGCGCGGGCCAACGCGGGATGGGCGCTGACCATCTCGGCGACCTCGGTGGGGTCGACGTCGATGTCCAGGTCCCGGTCCATGGTGACCTCGCGCAGCTCGGCGACCAGCCGGGTGTCGTCCTGCGAGGAGAAGAACGTCGCATCCACCCCGAACACCTCGGTGATGCGCAGCAGCACGGCCACCGTCAGCGGGCGAACGTCGTGCTCGATCTGGTTGAGGTAGCTGGGCGAGATCTCCAGCATCTGGGCCAGCGCGGCCTGGGAGAACCCGCGTTCGTTGCGGAGCTGGCGAACGCGTGACCCGACGAACGTTTTGGACACTTCACCGAGGTTACCGGCGATGCGAAGATGCGGTTCGCAGACTTGGCATCCGTGGCAGTCGCGCCGGGATTGGTGTTCGGCGCACCCCGTTGGCATGATGCGACCGGGGCCGCAGGCCTTAGCCTGGGGTGACCACGAGGAGGAAATGGGGAGCGAGGCCGTGAGCCTGGACAAACAACTGATGCCGGTGCCCGACGGTCACCCCGACGTGTTCGACCGCGAATGGCCGCTGCGGGTGGCCGATATCGATCGCACGGGCCGGTTGCGGCTGGACGCGGCCTGCCGGCACATCCAGGACATCGGGCAGGACCAGCTGCGCGAGATGGGCTTCGAGGAGACCCACCCGCTGTGGATCGTCCGCCGCACCATGGTCGATGTGATCCGCCCGATCGAATTCCAGGACATGCTGCGGTGTCGCAGGTGGTGTTCGGGCACCTCGAACCGGTGGTGCGAGATGCGGGTCCGCATCGACGGCCGCAAGGGCGGGCTCATCGAGTCCGAAGCCTTCTGGATCAACATCAACCGCGACACCCAGATGCCCTCGCGCATCTCCGACGACTTCCTGGCCGGCCTGCACAAGACCACCTCCGTCGACCGGCTGCGGTGGAAGTCGTATCTGAAGCCGGGCAGCCGCGACGACGCGGTCGAGATCCACGAGTTTCCGGTCCGGGTCACCGACATCGACCTGTTCGACCACATGAACAACTCCGTGTACTGGAGCGTCATCGAGGACTACCTGGCCTCCCACCTGGAGCTGATGCAGTTGCCGTTGCGCATCACCATCGAGCACGAGGCGCCGGTGGCGCTGGGCGACAAGCTGGAGATCATCTCGCACGTTCACCCGGCAGGATCCACCGAACAATTCGGTCCCGGGCTGGCCGATCGCACTGTTACAACGCTCACATATGCCGTCGGTGACGAGGCGAAAGCCGTCGCCGCGATCTTTGCTCGCTAACAGGACAAGCGTCCCGGTTAAATTGCGCGTGACCTGCGGCTTTGGGGTTACTGACGGGTAGCTTCTGAAACGGTTAAGTTTGTTCGCGACTTCGCAAGCTTCGCAAAATCGGCCCGTCCCGTTGCTTAAATTGGCAACTGAAACGGGTGGACCGGCCCCTATGAGCTGTGCCATCTTCGAGTTAGCACACCAGCGAAGTTGAGCCGCTAGCTACCGCCGGTGAGGCGTCCGCAACTCAGTAGTGAAGATCGTGAAGGAGCATGCCCAATGTCTGTCGTTGGCACCCCCAAGAGCGCCGAACAGATCCAGAAGGACTGGGACACCAACCCGCGTTGGAAGGGTGTCACCCGGACCTACACGGCCGAGGACGTCGTCGCCCTGCAAGGCACCGTAGTCGAGGAGGCCACCCTGGCCCGGCGCGGCGCCGAGGTGCTGTGGGAGCAACTGCACGACCTGGAGTACATCAACGCGCTGGGCGCCCTCACCGGCAACATGGCCGTGCAGCAGGTGCGCGCCGGCCTCAAGGCCATCTACCTGTCGGGTTGGCAGGTTGCCGGTGACGCGAACCTGTCCGGCCACACCTACCCCGACCAGAGCCTGTACCCGGCCAACTCGGTGCCGCAGGTGGTGCGCCGGATCAACAACGCGCTGTTGCGCGCCGACGAGATCGCCAAGGTCGAGGGCGACACCTCGGTGGAGAACTGGCTGGCGCCGATCGTCGCCGACGGTGAGGCCGGCTTCGGTGGTGCCCTCAACGTCTACGAGCTGCAGAAGGCCATGATCGCCGCCGGTGTGGCGGGATCGCACTGGGAGGACCAGCTGGCCTCGGAGAAGAAGTGTGGTCACCTCGGTGGCAAGGTGCTGATCCCGACCCAGCAGCACATCCGGACCCTGACCTCGGCCCGCCTGGCCGCCGACGTGTGCGACGTCCCCACCGTGGTCATCGCCCGCACCGACGCCGAGGCCGCCACGCTGATCACCTCCGACGTCGACGAGCGCGACCAGCCGTTCATCACCGGTGAGCGGACCAAGGAGGGCTTCTACCGGGTCCGCAACGGCCTGGAGCCCTGCATCGCGCGGGCCAAGGCCTACGCTCCGTTCTCCGACCTGATCTGGATGGAGACCGGCACCCCGGACCTCGAGCTGGCCGCCAAGTTCGCCGAGGGCGTCAAGTCCGAGTTCCCCGACCAGATGTTGGCGTACAACTGCTCGCCGTCGTTCAACTGGAAGAAGCACCTCGATGATTCCACCATCGCGAAGTTCCAAAAGGAGCTTGGCGCAATGGGATTCAAGTTCCAGTTCATCACGCTGGCCGGCTTCCACGCCCTGAACTACTCGATGTTCGATCTGGCCTACGGCTACGCCCGCAACCAGATGAGCGCGTACGTCGAGCTGCAGGAGCGCGAGTTCGCCGCCGAGGAGCGCGGTTACACCGCCACCAAGCACCAGCGCGAGGTGGGTGCCGGTTACTTCGACCGCATCGCCACCACGGTGGACCCGACCTCGTCGACCACCGCGCTGACCGGCTCCACCGAAGAGGGCCAGTTTCACTGAGGACGAGCGGGCTTTGGCCCGCGTGGACGAGGTGAAACCGACGGGTTGCGTCACTGAGGACGAGCGGGCTTTGGCCCGCGTGGACGAGGTGAAACCGACGGGTTGCGTCACTGAGCCCTCGGCGCAAGCCGCGCCCGGAAATTGAGATGAAGTAGCGTAGGCCCCGCCCAGCTGATCCTGGGCGGGGCCTATTGCGGTGCAAGACGATACGGGTTACCGGAGAGAACCGGAGAGAGATCAAGTGAGTGACGCAACGATTCAGCGCGTAGGGGTTGTCGGGGCCGGCCAGATGGGATCCGGCATCGCCGAGGTCTCGGTCCGCGCTGGTGTCGACGTGACCGTGTTCGAGACCACCGAGGCCCTCATCACGGCCGGCCGCAACCGCATCATCAAGTCGCTGGAACGGGGCGTCAGCGCCGGCAAGGTGACCGAGCGCGAGCGCGACCGGGCATTGAGCAAGCTCACCTTCACCACGGACTTGGCGGACCTCGCGGACCGCCAACTGGTCATCGAAGCGATCATCGAAGACGACGCCATCAAGGCGCAGGTGTTCGCCGAGCTCGACCGGGTCATCACCGATCCCGACGCGGTGCTGGCCTCCAACACATCCAGCATCCCGATCATGAAGATCGCCGCGGCCACCAAGAACCCGCAACGCGTGCTGGGTCTGCACTTCTTCAACCCGGTTCCGGTGCTGCCGCTGGTCGAGTTGGTCAGCACGTTGGTCACCGACGACGCCGCCGCCGCGCGCACCGAGGAATTCGCGAGCGCGGTTCTGGGCAAGCAGGTGGTGCGTTGCTCCGACCGGTCCGGCTTCGTGGTGAACGCGCTGCTGGTGCCGTACCTGTTGTCGGCAATCCGCATGGTGGAAGCCGGTTTTGCCACGGTCGAAGACGTCGACAAGGCGGTGGTGGCCGGGTTGTCGCACCCGATGGGCCCGCTGCGGCTGTCCGACCTCGTCGGTCTGGACACCTTGAAGCTGATCGCGGACAAGATGTTCGAGGAGTTCAAGGAACCGCACTACGCGCCGCCACCGCTGTTGCTGCGCATGGTGGAGGCGGGCCGGCTCGGCAAAAAGACGGGCCAGGGCTTCTACTCCTACTGAGCTGCCATCGACTTCGGCGACGCGCCCCGACCGGCCGCCGTGCCGTCGGTTAATATGCTCGCGACAAATAGGACGAAAGGGATGTATCGAGGATGACGAAACTGGAGCCCTATTACGAGGAGTCGCAGTCCATCTACGACGTCTCGGACGAATTCTTCGCGTTATTTCTCGACCCCACGATGGGCTACACCTGCGCCTACTTCGAGCGCGATGACATGACTCTCGAAGAGGCGCAAATTGCGAAGTTCGATCTGGCGCTGGGAAAACTGAACCTCGAGCCCGGGATGACGCTGCTGGACATCGGTTGCGGCTGGGGCGGCGCGCTGAATCGGGCAGTCGAGAAGTATGACGTCAATGTCATCGGAATCACGCTGAGCCGCAATCAGTTTGAGTACAGCAAGAACATGCTGGCCGGATTGCCGACGAGTCGCAACATTGAGGTGCGCCTGCAGGGTTGGGAAGAGTTCGAGGACAAGGTCGACCGGATTGTCACGATCGGCGCTTTCGAAGCGTTCAAGATGGAGCGCTATTCGGCATTTTTCGAGCGCGCCTACGACATCCTTCCCGATGACGGACGGATGCTTTTGCACACCATCTTGACCTACACGCAGAAACAGCAATATGAGCGCGGCGTTTCGATCACGATGAACGATATCCGCTTCGCGCGATTTATTGGCCAGGAGATTTTCCCCGGTGGGCAGCTGCCGGCCCAGGAAGACATTTTCAAATTCGGCGAGGCCGCCGGCTTCTCGGTCGAGCGGGTGCAGTTGCTGCAGAAGCATTACGAGCGAACCCTCAACATTTGGGCGGCCAATCTGGAGGCCAACAAGGAAAAGGCGATCGCCCTTCAGTCCCAAGAGGTCTACGACCGGTACATGCACTATCTGACGGGATGCGAGAACTTCTTCCGCAAAGGCATCACCAATGTGGGGCAATTCACGTTGGTCAAGTAACGCGGGACACGTCAGCCCCGAACGGTGAGCCGTTCGGGGCTGATTGCTTTGCTGAGCCGGTTACTTCTCCAACGTGAACTGGTTGACGTCGGTGTACCCCTCGCGGAACAGCTTCGCGCAGCCGGTCAGGTACTTCATGTACCGGTCGTAGACCTCTTGGGACTGGATGGCGATCGCCTGCTCGCGATTGGCCTCGAGTGCCTCGGCCCACAGGTCCAAGGTCCTGGCGTAGTGCAGCTGCAGCGACTGGACGCGGGTCAGGTCGAAGCCCACGGTCACGCCGTATTCGCCGACGGTCTGCGGCGTCGGCAGCCAGCCGCCCGGAAAAATCTCGGCGAGGATGAACTGCGAGAACTGGACGATTTCGTGGGTCAGCTTCATGCCCTTGGCGCGGGCGTCTTTGAACGACGGCCGAACGATGGTGTGCAGCAACATCACTCCGCCGGGGGGCAGCGCCTCGTAGGCCATCTTGAAGAAGCGGCCGTACCGTTGGCGGCCGAAGTGCTCGAACGCCCCGATCGACACGATCCGGTCCACCGGCTCGTGGAACTTCTCCCAGCCCTCGAGCAGCACCCGCCTGGTGCGGGGGGTGTCCAGCTGGTCGAACGACTCCTGCACGTGCTCGGCCTGATTCTCCGACAGGGTCAGGCCGATGACGTTGACGTCGTATTTCTCGATGGCCCGCCGCAGGGTGGCCCCCCAGCCGCAACCGATGTCCAGCAGCGTCATCCCGGGCTCGAGCTTCAACTTTCCCAGCGCCAGATCGATCTTCGCGATCTGCGCCTCTTCGAGCGTCATGTCGTCGCGCTCGAAGTAGGCGCAGCTGTAGGTCTGCGTGGGATCGAGAAACAGTCGAAAGAAATCGTCGGACAAGTCGTAATGGGCTTGCACGTTTCCAAAATGCGGCGTCAGCTGCACGGACATGTCGAACACGAGCCTTTCTATATGCGGGCGGCAGGGACTGACAACCAAATAACCCCGTTTTGTCCCCCGACGCTCCCCTGCATGCTAATACCTGCGACGGTGCAAGTCGCCATGCCAAGGCGCGTCCTACCCTCACACGGAACGGCCGTAATCCCCAAACGGTCTGGCCGCTGCCCGCGCCTCGTTAGGGGCCGGACCCACCCTCGAGCCCGCGGGGCGGCACGATCGGCGACGGGTGGGGCTCCTCGCGGAACTTTTGCAGCGATCCGCCGACCTCGACGATTCCCTTGAGGGCGTTCCAGCTCAGCATGGTCAGATAGTCGATCAACTCGTCGCGGCTCATCCGCGGGTTGGACATCCAGGAGTGGGTGGCCAGTTGCACCCCGCCGACGATCAGATACGCCCATGGTTCCGCGCCGCCGGTGTCCATCCCGGCTTGTTGCATCCGGCGGCGCATCATCACCGCGAGCATGCGGGCGATGATGCGCTCGGAGTCGGCGAGGACCTTGCTCTTGCTGGCCGAGCTGTTGGCCATCACGAATCGGTACGGCTCGGGTTCGTTCGCGACGGTTTCGACGTACACGCGGATGATCTCGCGCGCCAGGTCGAAGCCGTCGAGGTTGGACGTCAGCGCCGCGGCCATGTTCGGAATCAGGGTGGTCTGGGTGAACCGCATCATCACGGCCGTCGTCAGGTCGTTCTTGTCGACGAAATAGCGGTACAGCACCGTCTTGGAGACCCCGATCTCGGCGGCGATCTCATCCATGCTCAGTGCGCCACCCAGTCGGCGAATCGCGTCGATCGTGCCGTCGACCAGTTCGTTACGACGCTCCACTTTGTGTTGATGCCAGCGCCGCTTGCGCCCGTCCATTTTGACGCTCGCAGCCGTGAATTGCTCTGTCACTGTCGCCGATTTCCCATTCCCTAGACGCCCCCGATCTTACGGCGTGAGGGGTCCGGTTTCTTGCCTGGCCGGGCGTCGGTGAGACGTCGCGAACAGTGTCGTCACACCAATTCGCGGGAAAGATAGATGATGGAGTGGTGGCACATCGAGCCTCGGTGCGAGGCGAAGCGTCCGGCCCGCCGGCGGCGAGGCCCGATTCGGCGACGCCGTTGACCGCCGCGCACCCCGGCCGCGCATCGTTGGCCGAATCCTTCGCCGGCGCCGATCCCGAGGCCGACGCGCAGCGCAGGGTGGCGTTGCGCCGGATGAAGATGGTGGCACTGAGTTTTCTGATCGGTGCCACCGGCGTGTTCCTCGCCTGCCGGTGGGCCCAGGCGCACGCCAGCCCGGGGGCCTGGGTGGGATACGCCGGCGCCGCCGCCGAGGCCGGGATGGTGGGCGCCCTGGCGGACTGGTTCGCGGTGACCGCGCTGTTCCGGCACCCGCTGGGCATTCCCATCCCGCACACCGCGATCATCAAACGCAAGAAGGACCAGCTGGGCGAGGGTCTGGGCACCTTTGTGCGGGAGAACTTCCTGTCGCCGGAGGTGGTGGAAACCAAGCTGCGCGACGCCCAGGTGTCCGGCAGGCTGGGGAAGTGGCTCTCGGAGGCCGCCCACGCCGAGCGGGTGGCCAGCGAGACGGCCACGGTGCTGCGGGTGCTCGTCGAACTGCTCCGCGACGAGGACGTCCAGCAGGTGATCGACCGGATGATCGTGCGCCGCATCGCCGAGCCGCAGTGGGGCCCGCCGGTCGGGCGCGTGCTGGCGACGCTGCTCGCCGAGCACCGGCAGGAGGCGCTGATCCAGCTGCTGGCCGACCGGGCCTTTCAGTGGTCGCTGAAGGCCGGCGAGGTCATCCAGCGGGTGGTCGAGCGCGACTCACCTACCTGGTCGCCGCGCTTCGTCGACCACCTCGTCGGCGACCGCATCCACCGCGAGCTGATGGACTTCACCGACAAGGTGCGCCGCAACCCCGACCACGAATTGCGCCGCTCGGCCACCCGCTTCTTGTTCGACTTCGCCGACGACCTGCAGCATGACCCGGACACCATCGCCCGCGCCGACGCGATCAAAGAGCAGCTGATGGCGCGCGACGAGATCGCCAACGCCGCGGCGACCGCGTGGAAGACGCTGAAACGGCTGGTGCTCGAGGGTGTGGACGACCCGTCGAGCACCCTGCGCACGCGGATCGCCGACACCGTCGTGCGCATCGGGGAATCGCTGCGCGACGACGCGGACCTGCGCGACAAGGTCGACAACTGGCTGGTCCGGGCGGCTCAGCATCTGGTCTCGCAGTATGGGGTGGAGATCACAGCGATCATCACCGACACGATCGAGCGTTGGGACGCCGAGGAGGCCAGCCGGCGCATCGAATTGCACGTGGGCCGTGACCTGCAATTTATCCGGATCAACGGGACCGTCGTGGGGTCGCTGGCGGGTTTGGCGATCTATGCCGTCGCGCAGCTCCTGATCTAGCGGATTTTCTAGCAGTGCTAACAAGTGCTTGCAATAGCAAGCACTTGTAGTAATCTGGTCCGCGTCAAGATCAGTCACGACCAGGAGCACGCCATGACACCCGAGGAGAAGCTCTCCGCCAAGGTGTCCAACGCTGCCTCCGACATGGCCTCCGACATCGGCAGTTTCATCCGTAGCCAGCGTGAACTCGCGCAGGTGTCGGTGCGCCAGCTCGCCGAAAAGTCCGGGGTCAGCAATCCCTATCTGAGCCAGGTGGAGCGTGGGTTGCGTAAGCCCTCCGCCGATGTCCTGAACCAGATCGCGAAGGCCCTCCGGGTTTCCGCCGAGGTTCTCTATGTGCGCGCCGGGATTCTCGAGCCCAGCGACAAAAGTCAGGTGCGGGACGCGATCGTCACCGACACTGCGATCACCGAGCGCCAAAAGCAAATTCTGCTCGACATCTATTCATCGTTCACCCAGCAAAACGAATCGATCCCAGAGGAGTGTCCGACCGAATCCGACTGCGAGTGACCCTCCCGCTTGACCCGGCACCGTAACCAACTGCGCTGGGGTTTTGCGCCACAAAGCGGGCGTGCCACATCGCGGTAGCGAGTTGGTGATGTATAGACGACCGGCCGTCGCGGTTACCCCAAGGAAAGGACCTTCGGGTTCCAGCTGAGTTGCGGAACGACCCACCCCACACTGGCGGCCCCAGTTGCGAAGGAGACGTTTGCACCTAACTTCTCGACCAGACAGCTAATAACACCGAATAACGCCGATAGAAGCAATGAAAGGAAAGACCATGGCGGAAAACACGAACATCGAAGACTTGCGGGCCCCGCTGCTCGCTGCGCTGGGCGCGGCCGACCTGGCCCTGGCCACCGTCAACGACCTGATCGCCGGCCTGCGGGAGCGCGCCGAAGAGACCCGCGCCGAAACCCGGACCCGGGTCGAGGAGCGTCGCGCTCGCCTGACCAAGCTGCAGGAGGACCTGCCCGACCAGTTCACCGAGCTGCGCGACAAGTTCACCACCGAGGAGCTGCGCAAGGCGGCCGAGGGCTACCTGGAGGCCGCGACCAGCCGGTACAACGAGCTCGTCGAGCGCGGCGAGGCGGCCCTGCAGCGGCTGCGTAGCCAGACCGCCTTCGAGGACGCGTCCGCGCGCGCCGAGGGCTACGTGGACCAGGCCGTCGAGCTGACGCAGGAAGCGCTCGGCACCGTCGCCTCGCAGACCCGCGCGGTCGGCGAGCGCGCCGCCAAGCTGGTCGGCATCGAGCTGCCCGGCAAGACCGAAGCAGCCACCAAGAAGGCTCAGAAGGCCGTCAACGCGCCGGCCAAGAAGGCCCCCGCCAAGAAGGCTCCGGCCAAGAAGGCTCCGGCCAAGAAGGCCGCCGCCAAGAAGGTCACCCAGAAGTAAGCACGACACTTCACGACGTTCGGCTCCGAGTCACCTCCGGGTGGCTCGGAGTCGACGTTTTGGCGGGTGCCCGCATACGCTTAAGGCGTGAGCCACCTCGTGGGAACCGTCATGTTGGTCTTGCAGATCGCCGTCTTGGTCACGGCGATCTATGCATTCGTGCATGCCGCGCTGCAACGACCCGACGCCTATACCGCCGCCGAGAAGCTGACCAAGCCGGTGTGGTTACTGATCCTGGGAGGGGCCGTCGCCCTGACATCCATCTTGGGTTTCGTGTTCGGCGTGCTCGGCATGGCGATCGCGGCCTGTGCCGCCGGTGTGTACCTGGTCGACGTGCGGCCCAAACTGCTTGAGATTCAAGGTAAGTCGCGCTAGCGGAATGAAGGTCCTGCTGACGGCGCCGGTCGCGGTGCTCGTCGCTTTGCGCTGCCCGATGCCGCCCGCCGTTGCCGCGCCCGATCCGGGCAGCGGCGCGGTGGACCCGCCCGCCGCGGCCCCGCCCTATATCGACCACACCCAGTGGGCGCAGTGGCAGGGCCGCAGCAGCCTGCGGGTGTTCCCGTCGCCGGCCGGGCGGGCCGCCTCGAGAATTCCCGCGACCACGGCCCTGGCCGACGAGGCCTGGGGCGAGGTGCTGGCCGCCTCCCCGGACGCCGACAGCCCCGGCATGCGCGCGCAGTTCCTGTGCCACTGGCAGTTCGCCGAACTCGCCCAGCCCGGCAAGCTCAGCTGGAACCTGGAGCCGTGGCGCCCGGTCGTCGACGACGCCGAGATGGTCGCCTCCGGCTGCAATCCCGGCGGTCCGGAAGAATCCTTCTGATGGCAACCCAACCGAGCCGAGCGCAGTTGGCGGCGTGCGTCGACCACACGCTGCTCAAACCGGAAGCAACCGACGCCGACGTGGCAGCCCTGGTCGCCGAAGCGGCCGAATGGGGCGTCTATGCGGTATGCGTCTCGCCCTCGATGGTTCCCGCCGCGGTGCGAGCCGGCACCGGCGTGCGGGTGGCCAGCGTCGCGGGTTTTCCCTCGGGTAAGCATCTGCCGGCGGTGAAGGCGCACGAGGCCGCCGTGGCCGTCGCGTCCGGTGCCACCGAAATCGACATGGTCATCGACGTGGGGGCGGCGCTGTCCGGCGACATCGATGCGGTGCGCTCGGACGTCCAGGCCGTGCGCGGCGCCATCGGCGGCGCGGTGCTCAAGGTGATCGTCGAGTCGGCGGCGCTGCTGGCCCTCGCCGACGAGCCCACCCTGGCGCGGGTGTGCCGCGCGGCCGAAGACGGCGGCGCCGACTTCGTCAAGACCTCGACCGGGTTTCATCCGGCGGGCGGCGCATCCGTGCGCGCGGTCGCCCTGATGGCCGAGACCGTCGGTGGACGCCTCGGGGTGAAGGCCAGCGGCGGCATCCGCTCCGCCGCGGACGCGCTCGCGATGCTGGACGCCGGCGCCACCCGGCTGGGGCTGTCGGGCACCCGGGCAGTGCTCGACGGCCTGGGCTGAACCGTCCGGCTAGGCGCTCGCCGTCACAGGTTGGCGAAGCAGGGATCGTTGTCGTTGCCGGTGGGAATGGTGGCGTTGCGCGTCGAGAAGTGGCTTGTCACACCGGTATCGGTGACCTGCACGCTGTCGGCGTGGATCCCAAGCGGGTAGTTCTTGGTCAGGTTCGAGGTGAAGTCGTCCAGCGTCGACTGCACGGACTCCTTGGGCATCGTGAAACCGAGCGCGTTGAAACTGACGATCTGCAGCTGCAACCCGGTGCCCGACACCACCGGCTTGGCCGTGATGTTGTCCAACATGCCCTTCAGCTCGACCGTCCCGTCGGCGGGGTGCGTGGTCACGGTGTTGGTGACGAACGGGCCCAGAACCGGGATGGCGTTCTGGACCGACTGCTTGATGCCGTCGGTGGTCCAGCTGATGGTGGCGTCCAGGGCGCCGATGGTGCCCTTCGAGTTGCCGTTGTCCTTGAGGCGAACGTCGTTGATGTTGATTGAGAGCTTCATGCCCTTGGCATCGCGAATGTTGTTGCCGGCCGTCTGCACCGAGATGTTGGTGTAGTGCTTGGTGGCCTGTTGCCACAGCATCAGGGGCGTCACCCCGAAGGACGCGGTCGCCTGGTCCTTGACCTCGCAGGCCACCGCCTGGGCGACCTTGGTGTCCGCGACGTGGCGCACGTAGAGCTCGGCCCCGATGAGCGCGGCGATGATCAGCGCGAACACGATGACGAAGATCAGCAGGACGGAGACGGGGTCCCGGCCGAAGCGGCGCTTCTTCTTTCCCGGCGTCGCGTCGTCGCCGGGTTGGGCGGCCAGCCGCTCGGTCGGACCGGCGGGCGGCGTCGGCGGGGGCGGGTAGCCGGGCTGCTGCATGTTCGGCTGCGGGGTGCCGAACCGCTCGGTCTGACCCGGCGGGGGACCGGGAGCGGGCGGCGGCGGCGGAACGTGTCCCGGGCCGCCGGTGCTGATCCGCTCGGTCGGCCGCTCGGTGGGCGGCTGGCCGAAGGGTCCCTGGTGGGAGGGACGGGCCCACTTCGACGGGTCCGGGTTCGGTGGTCCTTGTGGGTTCGTCACCCGACCGATTCTGCCCTATCAACCTGAGCAAAGTCCGAGCGGTTGCGCAGGACTGCGATGCTCTTGCGGGCCTCGGTGACCCGGTCGACGTCGACGTCGGCCACCACCAGCTGCGGTTGCGACCCGGCCGACGCGACCACGTCACCGAAGGGGGAGACCACCAGGCTGCCGCCCACTCCGGTCGGTGCCCCCGACCCGGATCCGTCGGCGTCACCGGGATCCGCCTGGCCGGCCGCCGCGATGTAGCTCATCGAATCGAGCGCGCGGGCGCGGGCCAGCAGCGTCCACTGGTCGAGTTTGCCGGGACCGGCGCCCCAGGACGCGCACACGGCGATCACCTGGGCGCCGCGGCGGGCCAGCTCGGTGTAGAGCGCCGGGAAACGAATGTCGTAGCAGACGGTCAGCCCGACGCGAACGCCGTCGACCGTGATCACCACCGGATCGTGTCCCGGCGCGACCGTGCGCGATTCGGTGAAGCCGAAGGCGTCGTAGAGGTGGATCTTGTCGTAGTGGGCGTCCGGTTGGCCGGGATCGTCCGTGCCGGCCGCGATCAGCGTGTTCTTCACCCGCCCGTCGCCGGACGGGGTGAACATGCCGGCGACGACGGTGATGCCGGCGGCGGCCGCGATGCGGCGCACCCCATCGGCCCAGGGCCCGTCGACGGGCTCGGCGACCGGCCCCAGCGGTACTCCGAACCGGCACATGGTCGCCTCGGGAAACACCACCAGCTTCGCGCCGGCGTCGGCCGCCCGGCGGCTGTATTCGTCGACCAGCTGCAGGTTTGCCGCCGGGTCGGTTCCGCTGAGGATCTGCGCCAAGGCGATTCGCATGAGCGCCAGCTTAGGCCCGGCGACCGTCGAAGGCCTCAGGCCGTTTTGGCGATCCACTCCGTGGTGAAGCGCTGTTCGGCGGCGACCAGTTCGGCCAGCCGGGCGCCGATGATGTTCTCCAACTTGCCGCCGATGATCGGGACACGCACCTGGACGGTGGCGCGGAAGGTCAGCCGGGCGCCGCCGGTCTCTGCGAGGGGCTCGAGGACCGCGGTGCCGGCGAGGTTCACCGGCGCATCCACGATCGAACCCACCACCGATCCCGTCGCCGCCCCGCCGGTGACCGGCCCCCACGTCTCCTGGCGCCGAATGCGCAGGTCACCGGCGTGCAGCTGGGTGACCATGCCCGGCAGCTTGTCGCTGCGGATCACCTGCAGCGTCACGACCTCGACGGTGTCCTCGTCCCCGGACTCGCCGCCGACCCGCATCGACTCCAGCGTGGCGACGTCGACGCCGGACCCGGCCAGCCTGGCCCGCCAGTACTCCTCATCGGTGAAGGCGCGATGAACCTCGTCAACACTGCCGTCGTAATCGGCCGACAAGTCGAATGAACGCGGCATAGCAGGTCAGGCTACCGTTACGGGCCATGAAATCCAGCGGTGCCGGTTCGGAGTTCGCCGGCGCGGCGGTGGCCTACGCGGCGCCACTGGCGCCACTGACCACCCTGCGGGTCGGGCCGACCGCGCGCCGCCTGATCACCTGCACCACCAGCGAGCAGGTGATCGCCTCGTTGCGCCGGTTGGACGCCGAAACCGCTGGGGGGCAACGCGATCCGGTGCTGGTGTTCGCCGGTGGCTCCAACCTGGTGATCTCCGACGCCCTGACCGACCTGACCGCGGTGCGGCTGGCCAATGACGGCATCACCGTCGAGGGCCACCTGGTCCGCGCCCAGGCGGGTGCGGTGTGGGACGACGTCGTGGTCACCGCGATCGAGCACGGCCTCGGCGGGCTGGAATGCCTGTCCGGCATCCCCGGCTCGGCCGGGGCCACCCCGGTGCAGAACGTCGGGGCCTACGGCGCCGAGGTCTCCGACACCATCACCCGCGTCCGGGTGCTCGATCGCGCCAGCGGCGAGGTGCGCTGGGTGCGGGGCGGCGAGCTGGGGTTCGGCTACCGCACCAGTGTGTTCAAACGCGGCGGCGCCAGCGGACTCGACATCCCTTCCGTCGTACTGGAAGTCGAGTTCGCGCTGGACGCGTCCGGGCGCAGCGCGCCGTTGCGCTACGGCGAGCTGGCCGCGGAGTTGAACGTGGCCGGCGGCGAGCGCGCCGACCCGCGGGCCGTCCGCGACGCGGTGCTGGCCCTGCGGGCCCGCAAGGGCATGGTGCTCGACCCGGCCGATCACGACACCTGGAGCGTGGGCTCGTTCTTCACCAACCCGGTGGTCGCGCCGGACGCCTACGAGCGGCTGGCCGCCGCCGTCGACGGGCCGGTGCCGCACTACCCCGCCCCCGATGGCGTCAAGCTGGCCGCCGGCTGGCTGGTGGAGCGGGCGGGATTCGGCAAGGGCTACCCGGACGAGGCAACCGCCCGGTGCCGGCTGTCCACCAAGCACGCGCTGGCGCTGACCAACCGCGGCGGCGCCGGCTCGGAGGACGTGATTGCGCTGGCCCGGACCATCCGCGACGGCGTGCAGGCTGTGTTTGGCATCACATTGGTCCCCGAGCCCGTCCTGCTCGGCTGCAGGCTGTAGCCGCTAATTTCGCCGACGCGTGCCCGACCCCGTTTTGTCGTGGCCGGGCTGGCCGATTTTCCCCGGTATCTTTGATTTTCGTGACCCCGTCCAGCGCCCCGCGGCCGTTCAACCGGCGTGCGGCTTTGGCGACCCTGGGGCTGGGGGTGTTCGCCCCCAACGTGTTGGCCGCCTGCGGCGGCACGACGGCGAAGCAGGCCGAGAAGAAGGAACAGCCGGCACCGCAGCTCAAGTACCAGCCGGCCAATGCGACCGAGAACGTGGTGCCCATCGCCCCGGTCAGCGTCGAGGTGCGCGACGGCTGGTTCCAGCACGTCAGTCTGTCGAACTCGGCGGGCAAGGCCGTAGCCGGCGCCTTCAACTCCGACCGCACCGTCTACACGACCTCCGAGCCGCTGGGCTACGACCAGACCTACACGTGGAGCGGCTCGGCCGTTGGGCACGACGGCAAGGCGATCCCGGTGGCCGGCAAGTTCACCACGGTGTCTCCCACCAAGAAGATCGGCGGCGCCTTCCAGCTCGCCGACGGGCAGACCGTGGGGGTCGCGGCGCCGATCATCATCCAGTTCGACGCGCCGATCACCGACAAGGCCGCCGTCGAACGGGCGCTGACCGTCACCACGAACCCGCCCGTCGAGGGCAGCTGGGCCTGGCTGCCCGACGAGGCGGCCGGGGCGCGCGCACACTGGCGCACCCGCGAGTACTACCCGGCGGGCGCCACCGTCAATGTCGAGGCCAAGCTGTACGGCCTGCCGTTCGGCGACAGCGCCTATGGGGCCGAGGACATCTCGCTGAACATCCAGATCGGCCGGCGGCAGGTCGTCAAGGCCGAGGTCTCGTCGCACCGCATCCAGGTGATCCGCGACGAGGGCGTGGTCATGGACTTCCCGTGCAGCTACGGCGAAGCCGACAAGGCGCGCAACGTCACCCGCAACGGCATCCACGTGGTCAGCGAGAAGTACGCCGACTTCTACATGTCCAACCCGGCCGCCGGCTACAGCCACGTCCACGAGCGCTGGGCGGTCCGGATCTCCAACAACGGCGAGTTCATCCACGCCAACCCGGCGAGTGCGGGCGCCCAGGGCAACACCAACGTCACCAACGGTTGCATCAACCTGTCGACGGGCGACGCCGAGCAGTACTTCCAGTCCGCGATGTACGGCGACCCGGTCGAGGTCACCGGCAGCACGATTCAGCTGTCCTACTCCGACGGCGACATCTGGGACTGGGCCGTGGACTGGGACACCTGGGTGGCCATGTCGGCGCTGCCGCCACCGACCGCGCGCCCGCCGTCAACCCAGATCCCGGTCACCGCGCCGGTCACGCCGTCCAACGCGCCGACCCTGTCGGGCACTCCGACCACGTCGACGTCACCGGCCGACACCGGCCCCGCTACCCCTGGCGGTTAAACCGGGAGGTCGTGGCCTGGTCGCGTGGCTTCATCACGATCAGGTCCAGATCGACGTGCGACGGCCGCGAGGCGACGAATCCGATCACCTCGGCCACGTCGTCGGCCACCAGCGGGGTGATGCCGGTGTAGACGGCCTCCGCGCGCTGTTGGTCGCCGTCGAAGCGGACCAACGAGAATTCCGTCTCGACCGCGCCCGGGGCGATCTCGGTCAGCCGGACCGGCTTGCCCAATAGCTCGCCGCGCAGCGTGCGGTGCAGTGCTCCCTGGCCGTGTTTGGCGGCCGTGTATCCGGCGCCGCCGTCGTAAACCTCAAGGGCCGCAACGGAAGTGACGGTGACGATCAGGCCGTCGCCGGAGTCGATCAGCTTGGGCAACAGCGCACGGGTGACCCGCAGCGTGCCGATGACGTTGGTCTCCCACATCCATCGCCAGTGCTCGAGGTCGGCGTCGGCGACCGGCGCCAGGCCCCGGGCGCCGCCGGCGTTGTTGACCAGGACATCGACCCGGTCCACTTTGCTCGCCAATGTTTCGACCGCCGCCTCGTCTGTGACGTCGGCCACAATCGCGGTACCGCCGATTTCACTGGCCAGGGCCTGAATCCGGTCTTCTCGCCGCGCCACCGCGACGACGTGAAAGCCCTGCGCAGCCAGGATTCGGGCGGTTGCTGCACCGATCCCCGAGCTGGCCCCGGTGATTACTGCGACGCGTTCATTCCTGCCAGTTTTAACCATCGAAACAACCTTAATGAACGTGCTAGATTTTTCCTGTGCTCCTCAGCGCCCTGTCCAACACCACCAACACCGCGTGTCTGTGCGCGGCGGGTGTGTGTTGTTGCTGCGCACTCTGCCGCTCCTGACCCAGCCAGGTGTGGCCGAGACGGCCAGCAAAGTTCGGACAACTAAGGACACTCGTGAGCACGAATACCCTCAGCCATACCCATCATTCGGCCGGCCGCGCCGTCGGGCACCTGCCGGGCCACAAGGGCCCCCGCGCGGTGCGGCGGCAGATCGTGCCGCCGGCGCTGAACATCCCCGACTCGGCGGCGGCCTCCGTCTTCCGCGCCGTCCGCCTGCGGGGCCCGGTCGGCCGCGACGTGATCGCCGGCGTCACCTCGCTGAGCATCGCCACGGTCAACCGCCAGGTCATCGCGCTTCTGGAAGCCGGCTTGCTGCGGGAACGCGCCGACCTGGCCGTGTCCGGCGCGATCGGCCGCCCGCGGGTGCCGGTGGAGGTCAACCACGAGCCGTTCGTGACGCTGGGCATCCACATCGGTGCCCGGACCACCAGCATCGTGGCCACCGACCTGTTCGGGCGCACCCTCGACACGGTCGAGACCCCGACACCGCGTAACCCCGCCGGGCCCGCCCTGGCCACGCTGGCCGACAGCGCCCGCCGCTACCTGCGGCGCTGGCATCGCCGGCGGCCGCTGTGGGTGGGGGTCGCCATCGGTGGCACCGTCGACGGCGCCACCGGCCAGGTCGACCACCCACGGCTGGGCTGGCGGCAGGCCCCCGTCGGGCAGGTGCTGGCCGATGCGCTCGGCCTGCCGGTGTCGGTGGCCTCACACGTCGACGCCATGGCCGGCGCCGAGTTGCTGCTGGGCATGCGGCGGTTCCTGCCGAGCTCGCCGACCAGCTTGTACGTCTACGCCCGCGAGACCGTGGGCTACGCGTTGGTGATCGGCGGGCGGGTGCACGTGCCGGCCAGCGGCCCGGGCACCATCGCGACCCTGCCGGCGCAGTCCGAATTGCTCGGCGGCACCGGCCAGTTGGAGTCCACCGTCAGCGACGAAGCCGTCGTGGCCACGGCACGTCAGCAGCGCATCCTGCCGTTCGCCCCGACCCACCGCGCCAGCGGATCGGCCGCCGGCATCGCGGATCTGCTGCGGGTGGCCCGAGCCGGCAACCAGCAGGCCAAGGACCTGCTCGCCGAGCGGGGACGCGTGCTCGGCGAGGCCGTGGCGTTGCTGCGCGACATGCTCAACCCCGACGAACTGGTGGTCGGCGGCCAGGCTTTCACCGAGTATCCCGAGGCGATGGCGCAGGTGGAGGCGGCGTTCCTGGAACGCTCCGTGCTCGGACCCCGCGACATCCGCCTCACCGCCTTCGGCAACCGGGTGCAGGAGGCCGGCGCGGGAACGGTCTCGCTGTCCGGGCTGTACGCCGACCCGCTGGGCGCGATGCGGCGCGCCGGGGCGCTGGACACCCGGCTGCGCGAGGTGGCCGGCGACGAGTCCTCCGCCTGACGCGACGGGTGTCCGGCGCGCGTGGGCTGGCCGGCGAACCATCCTGTAAAGATGACAGGGTGCGCCACGATGACGTTTTCCGGCTGAACGAACCGCGCCGGGTCGCAGTGTTGGCGGTCCACACCTCACCATTGGCCCAGCCCGGTACCGGCGACGCCGGTGGCATGAACGTCTACGTGCTGCAGACCGCGCGGCACCTGGCGCGCCGGGGCATCGAGGTGGAGATCTTCACGCGGGCGACCGCCTCCGCCGACCCGCCGGTCGCGCGGGTGGCACCCGGGGTGCTGGTGCGCAACGTGGTGGCGGGCCCCTTCGAGGGCCTGGACAAATACGACCTGCCCACCCAGCTGTGCGCGTTCGCGGCCGGGGTGTTGCGCGCCGAGGCGTCGCACGAGCCGGGCTATTACGACATCGTGCATTCGCACTACTGGCTGTCCGGGCAGGTCGGCTGGCTGGCGCGCGACCGTTGGGCGGTGCCGCTGGTGCACACCGCGCACACCCTGGCCGCGGTCAAGAACGCGGCGCTGGCGCAGGGGGATTCGCCCGAACCGCCGCTGCGCACCGTCGGCGAGCAACAGGTCGTCGACGAGTCGGACCGGTTGATCGTCAACACCGATGACGAAGCCAGGCAGTTGATCTCGATTCACCACGCCGACCCGCCCCGGATCGACGTCGTCCATCCCGGGGTGGACCTCGATGTGTTCCGCCCGGGCGACCGCAGGGCCGCCCGGGCCGCGTTGGGGCTGCCGCTCGAAGACGACATCGTCGCGTTCGTCGGCCGGATCCAGCCGCTCAAGGCGCCCGACATCGTGTTGCGCGCGGCCGCGAAACTGCCCGGGGTGCGCATCGTGGTGGCCGGCGGGCCCTCCGGTAGCGGCCTGGCCTCCCCGGACGGATTGGTCCGCCTGGCCGACGAACTCGGCATCACCGACCGGGTCACGTTCCTGCCGCCACAGTCGCGCCCGAATCTGGCCACGTTGTTCCAGGCCGCCAATCTGGTTGCGGTGCCGAGTTATTCGGAGTCGTTCGGTCTGGTCGCCCTCGAGGCGCAGGCCTGTGGGACGCCGGTGGCGGCCGCCGCGGTCGGTGGGCTGCCGGTGGCCGTGCGCGACGGCGTGACCGGCACTCTGGTGGCGGGCCACGACGTCGGGCAGTGGGCGGACGCGCTGGGCCGGCTGCTGGCTTTGCCCGCTCCGCAGGCCGATGCCATGGGCCGGGCGGCCGCCGCGCATGCGGCCACGTTCTCCTGGGATCACACCACCGACGCGCTGTTGGCCAGCTATCGGCGCGCGATACGCGAGTACACCACCGAGCGCCGCGGGGTGGGAGCATGAGCCCAGCGGTGACCCAGGTGATCGAGGATGCCCTGCAGGCCAGCGGGCTGAACTACTCGAAACATGCTGGGGCACATGGCGGTCTGCCAGGCCTGGTGGTGGAGCTGCCCGGCGAGCGCAAGCTCAAGACGAACACCATCCTCAGCGTGGGCGAGCATTCCGTGCGGGTCGAGGCCTTCGTGTGCCGCAAGCCCGACGAGAACCACGAAGGCGTCTACCGCTTCATGCTCAAGCGCAACCGGCGCCTCTACGGCGTGGCCTACACGCTCGACAATGTCGGGGACATCTATCTAGTGGGGCGCATGTCGCTGGCGTCGGTGGACGCCGACGAGCTCGACCGGGTGCTCGGGCAGGTGCTCGAAGCGGTGGATTCGGACTTCAATACGTTGCTGGAGTTGGGCTTTCGCTCGTCGATCCAGAAAGAGTGGGACTGGCGGGTGTCGCGCGGTGAGTCGCTGAAGAACCTGGAGGCGTTCGCCCACTTGATCGACGACGATTCGGACTAGCTCCGCGAGCGTTACTCTGACGTGACGCTCGGCGGTCAGCGTCACTCTGGCGTGACACTCGCGACGCCTTAGCCACCCCGTGAGAGACTGACCGGCATGGGTGACACCGCCACGCTGGTACTGCTTCGCCACGGCGAAAGCGAATGGAACTCGCTGAACCTCTTCACCGGTTGGGTCGACGTCGGCCTCACCGAAAAGGGCCGGACCGAGGCCGTGCGCAGCGGCGAGCTGCTGATCGAGAACAACCTGCTGCCCGACATCCTCTACACGTCGCTGCTGCGCCGAGCCATCTCGACCGCGCACCTGGCGCAGGACGCCGCCGACCGGCTCTGGATTCCGGTGCGGCGCACCTGGCGGCTCAACGAGCGCCATTACGGGGCGCTGCAGGGGCTGGACAAGGCCGAGACGAAGGCCCGCTACGGCGACGAGCAGTTCATGGCCTGGCGGCGCAGCTACGACACGCCGCCCCCGCCCATCGAGAAGGGCAGCACCTACAGCCAGGACACCGATCCGCGCTACGCCGACATCGGTGGCGGGCCGCTCACCGAGTGCCTGGCCGACGTGGTCGTGCGCTTCCTGCCGTATTACACCGACGTCATCGTCCCGGACCTGCGCAGCGGCAAGACGGTGCTGATCGTGGCGCACGGCAACTCGCTGCGGGCCCTGGTCAAGCACCTCGATCAGGTGTCCGACGACGAGATCGCCGGGTTGAACATCCCCACCGGCATCCCGCTGCGCTACGACCTGGACGCTGACCTGCGGCCCGTCGTTCCTGGGGGCACCTATCTGGACCCGGAGGCCGCCGCCGCGGGCGCCGCCGCCGTTGCCAGCCAGGGTCAGGCCTGACCCCGGCGCGCACGCGCCGTTGGGCGAGATAAAGGCGATTTAGCCAAACATCGCGTGAACGGGAGCGGAACACCTGTTGCGCAGGGTGTGACTTGTCCGATTTTGGCCTCGTTGCGCTAGGGCAGCGTTCAGGAAGATTTGTAGGATTTGCTATGTGACTGTGTTCTCGGCGCTGTTGCTGGCCGGGGTTTTGTCCGCGCTGACGTTGGCCGCGGGTGTTTTGGTCGGGACCCGGCTATCACCGCGGGCGGTACAACGCCGCCAGCGCGTCGGCATCGAATGGACCGGGATCACCGTCGCGCAGATGCTGCAACGCATCGTGGCCCTGATGCCGCTGGGGGCGGCGGTGGTGGACGCCCATCGCGACGTCGTCTACCTCAACGAACGGGCCAAGGAACTGGGGCTGGTGCGCGACCGTCAGCTCGATGACCAGGCCTGGGAGGCGGCGCAGCAGGCGCTGACCGGCGTCGACGTCGAATTCGACCTGCAGCCGGCGAAACGGTCGGGTGGCCGGTCGGGGCTCTCGGTGCACGGCCAGGCGCGGTTGCTCAGCGAAGAAGACCGCCGGTTCGCCGTGGTCTTCGCCCACGATCAGTCCGATTACGCGCGGATGGAGGCGACCCGGCGGGACTTCGTGGCCAACGTCAGCCACGAGCTCAAGACCCCGGTGGGCGCCATGGCCCTGCTCGCCGAGGCCCTGCTGGCGTCGTCCGACGACTCCGAAACCGTGCGGCGGTTCGCCGAGAAGGTGCTCGTCGAGGCCAACCGGCTCGGCGACATGGTCGCCGAACTGATCGAGCTGTCCCGGCTACAGGGCGCCGAGCGGCTGCCCAACGTCATCGAGGTCGACGTCGACAAGGTTGTCAGCGAAGCGATTTCGCGGCACAAGGTGGGGGCCGACAACGCCGACATCGAGGTTCGCACGGACGCGCCCAGCGGTTTGCGGGTGCTGGGCGACGAGACTCTGTTGGTCACCGCCTTGGCCAACCTGGTGTCCAACGCCATCGCCTATTCGCCGCCGGGTTCGCCGGTGTCGATCAGCCGCCGTCGCCGCGGCGAGAACATCGAGATCGCGGTGACCGACCGCGGCATCGGGATCGCCCTGGAAGACCAGGAACGGGTTTTCGAGCGGTTCTTCCGTGGGGACAAGGCCCGCTCGCGCGCCACCGGTGGCAGCGGGCTGGGCCTGGCCATCGTCAAACACGTGGCGGCCAACCACAACGGCAGCATCGGCGTGTGGAGCAAGCCGGGAACCGGATCGACGTTCACTTTGTCCATTCCGGCGGCAAAGGCGTCTCATCAAGACGATGGTGAATCCGAGCAGTCGCAGGGCCGCGACGTGCGGCCCAACCGCTCACAACGAAAGGAAGAACTAAGTCGATGACCCGCGCGCATGACGATGCAGAGCGTAGCGATGAGGAGGAATCGCGCCGATGACCAGTGTGCTGATCGTGGAGGACGAGGAGTCGCTGGCCGATCCGCTGGCGTTCCTACTCCGCAAGGAAGGCTTCGAGGCCACCGTGGTGACCGACGGTTCGGCCGCGCTCGCCGAGTTCGACCGGGGCGGCGCCGACATCGTGCTGCTCGACCTGATGCTGCCCGGGATGTCCGGCACCGACGTCTGCAAGCAGCTACGTGCGCGGTCCAGCGTGCCGGTGATCATGGTGACCGCTCGCGACAGTGAGATCGACAAGGTCGTCGGCCTCGAGCTCGGCGCCGACGACTATGTGACCAAGCCGTATTCGGCGCGTGAGCTGATCGCGCGCATCCGCGCGGTGTTGCGCCGCGGCGGTGACGACGATTCGGAGATCAGCGACGGTGTGCTCGAGTCCGGCCCGGTGCGGATGGACGTCGAACGCCATGTGGTCTCGGTCAACGGTGACACGATCACGTTGCCGCTCAAGGAGTTTGACCTCCTCGAGTATCTGATGCGCAACAGCGGCCGGGTGCTGACCCGCGGACAGCTGATCGACCGGGTGTGGGGTGCCGACTACGTCGGCGACACCAAGACCCTCGACGTCCACGTCAAGCGGCTGCGGTCCAAGATCGAGGCCGACCCGGCCAACCCGGTGCACCTGGTGACGGTGCGCGGGCTGGGCTACAAGCTCGAAGGCTAGCCCGACGGCAGCGCCGGCGAGTTATTGGTGATCAGGGCCAGCAGTGGACGGGCAGGTGACCGCCGGCAGCACAAGCGTATTGATGACCTGCCGGACGAAATTGGCGTCGACGGCCTGTCCGCCCACGGCCCGTAGCACGCCCATCGCCACGATCACATCGGCGACAAGTAACCAATCGCGGTCGCCGGGTATCTCGCCGCGCTCGGCAGCTTGGGCGAAAATGGCTGACATCACCCGGCGGCCTTTGAAGAGAATCAAATCGTCGAGCGCAGAAGCCAGATCGGGATCCTGAGCAGCTTCCAACGCGACGCGCAGGATCAGGTCATTGGAGATCAGACCGTCGTCGTTGCGGGCTGCGCGCTCGGCGATCACCTCCAGGTCACCCGACAGGCTGCCGGTATCGGGCGGGTCGTCGTCCAATAGATCCGGTCGCCAATAGACCAACGCGTCGGTGATCAGTGCCGTTTTGGATGACCAGCGGCGATAGATGGCGGCTTTACCGACACCGGCCCGTGCGGCGATGTCGTTCATGTTGGTGGCGTCGTAGCCGTGTTCGACGATCATTTCCAAGGCCGCGTCGAGGATTGCGGGATCACGCGACCGGTCCAGGCGCCCGTCGGTACGTTGGCGCAGTTTGGACTGGGATTCGGCCAGGCATTCGGGTCGACCGGCGGTCGACGACGGTGTCGACAGCCGGCCAGACGTTCGGGTGGCATTCATGTGGTTGCGACCTGCGGGATTGGCGCGGTGCTGTCGTCGGAATGCCGTCCAAGACGCGTCCTCTGCACAATTTTGAAGGTGTTCAGCGGCCACCAGAACCAGCGGCCGAGTGCCGCGGCGATCGATGGGGTCATGAACGCACGCACGATCAGCGTGTCGACGATCAGGCCGATGCCGATGGTCATACCCAGTTGGCCGATGACGCGCAGGTCGCTGACGATCATCGACATCATGGTGAACGCGAACACCATCCCAGCCGCGGTGACGACGCGTCCGGTTGCCCCCATGCCGCGGACGATGCCGGTGTTGAGTCCTGCGTGTATCTCCTCTTTGAGGCGCGAGACCACGAGCAGGTTGTAGTCCGAGCCGACCGCCAGCAGGATCACTATGGAGAGCGGGATCACGATCCATTGGACGCCTAAGCCCAGGATGTCCTGCCACAGCAGCACGGACAGCCCGCATGCGGTGCCCAGCGACGCGGCCACCGTGCCGACGATCACCAGTGCTGCGACCAGACTGCGGGTGATAACCAACATGATCGCGAAGATCAGGATCATCGACGCGATGACAGCGATCATCAGGTCGGTTTTGACGCTGTCCTGCATATCGGCGTACATCGATGCGGTGCCGGCAAGGGACACCTTTGCATTGGACAGTGGGGTGTTCTTGATGGCGTCCGCGACGACACCTTTGAGGTCCCGGACGTGGGCGATGCCCTCGGTGGAGGCGGGGTCGCCCTGGTGCGTGATGATGAAGCGGACAGCTTTGCCGTCGGGCGATACGAACATCTTGAGGCCACGGTTGAAATCTGGGTTCTGGAACACATCCGGTGGCAGGTAGAAGAAGTCGTCGTTCTTGGCCTGGTCGAAGTACAGGCCGATCTCGGTCGCGCCCTTGGCCAGTTCCTGTTGCTGGGCCTGGGTGCCGGCCATGGTGCTGTGGGTCGCGATCATGAAGTCGCGCATTTTTGCCATCGAGCTGATGGTGTTCTGCAGCACCGGCAACATCTGCGGCAGCAAATGATCCAAACGATCCAAATCGGTTGTGAGGCCTTGTATTTGGTCGGCGAGTGCGTCGATCCCGTCCAGTGTGTCAAACACCGACCGCAGTGACCAGCAGATCGGGATGTCATAACAGTGCTTTTCCCAATAGAAGTAGCTGCGCAGCGGACGGAAGAAATCCTCGAAATCGGCGATGTTATTGCGCAATTCATTGGTGGTGTCCACCATCTCGTGCGTGCGGCCGACCATGCTGTGCGTGGTTTCGGTCATCTCCTTGGTGATGGTGTACATGCGTTCCATGTTGGCGATCGTCCTGCTCATCTCGTCCGCCTGCTCGAGCATTTGAGCCGAGTTGTCGTTGTTGAATTTCGCGGACTGCAGGGTGCCGGCGTTTTGCGCACCGAGCATGAACGGGATCGAACTGTGCTCGATCGGCGAACCCAGTGGGCGGGTGATGGTCTGCACCCGATCGATGCCCCGCATGTGTGCCACGTTCTTGGCGACCCGGTCGATGACGAGCATGTCCGCGGGATCGCGCAGGTCGTGGTCGGCCTGCAGCATCAACAATTCCGGGTTCATCCGAGCCTGGGAGAAGTGCCGGTCCGCGACGCCCATGGCGAGGTTGGCCGGCATGTTGGCGGGAGTGAACTTCTGGTCGTTGTACTGCGGCACATAGGTCAGCAGGCTGACGAAACCGATGATGGCGACCATGGTGGTCACAAAAATGATGGGGATCGGCCACCGAACGACAGCGGTGCCCACCTTGCGCCAGCCCCGTGCCGAGAGGTCACGTTTGGCGTCGAGCAACCCGAATTTGGACCCCACCGTGAGCATCGCCGGCGCCAGCGTCAGCGCCGCGGCGATGATCACCAAGACCGAAATCGCGCAAGGCAAACCCATGGTGTTGAAATACGGCAGCGTGGTGAAGCTCAGGCACATGGTGGCGCCGGCAATCGTCAAGCCGGAACCCAGAATGACGTGCGAGACACCGTGATAGGACACATAGAACGCGGTTTCGCGATCTAGGCCCTTTGATCTTTCCTCTTGATATCGGCCCAGCAGGAAGATCACATAATCCGTTCCGGCGGCCAGGGCCAGCATGGTTACCATGCTCACCGCGTACGGGGTCAAGCCGATGATTTTCAGGTAACCCGCTGTGGCGGTAACCCCCTGCGCGGCAAAGAGTTCCAGGCCGATGATGACCATGGACACCAGCATCGTCGCGACCGAGCGGTAAATGGCGAGCAGCATCACGATGATGACGGCGACCGACACCAACTCCATCGTCGCCATGCTTTGATGCCCGGCGACGCTGGTATCGGCGTTGAGAACGCTGTTGCCGGCGACGTGGGCCTTGATGCCCGGCGGCGCCGGCACCGAAGCGACGATCTGACGAACAGCGGCTACCGACTCATGGCTCTCACTAGTGCCCTGTGAGCCGTTGAGGAAGATCTGCACGTACGCGGACTTCCCGTCCACACTCTGCGAGCCCGCCGCGGTCAACGGATCACTCCAGAAATCCTGAACGTTCTGCACATGCTGGTGATCGGCCTTCAGCTTGGCGACGATCTCGTCGTAGAACTTGTGCGCGGAATCGCCGAGCTTGTCCTTGCCCTCGAGCACGACCATCGCCGAAGAATCCGAGTCGTACTGCTGAAAGACCTTGCCGATGTTCAGCATCGACCGGTAGGACGGCGCATTGGTCGGACTCATGGGCACCGACCGGCTAGCCGCGACCTCATCGAGGGAGGGGACCAGCATGCCCAGGCCGATCGCCACGAGCACCCAGAACACGATGATCGGCAGCGAGAAGGTCCGGACCATCCGCCCCAAGAACGGGCGATGGGGCTTCGATTGCTGGATGCTCATACGGATTTCACCAAGCAGTAGATGAACGGTTTAACCAAATCGGTGCTGGCCCGGTCGTCGCGCACGTCACCGTCGACCGTGACCCGGCATCGAAGGCCGCTGACGTTTCGGTCACCCTGAGCCATGATGTTGGCCGACATCGACGGCAGCGTCGTCACGATCGTGAATGACCAAGGCAGCGGCGTGTTTTCGACGAGATGGGGTTGACCGTTCTCATCGAGGTAGTTGAGGTTCGCGGTGCCACCGGACCCGGTGATCTCGTACGTTATGTGCTTCGGGTTGAAGTTCGCGGTAATCCCAGACCCCTCCGCTGACTTCGGCGCTCGCGGTCCTCCGAACCCGTGAATCCGCAGGATGGCGTAGGCGCCGAGCGCGGCCACGACCACAAGAAGCATCGGAATCCAGAAGCGCTTCACCAGCCGGTAAACCACTGCATGCCCCCTGCCCCCTTCGCTTCGTTCATTCAAGACACCTGGCATCGAGTCGCCGCGCGTCCGCCACAACGGAACCCGGGTTCCCTGACGAGATCGTAAAAAACCTACCCCATAACGGACGGACGCCACGCCAACGCGGGGGGCACGACATCACCCACGCCGGCCACGGCTGCCTCAAGCGGCGCGATGGGTACGCCGAGGTTCTACGACCGGCCTGCCCGCGAGAGGTTGTCGAAGGCCCCATACGTGCGTTAACCGCCGCCGTCGGCGCAGAGCGCAACGTTCCGGGCGCCGCTGTGATTCAGGTCACCGGAGGGGTATGTTGTGAGTGACTCATGGATTGGGGGCTGCCAATGATCCGAAGGCAGAACCGTGCGGCGATCGCCGGTCCGTCTCCCGCCGCGGGATCATTGATCACCGCTCACCGGCTGTGGGTAAGCCTGCTTTTGCTGCTCTTCATAGCGGGGGTCAGCTCCACCTTTGTGGCCGCGGCTCTCGGGCAGGTGCTCATGGCCATGATCATCGGCCTCATCACCGGCGCGTTCTTCGCCGGCATGGCCAGCTGACCGACCCAGGACGGTCAGGCGTACGGCAGTTCCACGGCTTACCGGCGATGATCGTGAAATGTGCGGGGCTACTCGGCGATGCGGGTGGCCGGGTGCACCGCGATGAGCCCTAACTTGCTGCGGCGCTTGCACATTGCGGCCAGCTCCGAATAGGCCTTGGCGCCCAGCAACTCGGTGAGCTCGTCGGCCAGGCTTTCCCACACCTGCTTGGCGCCGACGTGGGCGGCCGGGTCGCCGGTGCAGTACCAGTGCAGGTCGGCGCCACCGGAACCCCAACCGCGGCGGTCGTATTCGGTGACCCAGGTCTTGAGGATCTCGGTGCCGTCGGGCCGGGTCACCCATTCCTGGCTGCGGCGGATCGGCAGCTGCCAGCAGACGTCGGGCTTCATGGTCAGCGGGGGCACGCCCAGCTTGAGGGCCTTGCTGTGCAGCGCGCAGCCGACACCGCCCGGAAAACCCGGCCGGTTCAAGAAGATGCACGCGTCCTTGTGCTTGCGGGTGCGGTACTGCGGTTGGCCGTCATGCTCGTCGAGCTCCAGATAACCCTTGCGGCCCAAACCTTTTTCGCGGAACTGCCAGTCGGCGTCGGTCAGCTTCTGCACCGCGTCGTCCAGGCGGGCGCGGTCGTCATCGTCGGACAGGAACGCACCGTGCGAGCAGCACCCGTCGTCCGGGCGGCCCTCCACGGTGCCCCGGCACGCCGGAGTGCCGAACACACACGTCCACCGGGAGAGCAGCCAGGTCAGGTCCGCCGCGATCAGGTGTTCGGGGTTGTCGGGGTCGTAGAACTCCACCCATTCGCGGGCGAAATCCAGCTCGACCTCTTGTCCCGGCGCGGGGTGCGAATTCGCCACGCGGTCCACGTTAGACCACGATTCGGGCGATCCGAGCCGCTGACACTCGGGCCCCGTATGGCCGTGATCACGGTGGGTTAACCGGGTCGCGCAAAGCACCGCTTCGAAGGCTTCGTTAGTTTGTTTACGTGCGATTGGGCGTTCTCGACGTGGGCAGCAACACGGTGCATCTGCTGGTGGTCGATGCCCACCGGGGCGGTCACCCGACGCCGATGAGTTCGACGAAGGCCACCCTGCGTCTGGCCGAGGCCACCGACAGCGCCGGCAAGATCACCAAACGCGGTGCCGAGAAGCTGATCTCGACCATCGACGAATTCGCCAAGATCGCCGACAGCTCGGGCTGCGCGGAGCTGATGGCCTTCGCCACGTCCGCGGTCCGCGACGCCGGCAATTCCGACGACGTGCTGAGCCGGGTGCGCAAGGAGACCGGCGTGGAACTGCGGGTGCTCACCGGGGTCGACGAGTCGCGGCTGACGTTCCTGGCGGTGCGCCGGTGGTACGGGTGGAGCGCGGGCCGCATCATCAACCTCGACATCGGCGGCGGCTCGCTGGAGATGTCCAGCGGCGTGGACGAGGAGCCCGAGGTCGCGTTGTCGCTGCCGCTGGGTGCCGGGCGGCTGACCCGCGAGTGGCTGCCCGACGACCCGCCCGGCCGGCGCCGGGTGGCGATGCTGCGCGACTGGCTCGACGCCGAGCTCTCCGAAGCCAGCGTGAACATCCTGGAGGCGGGTAGTCCCGACCTGACGGTGGCGACGTCGAAGACCTTTCGGTCGCTGGCGCGGCTCACCGGCGCGGCGCCGTCGGGCGCCGGACCGCGGGTCAAGCGGACGCTCACAGCAAACGGCCTCAGGCAACTCATATCTTTCATCTCTAGGATGACGACCGCTGACCGGGCAGAACTGGAAGGAGTGAGCGCCGAGCGGGCACCGCAGATCGTTGCGGGTGCTCTGGTGGCGGAGGCAAGCATGCGAGCGCTGTCGATCGAATCGGTGGATATTTGCCCGTGGGCATTACGGGAAGGTCTCATCTTGCGCAAACTCGACAGCGAAGCCGACGGATCGGCCCTCATGGAGCCTTCGGTGCGCAATGCTGGAGGTCAGGTAGTTGATCGGAATCAGAACCGATCGAGAGGCGACAAACCATGACCGGACCGCACTCCGAGACCGAGAGCCCCGGCACTCGGCCCATCTCGGTGGCCGAATTGCTGGCCAGAAACGGAACCATCGGCGCCCCGGCGGTCACCCGGCGGCGCCGCCGCAGGCGCGGCGACAGCGACTCGGTGACCGTCGCCGAACTCACCGGCGAAATCCCGGTGGTCCGCGATGACGACGACGCCGACCACGGCGCCACCGACACGATCGAGGTTGCCGAGCCCGCCCCGGCCGAACCCGCGCCCCGGGACGCCGTCGCCGAGCCGGTAACCACAGACGAGCCCAAAACCCCCTATTGGTCGGAGCCCGAACCGCGCTGGCCCAAGTCGCCGCCGCAGCCCAAGCGGGCGTCGGGGCCCGAGCGCAGCGAATACCCGCGGCCGTTGCCCGACGCCGGCCGGCCCGGCTCGTCCCGCAACGGCACCGGGCAGCCGGGGCAATCCTCCGGGGCCGAGGGCATGAGCCCCGACCCCATGGACCACTACGCCGACGTCCCCGTGGACGTCATGGACTCCGAAGTGCGCGAGGCCGAACCCGCGCTGGAGGACTCCGCGTACGTGCGCTCGTTTTTGCGGTCCGGGGATGCCGAGCTGGACGAGGACGAGGACGCCGAGGGATCGCTGAGCGCCGGCGTGCTGGGCCACGAGGACCTCGATGAGGACCGGCACGCGGACGCGGACCTGGATGTTCACCCGGAGCACGGCAGATTCGACGCGCTGTGGCGCAGTGGCGTGGTTGTGCTGCAGTCGATGCTGGCCGTGGCGTTCGGCGGCGGGTTGTTCGTGGCCTTCGACCAGCTGTGGCGGTGGAACAGCCTGGTGGCGCTGGTGCTATCGGTGCTGGTCATCCTGGGCCTGGTGGCCGGGGTGCGGGTGGTCCGCAAGACCGAGGACATCGCCAGCACGTTGATCGCGGTCGCGGTGGGTGCGCTGATCACCCTGGGACCCTTGGCGCTGTCGTTGCAATCGGGCTAGCGGCAACCGTAGACAGTGCGCCCTGCCATCAAAGTCGGCCTTTCCACGGCTTCGGTGTACCCGTTGCGGGCCGAGGCCGCCTTCGAGTACGCGGCCCGGCTCGGCTATGACGGCGTCGAGCTGATGGTGTGGGCGGAGTCGGTCAGCCAGGACGTCGCCGCCGTCAAGAAGCTGTCGCGGCGCTACCGCGTCCCCGTGCTGTCCGTGCACGCGCCCTGCCTGCTGATCTCGCAGCGGGTGTGGGGCGCCAACCCGGTGCCCAAGCTGGATCGCAGTGTGCGCGCCGCCGAACAACTGGGCGCGCAGACCGTGGTCGTGCACCCGCCGTTTCGCTGGCAGCGGCGCTACGCCGAGGGCTTCAGCGAGCAGGTGGCGGCGCTGGAGGCCTCCAGCGACGTGCTGGTCGCGGTGGAGAACATGTTCCCGTTCCGGGCGGACCGCTTGTTCGGGGCCGGCCAGTCCCTGGAACGGATGCGCAAACGCGGCGGCGGGCCCGGCCCGGCAATTTCGGCGTTCGCGCCCTCCTACGACCCACTCGACGGCAACCACGCGCATTACACGCTGGACCTGTCCCACACCGCGACGGCGGGCACCGACTCGCTGGACATGGCCCAGCGGATGGGTAGCGGCCTGGTCCACCTGCACCTGTGCGACGGCAACGGTCTGCCCGCCGACGAGCACCTGGTGCCCGGGCGCGGCACCCAGCCCACCGCCGAGGTGTGCCAGATGCTGGCCGCCAGCCAATTCGCCGGACACGTCGTCCTGGAAGTGTCGACGTCCAGCGCGCGGTCGGCCAACGAGCGCGAGACCATGCTCGCCGAATCGCTGCAGTTTGCCCGCACGCATCTGCTGCGCTGACCTAGCCAGGAGAAATCCACACATATGAGTGCGTTATTCACCACCGCGATGACGTTGCGGGAGGTCGGCTCCGGCGTGTTCGAGGGCGAACTCGACAAGCGCTGGACCATCGGCCCCAAGGTGCACGGCGGCGCCATGCTGGCGCTGTGCGCCAACGCCGCCCGCACGGTCTGCGGCGGCCCCGCGGACGGCGCCGAACCGGTCCAGCAGCCGGTCGCGGTGTCGGCGAGTTATTTGTGGGCGCCCGATCCGGGGCAGGTGCAGTTGGTGACGTCGATCCGCAAGCGCGGCCGGCGGATCAGCGTCGTCGACGTCGAGCTGAACCAGGGGGATCGCACCGCGGTGCACGCGGTGGTCAACCTGGGCGAGCCCGAGCTTTATCCGGTCGACGGTGCGGCCGGGCCGCTGCTGTCGGCCCACCCGGTGGCCGACGTGATGGCGCCCGAGCCCCCGGACGACATCGAGCCGATCGGGCCCGGGCATCCGCTGGCCGGCCTCGTGCACCTGGGGGAGGGCTGCGACGTGCGGCCGGTGCTGTCGACGATGCAGCCCCGCAGCGACGGGCGCCCGCCGGTGATCCAGATGTGGGCGCGCCCCCGGGGGGTGGCCCCGGACGCGCTGTTCGCGCTCATGTGCGGTGATCTGTCGGCGCCGGTGACGTTCGCCGTGGACCGGACGGGCTGGGCGCCCACGATCCAGCTGACGGCGTTTCTGCGCGGCCTGCCGGCCGACGGCTGGCTGCGCATCATCGCGACCTGCACCGAGATCGGGCACGACTGGTTCGACGAGGACCACACCGTCGTCGACAGCCTGGGCCGCCTGGTGGTGCAGGCCCGCCAGCTGGCATTGGTCCCTGCCGCTCGCTAGCGCGCGAGGTCTGCGATGCTGTCCGGCATGGCAAGAATCGCGATCATCGGTGGCGGCAGCATCGGGGAGGCACTGCTGTCGGGTCTGCTGCGGGCTGGCCGGCAGGTCAAGGATCTGGTGGTGGTCGAGCGGGTTCCCGAGCGCGCCAAGTACCTGGCCGACACCTATTCGGTGCTGATCAGCTCGGTGTCCGACGCCGTGGAGAACGCATCGTTCGTCGTGGTCGCGGTCAAGCCCGCCGACGTTGAGTCGGTGATGGCCGAGATCGCCCGCGCGGCCGGCGCCGCCGAGAGCGACACCGCCGAGCAGGTGTTCGTCACGGTCGCGGCGGGGATCACCATCACCTACTTCGAGTCCAAGCTTCCGGCCGGGACGCCGGTGGTGCGGGCCATGCCCAACGCCGCGGCCCTGGTCGGCGCCGGGGTCACGGCCCTGGCCAAGGGGAGGTTCGTCACCGCGCCCCAGCTCGAGGGCGTCTCGGCCCTGTTCGACTCGGTCGGCGGGGTGCTGAGCGTTCCGGAGGGCCAGATGGACGCCGTCACCGCGCTCTCGGGGTCCGGCCCCGCGTATTTCTTCCTGCTGGTGGAGGCCCTGGTCGACGCCGGCGTGGCGGCGGGCCTGAGCCGCGAGGTGGCCGCCGACCTGACCGCGCAGACCATGGCGGGCTCGGCCGCGATGCTGCTGGAACGCATGGACGCCGACCGGCAGGTGGGGGAGGCCGACGGGCCGGGGCTGCGGGCGGACGCCACCGCGACGCAGCTGCGGGCGACGGTCACCTCACCCGGCGGCACCACCGCGGCCGCCCTGCGTGAGCTGGAACGAGGGGGCCTGCGTGCGGCCGTCGATGCGGCCGTTCAGGCCGCAAAAATGCGCTCTGAGCAGCTAAGAATTACATCAGAGTAATCCAAGTTTTTTGAACTGATTGTCCCCCACCAGTACCAGTAACCCCATTAGTCCCGCTATTCTCCTCTTGTAAGCACGTGTGGGTGCCAGCGGAGGGGAAGCCGCTGGCATGCGCGTGCCTGACACGATTGGGTTGCGATGACGTCTAGTAACGGGCCATCAGCGCGAGATGCTGCAGGTAAGCCACGGGACGCCAGTTCCGTCGACAGCCAGCAGGGCAGGACGCAGTTCCTCACCGTCGCCGAGGTGGCGGCGTTGATGCGGGTCTCCAAAATGACGGTGTACCGGTTGGTGCATAACGGCGAGCTGCCCGCGGTCCGGGTGGGCCGGTCCTTCCGGGTGCACGCCAAGGCCGTCCACGACATGCTCGAGACGTCGTACTTCGACGCCGGCTGACCTGAAACCGTGCCGCTCGCGGGCGGCATTCAGGCTCCGCCGTCGCGCGGCGATCGGCCGACGCCGGTTTGGTGTTCGGTGCGTTCCGCCGGGTAAAGTGTCTGGGTCCAATCTTTGAAGCAGGTCACGGTCAGATAGCGGAGTTCATGGGTTCAGTAATCAAGAAGCGGCGCAAGCGTATGTCGAAGAAGAAGCACCGCAAGCTGCTGCGTCGCACCCGGGTGCAGCGCAGAAAACTCGGCAAGTAACCGCGTCCGCGGCATAGTGCCGCGATCTCGACTGGCCGCTAGGCTGTTCGGGTGGATCCGTCGAATGGGGAGAACACCGGGCCGGGCGACACCGCCGGCAACACGGTGCATTACCCCAAGATCGTGCTGGTCACAGGTGCCTGCCGGTTCCTGGGTGGGTACCTGACGGCCCGGCTCGCGCAGAACCCGATGATCAAAGGGGTCATCGCGGTGGATGCGATCGCCCCGAGCAAGGACATGCTGCGCCGGATGGGGCGCGCCGAGTTCGTCCGCGCCGACATTCGAAATCCCTTCATAGCCAAGGTGATTCGTAACGGCGACGTCGACACGGTGGTGCACGCGGCGGCCGCGTCCTACGCGCCGCGGTCCGGCGGTACCGCCGCGTTGAAAGAGATCAACGTGATGGGCGCGATGCAGCTGTTCGCGGCCTGCCAGAAGGCGCCCTCGGTGCGCCGGGTGGTGCTCAAGTCGACGTCGGAGGTGTACGGGTCGAGCGCGCACGACCCGGTGATGTTCACCGAGGACAGCACCAGCCGTCGCCCCTTCCGCGACGGTTTCGCCAAGGACAGCCTCGACATCGAGGCCTACGCGCGCGGATTGGGACGGCGCAGGCCCGACATCGCGGTGACGATCCTGCGGTTGGCCAACATGATCGGCCCGGCGATGGACACCACGCTGTCGCGTTATCTGGCCGGGCCTTTGGTGCCAACCATGTTCGGCCGCGACGCGCGATTGCAGCTGCTGCACGAGCAAGACGCGCTGGGCGCGCTGGAGCGCGCGGCGATGGCCGGCAAGGCGGGAACGTTCAACATCGGCGCCGACGGCATCATCATGCTGTCGCAAGCGATCCGGCGGGCCGGCCGGATTCCTTTGCCCGTACCGGGTTTCGGCGTCTGGGCCCTGGATTCGTTACGGCGCGCAAATCGTTACAACGAGATCAGTCGGGATCAGTTTGATTACTTGAGTTATGGCCGCGTCATGGATACCAGCCGAATGCGCTCAGAACTTGGCTTCCAACCGAAATGGACGACGGCAGAAGCATTTGACGACTATGTTCGCGGCCGAAGCCTGACTCCCATTATCGACCCACATCGGGTACGCTCCTGGGAAGGTCGCGCCATATCCCTGGCCCAGCGCTGGGGTAGCCGAAATCCAATTCCGTGGGGTGGGGTCAGGTAGGTATCGTGGCGGGTGAAACCAGAGCGAATGTCATTCCACTGCATACGAATCGGGGTCGGGTAGCGGCGCGTCGGAGAGCCGACCAACGAGCGGAGTCCGCTCGCCAACATCCTTCGTTGCTGTCGGATCCGAATGGCCGCGCGTCCGCCGAGCAGATCGCCGCGGTGGTTCGCGAGATCGACGAACACCGCCGCGCCGCCGGCGCCGCGGCCGCCGATGCACCGCTGAATGATCTGGCGCAGCGCGTCGCCGCCGTTGCCGGGTTCCTGCGCCAGCGCATCACCGGTGACTACAGCGTCGACGAGTTCGGTTTCGACCCGCACTTCAACAGCGCGATCGTGCTGCCGTTGCTGCGGGTGTTCTTCCGGAACTGGTTCCGGGTCGAGGTGAGCGGGATCGAGAACCTGCCGGCCGAGGGCGCCGCGCTGGTGGTCGCCAACCACGCCGGCGTGCTGCCATTCGACGGGCTGATGCTCTCGGTGGCCGTGCACGACGAGCACCCCGCGCAGCGCGAGCTGCGACTGCTCGCCGCCGACATGGTGTTCGACCTGCCGGTTGTCGGCGAGGCCGCCCGCAAGGCGGGCCACACCATGGCCTGCACGACGGACGCGCACCGATTGCTCGCCGCCGGCGAGCTCACCGCCGTCTTCCCGGAGGGCTACAAGGGGCTGGGTAAGCGCTTCGAGGACCGCTACCGGCTGCAGCGATTCGGCCGCGGCGGGTTCGTGACGGCCGCGCTGCGGACCAAGGCGCCGATCATTCCCTGCTCGATCATCGGGTCCGAGGAGATCTACCCGATGCTCACCGACGTCAAGCTGCTGGCTCGGCTGTTCGGGCTGCCGTATTTCCCCATCACGCCGCTGTTCCCGCTGGCCGGGCCCCTCGGCCTGGTGCCGCTGCCGTCGAAATGGCACATCACCTTCGGTGAACCGATTTACACCGACGACTACGCCGCCTCCGACGCCGACGATCCGATGGTCACCTTCGAGCTGACCGACCAGGTGCGCGAGACGATCCAGCAGACGCTGTACCGGCTGCTCGCCGGCCGTCGCAACATCTTCTTCGGCTGAGCCGCGCAAAAGGAAACGCCATCGCGGAAATCCGCGATGGCGTTGACCTTCTGAGAAGCCGACTACTTCACCATGGTGAATTGGCAGACGTTGGTGTAGCCGTCGCGGAACAGGTCCGAGCAGCCCCGCAAGTACTTCAAGTAGATGTCGTAGGTCTCCTGCCCCTTCAGGGCGATCGCCTCCTCCTTGTGCGCCTCGAGGGCGTCCGCCCAGGCGGTCAGGGTCGGCACGTAGTTCTTGCCGATGAAGTGGTGGCGCTCGATCTTGAAACCCGCGTCGGTCGAGTACTTATCGACCAGGTCGACCTGGGGGAGCTTCCCGCCCGGGTAGATCTCCTTGAGGATGAAACTGATGAACCGCAGCAGGGTCATGTTCACCTGCAAGCCCAGCTTTTTGCCCTCTTCGGCGTTGGGCACCACGATGCTGTGCAGCAGCATCCGGCCGTCGTCGGGCAGCAGGTCGTAGTACTTCTTGAAGAAGGTGGCGTAACGCTCGTACCCGGCGTCGCCCGCGCCGTCGGCGAAGTGCTCGAACGCGCCCAGCGACACGATGCGGTCGATCGGCACGTCGCCCGGGAATTCCTCCCAGCCCTGGATCCGGACCTCTTTGCGGCGGGGGCTGTCCATCTTGTCGAACTCGGCCACGCAGTGGGCGTACTGGTTCTCGCTCAGCGTCAGACCGATGACGTTGACGTCGTACTCGGCCACCGCGTGCCGCATCGTCGACCCCCAGCCGCTGCCGATGTCCAGCAGCGTCATGCCGGGCTCGAGGTTCAGCTTGTCCAGGGCCAGCTTGCGCTTGGCGTATTGCGCCTCTTCCAGCGTCTTGGTCAGATTCTGCGGGTCCGGATTCTCGTCGAAGTAGCCGCAGCTGTAGGTCATCGACGGGTCAAGCCACAGCTTGAAGAATTCGTTCGATTTGTCGTAGTGGGATCGGACCGCTTCGACCGGCGGTTTGAGTTGCGTGCTTCCCGTTTCCCCCTGAGCAGTCATTTACAACGCCCCTAACTTTCCTGCTGATATGGATGCCACTGCCGCGGCGGTAGCTTCGACGTCCTCCTGGTTTGAGGACTCTCCCAACATCGTGACGACACTCGTGACGATCGGCTGTCCGTCGGCGTCGGTCACTTCGCTCCGGATCTCCGCAAGCACGGTGCCGTGCGACTCAATCACCGAGTCGAGGTAAGTGTCGAAGTACAGCCTATCGTGCGCCAGGATCGGCCGGTGGAACTTGAATTTCTGGTCGCGGTGGATGACCCGGGCGATGTTGATGGGGATGCTGAACTTGGTGAAGATCTCCAGCTGCACACGGCGCCCGGCGATCGCGAGGAACGTCAGGGGCGCCACCATGTCGGTGTACCCCGCGTTCGCGGATTCACTCTCGTCGAAGTGCGCGGGGTGGTCGTCCTTGATCGCCCGGGCGAATTCGCGGATTTTCTCGCGACCGACCTCGAAGTAATCCGGCGCGCGGTAATGGCTGCCGATGAGTCCTTCGGCTTCCTTGGGGGTCGTCATGGCGCTATGCCCTCCGTCGATTGTGCCTGCGCGGCGCAGCCTATCAGCGTGATTGTCGCCGAGAGGCCAGCGCGGCCAGCGCACCACCGGCGGCGCCCAGCGCCAACGCCGACGGCACCCCGATCCGGGCCGCCTTGCGGGCGGTGCGGAAATCGCGGATCTCCCAGCCGCGCTCGCGGGCCAGCGCGCGCAGGCGGGCGTCGGGGTTGATGGCGACGGCCGTGCCCACCAGCGACAGCATGGGTACGTCGTTGTAGCTGTCCGAGTAGGCGGTGCAGCGTTTCAGGTTGAGCCCCTCGCGAATTGCCAGCGACCGCACCGCGTGCGCCTTGCCGGTGCCGTGCAAGATGTCGCCGACCAGCCTGCCGGTGAAGACGCCGTCGACCGATTCGGCGACGGTGCCCAGCGCGCCGGTCAGGCCGAGGCGTCGCGCGATGGTCGCGGCGAGCTCGTAGGGCGTCGCGGTGATCAGCCAGACCTGTTGGCCGGCGTCCAGATGCATCTGCGTGAGCTCGCGGGTGCCGGGCCAGATCTTGTCGGCGATGATCTCGTCGTAGATCTCCTCGCCCAGCGCGACCAGCTGTTCGACCGACCGGCCCTCGATGAAGGCGAGCGCCTTGCGCCGGCCGGCGGCGACGTCGTTGCTGTTTTCCGTCCCGAGGATCTGAAACTTGGCCTGCGCGTAGATGAATCCGACGACGTCGCGGTAGGTGAAGTAGTTGCGCGTGGCGAGCCCGCGCCCGAAGTGCACGGCCGACGAGCCCTGCACCAGGGTGTTGTCCACGTCGAAGAAGGCGGCCGCGGTCAGGTCGATCGGCGGCTGGGGGCGGTCCTCGGAGGCGGCGGCTTCCTGCATGCCCTCGATCGCACGCGCGGCGCTGGCGTCCGCGGCCAGCGACTCCGGATCAACATAACCGGCGTGGTCTGCGTTGACCGGGTCAGAGGAAGTCATCGCCAAACCTCCTAGATCGCTGTGGTGCCTGGCGACCCAGCGGGTGCCCGGTCTTCAACCCTATCGGGCAGATGGCGTGCGGGCGTTGACGTGTCCCGGGCCGGCGAGCGTGACGCTGGCAGCTCTTACTCTCGCCAGCGCGTGACCTCAGAGGCGATGCCGTCCGGCATGCCGTCCAGTAAAGCCGTGGTCAGTTCGTCGAACGACAGCGCGAGAACTTCCATAGTGGTTTGTTCCCCGGGTAAGGCGAAACCGTATGAATTGGCGTCATCTTGCAGAACAAATGTTTTTAGATGCGTTTCCGCGTATTTTCTCTGAAGTCCTGGGCTTTCGTGCAACATTAACTCGACAACGTTTTGTTTGGGTGGCGCGATCTTTATGCGGGGATTGAGACCGCGGGCCTCCCATTTGACAGACAGTGTGTCTAAGCCCAACCGATACCGGAGAGAATCGCCAATCTGCAAGATGATGTATTTTCCGGCATCTCCAAAACGCGAGAACACCGCTTGAATGTCTTCGGAGCGCTGTGCTGCTCTCTCGTGTAGTAGCGAATGAACAACACAAAAATATTCATCCTGCGCAGGCGAAATGATCCAGGCTCCCCAATAGCCAGATTCGGCCCACTCGGGCCACTTTTTAACCTTCTCCGAATAATCTGAGCGGAAGTAGAGTCGGCCACCCTGCCAGTCGGGTTCGTCGTAGGGTCCGCCACTCCCTGCCATGTTGGCGACGGTGCGCCACATGTTGTAATTCGAAATTACCTCGGCCTCTAAGTCGCGGGGACCTAGGTGACCATCGCTCATATCCCGAGCCTCTCGTGAATTGATAGCCGCTACCCTAAAGCGAGGTAACCCTTTTTAAGCAAAAAGTCGATCATCACAAATTGGCCGTTAGCATCGACTACTGCCCACTGAGTTCCAGCGCCGCGCCCACCGGATCGTCACCGGCCATCCCCGCAGTGCCGGCCAATGCCGTGGTCAGCGTCGAGATCACCGAGCCCAAGGAAACGCCGGTGGTCAGGATCGTGGCACCGGCGCGGTCTAGGGCAGTCGGGTCACACGCCAGCGGCGCCATGGATTCACGACCACATGCCGAGATTCGTCGACATTGCGCCGGTGTAATTGCCGTGCGCGGTCGTGGCTACCTTCTCCAGTTGCGTCAGCGCTTGGCGCATCATCGCCTCGCCGCGAACCCAGTGCTGATGCGCCTCGGCGTGCGCCGCCGCGGCTTCGCCCGTCCACGATGCGTGCAAACGCGTTACGCGCGAATCGATTTCGTTGATCATGTCTTCGGCATAGCGTTGGAAAGCCGCCATCCGCTGCACCGCATCGGCCAGCGCCTGCGGATCCACCCGAAACGCCTCAGCCACCGCGCACCGCCCGCTCCGCCTGAGTGGATCCGGCCTCGTTGGCCTGATACGCCCCGCCGGCCTGGCCCACCAGATGCGCCAGCATCGACAGCCCCAGCTCTACCTCGCGGGCGCCTTTGTGCCACAGCTCCCACGCGGATCCGTACGCGGTGCCGGCCGCGCCCTGCCAACCGCCCAACAGCTGGCCCACCTGGTCGTCGAGCTGGGACAGCTGGGCCGAAAGCTGCTCGGCCGCACCGGCGAGCGAGACGGCGGCGCCCTGCATCACGACGGGATCGACCCGGAGCGTCTCATCGGCCATAGTCGGAACATAACGCCTGGTAAATGGGCCCACAAGTCACCGATGCCACACTGGTGCCCATGACTGAGGCGACCGGCCGGCCACAGGTGGAGCTGTTGACCCGCGACGGCTGTGCCATCTGCGAGCGGGTGCACGCCCGGCTGGTCGAACTGGCCGCGGAGTTGGGCTTCGAGTTGTCGACGACCGACGTCGACGCGGCCGCCGCGGCGGGTGATCCCGCGCTGCGGGCCGAGTTCGGCGACCGCCTCCCGGTGATCCTGCTCGACGGCCGCGAACACAGCTACTGGGAGATCGACGAGCCGCGGCTGCGGGCCGATCTCGCCCGCTGACCGGTCAGCAGCTGGCCGCCGGCCGGCGGCGGGCAATTATTTGGTAGCCCAGCTGATAAACGTTTACCGTGGACAGCAGTTCAGTTACTGGAGGAAGCAAGGGAGCTGGCCAGGTGATGCTGCCGTGAGCGTCTTGCTCTTCGGGGTTTCGCACCGCAGTGCGCCGGTCTCCGTCCTGGAACAACTCAGCATCGACGAGGCCGATCAGGGCAAGATCGTCGACCGGGTTTTGCAGTCGCCGCTGGTGACCGAGGCGATGGTGCTGTCGACATGCAACCGCGTCGAGGTCTACGCGGTGGTCGACGCGTTCCACGGGGGGTTGGCCGTGATCGGGCAGGTGCTGTCGGAACAGTCCGGCATGTCGATGGCCGACCTCACCAAATACGCGTACGTGCGGTACAGCGAGGCCGCCGTCGAGCACCTGTTCGCGGTCGCCAGCGGCCTGGACTCCGCGGTGATCGGCGAGCAGCAGGTGCTCGGTCAGGTCCGTCGCGCGTACGCCGACGCCGAGGCCAATCGCACCGTCGGCCGGGTGCTGCATGAGCTGGCCCAGCGGGCCCTATCGGTGGGCAAGCGGGTGCACTCCGAGACCGCCATCGACGCCGCCGGCGCCTCGGTGGTGTCGGTCGCGCTGAACATGGCCGAACGCCGGCTGGGCGGGCTGTCCGGCAAGAAGGCGGTCCTGGTCGGCGCCGGAGCCATGGGCGCCCTGGCCGCGGCGCACCTCTCCCGCGCGGGCATCGGGCACGTCCACGTACTCAACCGGTCGCTGTCCCGGGCCCAGCGCCTGGTCCGCAAGATTCGCGACACCGGGATACCGGCCGACGCGTTGCCGTTGGACCGGCTGGCCGACACCCTGGCCGGTGCCGACCTCGTCGTCAGCTGCACCGGCGCGGTGACCCCGGTGGTCTCGCTGGCCGACGTGCACCACGCGCTGGCCGCCGGGCACCGCGACGAAGAGGCGAACCCCCTGGTGATCTGCGACCTGGGCATGCCGCGCGACGTCGACCCGGCGGTGGCCGGCCTGCCCGGCGTCTGGGTGGTCGACGTGGACCGCGTCCAGCATGAGCCCTCGGCGCACGCCGCGGCCGCGGACGTCGACGCCGCCCGCAACATCGTCGCCACCGAAGTTGCTGCCTATCTGGCCGGCCAGCGGATGGCCGAGGTCACGCCGACGGTCACGGCGCTGCGCCAGCGCGCCGCCGACGTCGTCGAAGCGGAACTGCTGCGCCTCGACAACCGGCTGCCCGGGCTCGAGAGCGCCCAGCGCGAAGAGGTGGCCCGCACCGTGCGGCGGGTGGTGGACAAGCTGCTCCACGCGCCGACCGTGCGGATCAAACAGCTCGCCAGCGCGCCCGGCGGTGACAGCTACGCCGAGGCGCTACGCGAACTCTTCGAGCTCGACCAGACCGCGGTGGATGCCGTGGCCGCGGGCGAATTGCCAGTCATCGCAAGCGGATTCGACGCGGGCACTCCGCAGCAAACCGCCGAGTAGCCGATTGCCGAACGTGATCCGGATAGGCACCCGGGGCAGCCTGTTGGCCACCACCCAGGCCGGAACGGTCCGAGACGCTTTGATCGCGCTGGGGCATCCGGCGGAACTGGTGACCATCACCACCGCCGGGGACCGCTCGTCGGCGCCCATCGAAGACCTCGGGGTGGGCGTCTTCACCACCGCGCTGCGTGAGGCCATGGAAGAGGGCCGTGTCGACGCCGCGGTGCACTCGCACAAGGACCTTCCCACCGCAGAGGACCCGAGGTTTGCTCTGGCGGCCATACCGGTGCGCAACGACCCGCGCGATGCAGTGGTCGCGCGCGACGGGCTGGTGCTCGCGGAGTTGCCAGCGGGTTCGCTGGTGGGCACTTCGTCGCCGCGGCGGGCCGCGCAGCTTAGAGCATTGGGTCTCGGTTTGGAAATCCGCCCCCTACGAGGCAACCTAGATACCAGGTTGAACAGGGTAAGCAGTGGTGATCTCGACGCGATCGTGGTAGCCCGGGCGGGACTGGCCCGGATCGGTCGCCTCGACGACGTCACCGAGACGCTAGAGCCGGTGCAGATGTTGCCAGCACCGGCTCAGGGCGCGCTCGCCGTCGAATGCCGTGCCGGTGATAGCCGGTTAGCGGCAGTGCTGGCGGAACTGGACGACGCCGACACGCGGGCGTCGGTCACTGCGGAGCGAGCCCTGCTGGCCGAACTGGAGGCCGGTTGCTCCGCACCGGTGGGCGCGATCGCCGAAGTGGTCGAGTCCATCGATGAGGAAGGCCGGATCTTCGAAGAGCTGTCGCTGCGCGGATGCGTGGCGGCGCTGGACGGGTCTGACGTGATCCGCGCGTCCGGGATCGGCAGTCCCGGCCGGGCACGAGAGCTCGGGCTCTCGGTAGCCGCCGAGCTGTTCGAGCTGGGTGCCCGAGAGCTGATGAGCGGCGCGCGTCAAGACCCGGCGCGAGGAAATTAAATGCGAGTTACGTGGGAGCGACAATGACGACGCGAGGGCGTAAGCCGACACCCGGCCGCATCACGTACGTGGGCTCCGGTCCGGGTGACCCGGGATTGCTGACGACCCGGGCCGCCACGGTGCTGGCGAACGCCGCCCTGGTGTTCACCGACCCTGACGTGCCTGAGCCGGTGCTGGCGCTGATCGGCAAAGACCTGCCACCGGTTTCCGGCCCGGCTCCAGCGGAGCCCGCCGCCTCCACCGGTGACGGCGGTGCCGACCAGGCCAAGGCTCAGCCGGCCGTGATCTCCGGTGGCCCGGACATCCGCCCGGCGCTGGGTGACCCCGCCGAGGTGGCCAAGACGCTGACCACCGAGGCGCGGACGGGCGTGGACGTGGTGCGGCTGGTTGCCGGCGACCCGTTGACGGTCGACGCGGTCATCACCGAGGTGAACGCCATCGCGCGCAGCCACCTGCACATCGAGATCGTGCCCGGGCTGGCCCCCACCGATGCCGTCCCGACCTATGCCGGGCTGCCGCTGGGCTCCTCGCACACCGTCGCCGACGTGCGCGACCCCCAGGTGGATTGGGAGGCGCTGGCCGCCGCACCCGGTCCGCTGATCCTGCAGGCCACGTCGTCGCATCTGGCCGACGCGGCGCGCACCCTGATCGAGCACGAGCTCGCCGAGAACACCCCGTGCGTGGTCACCGCGCACGGCACGACCTGCCAGCAGCGCTCGATCGAGACCACGTTGCACGGCCTGACCGACTCGGCGGTGCTGGGCGGCACCGACCCCGCCGGTCCGCTGACCGGACCGCTGGTGGTGACCATTGGCAAGACGGTGGCCAGCCGGGCGAAGCTGAACTGGTGGGAGAGCCGGGCGCTGTACGGCTGGACCGTGCTGGTGCCGCGGACCAAGGACCAGGCCGGCGAGATGAGCGAGCGCCTGACGTCCTACGGCGCCCTGCCCATCGAGGTGCCGACCATCGCCGTGGAGCCACCGCGCAGCCCCGCTCAGATGGAAAGGGCGGTCAAGGGATTGGTCGACGGCCGCTTCCAGTGGGTGGTGTTCACCTCCACCAACGCGGTGCGCGCGGTGTGGGAGAAGTTCGGCGAATTCGGTCTGGACGCGCGCGCGTTCTCCGGAGTGAAGATCGCGTGCGTGGGCGAGTCGACCGCCGACCGGGTGCGGGCGTTCGGGATCAGCCCCGAACTGGTGCCGGCCGGTGAACAGTCCTCGCTGGGTCTGCTCGACGACTTCCCGCCCTACGACAGCATTTTCGACCCGGTCAACCGGGTTCTGCTGCCGCGTGCGGACATCGCCACCGAGACGCTGGCCGAGGGTCTGCGCGAACGTGGTTGGGAGATCGAGGATGTCACCGCGTACCGGACGGTGCGGGCCGCCCCGCCACCGGCGGAGACGCGGGAGATGATCAAGACCGGCGGCTTCGACGCCGTGTGCTTCACGTCCAGCTCCACGGTGCGAAACCTGGTCGGCATCGCCGGCAAGCCGCACGCGCGGACGATCATCGCCTGCATCGGTCCCAAAACCGCTGAGACCGCAGCCGAATTCGGTCTGCGGGTGGATGTCCAGCCCGAGACCGCCGCGGTTGGTCCGCTGGTCGACGCGCTGGCCGAACACGCCGCGCGGTTGCGCGCCGAGGGTGCGCTGCCGCCGCCGCGCAAAAAGAGCCGCAGGCGCTAGTGTCGTACCCGCGGCAGCGCCCGCGTCGGCTTCGCACCACCCCGGCATTGCGCCGATTGGTGGCGCAAACCTCCTTGGAGCCAAGGCATTTGGTGCTGCCGATGTTCGTTGCCGACGGCATCGACGAACCACGGCCGATCACGTCCATGCCGGGCGTGGTGCAGCACACCCGTGACTCGTTGCGCAGCGCGGCCGCCAGTGCGGTCGCCGCGGGGGTGGGTGGGCTGATGCTGTTCGGCGTGCCACGCGACGAGGACAAGGATTCGATCGGGTCGGCCGGCACCGACGCCGACGGCATCCTCAACGTCGCGCTGCGGGACCTGGCCAAGGACCTCGGCGAGGCCACCGTGCTGATGGCCGACACCTGCCTGGACGAGTTCACGGACCACGGCCACTGCGGCGTCCTCGACGACCGGGGCCGGGTCGACAACGACGCCACCGTGGCCCGGTACGTGGAACTCGCTGTGGCGCAAGCTGAATCGGGCGCTCACGTGGTGGGGCCGAGCGGCATGATGGATGGACAGGTGGGGGCGATCCGCGACGGGTTGGACGCCGCGGGCTTCACCGACGTGGCGATTTTGGCCTACGCCGCCAAGTTCGCCTCGGTGTTCTACGGCCCGTTTCGTGAGGCCGTGAGCTCCAGCCTCTCCGGTGACCGCCGCACCTATCAGCAGGAGGCGGGCAACGCACGCGAGGCGCTGCGCGAGATCGAGCTCGATCTCGACGAGGGCGCCGACATCGTGATGATCAAGCCGGCGATGGGCTATCTCGACGTGGTCGCGGCCGCGGCCGACGTCTCGCCCGTGCCGGTCGCCGCCTACCAGGTGTCGGGGGAGTACGCGATGATTTGTGCTGCCGCCGCGAACAATTGGATCGACGAGCGCGCCGCGGCGCTGGAGTCACTGACCAGCATCCGGCGCGCCGGGGCCGATATCGTTCTCACCTATTGGGCCGCGGATGCGGCAGGGTGGCTTTCGTGAGATGGGGCTTGCGATGACCAGCGACACTGCAGCCAAGCCGTTGTTCTACGAACCCGGCGCTAGCTGGTGGTGGCTGGCGTGCGGCCCGCTCGCGGCGGTCGCGATGATCCTCATCGAAATTTGGAGCGGCGCCCCGGTGTCGCTGGTGGTCCCCGCGATCTTTCTGGTGCTCGTCTCGGCGTTCCTGGGGATACAGGTGAAGGCCGCGCGGATCCACGTGTCGGTCGAGCTGACCGAAGACGCCCTGCGCCAGGGCACCGAAACGATTCTGGTGCGCGAAATCGTCAAGGTGTATCCCGAGCCCGAGAATCACGAAGCCTCCGGGAAAGACCTGGCGCGCTGGCAATCGGCCCGGGCCCTGGGCGAACTGGTCGGGGTCCCGCGCGGGCGCGTCGGCATCGGCCTCAAGCTCACCGGCGACCGCACGGCCCAGGCCTGGGCGCGCCGTCACCGTCAGCTGCGGGACGCGCTGACCCCCCTGGTGCAGGAGCGGGTGGAGCCGACCGGCTCCGACGTCGTCGACGGGGATCGCGACGACGACGCCGGGGCGGCGCAATGAACGCCCGCTACCGCGCGATCGTCGAGCTCGGCCTGGCCTGCGCCGCGTTCGTGTGCTCGGGGCTGTCGTGGTGGCACTCGCATCACACCGTGTCGGTGGCGCCGATCGCGGACGGGCAGCCCTCCACCACGTCGGTGGTCTATGACCCTCAGCTGCTGCTGCTGACGCTGGTGTTGTTGACGACGGCCGGGGTGCTGGCGGTCATCGGCGGTGCCAGGCTGCGGCGCGCGCGCTCGCGCGCTACGACGGCTTCCTGACGAGCGGCAACGCCATCCGGCGGCGCAGAACGATGGCGTCGGCCCGGTCCTGCAGCGCCTCGTGAACCGAGCGCATGATCGGGAAGTTGGCGTCGTGACCGGTGTCGTCGAGCACCTGGGTCACCGCTGAACTGGCGACCAGGGTCCAATCCACCCCGGCGGCGCGACAATCGGCGTCGAACGCGTACAGCAGCGAGATGCCCGCCTCAGCAAATTCGCTGACGTCCGCCACGTCGAGCACCACGGGGTTTTCTCCGAGCGTGAAGCGCGCGATGTGATCGCTGAGGCGGTCGACGTTGTCGTCGTCGATCTCGCCGCGAATGTGCACCACCGTCGCCAGGTGGCGGTAGTGCGCCCGGACCTGTGCGCCGTCGCAGTCGAACACGCAGTTGTCGTGGCCAGTCTGGTTGCCTGCGACCGTCATGCAGACCCCTCACTCTCCGTGGCGTTCGCGCCGGCTTCGGGGGGCGCCTCCACGCTCACCAAAGTGTGATTAAAACGTTACGCCGCAAGCCTAAGGGGACCGGAAGCCGCGTCTAACGCTTTGCTAAGAAGCGGTGGCGGCCCCGCCCCGAATGGGGCGCTGAGCAAACGCCCAGCGGGCCGTCGGGCCCATGTAGTACCCCGGAACCCGGTATGCCACACCACAACCGTCCACCCGTGCCGACGATTGCGCTGCTAGGCTGCCAAAGCTGCCGGTTCTAGTCGGGGGGCTTGTGAAAAGGCGAGGTTTCCCGCTCGGCCGAAGTAGCGGGAGACGGAACGGCCACGATTCAAACGGGAAGAGCAGCGTGCGGGGCGTAGAGATCAGGGGCGAGATCACGGCCCTGACGGGGCTCCGTATCGTCGCCGCCCTCTGGGTGGTGCTGTTCCACTTCCGGCCGATGCTCGGCGACGTGTCGCCCGATTTCCGCGACGCCCTGGCCCCGGTGCTCAACTGCGGCGCCCAGGGCGTCGACCTGTTCTTCATCCTCAGCGGGTTCGTGCTGACGTACAACTATCTCGACCGCATGGGGCGGTCCTGGTCGACCCGCGCGACGCTGCATTTCCTGTGGCTGCGGCTGGCCCGGGTGTGGCCGGTGTACCTGGTTACCCTGCACCTGGCCGCCCTGTGGGTGATCTTCACCCTGCACGTCGGTCATGTGCCGTCGCCGGATGCCACGTCGCTCACCGCCATCAGCTACGTGCGCCAAATCCTGTTGGTGCAGTTGTGGTTTGTCCCGTTCTTCGACGACTCGAGTTGGGACGGGCCGGCCTGGTCGATCAGCGCGGAATGGCTGGCCTATGTGCTCTTCGCCGTCCTGGTGCTGGTGCTGTTGCGGATGAAACAGGCGACCAGGGCGCGCAGCCTGATGATCCTGGCCTTCGCGGCATCGCTGCCGCCGGTGGTGATGCTGCTCGCCAGCGGCCACTTCTACACGCCGTGGAGCTGGCTGCCGCGAATCGTCACCCAGTTCACCGCCGGCGCCCTGGCCTGTGCCGCGGTGCGCAGGTTACGGCTGAGCGACCGCGGCCGCCGCGCCGCCGGATACGTCTCTTTGCTTCTACTGGCCGCGATGGTGGGCGTGCTGTATTGGTTTGGCGCGCACCCGATCTCGGGGGTCGTGGAGAATGACAGCGGCGGCGTCGTCGACGTGTTGTTCGTTCCGCTGGTGATAACGCTGGCCGTCGGGCTCGGAAGCCTACCGCGGGTGCTGTCGACCCGAGTGATGGTGTACGGCGGCAAGATCTCGTTCTGCCTGTACATGGTGCATGAGCTCGTGCACACCTCCTGGGGATGGGCCGTGGAGCAATTCGAGCTCCCCACCCTGGATAACCCGTGGAAGTGGAACATCATCGGCCTGCTCGCGATCGCCCTGGGCGCCTCGGTGCTGCTGTATCACGGCGTCGAAGAGCCCGCCCGCCGCTGGATGCGCAAGATGGTCGATGTCAGGGCCATCAACGCGAGAAGCGATCCCGGCGAGCCGAACAGTAAGCTGCATCCGATCGACCGTCCGCTGGAAGCGGTTTCGGCCCGCGCGGTGTGATGGCCGCCTCAGCGGCCGGCCACGACTCACGGGGAATACTTGATGAGGACGCGGCGGCACCCGACTATGCCGTTGACAGTGGAGGTGAGAGTGAGTCGTCTGGCCACCTTTCTCATTGGGGTGAGTTTTCTGGCGGGCGTAGGCTTGGCATACCCGGCGCAGGTGCGCACCTACGAGACACTGACGCTCGACTTCCGGCTGAATCATGTGGCGGTGGTGGGGGATTCGTATACCACCGGAACCGATGAGGGCGGTCTGGGCTCTCGATCGTGGACGTCGCGCGCTTTTCAGGTGCTCGGCTCACGCGGTTCGCGGATCTCGGGCAGCGTGGCGGCCGAAGGCCGGGCCGGTTACGGCACGCCCGGGGACCACGGCAGCATCTTCGAGGATCTGACCCCCAGGGCGGTGCAGCCCGATGACGCGCTGGTGGTCTTCTTCGGCTCCCGCAACGACCAAGGGGTCGATCCCGGGTACCTGACCGAAAAAACGCACGCCGCTTTGGATCTGGCGCGCCGGCTGGCGCCGGCGGCGCGGCTGCTGGTGATCGGTCCGCCCTGGCCGACCGCCGACGTCCCGCCCTCGATGTTCTTGATCCGCGACATTCTCGGCGCTGCGGCCGGGGCGGCGGGGGCGACGTTCATCGATCCGATCGCCGAACACTGGTTCGTCGGCCGGCCCGATTTGATCGGTGCGGACGGCGTGCATCCCAATGACGCGGGGCATCAGTACATGGCGGACAAGATCGCTCCGCTGATACGCACGCAGCTGTCGACCTGACTCGGATGTGGCGGGCGGCTTGCCGGGCAGGCTGAACCCGCGAGGACACAGCGACTTTGGCCCAGACGTGGGGCTCAGTCGTCCGCGTGCCGCTCGTAGTCCCAGCGCTCCAAGCGGTCCTGCACATGCAGGAAGCCGATTCCGGCGAAGGGCGCGGCTACTGCGATGCAGACCAGCAACAGCGGAGACATGACCCTAAGACCTCCAAAAACCCTTCACTGATTTGACGTTGGTCAGCCATGAGAAGTTCATTGCTTTTCACCCGTTCGTCAGTGCGCGGTCCGCGAGTGCACCCAAAAGCGGTGCCACCAACTGCGCGTACTCGGTTGTCACGTGGTTGTCGTCGCGGAAAACCAGGGTGTTGCCGACGACGATCGGGCACCGGTCGGGGGTGCAGAACATGTCGGTCAGGTCGGCGTAGTGGCCACCGCTGCGGGCCGTCACCGCCTGTTCTGCGGCGATCCCGTCGCCATCCACCGCGGCGACTTTCGTTGGCGTACAGGCAGTTACGTCGTCAAGGTGGGCGGACAGGCAGGCCGGCGCGGACGAATGCGGGTCGGGTGCCGGCCCGAGCACCAGGACGGTCGCGCCGGTGCCGCGCAGCTGGACCACGGTGCGTCCGAGGGTGTCGATCCACGCCGGGTCGTAGGAGGTGAAGCCGAAGTCTCCGCCGTAGCGGCGGCTCATGTCCAGCACGATCAGGCGTGGGTGTTCGGCGTTCATCCGGCCCATGATCTGGGCGCGCCACTGTTCGCATTCGGTGTACTCGCGCCCCAGATACGGGCTCACGATGTGCAGGTCCTGCAGGGGGCAGGTCACCTTGGCCAGCGTCTCCAGTCGCCAGTGCCGTTGCTCGGCGAGCTGCTCGAACGCGGGATTCCACATGGCGGCGTGCGAGTCGCCGATCAGGGCGACGGTGGTCGGCGAGGCGGTGTCGCCCGTCGCGCATTCGCTTTGCCCGACATCGCGCCAGGACCGCACGCAGCCGTTGACGAACACCGCGGCCTTGTCGGCGGGCGCCTTGGCCAGCGGCGGGTCCAGGTTCGACGGGACCGCCCGCAGGCCGACGGCCGCCGCCAACGCCACCCGAGCCTGGTCGAACGCCTGACGGACCGCCGCTTCCTGCGGGCTGACGGCGGGCACGCTGGCCGGAGGAGTGGCGATGATGTTGGCGCGGGGAGCGGCCACCCCGTGGCCCACCGGCGCCGGTATCACGTTGAGCAGCAACATGCATGCGCACGCGGTGGCGGCACTCGCGCCGCCCGCCACCACCAGGCTGACTTTCGCCGACCGGCGCAGCGCGGCGGCGAAGCGGCCGGGATTCTCCACCAAGTGCAGCGTGATGACGGCGAGCCCGGCCGAGACGGCTGTCGCGCTCAGCCGGGCCGGTAGCCCCGCGGGCTCGCCGAGCAGCGCCGGCATCAGCAGCAGCACCGGCCAGTGCCACAGATACCAGGAGTAGGAGATCCGGCCGATCGCGCGCATCGCCGGGCGGCACAGCAGGCGGCCGGGCCCGAGCCCGCCCGTGACGGCGCCGCCGCCGAGGATCAGCGCGGTGCCCAGCACCGGCAACAGCGCCTCGGTGCCGGGATAGGGGGTGTGGGAGTTGAGCTGGGTGCAGGTCAGCAGGATCAACGCCAGCCCGCCCCACCCGACGATCGCCGCCGTTCGCAGCGACAGGCGCCGCCACTGCTGGATCGACAGGGCCACCAGGCCGCCGGCCGCCAGCTCCCAGGCGCGGGTGGGCAGCGAGAAGAACGCCCACGACGGCGAGGTGCGGGTCCACACCGCGCCCGCCGTCAACGACGCCGCCGCCACCACCGCGAGGACCACCGCGTACGGTGTGGCGCGCGTCGCGGCCGCGCGAACGCGTGGAATGCGACGCAGCGCCCAGGCCGTGGCGATGATGAGCAGCGGCCACAGCAGGTAGAACTGCTCCTCCACGCCCAACGACCAGTAGTGCTGGAACGGCGACGGCGCGTCGGCGGTCAGGTAGTCGGTGCCGCGCAGGGCGAACCGGTAGTTGCCGACGTACAGGGCGCTGGCGATGCCGTCGAGAAACACGCTGCGCGCCTGCAGCGGCGGCAGCACCGCGGCCGCGGCGATCGCCGTGATGGTGCCGACGATCGCCGCGGCCGGCAACAGCCGTCGGGCACGCGCACCGTAAAACCGGCCCAGCGCAACGGTATTCGTGGCGCTCGCCTCGCGAAACAGCAACCCGGTGATGAGGAAGCCGGAGATGACGAAGAAGACGTCCACGCCGATGTAGCCGCCGGTGACGCCCGGGACGCCGGCGTGGTAGAGCACCACGGCGATCACCGCGACGGCGCGCAATCCCTCGATGTCGGGCCGGAATCCCCTTCGGGAGGTCCGCCGCTCCACCTGTTGTGGGCTGCTGGCGACCGATCGCTCCCGAAGTGTCATCTGCGTGGGCTAGGTCGCCATCCAGGCCAGCTCGCCGGGCAGTTGACTTCGCCAGAAGGCGATGTCATGGCCGCCCAGCGAGAAGCTGCCCGCCGGTGGGGTCTTCAACTGGTAGACGAATTGCTTTGTGGCGAAATAGAAGCGGTCGAAGTTGCCGCAGTCCACCCGCAGCGGAATCGAATTCAGCGCCGGCAGCCCCAGCACACTGTTCTGCACGAAGTCGTCGTTGCTGTCGAACGCCCCGGGGGCGCTGGTCGCATACGAGGTGTACAGCGCCGGGCTGATCGCGCAGATGCCGGCGGTGCGCGCGGGCCCCAGCTTGGCGCCCAGGCGAAGCGCCCCGTAGCCACCCATCGACCACCCCATGAAGCCGACCCGGGAGGTGTCGAAACCCATCGTCGAGAGCATCGGCAGCAACTCGTCGAGCACCATGGCGCCGGAGTCCTCACCGGAAGTCCGTTTGTGCCAATAGGTGTTGCCGCCGTCGACGCCGACCACCGCGAACGGCGGCCTGCCCTCCTTGACCAGCTGGGCCAGCGCGTCCGGGACGCCCATGTCGAGCATCTGGTTGGCGTCGCCGTCCACGCCGTGCAGGGCGATGACGGGGCGCAGCATCCCGGTCTGACCCGGCGGCACCGCGATCACGTAGTTGGTCTTGATGCCACCCCGGGCGGCGGAGACGAACGAACCGGTCAGCTTGGTCGGCAGGGTCTTGCCCGCCGTCGGCGGCTCGAACGGCGCGGGAGCCTGCGGCAACGTCGCGGCGCGCGACGGGCCGGGGGCCAGCAGGGAGCTGAACGCGAGCACGCCGGCGGCCCCGAGGGTGCCACCGGCGCCCATCCGGAGCACCGCTCGGCGTGTGAGGTCAGGCATGATCGCAATGATGCCGCGCTGACCGGGGATTACCCGCCGAGCCACGCCGTATTGGAAGCATTGTGTGATCCGGCGTGACCTTCCGGTCACGAAGCGGTGATCTTTTTCGCGTGTCGGGTCCGCGCCGGCCGGGGCGATCGTGGCGCCGGGTTGCGGCCTCGCTCGGGGTCGTTGTCATCGTAGCGCCGATGTCGCCGATTGCCGCCGGTCGAATCATTGCGATCGTATTGCCTTCTGGGACAGCCCAGATGCGGTGCGCGCGCGGCGTCGATCCGGTGCCTCCAGGTCGGCGTCCCAGCGTCCGGTGCCGCGGGCCGCCGTGCCGATCGCGGTGTCCGGACGGGGATGCAATCTCGCAGGTTTCAACCCTCGCCTCCCGGCGGCGATTTCAGCAGGATGGGCGATTGCTGCACAGGGCGAAAGCGGAGCGAAAGAGGATTGTGAAGTGAGTCTCGCGTTTCATTGGTTTCTGCCGACCTACGGCGATTCGCGCAATCTCGTGGCGGGCGGGCACGGCACGCCGATGTCGGGCAACCGGCCCGCGACACTGAAATACCTGCACCAGATCTGTACGGCCGCCGAAGACAACGGTTTCGAAGCGGTCCTCACGCCGACGGGATTGTGGTGTGAGGACGCGTGGTTGACCACCGCGATGCTGGTCGAATCGACCGAGACCCTGAAATTCCTGGTCGCGTTCCGTCCCGGGATGCTGAGTCCCACCCTGGCCGCCCAGATGGCCGGGACCTTCCAGCGGCACTCGGACGGGCGGCTGCTGCTCAATGTCGTCACCGGCGGTGAACCGCACGAGCAGCGCGCCTACGGCGACTTCCTGGACAAACAGGCCCGGTATGCCCGCACCGCCGAGTTCTTGCACGTGGTGCGCCAACTGTGGACCGCCAACGAGCCGGTGACCTTCACCGGCGAACACATTCAGGTCGAGGGTGCGCAACTGAACAACCCGCCCGACCCGATACCGGCGGTGTTCTTCGGTGGGTCCTCGGCATCCGCCGGACCGGTCGCGGCCAAACACGCCGACGTGTACCTCACCTGGGGCGAACCGCTGACCGCGGTCGCCAAGAAGCTGGACTGGATTCGCGGGCTGGCCGTCGACGCAGGCCGAATCCTGCAGTACGGCTTGCGGATTCATGTGATCAGCCGAGATACGTCCGCCGAGGCGTGGGCCGAGGCCGATAGGTTGCTGTCCGCGATCGACCCGGCCGACATCGAGCGGGTGCAACACAGCCTGGCGCGCAGCGAATCCGAAGGCCAGCGCCGCATGCGGGAGCTGCATGGCGGTGACAGCAGCAGATTGCTGGTCGCGCCCAACCTGTGGGCCGGGGTCGGCCTGGTCCGTGGGGGAGCGGGCACCGCCCTGGTCGGATCGCACGCCGAGGTCGCCGAAAGACTGTCCGAATACGCCAAATTGGGCATCTCCCACTTCATCTTGTCGGGATATCCGCATCTGGAAGAGGCCTACTGGTTCGGCGAGGGCGTGCTGCCGATTCTGGAGCGAATGGGGTTGTGGCGCCACCCCAATCGCCAGTCGCACCCGGTCGCGGGAACGCCGTTCGCGATCGCCTCGGCGCACTAAACGGATCATGGCAGCCATCCTGCCCGCGTCCGCGCCCGCCGGCCGGGCGCCCGACGCGGACCCGCCTTTGCATGAATCCACCGAGCAGCGGCGCCGCCGGTTGCGCATCGTGGTCGCGGCGAGCCTGCTGGGCACCACAGTCGAGTGGTACGACTTCTTCCTGTACGCCACCGCGGCCGGCCTGGTATTCAACAAGGTCTTCTTCCCCAACGAGAGTTCCTTGGTGGGAACGCTTTTGGCGTTCGCGACCTTCGCCGTCGGGTTCGTCATGCGGCCCATCGGCGGGCTGGTGTTCGGCCACATCGGCGACCGGATCGGCCGCAAGCGCAGCCTGGCGCTGACCATGCTCATCATGGGCGGCGCGACGGCGCTGATCGGGGCGTTGCCGACCGCCGCCCAGATCGGGGTGTGGGCGCCGGTGCTGCTGCTCGCCCTGCGGGTGCTGCAGGGTTTCGCGCTCGGCGGCGAGTGGGGCGGCGCGGTGCTGCTGGCCGTCGAACACAGCCCCGGCGACCGGCGCGGCCGCTACGGGGCCATTCCGCAAGTCGGGTTGGCCCTGGGGCTGGCCTTGGGCACCGGCGTGTTCGCCTTCCTGCAGTTTGTCCTGGGCCAGACGCGTTTTCTGTCCTACGGCTGGCGCATCGGCTTCCTGCTGAGCGTGCTGCTGGTGGCGATCGGTGTGGTGGTGCGGCTGCGGGTCGAAGAGACCCCGGCGTTCCGTGAGTTGGGCGAGCTCGAGGCGGCGTCCACCGTCCCCATCCGGGAGATCGTCCGTGAACCCCGATCCCGGCGAAACACCTTGCTGGGGTTGTTGTCTCGCTGGGCGGAGGGTTCGGCGTTCAACACCTGGGGCGTCTTCGCGATCAGCTACGCCAGCGGCGCCCTGGGCTTCGACAAGGTCTCGGTTCTGGTCGTGGTGACGATCGCAGCCCTGCTGATGGCGGTGCTGCTGCCCGTGTCGGGAGCATTGACCGACCGGTATGGCGCACGCCGGGTGTATCTGGTCGGTGTCGCCCTCTACGGCGTGGCGGCCTTTCCGGCGTTCGCCTTGTTCGGCACCAGGAACCTGGTCTGGTTCGGGCTGGCGATGGTCCTGGTGTTCGGTGTCGTGCACGCGGTGTTCTACGGCGCCCAGGGCACCCTGTACTCGTCGCTGTATCCCACCGGCACCCGCTACACCGGTTTGTCGTTCGTCTACCAGTTCTCCGGGGTGTACGCGTCCGGGGTGACGCCGATGATTCTCACCTCGCTGATCGCGGCCGTCGGCGGTGCGCCGTGGCTGGCCTGCGGGTATCTGGTTGCCACGGCGGTGATCAGCGTGATCGCCACGGCGCTGATCCGCGATCGCGACCTCTACCTGTAGGTCGTTGTTGCTGCGGGCACCAAAGCCCGCTAGCGTCCGGGCATGGCTAGCAATCCGCAACTGCGCCAAGGACTGTCGCAGCGGCAACTCGGCATGATCGCCCTCGGCGGCGTGATCGGCGCCGGCTTGTTCGTCGGATCCGGAGTGGTGATCAAGGACACCGGGCCGGCCGCGTTCCTCACCTACGCGCTGTGCGGTCTGCTCATCGTGCTGGTGATGCGGATGCTGGGCGAGATGGCGGCCGCGAACCCCTCGACCGGATCGTTCGCCGACTATGCGGCCAAGGCCCTGGGCGGCTGGGCGGGATTCTCGGTCGCGTGGCTGTATTGGTACTTCTGGGTGATCGTGGTGGGCTTCGAGGCGGTTGCCGGCGGCAAGGTGCTCAACTACTGGTTCCACGCACCGCTATGGCTGCTGTCGTTGTGCCTGATGGTGTTGATGACGGCCACCAACCTGTTCTCCGTGTCGTCCTTCGGCGAATTCGAATTCTGGTTCGCCGGAATCAAAGTCGCGACCATCGTGATCTTTCTGGCCGTGGGAACGGTCTACGTGCTGGGACTGGTGCCGGGACATCGCGGCGGTCTGGCCAATCTGGAGTCGCACGGCGGGTTCTTTCCGCATGGCGTCGGCGCGGTGTTCGCCGCCATCGTGGTGGTGATCTTCTCGATGGTGGGCGCCGAGATCGTCACCGTCGCGGCCGCGGAAAGCCGCGACCCGCAGCTCGCGGTCCAGAGGGCGACCCGATCGGTGGTGGCGCGCATCGGGATCTTCTTCGTCGGTTCGGTCTTCCTGCTCGTGGCGCTGTTGCCGTGGGACTCCGTGGAACTCGGTGCCTCGCCGTACGTGGCGGCGCTCAAACACATGGGGCTCGCCGGTGCGGATCAGGTGATGAACGCGGTGGTGTTGACCGCGGTCCTGTCCTGCCTGAACTCCGGTCTCTACACCGCGTCGCGGATGCTGTTCGTGCTCGCCGAGCGGGGCGAGGCGCCGATGCGGTTGGTCAGATTGAGCGGGCGCGGCGTTCCCCACGTCGCGATCCTGTGCTCGTCGGCCGTCGGATTCGGATGCGTCATCATGGCGCGGGTCGCGCCCAACACGGTGTTCTTGTTCCTGCTCAACTCGTCGGGCGCCATCATCTTGTTCGTCTACTGGCTGATCGCCTGCTCGCAGATCATCCTGCGCCGCCGCACACCCGCCGAAAAACTGACGGTGAAAATGTGGTGCTACCCGGTGCTGTCGATTCTCACGCTGGCCGGAATCACCGCCGTGCTGGTGCAAATGGCGTTCGACCACGCGGCGCGCAGCCAGCTATGGCTCAGCCTGCTGTCCTGGGCGGTGGTGATCGGCCTGTACTTCCTTGCCCGCTCCCGCGGCCGCATCCGGGTCGCTTCGGGGGATTAGGGTCCTCCCCGCGCCGGTGTGGCCCTTAGCGGTCCGGGCCGCGGCAAAGCTCAGCTGCGCCACTGCCGTTCGATCGACTTGATCAGCGCGGTCAGCGTCGCGTTCACCGGCGCCGCAACCCCGACCCGGGCGCCCTGACGGGGCACCGCGCCGTTGATGACGTCGATCTCGCTCACCCGGCGCGCCTCGTGGTCCAGCAGCGCCGACGGTTTCGCGTCGGGCATCTGCGCGCCGAACGCGCGGACGTGTGCGACGGGGTCGGCGACGGCGATGGCGATGCCCGACGCCCGCGCGACGGTCCACGCCTCCGTGGCGGCGGCCTGGCTGACCGGCGCCATCTCGGGGTCGTCCATCACCTGCCCGACAGTCATGCCGGTGAGCGCGCACGGCGCGCTGTAGGCGGCGTTGCAGATCAGCTTCTCCCACTGCATGGCGGCGATGTCGGTGACCGCGGCCGCGTCGAATCCGGCTTCGGTCCACGCCCTCGCGATCGTTTCGACCGCCGCGAGCGGCAGCGACGAGTGCGCCCCGAACCGCATGGCCTTCATGGCGTTGTGGCGCACGTGCCCGGGCGCCACCGTGGCCGCGCCGAAACCGCTGGCGATGCCGACAACGACCCGCTGGTGGCCGACGACGCCGGCCACGGTCTCCGCCGAGCCCAGGCCGTTCTGGATGGTCAGCACCGGCGTGGCTGCCTCCAGCATCGGAAGCGCTTGCTGCGCACCGGTTGTCACGTCGGCCGCCTTCACGGCGAGCACGATCAGATCCATCGCCTCGGCAGGGGCGGTGGTGCTCGCCCGCAGCGGCACCACCTGGTCGTAACCGGGGCCGGTGACCCGCAGCCCGTGCCGGGCGATCTGATCGATGCTCGGCTGGTAGCGGTCGATGGCCAGCACGTCGTTGCCCGCCGCGGCCAGCCGGGCCGCGTAGATGGAACCCATTGCGCCGCAGCCGATTACCGCGACTCGCATCCGCACTCTCCCGTCAGGTGGTCAGCTCGGCGATCAGGTCGGCCAGGCCGGTCTTCTGCTCGAGCCCGAACCCGGCTGCGTCGGTCGGAGAGATCCGGCCGGCCGTCGGCGCGCAGGCCTCGGGGTAACCGCCGAACGGCGCGAACACGCCGGGATAGGCCTCACAGCCGCCGAGGCCCAACCCCGCCGCGACGTGCAGGTTGATCAGGTGACCGCCGTGCGGGAACGCGAAGGCGCGATCGAAGCCGTGGGCCGCCGCGACGTCGAGCATCCGGAGGTATTCGGTCAACCCGTAGCTCAGGCCCGGATCCATCTGGAAGACATCATGATTGGGCCGCATCCCGCCATAGCGCACCAGATTGGTCACCTCCGGCACCGAGAACAGGTTTTCACCGGTGGCCACCGCGCCGTCGTAGCACTCCGTCACCACCCGGTTCAGCGCGTAATCCAGCGGATCGCCCGGCTCTTCGTACCAGCGCAGCCCGTAGGGAGCCAGCGCGGCCGCCCACCGGGTGGCCGCGTCCCGGTCGAAGCGGCCGTTCGCGTCCACCGCGACCCGGCCCGCGTCGCCCACGACATCGATGACGGCCTCGATCCGCTCGAGATCCTCGCCCAGCGGGGCGCCGCCGATCTTCATCTTGACCGCGTCATAGCCCGCGTCGAGATACCCGCGCATTTCCCGGCGCAGCTGTTCGACACCGCCCTGGGCGTAGTAGTAGCCGCCGGCGGCGTACACCGGCACCGACGGCGCCGGTGTCCGTCCGGCGTGGCGGGCGATGGTCACGCAGACCGGCTCGTCGCGCAGTTTCGCGTTCAGATCCCAGCAGGCCAGTTCCAGGGCGGCGGCGGCCGCGGCCCGGTCCCCGTGGCCGCCGGGCTTCTCGTCGGCCACGGCGCACGCCAAAACCGCGGCGGGATCCACACATCCGGAGCCGTGCAGCAGCTCGTCGGGGCGGGCCGCCAGCACCCGCGGGATCATCCGGTCGCGCAGGATCCCGCCCTGGGCAAACCGCCCGATCGAATCGAACGCCACGCCCACCACCGGCCGTCCGCGCCGGATCACGTCGGTGATCACCGCGACCAGTGAGACGGTGTGGTGGGAGAAGTCGACCACCGCGTTGGCGGGCCCGCCGCGCCGACCGCCGTCCAGGCCGACCGATCGTTCGACGATCGACGTGATCCGCATCACCCGGTAGTCAGGAAGTCCGGGTGAGCAACACCGCCTGCTCGAACGGCAGCCTCGCGAAAACCGGTCGCATCCTGCGTGTTACGTGCGCCGCGGCCTCGTCCTTGGTGACCACGCGCGGATCGGCGATGCCGAATTCCTTGGCCTTGGTGCGCAGTCGGCCGCCGCCAGCGGCTTTCAGGTTCTTCAGCCAATCCCGGTCCGGGCCATAGGTCAGCAGGATGGCCACCCCGGGTTTGCCCCCGACAGTGGTGTTGAACACAGTGACCGGTGTGCGGTACGGCTTGCCCGAGCGCCGCCCGACGTGCTCGACGATCCCGAACGGCGGGAGCCACCCGGCCCACATCCGCTGGATCGGGTTCGTGACGTGCCGGTTGAACCGGGCAAGCCCTTGTGGGAATTGCATACGGCTATCCAACTCGCGGCGCAGGGCCAGGACAACCCACTTGTCGGCGCGGCCGCGCGCCGCCAGTTCATCGCGGCGCGGGAAGCCGGTGGGCAGGACGCCGAGTAACCGGCCACCGGGACCGCCTCGGCTTCGTTCAGCACGGTCTGCTACACCCTGTAGTGGAATGTCGCGCGCGGGCTGGGACACTGGTCGTCATGGGAAGCAGTGATCAGGCGACCGCGCACGCCGCCGGGGCCCGCCGGGCTACGGCGGCCTCGGCCCGGTTGTTCGAGGATGCCTGCGCCGTCATTCCCGGCGGGGTGAACTCCCCGGTCCGCGCGTTCACCGCGGTGGGCGGGACGCCGCCGTTCATCACCGACGCCCGCGGGTACCTGCTGACCGACGCCGACGGCAACCGCTACGTGGACCTGGTCTGCTCGTGGGGGCCGATGATCCTGGGGCACGCGCACCCGGCCGTCGTCGAGGCGGTGGCCAAGGCGGCCGCGTCGGGCCTGTCGTTCGGGGCGCCCACCCCGGCCGAGAGCGAGCTGGCCGCCGAGATGATCGGGCGGGTGGCACCGGTCGAACGGATCCGGCTGGTGAACTCCGGCACCGAGGCCACCATGAGCGCGGTGCGACTGGCCCGCGGCTTCACCGGCCGGGCCAAGGTCGTCAAGTTCTCCGGCTGCTACCACGGCCACGTCGACGCGTTGCTCGCCGACGCCGGCTCCGGGGTGGCGACGCTGGGGTTGCCGTCCTCGCCCGGGGTCACCGGTGCGACGGCGGCCGACACAATCGTGTTGCCCTACAACGACATCGACGCCGTACGACAGACGTTCACCCGGTTCGGCGATCAGATCGCGGCGGTGATCACCGAGGCCAGCCCCGGCAACATGGGCGTGGTCCCACCCGCGCCCGGTTACAACGCGGCGCTGCGCGCGATCACCGCCGAGCACGGCGCGCTGCTGATCATCGACGAGGTGATGACCGGCTTCCGGGTCAGCCGAAGTGGTTGGTATGGAATCGATCCCGTCGACGCCGACCTGTTCACCTTCGGCAAGGTGATGAGCGGCGGGCTGCCGGCCGCCGCGTTCGGTGGGCGCGCCGAGGTGATGGAGCGGCTCGCGCCGCTGGGCCCGGTCTATCAGGCCGGCACGCTGTCGGGGAACCCGGTCGCGATGGCCGCCGGGCTGGCGACCCTGCGCAGCGCCGACGCCGCCGCGTATGCGGCCCTGGACGCCAACGCCGATCGCCTGGCCGGGCTGTTCTCCGATGCGCTGACGAATGCCGGTGTGCCGCATCAGATTCCGCGTGCCGGCAACATGCTGAGCGTGTTCTTCTCCGACACGCCGGTGACGGACTTCGCGTCCGCGCGGGCCACCCAGACCTGGCGCTATCCGCCGTTCTTCCACGCCCTGCTGGACGCGGGCGTGTACCCGCCGTGCAGCGCGTTCGAGGCGTGGTTCGTCTCGACCGCGCTGGACGACGCCGCGTTCGACCGCATCGCCGACGCGCTGCCCGCCGCGGCCAGGGCCGCCGCGCAAGCAGAGGAGGGCAAGTCCTGATGGCCGAGCGCACCCGGGTGCACGTCGTGCGGCACGGCGAGGTGTACAACCCGAGCGGCATCCTCTATGGCCGGCTGCCCGGGTTCCACCTCTCGGAGAACGGCCAGGCGCAGGCGGCCGCGGTGGCCGGGGCGCTGGCTCACCGCGACATCGTCGCCGTGATCGCCTCGCCGCTGCAGCGGGCCCAGGAGACCGCCGCGCCCATCGCCGCCGCGCACGGGCTGGCCGTGGACACCGACCCGGATCTCATCGAATCGGCCAACTTCTTCCAGGGCCGCCGCGTCAGCCCGGGCGACGGCGCGTGGCGCGACCCGCGGGTGTGGTGGCAACTGCGCAACCCCTTCCGGCCGTCCTGGGGTGAGCCGTACGCCGAGATCGCGGCCCGGATGCAGACGGCGGTGGACAAGGCCCGCGCCCGTGCCGCCGGCCACGAGGTGGTGTGCGTCAGCCACCAACTCCCGGTGTGGACGCTGCGGCTGCACGTGACCGGCCGCCGGCTGTGGCACGACCCGCGGCGGCGGCAGTGCGGGCTCGCGTCGGTGACCACCCTGGTCTACGACGGCGACCGTCTTCTCGACGTCGAGTACTGCGAACCGGCGGCGCCTTGATCGCGCGCCGACGACGATGCAGAGCGAAGCGATGAGGAGGAGTGGCGCCTTGGCCCTGCGACCACAGGCGATGGCCGGGGTGGTGCTGGCGGCGCTGCTGCCGGCCCTGCTCGGCGGCTGCTCCGCCGGGCACGACGCCGTCGCCCAGGGTGGCACCTTCGAATTCGTCTCGCCCGGCGGCAAGACCGACATCTACTACGACCCGCCGTCGCGCCGGGGCCGCCCCGGACCGCTGTCCGGCCCCGACCTGGCCGACCCCGCGCACACGCTCTCGCTGGACGACCCGATCTTCGCGGGCCGGGTCGTGGTCATCAACATCTGGGGCCAGTGGTGCGGCCCATGCCGCGCCGAGGTCACCCAGCTGCAGCAGGTGTATGACGCCACCCGCGGCGCCGGGGTGTCCTTCCTCGGCATCGACGTCCGGGACAACAACCGGCAGGCGGCGCTGGATTTCGTCAACGACCGCCAGGTGACGTTCCCGTCCATCTACGACCCGGCGATGCGCACCCTGATCGCGTTCGGCGGCAAATACCCGACGACGGTGATCCCGTCCACGCTGGTCCTGGACCGTCAGCACCGCGTCGCGGCGGTCTTCCTGCGCGAACTGCTGGCGACCGACCTGCGGCCGGTGGTGCAGCGGATGGCCCAAGAACAATGACCGGATTCACCCAGATCGCCGCCGCCGGACCGCTTCTGGTGGCCCTCGGTGTGTGCCTGCTGGCGGGGCTGGTGTCCTTCGCCTCGCCGTGCGTGGTGCCGCTGGTGCCCGGCTACCTGTCCTACCTGGCCGCGGTCGTCGGGGTGGACGAACAGCCGCCGGCCGGTGCAACCAAGGCCCCACCGGGCGCCCGGTGGCGGGTCGCGGGGTCCGCGGCGTTGTTCGTCGCCGGGTTCACCACGGTGTTCGTGCTGGGCACCGTCGCCGTCCTCGGCATGACGACCACACTGATCACCAACCAACTGCTGCTGCAGCGGGCCGGGGGCGTGCTGACCATCGTCATGGGCCTGGTGTTCGTGGGCCTCATCCCGGCCCTGCAACGCCAGGCCCGGTTCAGTCCGCGGCAGCTGACTACGGTCGCCGGCGCGCCGGTGCTGGGCGCGGTGTTCGCGTTGGGCTGGACGCCGTGCCTGGGTCCGACGCTGGCCGGCGTGATCACCGTCGCCTCGGCCACCGACGGCGCCAGCGTGGCGCGCGGCATCGTGTTGGTGATCGCGTACTGCCTGGGGCTGGGCATCCCGTTCGTGCTGCTGGCGTTCGGCTCGGCGGGCGCGGTCGGCGGACTGGGCTGGCTGCGCCGGCACACCAGGGCCATCCAGATCTTCGGCGGCGTCCTGCTGATCACGGTCGGCGCGCTGCTGGTCACCGGGGTGTGGAACGACTTCGTCTCGTGGCTGCGGGACGCGTTCGTGTCCGACGTGAGGTTGCCGATTTGAGGCGCCTTCTCGCCGTGGCCCGCAACACCTGGCGCGCGCTGACCTCGATGGGCACCGCGCTGGTGCTGTTGTTCCTGCTCGCCCTCGGCGCCATCCCGGGCGCGCTGCTGCCGCAGCGCAGCCTCAACGCCGGCAAGGTCGATGACTACCTGAAGGCGCACCCGGTGATCGGCCCGTGGCTGGATCGGGTGCAGGCGTTCAACGTCTTCTCCAGCTTCTGGTTCACCGCCATCTACGTGCTGCTGTTCGTGTCCCTGGTCGGCTGCCTCACCCCGCGGATGATCGAGCACGTCCGCAGCCTGCGGGCCACCCCGGTGGCCGCCCCGCGCAACCTGGCCCGGCTGCCCAAGCACCACAGTCAGCAGATCCAGGCCGGCGCCGAGGAACTGAACAGCCTGGCCAACACGCTGGTCGCACGGCTGCGCGGCTGGCGCACCGCCATCCGGCACCGCGACGGCGACGAGGGGGGCGGCCCGGACGTCGTGGAGGTGTCCGCCGAGAAGGGCTACCTGCGCGAATTCGGCAACATCGTCTTCCACTTCTCGCTGCTGGGGCTGCTGGTCGCGGTGGCCGTCGGCAAGCTGTTCGGCTACGAGGGCAACGTCATCGTCATCGCCGACGGCGGACCCGGCTTCTGCTCGGCCTCACCGGCCGCGTTCGACTCGTTCCGGGCCGGCAACACCGTCGACGGCACGTCGCTGCACCCGCTGTGCATCCGGGTCGACGACTTCACGGCCCACTACCTGCCCTCGGGGCAGGCCACCTCGTTCGCCGCGCACATCGCCTACCAGTCCGGCGACGACCTGACCGCCAACCAGTGGCGGCGTTACCGGCTCGAGGTCAACCACCCGCTGCGGCTCGGCGGCGACCGGGTGTACCTGCAGGGGCACGGCTACGCGCCCACCTTCAGCGTCACCTTCCCGGACGGGCAGATCCGCACGTCGACCGTGCAGTGGCGGCCCGACAACCCGCAGACCCTGCTCTCGTCGGGCGTGATGCGCATCGACCCGCCCGCCGGCAGCTACGCAGGCGCCGCCGAACGCCGCAACCACGAAATCGCCATCCAGGGCCTGCTGGCGCCGACCGAGCAGCTCGACGGCACGCTGTTGTCGTCGCGCTTCCCGGCCCTGGACGCCCCGGCGGTGGCCGTCGACATCTACCGGGGCGACACCGGTCTGGACACCGGGCGGCCCCAGTCGCTGTTCACCCTGGACCCCCGCCTGATCGAGCAGCACCGGCTGACCAAGGAGAAGCGGGTCAATCTGCGTGCGGGACAGTCGGTGCGGATCGAGGCGGGGCCGGCCGCGGGCACGGTGGTCCGCTTCGACGGCGCCGTGCCGTTCGTCAACCTGCAGGTCTCGCACGACCCGGGCCAGACCTGGGTGCTCGTCTTCGCGATCACGATGATGGGCGGTCTGGTGGTGTCGCTGCTGGTGCGCCGCCGCAGGGTGTGGGTCCGTCTGACGCCCGACGCCGGCGGGTCGCCCGGTACGGTGAACGTCGAACTGGGTGGCCTGGCGCGCACCGACAACTCCGGCTGGGGCGACGAGTTCGAGCGACTGTCCGATCGGCTGTCCCCCGCAAGCGGGAGGTACCCCCGGACCGGGCTACAAGGCGCCGGCGCCGCGCCCACCGCGTCGGACGGCGACGCGACACCCGCTGCGTCCAAAAGGAGTTCTGAGGTGGACGTCAAATGAATACGGTGCACGTCAACATCGAGCTGGCCCGCTACTCCGACTGGGCGTTCACGTCCGCGGTGGTCGCGCTGGTGATCGCGCTGCTGTTGCTGGCCTTCGAGCTGGCCTACGCCGGCGGGCGCCGCGCCGATCAGCGCGCCCGGGTGCTGGCCGGCGCCGTCAGCGCCGATTCCGCCACCCCCGGCGTGGTGGAAGAGGCAACCCAGCGCCCGATCGACGAGCGCGTCGGTCGGTCCGGGCTGGCCGTGGTGTACCTGGGCATCGGACTGCTGCTGGGCTGCCTGGTGCTGCGCGGCCTGGCCACCCTGCGGGTGCCGTGGGGCAACATGTACGAATTCATCAACCTGACGTGCCTGTGCGGGTTGATCGCGGGGGCGGTCGTGCTGCGCCGCCCGCAATACCGGCCGCTGTGGGTTTTCCTGCTGCTGCCGGTGCTGATCCTGCTGACGGTGTCCGGTCGCTGGCTCTACACCAATGCCGCGCCGGTGATGCCCGCCCTGCAGTCCTACTGGCTGCCCATCCACGTGTCGGTGGTCAGCCTGGGGTCGGGGGTCTTCCTGGTCGCCGGCATCGCCAGCATCCTGTTCCTGCTGCGCACGTCGCCGCTGGCGGACCCCGACCGCGGGACGCACAGCGCGCTGAGCCGGCTGGTGCAACGGTTCCCCGACGCGCAGACGCTGGACCGCATCGCCTACCGGACGACGATTTTCGCCTTTCCGGTGTTCGGTTTCGGCGTCATTTTCGGGGCCATCTGGGCCGAGGAAGCGTGGGGCCGATATTGGGGCTGGGATCCCAAGGAGACGGTGTCTTTTGTCGCCTGGGTGATTTACGCCGCCTACCTGCACGCCAGGTCGACCGCGGGATGGCGGGACCGCAAGGCCGCCTGGATCAATGTGGCGGGGTTCGTGGCCATGGTCTTCAATCTGTTCTTCGTTAACCTGGTCACTGTCGGCCTGCATTCGTATGCGGGCGTCGGGTGACGGTGCACAACCGGCCCGAATAGGAACGAAACGGGAAAAACGCACGACAAGGGGGAGTGCAGTGACCGAGCATCCAACGACGGGCGTGGGGGCGCCCGAACAACCGACCACCCAGATTCCCCCGCAGACGCCGTCGGCGACGGACCAGCCGGAGGCCGCCCCACCGCAGGCCGACTCCGGCGGTGACGCCCCCACCCGTGCCTTCGCCGGATTCCGCACCGAACGCCGCGTCCCCGGTCCCGAACGTCAGCCCGCCGCGCCGCCCCCGGCGCCCAGGCCGGGCGGGATGCCGCCCTGGGACGCCACGCCGGTGACCGGCATCCCGCGCGTCGACCCGACGGCGTACGGCGCCTACTACACCGGCCCGGACGCGCCGCCGACCCAGATCAAGGGGGTGCCGCAGCGTCCCGAGCGCCTGCCGCACACCCCGTATCCGGAACTGTCCACCGGCATGTTGCTGCGGCCGGTCGCCCCACCGCCCTCCGACGGATGGCGGCTGCTGCTGTTCAAGCTGTCCGGCGGGCTGATCAACCTGGGCGAGAGCCCGCGGGCCACCCGGTACAACAACCTGGTCGCCCAGGTGAACCGGCCCCTGCGGGGTTCCTACCGGGTGGCGTTCCTGTCGCTCAAGGGCGGCGTCGGCAAGACCACGATCGCCGCGACGCTGGGCGCCACCTTCGCCTCGATCCGCGGTGACCGGGTGGTGGCCGTGGACGCCAACCCCGACCGCGGCACGCTGAGCCAGAAGATCCCGCTGGAGACGGCCGCGACGGTGCGCCAGCTGCTGCACGACGCCGGAACCATCGAGCGGTACAGCGATGTGCGCCGCTACACCTCCAAGGGGCCGAGCGGCCTGGAGGTGCTGGCGTCCGAGACGGACCCCGCCGTATCCGAGGCGTTCAGCGCGCAGGACTACGAGCGGATCCTCGACATCCTGGAACGGTTCTACGGCCTGGTGCTCACCGACTGCGGGCCCGGGTTGCTGCACTCGGTGATGAGCTCGGTGCTGCAGAAGGCGGACGCGCTCATCGTGGTCAGCTCGGCGTCCATCGACGGCGCCCGCAGCGCCTCGGCGACGCTGGACTGGCTGGACGCCCACGGCCACGAGAACCTGGTCCGCAACTCCATCGCGGTCATCAACGGGGTGAAGTCTCGCCCGGGCAAGGTCGACATGAACAAGGTGATCGACCACTTCTCCCGGCGCTGCCGGGCGGTTCAGCTGGTGCCGTTCGACCCGCACCTCGAAGAGGGCGCCGAGATCGAATTGGACCGGCTACGGCGCGGGACGCGCGAAGCGCTCACCGAGCTGGCCGCCGTCGTCGCCGACGGATTCCCCGGCGACCAGCACAACCCGGGAGTGCTGGGTTAGCGCGGGTTGTTGTCGCCGTGACCCAACCGCCGCAAGAAATCCGGATCGTCGTCGGGCCCGATGACGCGCGTCTTCGGCCGATGGGCCTGCGATCGCGCAGCACGCCAGCCAACGTAGATCAGCGTCCCCAAAATCACGACGAGCAGCAGGTAGAGCACGCAACACCTCCTGTGGGCGAATATACCCGCGCCGTAGGCTCAGCCTGTGTCACACGAAGCTAGCGACGACAGCACCGGGAACGCACCGAACGAGGGCGCGGCGCCACGCGCCGAAAACCGCGTCGCCGTGCCCGTGTTGGCGTACATGGCGGCGCGGGTGCTGCTGGCGGCCGCGCTCACCGGCGTGATCTACGGGGTGGCCCGCCTGGCGGGCATCAGCCAGTTCCCGATCGTGGTGGCCGTGCTGTTCGCGCTGATCATCGCGATGCCGCTGGGCATCTGGGTGTTCGCCCCGCTGCGCCGCCGGGCCACCGCCGCGCTCGCGATCGCCGGGGAACGACGCCGCCGGGAGCGCGAACTGCTCCAGGCCCGGCTGCACGGCGACGCGCCACCCGACGGGGGCGGCGACCAAGAATCAGGGCGCGGTTAGCCGCTCGGCAGCCGGACGACCTGGGCCGCGTAGCTCAGGCCCGCGCCGTAACCGAGCAGCAGGGCCAGGTCGCCGGCCTTGGCCGCGCCGGTCGCCAGCAATTCGGCCATCGCCAGCGGGATGGACGCGGCGGAGGTGTTCCCGGTGTGCTCGATGTCGTTGGCCACGACCGCTTCCGGGCGCAGATCGAGGCTCTTGGCCAGCACCTCGTTGATCCGGCTGTTGGCCTGGTGCGGCAGGAACACGTCGATCTCGTCGGGCCGCACACCCGCCGCGTCCATCGCCTGCCGGCCGACCTTGCCCATCTCGAACGCCGCCCACCGGAACACCGCGCTGCCTTCGAGGCGCAGGTACGGGCGCTCGCCGGTGCGGTTGTCCAGGAAGTCGATCCACTCGATGTCCTGTCGGATGGCGGAGGCGTGCGCGCCGTCGCTGCCCCACACGGTGGGTCCGATGCCCTGGTCGGGTGTCTCGCCCACCACCACCCCGGCCGCGCCGTCGGCGAAGATGAAGCAGTTGCTCCGGTCCGTCATGTCCACGGTGCAGGACAGCTTCTCCGAACCGAGCACCAACACCTTGGCGGCCGTCCCGCCGCGAATCATGTCGGCCGCCACGCCCAGCGCGTAGCCGAAGCCCGCGCAGCCCGCCGAGATGTCGAAGGCGGGCACGCCGGTGGCACCCAACGCCGTCGCGACCGCCGGCGCGCACGGCGGGGTCTGGGTGAAATGGGTGCTGGTGGCGACGAGGACGCAATCGATGTCGGATGGCTCGAGGGACGCCTTGGTGATCGCCTCCAGCCCGGCCTCGGTGGCCATGGAGGTGACGGATTCGTCGCGCCTGGCGAACCGGCGGGTCTTGATCCCGGTCCGCGTGAAGATCCACTCGTCGGACGAGTCGATGTTCTCGCAGAGCTCGTCGTTGGTGACCACCCGCTCGGGGCGGTATGACCCCACGCTGAGCAAGCCGATGTTCGTGGGCCCGCTGGTCGCGGCAATCTGGTTCATTGCGGTCCTCCGCTATCGCCGAGCAGACGCAAAGGTACCCCAGAAGCGCCGCGCTCGGGGGTCTTTGCCCGCACTGTGGGTAGCCCTTGCCTCGTCGTTAGGTAGCCACGGCCAACGCCGTTGCGACCGCGATCGCCCACACCACCATCGCCAGCCCGGTGTCGCGCAACACCGGGATCAGCTCCGGCCCGCCGCGACCGGCGCGCACCGGCGCCGCCGCCCGCAGGGCCAGCGGTGTGGCCACCAATCCAACGGCGCACCACGGCGTCGCCACCATGAGCACCAGGGTCAACACCCCGGCGGTCCCCAGCAGCGCCTGATACAGCATCCGCGTGCGGGCATCGCCCAGCCGCACCGCCAGCGTGATCTTGCCCGAGCGCGCGTCGGTCGGAATGTCCCGCAGGTTGTTGGCCACCAGCACCGAGGAGGACAACGCCCCGATCGACACCGCCAGCACCAGCCCCACCCAGTCCACCCGCAGCGCCTGGGTGTACTGGGTGCCCAGCACGGCGACGAGCCCGAAGAACAGGAACACCGCGATCTCGCCAAAACCGGCGTAGCCGTAGGGTTTCGACCCGCCGGTGTACAGCCACGCCCCGGCGATGCAGGCCGCGCCCACCGCGATCAGCCACGGCGCGCTGCACAGCGCCAGCGCGAGGCCGGCCAGCGCGCCGACGGTCAGGCTGGTGACCGCGGCGGCCAGCACCGCGCGCGGCGCCGCCAGCCGCGAGCCGACCAGGCGCACCGGCCCGGCCCGGTCGTCGTCGGTGCCACGGATGCCGTCGGAGTAGTCGTTGGCGTAGTTGACGCCGATGGTGAGCGCGAGCGCGACGGCCAGCGCCAGCAACGCCTTCCACCACACCGCGGACCCCAGCCACGCCGCCGCCCCGGTGCCCGCGACCACCGGCGCGACCGCGTTGGGCAACGTCCGCGGCCGCGCACCCGAAATCCACTGCCCGAAATTGGCCACACGAACATCCTGCCAGGGCGCGGGCCGCGGCCCGCGCGCCCGCACCGGCGATCGCCGGAGGCGTCATGCACCACAATGGTCGGATGCTCGGAGTCATCGGCGGCAGCGGCTTCTACACCTTCTTCGGATCCGACACCCACGACGTCACCGTCGACACTCCCTACGGGCCGCCCAGCGCCCCGGTCACCGTCGGCGCCGTCGGCGACCACGAGGTGGCCTTCCTGCCCCGCCACGGCGCCAAGCACGAATTCTCCGCGCACACCGTGCCGTATCGGGCCAACATGTGGGCGCTGCGCAAGCTCGGCGTGCGGCGGGTGCTCGCGCCGTGCGCGGTGGGCAGCCTCAACCCCGAACTCGGCCCGGGCGCCGTCGTGGTGCCCGACCAGCTCGTCGACCGCACCCGCGGCCGCGCCGACACCTATTTCGACTCCGGCGGCATCCATGTGGATTTCGCCGACCCGTACTGCCCGGCGCTGCGCGACGCGGTCACCGGCCTGCCCGACGTCGTCGACGGCGGCACCATGGTGGTGATCCAGGGACCGCGCTTTTCCACCCGCGCCGAAAGCCGGTGGTTCGCCTCGGCCGGTTTCTCGCTGGTGAACATGACCGGCTATCCCGAGGCGGTGCTCGCCCGTGAACTCGAAATATGCTACGCGGCAATCGCTTTGGTGACCGACCTGGATGCCGGGGTGAACGCGGGCGAGGGCGTGAAGACGGTCGACGTGTTCGCGCAATTCGAGAAGAACGTCGAAGTGTTCAAGACGCTGGTGCGCCAGGCGATCGCCCGGGTCGCCGCCGAGCGCAGCTGCACGCACTGCCTGCCGCACGCGGGCGTCACCTTGCCCATCGAGCTGCCGTGAGGGTGCTGCTGACCGGGGCGGCCGGGTTCATCGGGTCGCGGGTGGACGCCGCGCTGCGGGCGGCCGGACACGAGGTGGTCGCCCTGGACGCGTTGCTGCCCGCCGCGCACGGCCCGAATGCGGTGCTGCCGCGGGGATGTCACCGCGTCGACGTGCGCGACGCCGACGCGCTGGCACCCCTGCTGGCGGGCGTGGACGTGGTGTGCCATCAGGCGGCGATGGTGGGTGCGGGCGTGGACGCCGCCGACGCCCCCGCCTACGGCGGCCACAACGACCTGGCCACCACGGTCCTGCTGGCCCAGATGTTCGCCGCCGGGGTGCGCCGCCTGGTGCTGGCCTCGTCGATGGTGGTCTACGGGCAGGGGAGCTATCACTGCGAGCGGCACGGGCCCGTGGATCCGCTGCCGCGGCGGCGCGCCGACCTCGACGCCGGGGCCTTCGAGCACCGCTGCCCGCTCGGCGGGGAGGAACTGGACTGGCGCCTGGTCGGCGAGGACGCCTGCCTGCGGCCGCGAAGCCTCTACGCCGCCAGCAAGACCGCCCAAGAGCATTACGCCCTGGCCTGGGCGGAGGCCACGGGCGGCTCGGTGGTGGCGCTGCGCTACCACAACGTCTACGGCCCGGGCATGCCGCGCGACACCCCCTACTCCGGGGTGGCGGCCATCTTCCGCTCGGCGTTGGAAAAGGGCGATCCGCCAAGGGTTTTCGAAGACGGCGGCCAGATGCGCGACTTCGTCCACGTCGACGACGTGGCCGCCGCCAACGTCGCGGCCATGCAGCGACGCGACGGGTTCACTGCCGTCAATGTGTGCTCGGGACAACCCATTTCGATTTTGGAGGTGGCCCGCGCGCTGTGCGACGCGCGCGGCGGCTCGCTGTCCCCGGTGGTCACCGGGCAGTACCGCAGCGGCGACGTGCGCCACATCGTCGCCGACCCGTCCCGGGCCGCCGAGGTGCTGGGGTTCCGTGCGGCCGTCACGCCCGGGGACGGGCTGCGTGAATTCGCGTTCGCGCCCCTGCGGTGAGCGCTAGCCCTGCGGCGGACGGTAGATCTGCGGCTTCTGCGCGGCGATCTGCCGCGTTCCGGTGTCGTCGCCGCGGAAGATCCGGGGCCCGCCCGCCAGCGGCGGGATCTCGGTGGTCGGCGGTTCGTGGTCGGCGCCGGCGCCGCTGGGGATGCGGGTGGTCGCCGCGGCCGACGGCCCCGCCACGTGGGCGACGGGGACCCGGGTGGTCGGTGCCGCCGCGTTCGCCGCGGCGGCGCGCCGGCGGGCGGCGCGGCGGGCCAGCCGCCGACCGCGCAATTGCCCGGTGACGATGGCCGCCACCAGGATGCCCAGCGCCAGGCCGCACAACGTCACGTCGAACGTGCTGGTGATCTGCTGGGCCAGGTTGTTGCCGTAAACCGGGTGCAGCGCGGGCGAATTGGGCGAGTCCGCGAACCGCGGCGCCAGCTCGACGCCCACGATCACGCGGGCGACGCTGAGCGCGGCGACCAGCCCGCACAGCGACGTGACCATCCGCGCCGACATTGTGGCCAGCCTGCGGCGCAGCCAGAACGCCAGCACCGCCGTGATGAGATCGAACGCGGCCAGCACGATGCTGTCGTACCGGGAGAACGGGTAATTCAGAATCACGCCGACGACCAGGTCGGTGATCCGCATCGCCACCGACCCCACGCACCAGATGGCGATCAGCAGCAAGCCATTTCGGGCGGTCTCGCGCCACGCGGATTCCTCCGTCGTCGAAGCGTTGCGGTGCCCGAACAGCGCCCGCGGCGCGAACAGCGCCGCCCCGGCCGCCCACGCCAGGTAGCCCTCGAACCCGACTCCGGCGGTGGACGTGTTCTGCGCGATGCCGTGGAACGCGTCGAGGTCACGACCGGCGGGCAAGAACCACACCAGGATCCCGGCGGCCAGCGTCGAGGCGCCGAGCGCGGTGATGGTCAGCCGGCTCGCCCGGGCGCTGCGCAGCAGCCACCTGGAGGCGACCAGGACCGCGACCAATGCCACCACGCCATACACCACCGCGGTCACGATCACCGCGATGTTCTGCTTGCCGAATTCCTGCGCGCCGCCGGTGCTTTGCAGGGCGTACCGCACCCGCCAGTACAGGTTGAAACCGAAGCTGAGCACCGCCGCGATCATCGACAGCGCGCCGATGACCCGCGCCGATCTGTGCCAGCCGGTGGACTCGTCGCCCGCCGGAACCGGTCCGGCCAGTGCGCCGGCCGGCACCGCCTGGGCGCTCAACAGCGCGCCGGCGACCCCGGCCCACGCGCCCGGACCGACGCCGCCCGGCACGTTGACCGTGCCGCCCAAACGGACGGTCTCGTACGCGTCGAACACCACGAAGCCGAGCACCAGCAGCAGGTAGGGGACGTTGAGCGCCAGGCGAAGCCGGGCGGCCCGCGCGGGGTTGAACCGCGCGCCGCTCGAGCGCCAGGAACCCGCCAGGGCGACGGCGGCGACGGCCAGCACCGTCACCGCGATCAACACCGCGGCCCAGGTCGCGCTGCTGTTCGGGATTCCCAGGCCGAAGTAGAGGTTCCACGGCAGGAACAGCGCGAGCACCAGCAGGACCACCGCGGCCAGGTCGCCGGCGACGTGCCGGTAGCGCCCGCTCGCCGCGGGAGCCGGCACGCCGCCACCCGTGGCATGTGGGCGGATGATGCGGGTCGCCGGCGCCTGCTCGTCCTGACCGCGGATGGGGCCGGTAGGCGTGTCGTCGCTGCTCTGGCTCACCATGCCCCCAGGGATTCAAGGACCGACATTCGTGGCGCAGTTTCGGGTGTTCGGCCGGGGATCACCCCGCCGAGCCAAGTGCACTGCTCGCTTGCGAACATATTCTCCGTTCGGATGCCGTGGCAGTGGCTGGGAGCGACCGCTGGGGCGGAGACGATTCCGCGGCGACCGTCCTGTCGTTCGAAAAGCTGGTTACGCTGCGCTAGTAGGCAAAGCCTGTCGCCTGGGTGACTGACACTGCCAACGGTATCGCAAGTGTAGTGATGCCGGGACATGCTGGTTGCGGGGTAGCCAGGGTGAAGGAGAAGCGGGATGGACGTCGTTTTGGGGGTCGCGGTCACCGGCCCCGTCGCCCGCTTGGCGCTCGTCGGGCCGGGCGCGCAGGGGGAGGTGATCGACCAATCCGTCGTCGACCTCGCCGGCAATCCGATAGGGACGCTGACCGAGACCGTGGTCGGCACGAACCGGCTGCTGGCCGACGAGAACCACCGGCTGGTCGGCACCCGGGTGTGCTGGACCGACCACCCCGCCGCCGACCGGTTGCGGCGGGCCCTGGAGGATTCCGGCGTCCACAACGTGGCGGTGCTCTCGGAGTCGCAGGCGGTGGCCGCCCTGATGCGCGCGGCCGGGCGACCGGGCGCGGCGCTGGTGATGGATGAGGCGACGGCCACGCTGTCGATGGTGGGTTCGGGCGACGGCGATCCGGACGCGCCGCCGACCGTGCTGGCCACCCAGCCGCTGGCCGACGCCCCCGGCGGCGATGCGACCGCCGCGTTCCACACCATGATGGCCAGCCTCGGCGCCCACCCGGACGCCCCGCAGGACGTGTATCTGCTGGGCGCCTCGCCGGATCTGAACCGGGTCGCCGACGAGCTTCGCGACGGCTCGACCATGCGTGTGCAGGTCGCCGAGGACCCCACCTTCGCGCTCGCGCGCGGCGCGGCCATCGCCGCCGCGCCGGCGCTCGCGGCGGGAGCGGACGCGACGGGGGACGCGACGGCCCTGGCGCCGGCGGCCGGGCTGACCGGCGACGAGACCGCGATGGCCCCGGCGTTCGGGGATGCCACCGCGATGGCGCCCGCGGCCGGGGCCGCCGGGGACGAGACGACCATCGTGCCGGCGGCCGAGTTCGCCGATCCGGACGCCGAAGACCAACAGCTGGCCTACTCGATGGCCGATGACGGCGAGCAATATCCCGGCGAATTCGACGAGTACGACCCCGAACTCGACGATTACGAGTACGGCGACGTCGACGAGGCCGAGTCCAAGCTGTCGCGGCGGTCGTTGGTGATCGGCAACGCCGTCGTCGCCTTCGCGGTGATCGGGTTGGCATCGCTGGCCACCGCGATCGCGGTCGCCGTCGAGCCCACCGCCAGCCGGCAGCCGGTGGTGGGGGTGCAGAACGGCACCCCGGGCAAGTTCATGCCGATCCTGCCGAGCCAGCAGCAGGCGCGGCTGCCGCCGCCCCCGGCCGATGCGCCCAACGCCGGATTCCAGGGCGGCACCGTCCCGGCCCCGAACAACCCGGTTCCGCAGCAGGTCGCGCCGCCGTCAGGGGGCGGGGTCCCGGCCGGTCCGGTGCCCGAGGCCCCGGTCAACCCCGGCGTCGTGCCCAACCCCGAACCCGGTTGGGCGCCGCGCCCCAATCCCATTGTGCCGGTGCCCATTCCGATTCCCATCCCGATCCCTGGGTGGGGGCCGAACTACCCGCCCTACAACCCGCCGTACAGCCCTCCCTACACGCCGCCGACGACCACCTTCTCGCCGCCGACGACCACGTTCTCGCCGCCGACCACCACATACGAGCCGCCGACGACGACGTATTCGCCGCCGACGACGACGTATTCGCCGCCGACCACCACGCACGAGCCGCCGACGACGACGTATTCGCCGCCGACGACGACGTATTCGCCGCCGACCACCACGCACGAGCCGCCGACGACGACGTATTCGCCGCCGAGCACCAAGGCGACCACGCAGGCGCCGGCACCGACGCACACCCAGCAGACCGTGCCGCCGACGCATTCGCAGCCGCTGTTTCCGCAGGAGCCGCGCCCCCACCGCGGGTTCTGAGCGTGCCCGACGCCGACGGCCAGGTGACGGTGGTGCTGCCCTGCCTCAACGAGGAGGAGTCGCTGCCGGCCGTCCTGGCCACCCTTCCCGCCGGCTACCGCGCGTTGGTGGTCGACAACAACAGCACCGACGACACCGCCGGGGTCGCGAGCCGGCACGGCGCCCGAGTCGTCGCCGAACCGCGGGCCGGATACGGCTCGGCCGTGCACGCGGGCGTGCTGGCCGCGGCCACCCCGATCGTGGCGGTCATCGACGCCGACGGCTCGATGGACGGCGGCGAGCTGCCCCGGTTGGTCGCCGAGCTCGAGCGGGGCGCGGACCTGGTGACCGGGCGGCGCCGCCCCGTGCCCGGGCTGCACTGGCCCTGGGTGGCGCGGGTGGGCACCGTGGTCATGAGTTGGCGACTGCGCACCCGTCACGGCCTGCCGGTGCACGACATCGCGCCGATGCGGGTGGCCCGCCGCGATGCCCTGCTGCAGCTCGGCGTCGCGGACCGGCGATCGGGTTACCCGCTGGAGTTGTTGGTGCGCGCGGCGGCCGCCGGCTGGCGCGTCGTCGAACTCGACATCAGCTACGGCCCGCGCACGGGCGGCAAGTCGAAGGTCAGCGGCTCGCTGCGGGGCAGCATCACCGCGATCCTCGACTTCTGGAAGGTGATTTCGTGAGCGCCTTGCCGGTGACCCTGCTGGTGGTCGCCAAGGCGCCCGAACCGGGCCGGGCCAAGACGCGACTCGCGGCGGCCGTGGGCGATCGGGTCGCCGCCGAAATCGCCGCCGCCGCACTGCTCGACACGCTCGACGCCGTGGCCGCCGCGCCGGTTGCGGCCCGGGTGGTGGCGCTGACCGGGGACGTGGCCGGCGCCGCGAACGCCGCCGAGATCCGCGAGGTGCTGGCGCGCTTCACCGTGATCCCCCAGCGCGGCGAGGATTTCGCGGCCCGGCTCGCCAACGCCCACGCCGACGCGGCCGCCGGGCTGCCGGTGCTGCAGATCGGGATGGACACCCCCCAGGTCACCGCCGATCTGTTGGCGGGCTGCGCGCGCCGGCTGCTCGAAGCGCCGGCGGTGCTCGGGCCGGCCCGCGACGGCGGCTGGTGGGTGCTGGGCGTGCGGCAGCCGGCGATGGCCGACTGCCTGCGCACCGTGCCGATGTCGGTGCCCGACACCGGCGAACTCACGTTGAAGGCATTGCGCAACAACGGCATTGACGTGGTGACGGTGCAGACGCTGGCCGACGTGGACTTCGTCGACGACGTCGCGGTGGTGCGCGGGGACTGCGCGCCCGGCAGTCGGTTCGCGCGCGTCACCCGCGCGGCCGGCCTCTAGCGAGCTACCAGTGCGTCAGGATTATCGTGTTGAGCGCCAGCGCGCCGATCGCGTTGAGCGCCAACCAGATCCGGTGTGACCGCACCGGCAGCAGGGCGCCCGCCGCGGTGAGCCAGACGGTGAACGGCAGCCAGATGCGCTCCACCTCGGCCTTGCTGAGCATGCTCAGGTCGGCCAGGACAACGGCGGCCAGCACACCCAACAGCAGCAGAGGAAAACCGGAGCGGCGGCCGATGGCGGCCCGGTCGAACACCCGGCCGATCCCCGCGACGCCCCCCAGCCCGATCGCGCAGACCACGCACGCCAGGTTGGCCCAGCTCCAATATTGGAACGGCCGGTCCTTGGCGATGCCCTGCCAATAGCGTTGCTGCACCAGCGTATAGCCGTCGAACCAGAAGAACCCGGCGACCGCGAAGGCCACCGCCACCGCGATCGCGGCCAGCGCCGCCGGGCCCAGGGCCCGCAGGATCGCGCGCCAGTCCGCAAAGCGGCCGCCCGGCCGCCGCGCGGACGCGAGCACCGCCAGAGCCGGCAGCCCCATCAGCATCAGGCCGTAGTTGCAGAACACGCCCCAGCCCAGGAGCAGGCCCGCGCCCGCGGCCGTCAGCGCGGGGAAGCGGACCGGGCGGTGCACCGCCACGGCCAGCAGCGCGATGCCCCACGCCGCCACCCCGGCGAAATATCCGTCGGCCGAGACCGCCACCCAAATGGCCGTCGGCGCCAGGGCGACGAACGGGGCGACGCGCCGCGCGGTGGGCTCGTCGGCCAGCGCGCGCACGGCGATCACCACCGCGGCCGCCGCGCTCGAGCCGGCCAGCAGGCACAGCAGCCCGGCCCAGGCGCCGCCGTGCAGGCCGAGGCGGTCCAGCCAGACGAACGTCAGCAGCGCCCCGGGCGGATGCCCCGACACGTGGGTGGTCCACGAGCTCGGCTGGTAGTCCACGATCCGGCTGGAAAACGTGCGCAGCGCGGCGGGAATGTCGGTGATGCCCGGCACCTGCGACAGGTATTCGTCCCGGGTGGTCAGCCGGCCGGCGAAGCCGCGCTGCCAGCCGTCGATCATCGCCAGCGCGAACGCCCAGCCGCACGCGGTGGCCCAGCTGCCCAGCGTCAGCGCCCGCCACGAAAGGCGTTGCGCCAGAACGGGTCCCCACGCGACGACGGCGATCGCGATGGCGATGGCCGGCGCGGTTCCCCAGCCGGCGTGGATCAGCCATTCGCCGAAGATCGGCGCGGAGCCGGCATGGGTGGCGAATTTCTCCCGGCCGACGTCCAGGCGTGGCCGCACCCCGAGGTTCAGCCGCGGCAGCACGAAGGCCGCCGCCACCAACGCCACCCCGACCGTGACCGCTACCGCCTCGCGCGCTGCCTCCCGTCGAGCGATCCTCACGGACGAACAGCCTATTGATCGCTCGGGGCGGCGAACCGGCGCACCAACGCCGCGCGGTCGACCTTGCCGATGCCCCGAAGCGGCAGCGCGGCAAGGACATGCAGCTCGCGCGGGGCCGCGGTGGCGTCCAGGGTGCGGGTCACCTGCGCGCGCAGGTCGTCCAGGCCCGGCGCGGCGGATCCGTCGCGGACCACGATCGCGGCGACCACCCGCTGCCCCAGCCGGTCGTCGGGCACCCCGAACACCGCGCAGTCGCGCACGGCCGGATGGGCGCACAGGGCCGCCTCGACCGGTTGCGGCAGCACGGTCAACCCGCCCGTGCTGATCGCGTCGTCCGCGCGGCCCAGCACGGTCAGCACGCCGGCATCGCTGACGGCGCCGAGGTCCTCGGTGCGAAACCAGCCCGGCTCGGCGAAGGGGTCCGGGTCCACCGGGTTGCGGTAGCCCTTGGCCAGCGTCGCACCCCCGATGACGATGCGGCCGTCGACCGTACGCAGCCGCACCCCGTCCAGCGGGACACCGTCGTACACGCACCCGCCGGCGGTTTCGCTCATCCCGTAGGTGCGGACCACGGTGATGCCCGCCGCGGCCGCGTCGTCGAGGACGGGTCGCGGCGCGGGGCCGCCGCCGAGCAGCACCGCGTCCAGTTCGGCGAGCGCGGCCGCGGCCGCTCGATCACCCAGCGCCTTGGCCAATTGCGCGGCGACCAGCGACGTGTACCGCCGACCCGGGCCCAATTCCCTTATCGCACCGGGCAATTGGGCGACGTCGAAACCCGAGGTGACGTCCATCTCGACCGGCGCGGTTCCGGCGAGCACGCCGCGCACCAAGACCTGCATCCCGGCGATGTGGTGCGGCGGCAGGGCGAGCAGCCAGCCGCCCGGCCCGCCGAGGCGGTCGTGGGTGGCCGCCGCGCTGGCCGTCAGGGCGGCGGCGGTCAGCAAGGCGCCCTTGGGAATTCCGGTGGTGCCCGACGTCGCCACGACCAGGGCCACGTCGTCGTCGATGGATTCCCCGACGCGCAGGCCGGCCCGCAGCGCGGCCGACTCGCGATCGTCGCCCGCGGGCAGGGCGACCAGTGCGGGATCGCGCCCGTCGAGCACCCGTTCCAGGGCAGGCAACAGCGTCGAAACCGCCGCGCCCGGCGGGACGTGCAGCGCGCGCAGTCCGGCTATGCCGGGTCCCCGGCCTCGTCGGCTTCGTCGAACGGCCAGCCCTGGGCCGACAGCCGGACCCGCACGCGCTCAACGTCCTCCGGCGACGGCAACTCATCGGTGACCTGGGTGATCAACACGCCGATGTCGACATCGTCGAACTCACCGCGCCGAACCAGCTCGCAGGCCACCGCCTTGGCTTCGTCGTTGGACAACCGGCGGGCCAGCAGCGCGAGCACCGGGAAGGTGTCGGTCGCCGGGACGCCTTCGGGGTATCCCGCGCGCAGCCAGGAGACGATGGAATTGAGAAATCCGTTCACGCTGACACAGCTCCCCCCGGTGTCCGGTTCGGTAACTCGGTGGGCATTAACCGATGCTACTTGGGTTTCGCCCCGAGGAACGCGGTGCCGGTTTGGTGGGCGATGAAGTCGCGGGAGATGTAGGCCAGCGCGAAGGCGATCACCACGAATACCATGGCGAAGATCGCCCACGCGACCGCCAGCAGCATCGGGTTCTTCTGCGGCGAGCCGCCGTCGGTCCCGACCTCTCCGGCGCCGATCGCCTGGAACCGTAGCCCCAGGGCGAACAACCCCGGCAACGCGGCGCCGGCCAACATGGCGAAGAGCAGGATCTTGAGGGAGGCCTGGTAGTTGAACCAGTCGCTGAAGTGACTCATCACGCATTCGCCTTAATGGTGGGATCGTCGGAGCCGAATCGGGGGGTGGTGCCGCCGCCGGACGCGGTTCCGGCGCCCGAGTGCGGGTGCTGATCGTCGGACTCTTCGAGCCCGCTGGTCAGGTCGCCCTTCCATTCGGCGTTGACGTTGTGGTGGTCGACCTTGACCTTGCGCGACCGGATGTAGATGGTCGCCGAGACCGCGATCAGCAGCGAGAACCCGATGATCGCGCCGGGGTATCCGCCGATGATGTGGACGATCCAGTAGGTGACCGCGCCGACCAGCCCGGCCAACGGGAGGGTGACCAGCCAGGCAACGCCCATGCGGCCGGCCACTCCCCAGCGGACCTCGCCGCCGGGCTTGCCCAGCCCGCTGCCTAGGACGGAACCGGTGCAGACCTGCGTCGTCGACAGCGCGTAACCGAAGTGGGTGGACAGCAGAATGACCGCGGCCGAGGACGACTCGGCGGCCATGCCCTGCGGCGATTGGATTTCCACCAGCCCCTTGCCCAGGGTGCGGATGATCCGCCAGCCGCCCAGGTAGGTGCCCGCAGCCATCGCCAGGGCGCAACAGACGATCACCCACAGCGGCGGCGACGCGGCGGTCTTGCTGACCGCGCCGTAGGACATCAGCCCGAGGAAGATGATGCCCATCGTCTTCTGCGCGTCGCCGGTGCCGTGCGCCAGCGAGACCAGCGAGGCCGAGCCCCACTGGCCGTACCGGAATCCGGCCTCGGTGCGCTTCGTGTCGAGGCCGCGCGTGACGCGGTAGACCAACCAGGTCGCTATCGCTCCGACAGCGATGGCCAGGACGGCGGCAACGACGGCCGGGATGAGCACCTTGGATACGAGGCCCTTCCAGATCACGCCGTGTGCGCCGACGGCCGCGATGGTGGCGCCGACGATGCCGCCGATCAGGGCGTGTGAGGAGCTGGAGGGAATGCCGAGCAACCAGGTCAGCAGGTTCCAGACGATGCCGCCGACTAGGCCGGCGAAGACCAGTTCTAGCGTGACGATGTGCCCGTCGATGAGGCCCTTGGCGATGGTTGCGGCGACGGCGGTGGACATGAACGCGCCCACCAAGTTGAGGACCGCCGAGAGCGCGACCGCCACTTTGGGTTTGAGCGCACCAGAGGCGATGGAGGTCGCCATCGCGTTGCCCGTGTCGTGGAAGCCGTTGGTGAAATCGAAAGCGAGTGCCGTGATTACGACGATGATCAAGAGGAACAATTGGATGTTCACAGCGCCTGATTCTGGTGGTAGGAGGTTTCCATTGTCGAATGCTGGGGCACTCGAAACGCGGGTGTACCTTGACTCGTCGCCAGATGTTACCTCTCAGTTAACCGGAATTTCCCGGTCGTTCATTTCGGGTGTCGCGCCGTAGCGGGTGGTCGGAGGGTATTTCGAGGAATATCAGCGTGATCCCGTCCGGGTCGGTGACGTGCATCTCGTGCAGGCCCCACGGTTCCTGGCGCGCCTCGCGCGCGATCGTCACCCCTCGGCCGCGCAGCTCGGCCTGGGTGGCTTGGATGTCGCGGACCTGCAGCCACAGCGCGCCGGGGAAGGGGCCGCGCGAGTGGTCCGGGGAGCCGTAACCGGCCAGCTCGAGCAGCGACTGCCCGGCGAAAAAGACTGTGCCTCCGCCGTATTCACGAGCTATTGCCAGGCCGATCTGGTCGCGATAGAAGGTCAGCGACTTCTGATAGTCCGCCGGCCGGAGCAGCATCCGACTGGCCAGGATCTCCATAGCGTCGTGTCTATCACAATGCCGGGGTCGAACGGCCCGATGAGCGGCCGGATCAGCCGTCGCTGTTGCGGTTCGGCTGGATGCTCTGGCGCTGCATGACGGCGTTGACCCAGCGGGGGCCGAAGGTGTCCAGCGCCTTGGCGGCTATCGCCATCCGCGGGGCGATGCGCACCGGGCGGGTACGGGCGGCGGTGATCATCCACTCGCCGGCCTCCTCCGACGTCAGCGCCGGCATGCCCTCGTAGGCCTTCGTCGGCGCGATCATCGGGGTGGCCACCAGCGGGTAGTACAGCGTCGTCGAATGCACTCCCTTGTCGCCCCACTCGGTTTCCACCACGCGGCTCACCGTGGACAGCGCGGCCTTCGAGGCGTTGTAGACGGCGAACAGCGGTGAGGCCTCCGACAGCACGCCCCACGTCGAGACGTTGATGATGTGGCCGTCGCGGCGCTCGATCATTCCGGGAGCCAGCCCCCGGATCAGCCGCAGCGGCGCGTAGTAGTTGAGCACCATCGTCCGCTCGACGTCATGCCAGCGTTCCAGCGACTCGGCCAGCGGCCGGCGGATGGACCGGCCGGCGTTGTTGATGAGGATGTCGATTCCGCCGAGTCGCTGTTCGACGTCGGCGACAAGCGCGTCGACGGCGTCCATATCCGAGACGTCGCACGGGATCGAGATGGCGTCACCGCCCGCCGAGATGATGCGGTCCGCGAGCGCGTCGAGCAGTTCCTGGCGGCGGGCGACGACGACCACCGTGGCGCCCGCCCGGGCGAACTGTTCGGCCGCGGCCTCGCCGATGCCCGACGACGCCCCGGTCAGCAGGATCCGCTTGCCGCCCAGCTCGATCGGCTTGATCAGCGGACGGTTGACCAGCACTTGCGGCGCCATCGGAGGGCGCATGGTCGCCAGCACGAACTGGTCGGCGATCCGGCGAAGGGGACTCTTGCTCACGTGACGCGAGTCTAGGCGGTTGCCCGGCAGGCCCCTCGGCTCAGAAGTAGCGCGGGAACCGGCTCCAGTCCGGGTCGCGCTTTTCCAGGAAGGCGTCGCGGCCCTCGACGGCCTCGTCGGTCATGTAGGCCAGCCGGGTGGCCTCGCCCGCGAACAGCTGCTGGCCCACCAAGCCGTCGTCGAGCAGGTTGAACGCGAACTTCAGCATCCGTTGCGCCTGCGGGGATTTGGCGTTGATCTCGCGCGCCCACTGCACGCCGACGCGTTCGAGCTCGGCGTGGTCGACGACCTCGTTGACCGCACCCATCTGGTGCATCTGCTCGGCGGTGTAGGGGCGGCCGAGGAAGAAGATCTCGCGGGCGAACTTCTGGCCGACCTGACGGGCCAGATATGCGCTGCCGTAGCCGCCGTCGAAGCTGCCTACGTCGGCGTCGGTCTGCTTGAAGCGGGCGTGTTCGCGGCTGGCCAGGGTGAGGTCGCACACCACGTGCAGGCTGTGCCCGCCGCCGGCCGCCCACCCGTTGACCAGGCAGATGACCACCTTGGGCATGAACCGGATCAGCCGCTGGACCTCGAGGATGTGCAGCCGGCCGGCGCGGGCGGTGTCGACGGTGTCGGCGGTCTCGCCGCTGGCGTACTGATAGCCGCTGCGCCCGCGGATGCGCTGATCGCCACCGGAGCAGAACGCCCAGCCGCCGTCCTTGGGCGACGGGCCGTTGCCGGTCAGCAGCACCACGCCGACTCCCGCGGACATCCGGGCGTGGTCGAGCACCCGGTAGAGCTCGTCGACGGTGTGCGGCCGGAACGCGTTGCGCACCTCGGGCCGGTCGAACGCCACCCGCACCGTGGCGTCGTCGACATGCCGGTGATAGGTGATGTCGGTCAGGTCGCCGAACCCGTCGACCGGTCGCCACTGGTGGGCGTCAAAGGGGTTGTCACTCAAGGTCTTCGAACTCCTATGCCGGGTCAAGCCGAAATACCGGACATACGCCGGCCAGCGCCTCGAACTCTTCGGGGCGGCCGTCGGTGACCAGCCCGGAGCGTTTCATGAAGCCGACGCCGGTGGGCACCTCGGTGGGAAACGCCCGCAGGAACGGGCGCGCCGCGTCCGCGGACAGCTCCACCATCCGCACCCGCTCGCGGTGCCGGCCGCGGGCCAGCGTCGCGTATTCGGCGGCGCGGACATTGCGGATCCAATCCGCGCCCGGAAATCCGCCCACCACATAGCGTTTGCCGTCCACGGTCATCGGTGTCACCGGCGTCGACCGGGGCGTCCCGGACTTGCGGCCGGGCACCGTCAACACGACCGGGCTTTCCCCGCCGAAGCTCAGCCCCAGCCGGGAGAGCTGAATGAGCACCTTGTTCGCGGGTTTCAGCCACCAGGGCGGCTTGAGCCCGTCAGCGCTTGCCATGCCTGACACAGTAGTCAGGCGGGCGGCCGCTCCAGGAAGGGTTCGACGCCCTGCGCCCAGGGGTCGGCGCCGGGGGTGGCGACGGCGTCGAGCCGAGCGATCGCCTCGGCGCTCAGTGTGACGCCGGCCGCGGCGATGTTCTCTTCGAGGTGCGCGACGGAGCGGGTCCCGGGAATCAGCAACGTGTTCGGGGCGTGCGCCAGGATCCAGGCCAACCCGACCTGGGCGCCGGTGAGGCCCAACTCGCCGGCGATGTCGGCCACCACCGGGTTGTCGGCGACCTTCGGAAATCCGGGGAAGGCCGAGCCGAGCGGGAAGTAGGGCACCCATGCGATGCCCTCGTCCACGCACAACTCGAGCGTGGCTTCCTGGGAGCGGTCCAGCAGGCTGTAGGCGTTCTGCACGCAGACGATGCCGGCGGGCAGCGCGCGCCGCAGCACGTCCAGCGTCACACTGCTGATCCCGATCGCGCCGATCTTGCCCTCGTCGCGCAGGGCGATCATCTCGGCCAGCTGGTCGTCGAGGTCCACGATCTGGTCGCCCTCGGCGGTCATCCCGATCCCGGCGTCGAGCCGGCGCAGGTTGACCACCGGGACGCGGTCTAGGCCGAGCTGGCGCAGGTCGTCCTCGACGGCGGCGCGCAGCTCGGCGGGCCGTTGTGCCGGAGCCAGCGGGATCGGCTGTTCGCCGGTGTAGCGCGCGCCGACCTTGCTGACGATGACGAGGTCGTCGGGGTAGGGGGCCAGCGCCGCGCGGATCCGGCGGTCCACCTCGCCGGGGCCGTAGAACGACGCGGTGTCGATGTGGTTGACGCCCAGTTCGACCGCGCGACGCAGCACCGCGGCCGCGTCGTCGACCGTTGTCGCCTCGAACAGTTGCATTGCGCCGTAGCCCATGCGGGCGACGGGCGTGGTGCCCAGTGTGCCGATGCCGCCGGGCCGGTGTTGGTCTGTCATGGTGCTCCTGAACGATTTGGTGACACACTGGTGAAAGCGGAGGGGCCTCCGCCTTCCAGCGTAACAGAACCGGAGGAGCCTCCGCTTTGGTCGGACGGTCGGACGCGCGCCGCAATCGCGAACGGCTGCTGGCGGCCGCCACGGCGGCGTTCACCGCGCACGGGGCGTCGGTCCCGCTCGAGTCGATCGCCCGCGACGCGGGGGTGGGGATCGGCACGCTGTATCGCCATTTCCCGAACCGGGAGGCTCTCGTCGAGGCCGTGTACCGCGCCGAGCTCGCCGAGGTGGCCGCGGCCGCCGACCAGCTGCTCGGGCGCCATCCACCCGCGATCGCGCTGCGGCGCTGGATGGACCGCTACGCGAGCTTCGTGGCCGCCAAGCGCGGCATGGCCGAGTCCCTGCAGGCGATCTTCGACTCCGGCGCTCTTGCGCCCAGCCAGACCCGCGACAGCATCGTGGGCGCCGTCGAGTCGCTGTTGCGGGCCGGCGCCGACGACGCGAGCCTGCGCGCCGACGTGCACGCCGACGACGTGGTGTCCAGCCTGATCGGCATCTTCTTGGTCAGCGGGTCACCGGAGCAGACGGGGCGCATGCTCGACCTGCTTGTCGCGGGCGTGACCACGTAGCCGCCGAGTGTGAAGTTACTTTCACGCTCGGGCGCGAGCGTGAAGTTGGGTTCACGCTCGCGAACGAACTCAGCCCACAGAGCGGGCGGCGCCCTCCCAGAACTGCGCGCGCACGGCCTTCTTGTCCGGCTTGCCCAGCGCGGTCACCGGCACCGACTCGACGACGATCACCTGCTTGGGCGACTGCACCGAACCCTTGCGCTCCTTGACCGCGGCCTGGATCTCCGCGGTCACCCGCGCCACCGCCTCGTCGTCGGAGGGATGGTCGGGCCGCAGCACGATCACGGCGGTCACGGCTTCGCCCCACTTCTCGTCGGGCGTTCCGATCACGCACACCTGCGCCACGGCCGGGTGCTCGGCGACCACGTCCTCGACCTCGCGCGGAAACACGTTGAACCCACCGGTGACGATCATGTCCTTGACCCGGTCGACGATGAACCAGAAGCCGTCCTCGTCCTCGCGGGCCATGTCGCCGGTGTGCAGCCAGCCGTCCTTGAACGTCTTGGCCGTCTCCTCCGGCAGGTTCCAGTACCCGCCGGAAAGCAGCGGCCCGGACACGCAGATCTCGCCGACCTCGCCCTGCGGCACCCGGTTACCGTCGGCGTCCAACAGCGCCGTGCGGGCGAACAGGGTGGGCCGCCCACACGAGGTGAGCCGCTTCTCGTCGTGGTCCTTCTTGGCCAGGTACGAGATCACCATCGGGGCTTCGGACTGCCCGTAGTACTGGGCGAAGATCGGCCCGAAGCGACGGATGGCCTCGGCCAGCCGCACCGGGTTCATCGCGGAGGCGCCGTAGTAGACCGTCTCGAGCGAGGAGAGGTCACGGGTGTGCGAATCCGGATGGTCCATCAGCGCGTAGATCATCGACGGCACCAGCATGGTCGCGGTGATCTTCTGCTCCTCGATCACCCGCAGCACCTCGGCCGGGTCGAACTTGGTGAGCACCACCAGCTCGCCGCCCTTGATGATGGTCGGCACGAAGAACGCCGCCCCGGCGTGCGACAGCGGGGTGCACATCAGGAAGCGCGGGTTCTCCGGCCACTCCCATTCGGCGAGCTGGATCGTGGTCATCGTCGTGATCGACTGCGCGGTGCCCAGTACGCCCTTGGGCTTACCGGTGGTGCCGCCGGTGTAGGCCATCCCGCCGATGTGATCGGGCGGAAGGTCGGCCGCCACCAACGGCTTTGGCGAAAACTTCGCGGCCTCGGCCACCAGGTCCACCGCGGAATCGCCCAGCTCTTCGGGGACCGGGCCGATGGTCAGGACCTGCTTGAGGCCGGGCACCTTCTCCAGCAAGCCCAGCGCGCGCTCGACGAACATCGGGTTGGGGTCGATGATCAGTGACGTCACGCCGGCGTCGCCCAGCACGTACGCGTGGTCGTCCAGAGAGCCGAGGGGGTGCAACGCCACGCGCCGGTATCCCTGGGTCTGTCCGGCGCCGATGATCATCAGGACCTCGGGCCGGTTCAACGACAGCAACCCCACGGTGGCGCCGGTGCCCGCACCGAGCGCCTCGAACGCCTGAATGTATTGGCTGATCCGCTCGGCGAGCTGACCACCGGTCAGCGTGGTGTCACCGAGATACAACACCGGCTTGTCCTTGTTGCGCTTGAGCGCACCGACGGTCAGGTGTCCGGAATGAATGGGATGGCGCAACAGATCGTCACTCATACGGCCAGACTAGAACGTGTTGCAATTTGGGTCAGCCGCACCCTCGATGACCCCGCGGATCACTACGATCCCTACCCATGGGGCAGGCAGATCTCGTCGTCACCGGAACCATCCTGACCGTCGACGAGGCGCGGCCCACCGCCGAGGGGCTCGCCGTCGCCGACGGCAGGATCGTCGCCGTCGGGACCCGCGCTGAGGTCGCCGAATTCGCCGGCCCCGACACCCAGACCGTCGACGCCGGTGACGGCTGCGTGATGCCGGGTTTCGTTGAGGCACACGGGCATCCGTTGATGGAGGCGGTCGCGCTGTCGGACCGCATCGTCGACATCCGCCCCGTCACCATGCGCGGCGCCGACGCCGTCGTCGCGGCGATCCACGCCGAGGTCGCCCGCCGCGGCTCCGACGGCGCCTTCCTCAACGGCTGGGATCCGCTGCTGCAGAACGGCCTTCCCGAACCCACGCTGGGCTGGCTCGACGGCATCGCACCGGACACCCCGCTGGTCATCCTGCACAACTCCGGGCACAAGGCCTTTTTCAACTCCCGCGCCGCCAAGCTGCACGGGCTGAGCCGCGACACCCCCGACCCCAAGGGCGCGCGATACGGCCGCGACGCGAACGGCGAGCTCGACGGCACCGCCGAGGAGACCGGCGCGGTGTTCCCGCTGCTGGGCGGGGCCATCGACTTCGCCGACTATCCGCGGATGCTGCTCGCCGAGTGCGCCCGGCTCAACCGGGCCGGCCTGACCACCTGTTCGGAGATGGCGTTCGACCCGAACTTCCGGCCGGTGGTCGAGCAGCTGCGCGACCGGCTCACGGTGCGGCTGCGCACCTACGAGATCTCCAACCCGCAGATGTCGACGGCCGCCACGCCCGGGCAAGGCGACGACATGCTGCGCCAGGTCGGCATCAAGATCTGGGTCGACGGCTCGCCGTGGATCGGCAACATCGACCTGTCGTTTCCGTATCTGGACACCGAGGCCACCCGGATCATCGGCGTCGCGCCGGGTTCGTGCGGCTGCGCCAACTACACCGCCGACCAGCTGCGCGAAATCGTCGGCGCGTACTTCCCGCTGGGTTGGCCGATGGCCTGCCACGTGCAGGGCGACGCCGGTGTGGACACCATCCTCGACGTGTACGAGGAGGCGTTGCGCCGCCACCCGCGCGACGACCACCGGCTGCGCCTCGAGCACGTCGGCGGCATCCGCCCCGAGCAGCTGCGCCGCGCCCATGACCTCGGGGTGACCTGCAGCATCTTCGTCGACCAGATCCATTACTGGGGCGACGTCATCGTCGACGGCCTCTTCGGCGAGGAGCACGGAACCCGTTGGATGCCAGCGGGATCCGCGGTGGCCACCGGGATGCGCATCTCGCTGCACAACGACCCGCCCGTCACGCCCGAGGAGCCGCTGCGCAACATCAGCGTGGCCGTGACCCGCACGGCGCCGAGCGGCCGGGTGCTCGGACCCGAGGAACGCCTGACGGTCGACCAGGCGATCCGCGCCCAGACCATCGACGCGGCCTGGCAGCTGTTCTCCGACGACGTGATCGGCTCGCTGGAGGTCGGCAAGTACGCCGACCTGGTGGTCCTTTCGGCCGATCCGCGCGCGGTGCCGCCCGAGCAGATCGCCGACCTCGAGGTGCGGGCGACGTATCTGGCGGGCCGCAGGGTCTACAGCGCGTGACGCCGCGCCCGCCCCGGCTGGAAGACCTGCTGGACCGCCTGCATGTGGTGGCCCTTCCCATGCGGGTGCGGTTTCGCGGCATCACCACCCGCGAGGTCGCGCTGATCGACGGCCCGGCGGGCTGGGGCGAGTTCGGTGCGTTCCTCGAATACGAGCCGCGCGAGGCCGCGCACTGGCTGGCCTCCGGGATCGAGTCCGCGTATCGCGGCCCGCCGCCCACCCGCCGCGACCGCGTGCCGATCAACGCGACCGTGCCGGCCGTGCCCGCGGCCGCCGTTGTCGAGGTGCTGGCCCGCTTCCCCGGGGCCGGCACGGCCAAGGTCAAGGTCGCCGAGCCGGGACAGACGCTGGCCGACGACGTCGCCCGGGTCAACGCCGTGCGCGAACTGGTGCCGACCGTGCGGGTGGACGCCAACGGCGGCTGGAGCGTCGAGGAGGCGCAGGCCGCCGCGGCGGCGCTGAGCGCCGACGGCCCGCTGGAGTACCTCGAACAACCCTGCGCGACGGTCGCCGAACTCGCGGCGCTGCGCCGCCGCGTCGAGGTGCCGATCGCCGCCGACGAGAGCATCCGCAAGGCCGACGACCCGCTGGCCGTGGTCCGCGCCGGCGCCGCGGACATCGCGGTGCTCAAAGTCGCTCCGCTGGGCGGGATTTCGGCCATGCTGGCGATCGCCGCGCAGATCGACATCCCGGTGGTGGTCTCCAGCGCGCTGGATTCGGCGGTGGGCATCGCCGCGGGCCTGACCGCCGCGGCGGCCCTGCCGCGGCTTCGTCACGCCTGCGGGCTGGGCACCGGCGGGCTGTTCGTCGACGACGTCGCCGAGACCGCCGGGCCCGTCGACGGGGCCCTGCCGGTGGGGCCGGTCACGCCCGATCCGGCGCGCCTGCACGCGCTGCGGGCGGCGCCGGAGCGGCGGCAGTGGTGGATCGACCGGGTCAAGGCCTGCCATCAGTTGCTTGTACCGTCGTCCGGGTGATCAACCTGGCTTACGACGACCGCGGCTCCGGTGAGCCCGTGGTCTTTATCGCCGGCCACGGCGGCGCCGGACGAACCTGGCACCCCTATCAAGTCCCCGCGTTCCTGGCGGCCGGATACCGCGTCATCACCTTCGACAACCGCGGGATCGGCGCCACCGAGAACGCGGAGGGCTTCTCGACGAAGACGATGGTCGACGACACCGCGGCGTTGATCGAAGGCCTGAACGCGGCCCCGGCACGCATCGTCGGGATGTCGATGGGCGCGTTCATCACCCAGGAGCTCATGCTGGCCCGGCCCGAGCTGGTCAGCTCGGCGGTGCTGATGGGCACCCGCGGCCGGATGGACCGGGCCCGGCAGTTCTTCCGTGACGCCGAGGCCGAACTGGCCGACGCCGGCGTCGCGCTGCCGGCCGCCTACGAGGCGAAAATCCGCCTGCTGGAAAACTTTTCCCGCAAGACGCTCAACGACGACACGGCGGTCGCGGACTGGATCGCCATGTTCTCCACCTGGCCCGTCAAGTCCACCCCGGGCATGCGGGCCCAGCTCGATGTCGCGCCGTACACCAGCCGGCTGACCGCCTACCGCAGCATCGCGACGCCGGTGCTGGTGATCGGCTTCTCCGACGACGTGCTCACCCCGCCGTACCTGGGCCGCGAGGTCGCCGACGCGCTGCCCAACGGCCGCTACGTGCAGATCCCCGACACCGGCCATCTCGGCTTCTTCGAGCGGCCCGACGCCGTCAACGCCGCGATGCTCAAGTTCTTCGCCGAGCAGAGGTAGGCGCCCAGCAACTCCGCGTTGGGCGCGTGCTCCAGGTGCTATGACACCCTGTAGGAGTGAACCCCTCGACGACACAGGCTCGCGTCGTCGTTGACGAGCTGATTCGCGGCGGCGTCCGCGACGTCGTGCTCTGCCCCGGTTCGCGCAACGCCCCGCTGGCCTTCGCGTTGCAGGACGCCGACCGGGCCGGCCGGGTCCGCCTGCACGTCCGCATCGACGAGCGCACCGCCGGCTACCTGGCGATCGGACTGGCCATCGCCGCCGGCGCGCCGGTGTGCGTCGCCATGACGTCCGGCACCGCCGTCGCCAACCTCGGCCCGGCGGTGATCGAGGCCAACTACGCCCGGGTCCCGCTGATCGTGCTGTCGGCCAACCGGCCCTACGAGCTGCTGGGCACCGGGGCCAACCAGACCATGGAGCAGCTGGGCTACTTCGGCACCCAGGTGCGGGCCACCATCAGCCTGGGCCTGGCCGAAGACGCCCCCGAGCGGCTGGATTCGCTCAACGCCACCTGGCGATCGGCCACCTGCCGGGTGCTGACGGCCGCCACCGGGTCCCGCACCGCCAACGCCGGGCCCGTGCAGTTCGACATCCCGCTGCGCGAGCCCCTGGTGCCCGACCCCGAACCCCAAGGGACGACACCGCAGGGGCGCCCCGGCGGCCGGCCGTGGACCTACACCCCGCCGGTCACCTTCGACCAGCCGCTGGACATCGACCTGTCGCCCGACACGGTCGTCATCGCGGGGCACGGTGCGGGCGCGCAGCCCAACCTCGCGCAGCTGCCGACGGTCGCCGAGCCGACCGCGCCCGCCCCGGCTAACCCGCTGCACCCCCTGGCGCTGCCGTTGCTGCGGCCCAAGCAGGTGATCATGCTCGGCCGGCCCACCCTGCACCGGCCGGTGTCGGCGTTGCTGGCCGACCCGAAGGTGCCGGTGTTCGCGCTGACCACCGGGCCGCGCTGGCCGGACGTCTCGGGAAATTCGCAGGCCACCGGGACGCGGGCGGTCACCACCGGCGCGCCAAGCCCGGCCTGGCTGGACCGCTGCGCGCAGATCAACCGGCACGCCCTGGCCGCCGTCCGCGGCCAGCTCGCGGCGCACCCGCTGACCACCGGCCTGCACGTCGCCGCGGCCGTGGCCGACGCGTTGGCGCCGGGCGATCAGCTGGTCCTCGGGGCGTCCAACCCGGTCCGCGACGCCGCGCTGGTCGGCCTGGACACCCACGGCATCCGGGTGCGGTCCAACCGCGGCGTCGCCGGCATCGACGGCACGGTCTCCACGGCGATCGGCGCGGCTCTCGCCCACGAGCGGGAGGGTGGGCCGGACGGCCCGGCGCGCACGGTCGCGCTGATCGGCGACCTGACCTTCGTGCACGACAGCTCCGGCCTGCTGATCGGGCCCACCGAGCCCACGCCGCGCCACCTGACGATCGTGGTCTCCAACGACAACGGCGGGGGCATCTTCGAACTGCTCGAGCAGGGTGACCCGCGATTCTCCGACGTGTCCTCACGGGTTTTCGGAACCCCGCACGACGTCGACGTGGGCGCGCTGTGTCGCGCCTATCACGTCGAGAGCCGCCAGATCGAGGTCGGCGACCTGCCGGCGGCCCTCGACGAACCCGGACCGGGGATGCGGGTGCTGGAGGTCAAGGCCGACCGGTCGTCGCTGCGGCAACTGCACGCCGCCATCAAGGCCGCGCTGTAGATGGCGATACCTCCAAAGGTGCTGCTGCGCATACTGATTCATGGGCGCAGTGATGAGCCGCCGAAAACACGCGCCCGGATTGTGTTGCGGTGGGCCCGGATCGCGGTGCTGATCGTCATCGGCCTGGTCACCTTGCAGTCGCTGTTGCTGGTGGCCGGCGCCTGGCGCGACGACCTTGCGATCACCCACAACATGGGCGTCGCGCAGGCCGAGGTGCTCAGCGCCGGGCCGCGGCGCTCCACCATCGAATTCGTCACCCCCGAGCGGGTCACCTATCGACCCGAGCTCGGTGTGCTCTATCCGTCCCATCTGGCCACCGGGATGCGGATTTACGTCGAGTACAACAAGAACGATCCGAACCTGGTGCGCGTGCAACACCGCAATGCCGGACTGGCGATCATCCCGGCCGGCTCCATCGCGGTGGTGGGCTGGCTGGCCGCGGCCGCAATCCTGGTCGCGCTGGCGCTGCTGGACAAGCGGCTCGACCGGCGCGACGCGCCCCGTGATCAACCGCACAGCCCGGTCGCCGACGGTGCCGGACCTGCAAATTTCGCGTGACGTATGCCCCCAGGCAACCTTGTCGACAGTCGATGCTGACACGGTAGTGATGTGCGCGTTGCCATCGTCGCGGAATCCTTCCTCCCCGAGGTCAACGGTGTCAGCAACTCGGTGATCCGGGTGCTCGAGCATCTGCGCCGGACGGGTCACGAAGCCCTCGTCATCGCCCCCGACACGCCCCCGGGCCGGCCCCCGGCCGACCGCATCTACGACGGCATCCGCGTCCACCGCGTGCCGTCGCGGATGTTCCCGAAGGTGACCAGCCTGCCGCTCGGGGTGCCCACCCCACGGCTGGTGAAGGTGTTGCGTGGATTCGATCCGCACGTGGTGCACCTGGCGTCCCCGGCGCTGCTGGGTTACGGCGGGCTGCGCGCGGCGCGGTGGCTCGGGGTGCCGACGGTGGCGGTGTATCAGACCGACGTGCCGGGCTTCGCGGCGAGCTACGGCATCCCGATGACCGCGCGGGCCGCGCGGGCCTGGTTCCGGCACCTGCACGGCCTTGCCGACCGCACCCTGGCGCCGTCCAGTGTGACGATGGAAGCGCTTGTCGCGCATCGCTTTCCACGTGTGCACCGGTGGGCGCGCGGTGTCGACGTGCTGCGGTTCGCGCCGTCCGCGCGCAGCGAGGCGCTCCGCCAGCACTGGTCGCCGCGGGGCAAGCCCATCGTCGGATTCGTGGGCCGGCTCGCGCCGGAGAAACACGTCGAGCGCCTGGCCGGGCTGGCCGCCAACGACGCGGTTCAGCTGGTCATCGTCGGCGATGGTGTCGACCGCGCGAAGCTGCAATCGGCAATGCCGACAGCGGTTTTCACGGGTGCGCTCTACGGCGACGAACTCGCCGCGGCGTACGCCAGCATGGACGTGTTCGTGCATCCCGGTGAGCACGAGACGTTTTGTCAGGTCGTGCAAGAAGCGCTGGCGTCGGGGTTGCCGGTGATCGCCCCCGACGCCGGCGGCCCACGTGACCTCGTCACCCCGTGGCGTACCGGTCTGTTGTTGGCCGTCAACGAGTTCGAGCCCCGGTTGCCCGACGCGGTCGCACACCTGATCGCCGAGCGGCCGCGCTACGCCCGGGCCGCCCGGCGCACCGTGGTCGGCCGGAGCTGGCCGGTCATCTGCGACGAGCTCCTCGGCCACTACGAGGCGGTGCTGTCACCGTTTGCCCGGCGCCAGTTGCTGTCCACCCGTCACGCGCAGGGGGAGTAGCGCGCGGCTAGCCCTGCGCCAGCTCCGCGACGGGCTGCCATTCCTCCCAGTTGCGCAGCCGGCTCTCGTAGTCGGCCTTGGCGGTTTCCAACGGGGAAGCGCCGAAAAAGACTCGCAGCGGCGGCTTTTCGGCGTCGACCACCTTGAGCAGGGCGGCCGCGGACGCCGACGGGTCACCCGGGCTGGCCCACCGGCGGCTGCGCTCGGCCTGCACGGCGGCGCGGACGTCGTCGTAGGCCGCAATCGGATCGGCGTGCTTGGCTGAGTCCCCGGCCCAGTCGGTGTCGAAACCGCCCGGCTCGATCAGCGTGACGTGTACACCGAACGGCGCAACCTCCTGGGCCAGCGCCTGCGAGAAGCCCTCCAGCGCCCACTTCGACGCGTGGTACATGCCGACCAACGGGAAGGCGGTGATGCCCCCGATCGAGGACACCTGGATGATGTGGCCGCTGCGCTGCTCGCGCAGATACGGCAATGCCGCCTGCGTGATCCACAGCGCCCCAAACACATTGGTTTCGATCTGATCGCGGGCGTCCTGCTCGGAAAGCTCCTCGACGAACCCGAATTGGCCGTAGCCGGCATTGTTCACCACGATGTCGAGGCGGCCGAAGTGGTCGTGCGCTCCCTTGACCGCCGCGAAGTCCGCCGCCCGGTCGGTCACGTCCAGCCGGATCGGCAGCAGCGCGTCGCCGTACTTGCGCGCCAGGTCGTCCAGCGCGGCGGTGTTGCGCGCGGTGGCGGCGACCTTGTCGCCGCGCTCGAGCGCCGCGATCGTCCACGCCCGTCCAAAACCCCGCGATGTCCCGGTGATAAACCACACTTTTTCTGTCACGCCCCCCATACAACGCCGGCGGCGTCACCTCATTCCCCGAGCAGGTAGCGTCTCTCTGGTGAGTCGCGCGGAGCTGGACAAGGACCCCCGGGACGTCGCGTCGATGTTCGACGGCGTCGCGCGCCGGTACGACCTGACCAACACCGTGCTGTCGATGGGCCAGGACCGGTACTGGCGCAAGGCCACCCGGACGGCGCTGGCCATCGGCGCCGGCCAGAAGGTGCTGGACCTCGCCGCGGGCACCGCGGTCTCCACCGTGGAGCTTCAGAAGTCCGGGGCGTGGTGTGTGGCCGCCGATTTCTCGGTCGGCATGCTGGCGGCCGGGGCCGCGCGCCACGTGCCGAAGGTCGCCGGCGACGCCACCAGGCTGCCGTTCGGCGACGACGTATTCGACGCCGTGACAATCAGTTTCGGGCTGCGCAACGTCGTCGACACCCAGGCCGCGCTGCGCGAGATGGCCCGCGTCACGCGTCCGGGCGGGCGGTTGGTGGTGTGCGAGTTCTCCACGCCCACCAATGGGCTGTTCGCGACCGTGTACAAGGAGTACCTGATGCGCGCGCTGCCGCGGGTGGCCCGGGCGGTGTCGAGCAATCCCGACGCGTACGTGTATCTCGCGGAGTCGATTCGGGCGTGGCCGGATCAGGCGGGGTTGGCGCAGCAGATCGCCCGGGCCGGCTGGTCGGGGGTGCGCTGGCGCAATCTGACCGGCGGCATCGTCGCGCTACACGCCGGCTACAAGCCGGTGGGCTGAAAAGTCCTAGTGATTGCCGGCGGCCTGCACGAAGCCGACCTGGTCGGGGCAGTAGTGATCGACCGCGGCACCGAGGAACTGGAACGCCTGGCCCTGAGTGGTGCCGCGGGGCAGGTTGCGCTGGATGAACGTGGCCGACTTGTACGCGTCGCCGTCCACGCCCCTGCCGATGCGCTCGCAGGTGATCTTGCCCAGCCACGCCAACTGGTCCTGCGGCTGGTAGATGCCGAAGCCGTTGACGGTGTTCTTGAACGGCGCGTCGTAGTCGCTCGGGGGCGACGGTGTGCGCGGTGTCGGGTATGGCGCCGTCGGCGGCGGGTCGGCCTGCGCGGGCGCGGAAAGCTGCGCCGGCCCGGCCAGCGCGATAGCAGCAGCAGCGGCGGCGGCAGCGGCTCCGATAGTAGCCAGCCTCGTTCCCTTCATTAGCTGGACTATACACGCCTCGCTGCGGGTGCGCGGACGAAAGTCAATCGCCGATCGCCGCCCCGGCGCACCGCGGCCAGGCCGCCGACCAGCGGCGATACGCACCCTCGGTCAGCTGAACGGGGTGCGGCGGTCGAGCAGCCGCGACAGCCGCCCGCCGCCGCGCCAGGCGCGGGCCACCCAGTCCGCGTCGTCGTCGGTGACCAGGTTGGCCATCACCCGCACGGCGATGGTCATCAGCGTCGTCGAGCGCATGGCGATCGGCCCGGTCGACGGCAGAAACCGCCGAAACGTCAGCAGCAGCGCCAGCCGGCGCGCGACGGAGAAGCCGCGACCGTAGTGCTGCTGCAGCAGCGACGGCCACACCTGCGACAGGTCGGCGCACTCCAGCAGCGCCGCCGCCAACCGCCCGGTCTCGAGCCCGTAGTCGATGCCTTCGCCGTTGAGCGGGTTGACGCAGGCCGCGGCGTCACCGATGAGCATCCAGTTGGCACCGGCGACCCCCGACACCGCGCCGCCCATCGGCAGCAGCGCCGAGGCCACCGCGCGGGGCCGGCCGGTGAATCCCCACTCGTCGCGGCGCAGGTCGGTGTAGTAGTCGATCAGCGGACGCAGCGCCAGGTCGGCGGGCCGTTTCGACGTCGACAACGCGCCGACGCCGATGTTCACCTCGCCGTTGCCCAGCGGGAAGATCCAGCCATAGCCCGGCAGCACGGTGTCCTTGGCGCCGTCGGGTCCACGCAGTTCCAGATGCGACGTCAGCCAGGGGTCGTCGGCGCGCGCGGTGGTCAGATACCCCCGGGCGGCGACGCCGTACACCGTGTCCTGGTGCCAGCGTCGGCCGAGCTTGCGGCCCAGCGGCGACCGGGCCCCGTCGGCCACGATCAGCTGCCCGCAGCCCACCTCGGTGCCGTCGGCCAGCGTCACCGACGTCGCGCGGCCTGACGAATCATGTTGTGCGGCAACAACCTTGGTCCCAAGCAGCATCCGCGCCCCGGAGTCTTCGGCGACTTTGCGGATGCGGTCGTCCAGCTCGAAGCGGGCCACCGCGCTGCCGGTCGACGGGAACGACGGACCCGGCCAGTCGACTTCCACCTCGCCGCCGAACCCGCTCATCCGCAGCCCCCGATGCCGGATCCGGGTGTCCAGCCAGTCCCGCAGCCCCAGGCGTTCCAGCTCGGCGACCGCGCGCGGGGTCAGCCCGTCGCCGCAGGCCTTGTCGCGGGGAAAGCTCGCCGCATCGACGACCAGCACCTCATAGCCCGCGCGGGCGGCCCACGCCGCCGCCGCCGACCCGGCGGGCCCTGCGCCCACGACCACCACTTGGGCCTTGAGGCCTCGGGTCGCTCCCGTCTTCATGCACACCAGTATGTTTGGTCCCGTGAGTACTCCGGCGACGGTGGTGGCGGGCGTTGACTTCGGCGACCCGGCTTTCGCGGCGACCGTACGCGACGGCGTGGGGCGGATCGAGCAGCTCATGGAGGCGGAATTTCGCAGCGCCGACGACATCATGACCGAGTCGCTGACCCATCTGTTCAAGGCCGGCGGCAAGCGGTTCCGGCCCCTGTTCACCGTGCTGTCGGCGCAGATCGGGCCCAACCCGGACAGCGCGGACGTGACCATCGCCGGCGCCGTCATCGAACTGGTGCACCTGGCCACGCTGTACCACGACGACGTGATGGACGAGGCGGAGGTGCGCCGCGGCACACCCACCGCGAACGTGCGCTGGGGCAACAACGTCGCCATCCTGGCCGGGGACTATCTGTTCGCCACGGCATCCCGGTTGGTGTCGCGGCTGGGTCCCGAGGCGGTGCGGCTGATCGCCGAGACCTTCGCCCAGCTGGTGACCGGTCAGATGCGCGAGACCCGCGGGTTCGTGGCGGGATCCGACCCGATCGAGCACTACCTGAAGGTGGTGTACGAGAAGACCGCATGCCTGATCGCCGCGGCGGGCCGGTTCGGCGCGATGTTCTCGGGTGCCGACGCCGATCACGTGGAGCGGCTGAGCCGCCTCGGCGGCATCGTGGGCACCGCGTTCCAGATCTCCGACGACATCATCGACATCGACAGCGATTCCCACGAGTCCGGCAAGCTGCCCGGCACCGACGTGCGCGAAGGCGTGCACACCTTGCCGATGGTCTACGCGCTGCGCGAACCCGGGCCCGAGGCGGCGCGGCTGCGCGAACTGCTGGTCGGGCCGATCGACGACGACGACGCGGTGGCCGAGGCGCTGGGTCTCTTGCGGGCGTCGCCCGGCATGACCAAGGCCAAGCAGTCGCTCCAGGAATACGCGGACCAGGCGCGCCGGGAGCTGGCCCTGCTGCCCGACGTCCCGGGCCGGCACGCGTTGCAGACCCTGGTCGACTACACCATCAGCCGGCACGGTTAGAAGCGGGTTGCCACCCTTCGGCTGGCGGCGCCCGCAACCGCGCCGTGGAACCAACGGGGCCGCCTCGGGCGTTCAATGAGCTGTAATCGGCAATAACGCGCACCCGAGTGTTCGCAAGGAGACACCGATGACCTGGCATCCGCATCACAACACGTTCAAGACGTTCGCGTTGTTGGTTGGCATGTCCGCGTTGATCGTGTTCGTCGGCTCGCTGTTCGGCAGGACCGCGATGTTCCTCGCGGTGTTGTTCGCCATCGGGATGAACGTCTACACCTACTACAACAGCGACAAGCTGGCGTTGCGGGCGATGCACGCGCAGCCGGTGTCGGAGGTGCAGGCGCCGGCGATGTACCGGATCGTGCGCGAGCTGGCGACCGCCGCGCACCAGCCGATGCCCCGGTTGTACATCAGCGACACCAACGCGCCCAACGCATTCGCGACCGGACGCAACCCCCGCAACGCGGCGGTCTGCTGCACCACCGGCATTCTGGGCATCCTCACCGAGCGCGAGCTGCGCGCCGTACTGGGACACGAACTTTCGCACGTCTACAACCGCGACATCCTGATCTCGTGCATCGCCGGCGCGCTGGCCTCGGTGATCACCGCGCTGGCCAACATAGCCATGATCGCCGGCATGTTCGGCGGTAACGATCGCGACGGCGAGAATCCCTTTGCGCTGCTGCTGGTTTCGTTGCTCGGACCGATCGCCGCGACGGTGGTGCGGTTGGCGGTGTCGCGATCACGCGAATACCAGGCGGACGAATCGGGCGCGGTGCTGACCGGTGACCCGCTGGCCCTGGCGTCGGCCCTGCGCAAGATTTCCGGCGGGGTGCAGGCGGCCCCGCTGCCGCCGGAGCCCCAGCTGGCCAGCCAGGCCCACCTGATGATCGCCAACCCGTTTCGCGCGGGCGAGCGGATCGGGTCGCTGTTTTCGACGCACCCGCCGATCGAGGACCGCATCCGCCGGCTGGAGCAAATGGCCGGGCGGTAGGCCCAGACCCACGTACCATCGGAATTGGATGGTGATTGGCGATGACTGAACCCAACTCGATAGACATTCACGAAGCCGGCCTGGCGTTAGACCTGCCCGACTTGATCTTCGAAACACGCGCCGGTGCGGGGATGAACCAGGCCCAGCTGGCCGAGGCGCTTGGCATCTCCCACGAGGCTGTCGCCGCGTGGGAGGACGGCACCGAGGTGCCCCGTGTCGACGAGCTGCAACGGTTGGCGCAGGTGTGCGGCAAGCGGCTGCACATCCGCATCGACGTCGACTGACCGGGCCGCGCGGAGGCCAATTACGCTGCGGCGCCGGGCCTTTCGGCTTCGATCAGGGGTTGGTGCGCGTCGCGCCGGCCCGTGTCGGTCACGCCCTCGATGTGCACCGTCCCGCCCGTCGCCTCGTGCTGTTGCTGCCAATCGGTGATCGTTTGGTGGGCGGCGTGATCGAGGTAGTGGACCGCAATGCTCACCGTCGCCGTCGTGCCCTGCGGAATCGACGCCAGCAACCGCGTCAGCCGCGGCAGCGCCAGGAAGGTGCACGCCGCGCCCTCGATGCTCACCCGCCACCCGTCGTCGGACGGCGCGGCTTCGATCTTGGCCCGGATCACCCGCCATCCGGTCAGCGCGATGGCCAGCGCGAGCCCGATCATGACGCCGTGCAGCAGGTTGAGGAAGATGACGCTGACGGCCGTCACGACGTAGACCGCCAGATCGCCGTGCTTCATGGCGGTCTCGATGTGCGCCGGCTTGAGCAATTGGATACCGATGACGATGAGCAGACCGGCCAGCGCGGCGGTGGGGATCTCCTCGACCAGCCCGGCGAACGGGATGGTGAACAGCAGGATCCAGACACCGTGCATGATCGCCGAGGCGCGAGACTTGGCGCCCGCGTTGACATTTGTCGAGCTACGGACGATGACGCCGGTCACCGGGAGCCCACCGATGGTGCCCGACACGATGTTGGCGGCTCCTTGCCCCACCAACTCGCGGTTGAAGTCGGTGCGCGGCCCGTTGTGCATCCGGTCGACCGACACCGCCGACAGCAGGCTCTCGACGCTGGCGATGAGCGCCACCGTGATCACCCCGATCGCGACCGCGCCCCAGTTGCCGTGGGGAAGCTCCGGCAACCGCAGCGCGTCCAGCGGTGACCCCTCGAGGTCGATCCGGCGCACGTGGAATTTGAAGACCACCGAAATCACCGTCACCCCCACGATGGCGACCAGGGGACCCGGAATGCGGCGCAATGTGGCGGGAACCCATCGCCACCCCACCAGGATGGCGATCACCAGCACGCCCAGGATCACCCCCGGACGGTGCGCACCGATGATCTGACCCGGCAGCCCGATGAGGTTGTGCCAGGCGCTGCTCTTGGATTTCCCGCCGAGCAGCACGTGCGCCTGCTGCAGGGCGATCGTGATCCCGATGCCGGCCAGCATGGCGTGCACGACCACCGGTGAGATCGCCAGGGCCGCGCGCGCCACCCGGCTCAGCCCCAGCAGCACCTGCACGACTCCGGCGGCAACGGTGATCAAACACGTTATGCCCCAACCGAAGTCGGACACCAGGTCCGCGACGACGACGGTCAGCCCGGCGGCGGGGCCACTGACCTGCAGCGGGGATCCGCCCAGCGAGCCGACGATGATGCCGCCGACGATCGCGGCGATCAGGCCGGCGAGCACCGGGGCGCCCGAAGCGATCGCGATCCCCAGCGACAGCGGCAGCGCGACCAGGAAAACGACGAGCGATGACGGTAGGTCGTGGCGGATGATGCCGCGCAGCCGATCGACGCGCGATTCTGTCAGCCGACGTTCACGGGTCTTTTCACCCGACTGTTCAACGTTGTGCACCGGTCGCGTCCCTCGGTAGGAGTTAGCGGGGGGTGTTCGGATATCCGCCCCACCTTGCGCTCATTACCTCTTCGTAACGCGCTGGCGTACAAACGATTACGCCGGGCCGACCCGCAGGATCGCGCCCGGATACCGCTGGCCGCCTGGATCGACGGTATTTTGCTGGCAAAGACCGGTCAAGCCGAAGGGCCGCGCCCATAGAGAATGCAAAGATTTGAATTCGGCCAGCCCTGAACGACCAGTTCAGAAGCCGGAACCGTGCACCTCGTGGCCGGGAACCTCGGCGATCAGGCCCCGGTAGGCCTGCTCGACGGACGAGCCGTGGTTGATCACGGCGTCGACCTCGCGGGCGATCGGCATGGTGAGGCCGAATTCGTTGGCAAACTCCATGATCACGCTGGCGGCCTTGACGCCCTCGGCGACCTGGTTCATCGAGGCGATGATCTCGTCGATGGGCTTGCCCGCCCCCAGTTGCTCACCGACGTGCCGGTTACGGCTGCGCTGGCTGGTGCAGGTGACGATGAGGTCGCCGAGGCCGGCCAGGCCCGGGAACGTCTCGGGATTGCCGCCCAGGGCCACCCCCAGCTTGGTCATCTCGCGCAGCGCGCGGGCGATCACCAGCGCGCGGGTGTTCTCCCCGATGCCCAGGGAATAGCCCATCCCGACCGAGATGGCGTAGACGTTCTTCAGCGCCCCGGCCATCTCCACCCCGATGACGTCGTCGGTGGTGTACACGCGGAAGCGGCGGGTGCGGAACAGGCCCGAGAGCCGGGTCGCCAGGTGCTGGTCCGGCATCGCCAGCACCGCCGCGGCGGCGTAGCCCTCGCCCACCTCGCGCGCGATGTTCGGACCGGCCAGGATGCCCGCGGGGTGGCCGGGCAGCGTCTCCTCGATGATCTGCGACATCCGCATGTTGGTGCCCTGCTCGAGCCCCTTGACCAGCGACACCACCGGCACCCACGGCCGCAGTTCTTTGGCCAGCTCGCTCAGCACCCCCCGAAAGCCGTGCGAGGGAACGCCCATGACGACGACGTCGGCGGAGTTCGCCGCCTCGGCGAAGTCGGTGGTGGCGCGCAGGGTGTCACTGAGCACGACGTCGTTGCCGAGGTAGCGGCTGTTGCGGTGGTTGTCGTTGATGTCGGTGGCCGTCTCCTCGGAGCGCACCCACTGCAGCGTCGGCCCGCGACGCGCGCAGATTGATGCCACGGTGGTGCCCCAGGAACCGCCACCGAGGACAACGACTTTGGGTTCGCGCTTCTCAGATGCCATGGCGATCAGCGTATTGCGGACATCTGCGATTTAGTAGCAGTTCACGAACACCCGTCCACGCGCGGCGCCGCTAGCCCGCCAGCGGCGCGCGGTCGTCGACCCGGCCGAACACCATCGCCTCCTCGATGCGGTCGAAGCGGTAGTCGAGGGCGTCGGCCAGGTAGTTCTGCCGCACGTTCCATGGCCGCTTGGTGCCCGACTTCGGCAGCATGTGCACCGAGCGCAGCACGTAGCCGGCGTTGATGTCCCACGAGGGCTTCTCGGTCATCGGCTCGTTACCGCGATGCGGGGCGGCGTGGGTGTAGCCGTGAGAGGCCATGTGCTCCATGAGTTTTGCGGTCGCTCGTGCGGTGATGTCGGCGCGCAGCGTCCACGACGCATTGGTGTAGCCGACACACCAGAACAGGTTGGGCACGTCTTCGAGCATGTGCGCCTTGTAGACGAAGCGGTCGCTGGTCTTGATTTCGTTGCCGTCCAGGCTGATCGCGGTCCCGCCCAGCGCCTGCAGCTGCAGCCCGGTGGCGGTGACGATGATGTCGGCGTCGAGGTGTCCGCCGGACTTGAGCGCGATCCCGGTCGCGTCGAAGTGGTCGATGTGGTCGGTGACCACCTCGGCGGATCCCGCGGCGATGGCGTTGTACAGGTCGGCGTCGGGGATCAGGCACATCCGCTGATCCCACGGGTTGTAGCGCGGCTTGAAGTGGGTGTCGACGTCGTAGCCGGGGGGCAGGCTGCTGATCGCCTTGCGCCGCAGCAGCCAGCGCACGAACCCCGGCGCCTTGCGCGACAACGCGAAGAACACCGCCTCGGTCAGGGCGCTGTACATGCGCACGACGAGATGGGCGGGCTTGCGGGGCAACAGCTTTCGGGAAACGGCGGCGACGGTGCCGTACTTGGACGCCGAAATGAGGTAGGTCGGCGAGCGCTGCAGCATGGTGACTTTGGCGGCGCGGTCCGACAACGAGGGCAGCAGCGTGACGGCGGTCGCCCCGCTGCCGATCACCACCACCTTCTTGCCCGTGTAGTCCAGGTCTTCGGGCCAGTGCTGGGGGTGCACCACGGTGCCCTTGAACTCTTCGATGCCCGGGAAGTCGGGCGTGTAGCCCTCGTCGTAGTTGTAGTAGCCGCTGCCGAAGAACACGAAGCGCCCGCGGTAGAGCTTGCGCGCCCCGTCCTGCTCGACGGTGACGGTCCAAGTGTCGGTGGCGGAGTCCCAGTCGGCCGAGCGGACATAGCTGTTGAACCGGATGTGCCGATCGATGCCGTACTTGCGCGCGGTGGCTTCCAGGTACTGGCGGATGTGCACGCCGTCGGCCACGCCCTCTTTCCGGGTCCACGGTTCGAACGGGAACGACAGGGTGAAGATGCTGCTGTCCGAGCGCACCCCGGGGTAGCGGAACAGGTCCCACGTCCCGCCGATCTGCGCGCGCCGCTCCAGCACGGTGTACGTCAGCTGCGGATTGCGCTCGGTGATCCGGTAGGCCGCGTCGATGCCGGAGATGCCGGCACCGACGATGATCACGTCGGTGTACCCGGCCTCGGTCGCATCACCGTCTGCGGCTTGCTGGGGACTCACGGTCATCGCGAACCTCGCTCACATCGTGGGACTCGTCACTAGCCTAGAGACCCACCGGTTGGTCGGGCTAGGAACCCGCGAAACCGCCTCACACCGGCGCGCGCCCGCCCCGTCAGCGGTAGTTGACGAACTGCAGCGCCACGTCCAGGTCGGCCTGCTTGAGCAGCGCTTGGACGGCCTGCAGGTCGTCACGCTTTTTGCTGGTGACCCGGATTTCCTCACCCTGGATCTGCGTCTTGACGGATTTGGGGCCGTCATCGCGGATCAGCTTGGTGATCTTCTTGGCGTTCTCGCTGCTGATGCCCTGCTTGAGGGAGCCGTTGATCTTGTAGGTCTTGCCCGAGGCCTGCGGTTCGCCGGCGTCAAAGGCCTTCATCGAGATGTCGCGGCGGATCAGCTTCTCTTTGAAGACGTCGACGGCCGCCTTGACGCGTTCCTCGGTGGACGACGTCAGCTCGATAGCCTCGTCGCCCTTCCAGGCGATCGTGGTGTCGGTACCGCGGAAGTCGAAGCGGGTGGCCAGCTCCTTGGCGGCCTGGTTGAGCGCGTTGTCGACCTCCTGGCGATCCACTTTGCTGACGATGTCGAACGATGAGTCCGCCATGCATTCCGTCCCTTCATCCGGTGATAGGCGTTTGTGCTTTGTCTACTCGCTCGTTGTAACCTGTCTGGCGGCAGGTTGCCCGAGCGGCCAATGGGAGCGGACTGTAAATCCGTCGCGAAAGCTTCACAGGTTCGAATCCTGTACCTGCCACCACAGGTTTCCGGGGCGCCGTGGATGGCTCGCGCTCGCTGCCGACGCCCGTTGTGCGACACGTGCGCAATTTATACGAGACAAGTTGTAACAATTCGGTCAAGCCCGTGTCGGCGGGCGTACCGGGGGGAATCCATCCAGCACAGCATCACCCAGGGGGGCGATCATGGCTGGTTCTCCCGACGCTCTCGGCGCGCTGCGCGAATGCCGCACCGCACTCACCACTGCCCGCGAGTGGGCCGAGGCCGCGCGGGTTCGCCTGGCCGGTGTCCGACAGGCTCGCGCCGCCGAGTTGCTCGAAAAGCTCGCCGACGATCTCGCCTTCGTCGATCGGCTCTCATTCGTAGTGGAAGGCGACACCCGCGCCAGGTGAATCACCACCATCGCCAAAAGCAGGCACCCTCTCGGCGCTTCCTCCAACCCCAAGTCCGCCGGGAGGGTGTCCTATGTCGGATTGCGGTGTCGCGCTGACTATTACGAACGTTTCACGGTCGCGTCCCGCAAAGCCGTGGTGAGGTTGACCGTCCATAAAGCCTACCGGCTTCGGGGCGAAATCCCTTGGTACATAGGTCGTGCGGTTGCGGCCAAGACCGTCGATGCGACTCCGGTCGCAGGTGCCGGGCGGCAAAAGTGAATTGATCGACAATCTGGCGGCGGTAATCTTTTTCCCGTGCGCGGTATGGGGACGCGATGCAGCTGAAGCATCTGTCCATCGGGGAGCTGATCGCGGGGGCCGGTGGCGACCCGTGGGCGATCAACCGAACCCTGCAGGCCGGTAGCCCCGCCCAGATCGCGCGTCTGGCGGAGGCCTTCCATGGGGCGGGCCGCCACACGGCCGAGGCCGACCACGCATTCGCGCAGGCGCAGCAACGCTTCAACGCCGCGTGGAATCACCAGGGCGGCGGCAGCCCGATCAACGACTCCGCTGAGGTGCAGCGCACCGTCAAATCGCTTGGCGCGCAGTCTGAACAGCTGCCCAAGATCGGCGCCGACCTGGAAAATATCGCCGCCTCGTTGGCCGACGCGCAACAGGCCGGAGCCCGCGAAATCGCCCAATTGGAAAGCCAATTGGAACAGCTCGACCACCTGATCGATCTGGCGGAGCAGGATCTGCGAGACTACCCCGACGCGCAGAGCCAGCGAGAACTCCATGCGCTCATCGATGCCATCAAGACGGGCGCGGTCAACGACACCAAAGAGGCGCTCAACCAGCTGACCGCGATACGCAACGGCTATTCGGCCACGCTGCAGAACTCGCTGGGAAATCTGCGCGCCGACGGATATGACCCCAAGCCTCTCGAGCCGGTGGACGCGCAGGACAAACCCGAACAGATTCAGATCCCGCCGCCGAACACCAAACCCGAAGACGTCAAGCGGTGGTGGGATTCCCTCAGCCAGCAACAGCGTGATCAATTGCTCGCGCAGCACCCGCCAGAGTTGGGAAACCTCAACGGCATTGAGACCGAAAACCGCGACACGGTCAACCGGGCGGTCATGAACGACGACATCGCGCGCGTGCAAAACGCCGCTGACCGCGCCCACGTCGGCGTCGACCAGGTGACCCAACACCCGGAGTTGTACGGCCTGACGCCGTCTGCCATTACCCGCTACAACAACGCACTCAAGACACAGGACGGCCTCAACACGAACGGTACGAACCCCGATGGCAGCAAGAACCCGGTGTTCCTGCAGACCTACGATCCCGAGGCGTTCGACGGTCGCGGCAGGGAAGCCATCGCCATCGGCAACCCCGACAAGGCCGACAACACCACCGTGCTCGTACCGGGCACGGGCAGCAGCGTGCGTGACGGCTATCTGAGTCACACGGATGGACGAAACATCTACAACGAGGCTCAACGAGCCGATCCCAACAAATCGAATTCGGTTCTGGTGTGGATGGGTTATCACGCCCCCGACAGCGCGCTCGACCCCCAGATCGGGCAGACGACCCTCGCCAGAAACGGGGGCGGCCTGCTGGCGGGGGACGTCAATGCGCTCGGCGTCACGCACCAACCGGGAAACTCACATGTCACCGTCGTGGGTCATTCCTATGGCTCCACGACGGTGGCCGACGCCGCGGCGGGATCCGGGATGCACGCCAATGACATTGTCCTCGTGGGCTGTCCGGGAACGGACCTGGCCCGCAACGCCGGTTTCTTCCACCTCCCCGAAGGCGGACACGTCTATGTGGGCGCCGCGTCCACGGACCCGATCACCCACTTCGGCGGCATCCAGGGGCACCTGCCCGGAACCGGAGTCACCGTGGGCCTCGGTAGCGACCCGGCCGTCGAAGGCTGGGGTTCGACGCGGTTCAAGGCCGAGGCACCGGGACTGACCTTCCCGCTGAAGGATCACAGCTCCTACTTCACCCCCGGCAACGAATCGTTGTTCAGCATCGCCGACATCGCCTCCGGTCACGGTGACGCACTCGAACACGACAACATGACCGCACAGCACCGCGGCAGCTACTGGCTCCCCGATGAATTCGACCCGGAGGCGCTTCGACGCCCGACAGGAGGCCACTACCATTGAGAACAGCCATGAACACCTCAAGGGGAATCAGCAGCGCCACCTGGCGGTCCCTGCTTGCCCTCGTCGCAGCGGGGATGCTTACCCTCGCGCTTCAATCCTGCAGCAGCGTAAGGAATCTGAGTGAAGGAGTGCCCAACCCGATGACTCCTGAACAATCCAGGGCCCAGGTGGTCAGTGCGGCACGCGAGATCGCCACCACGCTGGGACTCAAAGGCGTCTCGGCACATTTCAGCCGCGACTCCTGTAATGACCAGGCCGTCGCGCCGTTCCGGGGAGTCGTCGGCATCGCCTACGACCACGCGCCGACCCTGGAAGCGTCCCGAGCCGAGATCCAGCAGATGATCGCTACTTTGAAACAACACGGCTGGGGCGGGCCGGGAGACTTCCGCACGCATGCCTCCGCGGTGAGCAAGCAGGGCGTCACGGCGGTATTCGATCCTTACTCGCCGGTCCAGAACTCGGGGGGATCGATCACCATCTACGGCGAATGCCGGGACATGACCACGAAGGCGAACACGCTGCCCGAACCGGTACCACAGGATCAGTTGGCGTAACGCCCACCCCGCGGGCCGGCCCCGACCGCCACCAGGCCGGCCTCGTCGCGCTCCGGCGGTGCGGCGGGTTCCTCGCCCGCGGCGTCGCCGTTTTCGACCGCCTGGCTGCGGCCCAGCGCGACGGTGGCCGCCGCCATCGCCACCACCGCGAGGACGAGGACGAGCGACGTCGCGCCGCCCACCGCCAGGTGCTCGCCGAGCACCACCACCCCGAGCACGACGGCGACCACCGGTTCACCGACCAACATGATCGGCACCGACGCCTGCAGTGCGCCGGCATGAAACGCGGAGTTCTGCACCACCGTCACCGTCACCGCGAGCCCGACCAGCACATACGGGGCCGGGACGGTCAACAGCGCATGCCAACCGCCCATCGCGAACCGGTGGGTGCAGACCTTGGTCACCACGGCGATCATGCCGAGCAGGATCGCCACGGCGACCCCCAGCAGCGACGCTCGCACCCGGCCCGCGGCGCGGTGCGCCGCGACGACGCAGGCGATCACCGCGGGGACCGTGACCGCCAGGGCCAGCGTCCACGCCGGTATCGGGGGACGGCTGTGCCCCTCTCGGGGCTCGCCCACCAGCAGAAAAACGGCCAGTGCCGCCGTCAGCAGCATCGCCCAGCCCCACTGCACGCCGCTGATGCGCTGGTGGCACAGGGCCGCGCTCAGCGGCAGTGCGAACAGCAGCGACGACACCAGGAGCGGCTGGACCAACAGCAGCGATCCGTGCGCCAGCGCCACGGCCTGGAACACGTAACCGGCCACCGCGGCAAAGGTCCCCGCCCACCACAGCGGCTGGCGGGCCAGCGTGGTCGCCATCGCCGCGGACATCGCCTCATCACCCGGAACGCGCTGGGTCGCGCGCTGCCGCACCACGATTCCCACCGCAGCCCAGAACGCCGAAAGCAAAGCCGAGAAGATCGCGACCGCGTGCCCGGTTACCCACCCCATGCCCCGTGGGATACCCCTGACCTCCGCGCAGTTAACTCGCCCTTTCCGTGTCGAGGCAGAGCGCCTACCCTGAGTGGCCGGCGCGAACTTCGTCCCGCCCGGCCGATCGAAAGGAAACATGCTGCGTACCAAGGTGATCACCGCGGTGGCCGTCGCGGCGGCCATCGCGTCAGCCGCATTGACACTGCTGCCCTGGGTCGACGTCAGCCGGCTGGGATTACCCATTCGGTGGAATGGGCTGGGCATCTACATCGGCGAGGACCGCGAAACGTATGGCCACCTGCTCGCCGGCATGGTGAACAGCGTGCCGGGATGGATCGTGTTGATCGCCTCGTTAGCGGCCGCCGTTGCGGTCATCGCGTCGGCGCGAGTGCGGGTGCTCGGGTTCGTCGGGTGCGGATGCGCGGTCGTCGCGTTCGTCACCGCCGCCGTGTGTCTGGTGTATCCGGCGGTATTGGGCGGCGACGCCAAGAACGAGATGGGCATTTCACTGGTGCCGGACCGCCAGGTGCTGAACTCCGGCGCGCTGATTGCCGAGGCCGCGGCCACCGCCGTGCTGGTGGCTTGCACCGCGCTCGCCGCCTTCAGGACGAAAAGCGTTGTCGGCGAAGATGGTTGAAGCCGTCACGTGTGGGGCGGCGGCAATGAACGCCGCGATGTCCGCAGGGATTTTCCTGGCGGCCGCGACGGCACTCGCCCCGGCGGCGACAGCAGATCCTCAGCAATTCCCGGATTTGAGTGGCTATCACGCCGTCAACGCCGAGGACTACGAAACGTACGCAACCTACGGGATCGACGGCGTGCAATTCGCCGCCCCTGGCGGCTACCGGTGCCGGATGGACACCAATTTCAAGGCGTCGAGGCAGACGATGAACTGCTGGGGCGCGCTACCCGGCACCGCGCACAATCACGTCGGGTTGATCACCCAGTCGAAGCAGACGACCGCGGCGACGTTCTCCGACGTGGATCTGTCTCACATGGAGCAATACGATTTCGGCCCCGCCGGGGGGCCATCAGGGGTAATCGACCCGAAGAAGTACACGCCGTTAGCGCCCCAGAACAAGGTGAGCTATGCCGGATTCACTTGCGGCGTGGATCCTTCCACGACGGCCTGCGAAGCCGACGATCCCCCCAGCCGACACGGATTCGTCCTGTCTCCGCAAGGCAGCTGGACGTTCTAAGCAGGCCCTCGCCGCACCCGCGGCTAGCGCGCGGGGCCTGAGGGGCGCGGATTGATCAGCCTTCCTTGGGCCACAAGCGACCCGTGTTGCTTGAGGCGCTGAGTGCGGATGCTGACCTCGTAGCTCAGAATTTCCTCGATCTGTCCGAGTTGCTCACTGAGGTACCGGTATAGATCCTCGATGTCTCGGCAGATGGCAATTGCCACAAGGTTTTTGGTGCCACTGATGGCGCCGGCGAAGGCGATGTGGTGATGCGCCGCGATGCGCTCGCCGACGCGTTGGATGTCGCGGGGCGCCAACGTCAGCCACAGCATCGCGCTGAGCTGGTGGCCGAGTCGTTCCGGCAACACGTCGACGTCGTAGAGCAGGGCGCCGCTGGCTTCCAGTCCCGCGATTCGGCGCCCCACGCGGGCCACTGACCAGCCGGCGCGTGCGGCGAGTTTCGGTTGTGACGTCCGGCCGTCCTCGGCCAGCGCCTCGAAGATCGGACGGTCCTCGGCGGTGGGCAGGCACGGTTGAGCCCGGGACACCGGGCCGGTCCGCTCGGCCAGGATCTCCGCAGCTTGCCGGTCGCTGAGCGGGTGGCCGTAGCCGGTCCACGGCGCACTTGCAGGCTGCCCGAAGGAGTGCAGCAGGAGGTCGATGGTGATGTCGGTGACCGAGGTTGTTCGCGGTAGTAGCTTCAGCAGATCCGCACGGGCGTCACCCAGCGGCGCGCGGATGACGCAGACGAGATCCGTCCATCCCGCCAGCACGTTGGCATGCGACACGTCCGGCCGGCGCACCAGCGCGTCGGCCAGCGTCTGGATGCGCTCGGGCGCGGCGCGCATGCGGCACACCCAACTCCCTTCGCCATCGATCCATCGGTTCTCCAGCCCGACAACACGCAGCACGCCGTCGCGGCGCAGCCGGTGGTAGCGTCGCGCGACCGTTTGCTCGGTGGCCCCGAGGACGGTGGCGATCCGGCGAAACGACACCCGCGGGGCCAGCTGCAGGGCATGCAGAATCTGTGCGTCTAGATCGTCGAGCACGAAGAAAGTATGCATCGACCGCGGTCCGGGTGAGGCTTTCACGCCAATCTTGCGGCAACGATCGCAAGTTTGGAGGCGTCGCTGCGAGCCTGGGGTTCATGAGGCTGACCATGCGCATCGGAATCGGACTGCCCGGCCACATCGCCCACGCGCCTGGGCCGTTGACCGTCGATTGGGCGCGTCGAGCCGAGCAGCGGGGTTTCGCAGAACTGGCCGCGATAGACCGGCTGGTCTACGAAAGCCTCGACTCGGTCGTCGCTATGTCTGTGGCCGCGGGCGCGACCACCGGCATCGGCTTGACGACCAACGTGCTGCTGGCTCCGCTACACCCCGCGACGCTGTTGGCCAAGCAAGTCACCACCCTGTCCGCCGCATCCGGTGGGCGGCTCACCCTCGGCCTCGGCATCGGCAGCCGACCCGACGACTACATCGCCGTCGGCGTCGACTATCGGCGGCGCGGGCGCATCCTCGACGAGAGCGTGGCCGTGCTGCGCGAGACGTGTGACGCCCAAATCGTCACGGGCGACAGGCCTTTGACGCCCGCGCCGGTGCGGATTCCGATCCTGTTCGGCGGACGAGCGGACGCGACAATCCGCCGCGCGGCCGCGATCGGTGACGGCTGGAGCGCCGGAGCGTTGCGTGATTACTCCAACCAGTCCGCGCTCGCCGACCGGATGCGCATGGCATGGGCAGAGGCTGGTCGTGTGGGGCGTCCCCGGCTTCGGGCCAGTGTCAACTTCACATTCGGTGATGCCGATACCATCGCTGCGGGTCGTGCCCACCTGCAGCGCTACTACGGTTTCAAGCCTGATTACGCCGCCCTCAACGTCGCCGACATGCTCAGCTCGCCCGACGAGGCGGCCGAGACCGTGCGCGCCTACCGCGACCTGGGTTTCAACGAACTCATCTTCCACCCCTGTGTCGCCGAGCTCGACCAGATCGACCGCCTGGCCGACGCGGTTCTCTGAGGAAGTTCCATGGGACAAAGCGCATTTCGTGGCGAGCATCGTCGAACGATCAAGTCCGCCGGCGTCGGCCCTGAACTCCATCAACGATGCCGTGGAGCACTATTTGACCGGGTCCACAACATTTGATTGCCGTTGCAGTTCGGGTGTTTTCGCAATCTTTGGCGTATGCCCCGGCTTCGGCGCCGCGCTAGTGGCTGAGGTTTCCCCAGGTAAAAGCCTTGGCCGTATTCGATGCCGAGGCGAATCAGCGTCTGGAGCTGGCCGGGTGTCTCCACGGCTTCGGCCACCAATTTCGCATGCAGCTCGGATGCCAGCGAGTTCAGTGCAGTCGCCAACGCGCGTTTGGCCGGATCGCCGTCGATGCCGGCGACCAGCTCCCCGTCGATCTTGATGATGTCTGGATGTATCCGCAGCAGTTGAGTGAAGCTGGCATATCCGGCGCCCGCATCGTCGATTGCCACCCGTATGCCGCTGTTACGCAGACGTCTCAGACCCGGGCCGAGGTCATCGGGAAACGGTTCGTGCTCGGTGATTTCCACCGCCAACTCCCGGTCCTGGGCTGCCAGCACGTCTTGTATCTCCGGCTCCAGCGCTGCGCTCGGGCTCAGGTTGGCGGTGACTGGATACTCGTCGGGGATGCGGCGCGCAGCATTCAGGACGGTGCACAACGCGGCATGTTCTAAGTCCAGACCTCGTCCCATACGCCGGGCGGCGCTGAACCATTGCGTGGGGGTCAACCCCGATGATGCGGGAAAGCGTGTCAACCCTTCGTAGGCACACGTCATGCCGCTTGCCAGGTGGACGATGGGTTGAAAGGTCGCGCTCAGAGCGTCCGGTTGCGTGAGAAGTGCGTCCAATCGATGCTGCAGCCCCTCGGTCTCCACTACGTCGGGCAACATGACCGACGCGATGAATCGCTCCGTGAGGGCGCGCTGACCCCGGTCGTCGCTGTCGGTCATTACATGGCTTAGCAGCGTTTTGAGTTGTGACTCGGTGAAGATCAACGCGGAGATAAATTTACTGATGGCGAGCATCGCGTCGACATCTGCGTCAGTGAACGCACCGGGGGCGGTCGCAGCCAGCAGCAATGAACCGATGGCGTCGCCGTTGTACATCAGGGGAATCGCCGCCCACGACCGAGTGCCCCACTGCTTGTTCATCGCACGAACGCGTGGCGACAGTCGTCGGTCTGTACGGGCATCGTGTATCAGTTTCGGGCGTTTCTCCCGCGCCGCGAGCCCCTGAAAACTGCTCTGGTTGGGCACCACGAAACCCTCTGCAGTCGCGAGCACGCCGTGCCCAGAAATGGTCACGTATGCGTTATCGGAGGCGCGAAGCAGCGTGACGGCCGCCCCATTGGCCTTCGGCATAAACACGCAGGCCTGCTCGGCAACGCGCGCGATCAAAGCCGCCGGATCCATCGACGCCGCCAGTGCCCGAACCAGGTTCTCCACATCCACCCCGTTCCCAGCGACGTGAGAGAGTTGCGGGGCTTAGGATACCGATCCTGCACCCCCATAGGGGCGAAATTCCCACGTCGGACCAGATGCGTGAAAAGTGGCAGCGCCGCGCCCGTTTCATCGGGATGCCGACCGTGCGGAGCGTAATGACGGTCCCGGTACGACTCGCCGCCAAAGCATGGGGCCTGGCGATACCCGATTCCCCACCGAACGGCAAGCGCGGGTTGGCAATCGATCTGACGCTCTAGGCCGGGTGCAGGCTCACGGGAATGCCGGAGTAGCGCACCATGCCGGTCACCACGTCGATGTCGTCCTTGTTGGTCAGGCGGTTGACGTTGGCGACGTGGTGGCCGTGCGGGATCGACACCGCTCCGCGCCGGATCGAGTCGTCGACCTTCGCGATGCCGGTCAGTTCTCCGCTCGCGCTGCGCACCGTCACCTTCTGTCCACTGATGACCCCCGCCGCCGCGCCGTCATCGGGGTGGATGAGGATTTCGGGCGCCTCGCCGAGAAAGTCCAGCTGTCCGTTGAGCTTTCGACGCTGCCGGCGCGGCACCATCACCAGCGGTGCGGGTGGTTCCAGCGCCGTGAGCTGGTCGACCAGCAGCGGCGGCGCCAGCCGCCAGCCCCCCATCCGCTCAACATGTTCGTCGACCCAGGCCGCCGGGAGCTCGCGCGGGGCCTCGGCCCAACCCACGGCCGCCACCTCGTCGAAACCCGTTCGGGCACCGGCCAACAGGACGGACAGCACGTCGTCGTCGGTGCTGGTGTCGGGGTCCCCGAGGGTGCCGAGGTCGTAGCCGAGCCGGCGGCCGAGTTCGGCGAACACCCACCACATCGAGCGCCGTTCGCCGACCGGGGCCACGACGGCCGGGCTGTATTGCACCGACACATGCGAACTGAGGATGTCGTGGATGGTGATGTCGGGCCGCTCCAGCGGGTCCTTGGTGGGCAGGACGTGGGTGGCCAGCTCGGTGGTCTCGTTGTTGATGATCTCGGTGGTGGCGAACACCTCGAGGTTTTGCAGCGCCGGAATCAGCTTGCCGGTCTCAGGGAACGAGGTGACGAGGCTGCCGCCGACGTTGATCAGGGCGCGGATGTTGCCGGCGGCGATCTCGTCGGGCAGCACGGCGCACGGCCACTCGTTGATGAAGGCCTGCGCTTCGGGGCGGCTGCGCGGGCCGGGACCGAAGGCGCCCTCGATCGGCGTGACGGGCAGGAATTCGCCGAAAGTTTCTAGCTGGTAAGCGAATCCGGGATGAAACCAGGTTCCGCCGGGCCGGTTCATCGCACCGGTGAGGATCATCAGCACCCACGCGAGCCACTGTGTGACGTTGGCGCGCTCGGCCGTCATCGTGACCCCGGTGCCGGTTTCCACCGCGACGCACTTGGCGGCGCGCACCGCCTCGCACAGCCGGGCCAGATCGGCCTCGGCGACGTCGGCGAGCCGTGCGGTGTGCTCGAGCGTGAACGGCTGCACCGCGGCGGACAGCGCGTCGATTCCCTGCACCGGCACATCGGACTTCACTCCGTCGCGCAGGATTTCGCGAACCAGGTAGGCGAGCACCGCGTGGTCGGTGCTGGGCCGCGCTGCCAGATGCGCGGTGGCCAGCCGCGCGGTCTCGGTGCGGCGTGGGTCGATCACCCACACCTGACCGCGCCGGGCGATGTCGCGCACCGTGCCGGTCGGATTGGGCATCGAGATCGCATGGCCATGCGACACAACGGGATTGACGCCGACGAGCAAGAGGAAGTCGACGTTGTCCAGGTCGGTTCGGCCGGACAGCCCCATGAATCCGCCGACCAGATCCGAGACCAGGGGTTTGGCGGTGCCGTCGATGGTCAGCGGGCTGAACTTGGCCGGTGTGCCGATAGCGGCATGCAGGGCCTCGGCCATCCGGAAGCCGGCGCTTTCCATGGTGGAGAAGTAGAACGCGACCGACGCCGGTCCGTGCCGGTCGATGATCTCCTTCAACCGGGTGCCCAGGTCGTCCAAACAGGCGTCCCAGGAGGCGTCCTGCAGGCGCCCGGCCACCCGCATCCGCGGACGCTCCAGCCGATCCGGGTGGTGATGCAGCTGTGGCAGGGCGCGACCCTTCGGGCAGGTATAGCCGTGCGAGAAGGGATGGTCCTGATCGCCGCGGACGCGGACCACTTCGTCGCCGTCGACGTCGACGAGGATGCCGCAGACCGAGGTGCAGACGCGGCAGAAGCTACGCACCGTTTGCATAGTTCGATAACGTACTCTCGCAATCCGAGAAGGCCTATCGCATTTTCGAGAATGGTTGTGCATTTTTGGCCAATGGCGCTCTCGGGGAAGCGCCCGCGGTTAGGTTTCGTGACCATCGGCTTCGGCCTGTACATGGTGCCGCAGGCCCTCGGCTTGTTCTAAGCGCGACCGAACGTCAGAACCAGGGCCCGGGGTAGTGGCCGTCCTGGTCTTGCACCATGACGATCTCCTTGCACTCGCCATTGGCGCCCGCCGCCGTCTCGCCGCGGCACACCAGCGTCCATCCCGAGATCCGCTCGAACGGCCGCAGCGTCCAGTTGGGTGCGACGGGATCGGTGGCGGGCAAGGCGATTACGGAGTGGGTCCCGTCGGCCCCGGTGAGGTAGAGGTGGTCTTCGAAGAACGCCAGTTTGGCGATCGACAGCTTCTTGGCGTCGTCTCGGCTCTTCTGGAAGTCCCACTGCTGGCTGCGTAGGTTCCAGACGCCGAAGCCGAATTGAGAGGTGTCCGAACCGTGGCCGTCGACGAACAGCTTCCCGTCGGACAGCGCGGCGGTCAGCCCACCGCCGGAAATCCGGTCGGAATCGCCGATCTTGATGATGGACTTGGAGTTGAGGTCATAGAACATCGTGGAGAGCCCCGGGGGGTTGGACCCATCCCAGTGCGTGAGCTTCACCAGTTTGTTTGGGCCGTCGGTCAATTCGGTGTCGACGGACTGGACGTCGTTGTCCTGAAAGATCGCTTCTCCGCTCGGCCGGCGCAGCTCGGCGCCAGACGGCTTGCCGGGTTCGGTGTTGCGCGCAAAGGCGAGCACGTCCTGCCAGACCCGGCCGGGCTGCGGATCGCTCCACAGCGTGGACAGGTCGCCGCCGGACAGCACGACGGTGCGGGGCGGCGACGCGGCGCCGTGACCGTCGGTGAAGGCGTTCAGCCAGGCCACGCCCGAGGAGGTCGAGGCCAGTCCCCAGTCCTTGGGCGCGGTGGGTTTCAGGTCGGGGGCGGGCGGCTGCAGTTCCTTGGTGGCGACCTGCCGGCCCGATGTGGAGTCGTAGACGTACGCGGTGATTTTGGTGGCTTCGGGCGCGGGCGGCTGCGCCGGCCCGGTGGTCGCGACGAGGTAGACGACGTTCATGGCGTCGGCGGCGCCGGTCAGCGCGCACATGGCCCCGGTGAGGTGTTCCCCGGCCGGGAGCGTGGGGATCGCGGGCGCGACGTATTGCCCGGTCTTCGGGTCGAAGATCTTCGGCCGGATGTCCTCGAGCGCCGATGTGGCGGCCGAGAATTTCTCCGGGCAGCCGAAATAGGCCGTTCCGCCGTAGCTTTTCCAATCCTTTTCCAGCGGCCCGGTGATCGGGGCGGGCGGGGCCGCCGCGCGGGTGCTGGTTTTCGAGACGGACGTCGAGGTGGTGGCGGTGAGCGGGGGCGGCGCCGCGGTTTCCGAACAGGAGGCCAAGGCCAGGCACGCGGCCGACGCGATCGCGGCGCCCCCGCGACGCGCCCGGCGACGCCGCGCCGCGCGCCCCCAGGCTGCACGCATCGAAAACCCCCATTACGTTCGTGTAACCAAGCAGCGTAAGGCCGCCCCGAGGCGACCGCGACTTGTGCGCGGGGCGGGCTTGGTCACAGCGGGCGCCCGGCGATAGGGCCCGGACGGCTATCGGTCGAACTCGATGGGCAGGCTCGTCGGCCCGCTCAGGCTCACCATCGGCTTCCATGGCGCCGGTCCCGCGGCACGCGGGTTGCGCAGCCGGTTCGTCAGGACGTTCAGCGCTTCGGCGATCTCCCGCCTGGCCAGGTTCGCGCCCAGGCAGTAGTGCACGCCGCCGCCGAAGGTCAGGATGGGCGGCGGGGCCTCGCGGGTGATGTCGACCCGGTCGGGATCGTCGTACACCACCGGATCACGGTTGGCCGCAAAGGTATTCACCAACACCGCCGTGCCGGCGGGGAACGAATAGCCGTCGAGCTCGGCGTCCTCGACCACCAGGCGCAGGGTGCCGCAGGCGATCGGCGAGTGCCGCATGGTCTCCTCGACGGCACGCATCGCCAGCTCCGGGCGCTGCCGCAGCAGCTCCCACTGCTCGGGGTGTTCGCACAGCACCTGCACGGAGGCGGCCACCTGGTTGCGGGTGGTGTCCGTCCCCGCCAGCAGCAGGCCGCCCGCCAGCATGCGCAGCTCGGCGGCGTCCAGGCGCTCGCCCTCGTCCTCGGCGCGAATCAGGTCGGAAAGCAGGTCATCGGTCAAGCTGTGTCGCCGCCGGGCGACCATCTCGTCGACGTAGTCGGCGAGCTGGCGCCAGGCGCGCATCACGACCGGCTCGACCTCGCGCAGATCGACGGTGAAGCTGAAGGCCTTGAACACGTCGTCGGCCCACAACGAAAACTGTTGCCAATCCTCGCGGGGCGCGCCCAGCAGCGCGCAGATGATCGGAACGGGGTAGGGGCGTGCGATGTCGGTGACGACGTCACAGCGGCCCGCGTCCGCCACCCGATCGACCAGCTCGTCGAGCACCCCGACCATGGTGTCGTGCAGGCGCGCGACCGTTCGCGGGGTGAAGGCCTTGGAGCACAGGCTGCGCAGCCGACGGTGCGCGTCGCCCTCCAGGCACAGCAGGCTGTTGGCCACCTTGTCCCACAACGGGCCCGACGCGATGCCCTGGGCGAGCAGGTTGATGCCGGGCGGAATCTGGAACCGGGAATCCCGAAGGACGGAACGGACCAGGTGATAGGAGAGCACCTCGGGCCCGTGCGGTCCCAGCGCGACGGGGGCTTGCCGCTGCGCCTCCCGCAGCCGCGGGTAGACCTGCGCGGGCGTTTCTTCGGGGTCGTAGCAGAGCGTCGGCACGTCGGCGTCGAAAACGCTTGGGGGAGCGGCACCGACGGTCATGACGGTCTCCTTGGTTCCGCAGCACGTTGCGGACGAGTGTGACGCTAATGTATGGCCACCGCGCGGGGGTGTCAACGATATCGCGGGCTATCCGGCTCCAGCGCCATACATCAGAGGCAAAATGCATGGCGGCGGAGCGCTCAGTCGTGCGCGCGCAGCCGCACCATCCGCGTCGTCGAGGTCTCGTCCAGCTCGACGAGGTCGGACCGGGAACGCAGGAAGTCACTGAACGAGCGGAATCCCAGGGACCTTTCGCTGAACGACGGGTCCATCCGCTTCATCTGGGCCTTCACCGCGGAGTTGTGCAGCCAGTCGACGTCGTCCTTCTCCAAGCCGATCCGCAGGGCCCGCGTGAGCAGCGCGGTGGCGGCGGCCTGCGGATCGGGCTGCTCCTCGGGCTCGTCGGGCTCCTCGCGTCTGGCCGCCTTGCCGCGGCCGGCCGCTTTCTTCGGCTTGGCCGCCTCCGCGTCGGCGGGCGCGGGCACCGGCACACCGGGCAGCGCGTCGTAGATGACGAACTCGTCGCAGGCCGCCGCCAGGGCCCGGCTCGACGCGCCGGCCACCCCGATGCCCACCACGTACCGGCCGAGCCTCTTGCAGCGCTGGGCCAACGGGATGTAGTCGGAGTCCCCGGCCACGATCACCACGTGGGTCAGGTCGGGCAGCCGGAACATGTCCTCGACGGCGTCGACCGCCAAGCGGATGTCCGCGCCGTTCTTGCCGTACGCCGCCGCCGGGAACAACTGCACCAGGTCGACGGCGCGGCCCACCAACTGTCCGCGATACCCGGCGTTGATATCGGCCGACCAGTCCGCGTAGGCCCGCGTGAGCACCAGGGTGCCGAAGGACGACGCGAAGTCGAGGATCGCGCCGACGTCGACCGTCGCCCGGTCCAGCCGCTCGGGCTGCTGCTCGAGGCCCTTGGCCTTGTCCCGCTGGAACGAATTCCGCCCGTGAATCTGGTCATATCGGGAGATCACGACGTTGTCGAAGTCGAGGTAGACGGCGACGCGGGTCGCAACCGGTTCGGTCATGCCCTCGATCATTGCCGAGCAGGGCCAAAGCGGGTACCCAGACCCACATGACTGAGGTGAAGGTTCTCGAACTACACGGCGATCGCATCGCGTACCGCGACGAGGGGGAGGGCGAGGCGCTGCTGCTCATCCACGGCATGGCGGGCAGCGCGGAAACCTGGCGGTCGGTGATACCGCCGCTGTCGAAGAAGTTCCGGGTCATCGCCCCGGACCTGCTCGGCCACGGCGAGTCGGCGAAGCCCCGCACGGACTATTCGCTGGGCGCATTCGCGGTCTGGCTGCGTGACTTCCTCGACGAGCTCGGCGTCAGCCAGGCGACCATCGTCGGTCACTCGCTCGGCGGTGGGGTGGCAATGCAGTTCGTGTATCAGCATCCCGACTACGCCAAACGGTTGATCCTGATCAGCAGCGGCGGGCTGGGCCCGGACGTCGGATGGGTGCTGCGGCTGCTCTCGGCACCCGGCGCGGAGCTGGTCTTGCCGATCATCGCGCCGCCACCCGTCCTGTCCGTCGGCAACACGCTGCGGTCCTGGCTCCGCAGCGCCGGCATCCAGTCGCCGCGCGGCGCCGAGCTGTGGAGCGCCTACTCGTCGCTGTCGGATGGCGAGACACGCCAGTCGTTCCTGAAGACGCTGCGATCGGTCGTCGATTACCGGGGACAGGCCGTCAGCGCGCTCAACCGGTTGCGGCTGCGCGAGGAGTTGCCGGTGATGGCGATCTGGGGCGAGCGCGACGGCATCATTCCCGTCGCCCACGCGTACGCCGCGCACGAGGCGCGCGCGGACGCCAGGCTCGAGGTGTTGCCCGATGTCGGCCACTTCGCGCAGGTGGAGGCGCCCAATCGGGTGGTTGAGCTGATCGAGGACTTCATCGCCACCGGGGAGCGCCGGGATAGCGAAACGGAGCAGCCTTTCCAGCCGAGCTAGCCGCCCGTCCCGGATCAGCGTGACGCGGGGCTGGCGGTCTTGACGCTTTCGCGCCCACCGAGATTGGTGGCTGCGGTGATAATGGCGCGCTCGATCTGGCGGAGGGCGTGCACGGCGGTGAGGAATCGCCGGGTGTCGGGGTCCATGGCGGTGCGGCCGTCGCCGTCCTGTTGCCGGGCCACCGTCTCGGCGGCGTCGAGTTCGTCGGCGGCCGAGACCAGCGTCGGGGCGTGGCCCCCGTCGATGGCTTCCTGCAACGCTTCGATGTTGCGCCGCGTCTGGTCGGCGGCCGCCGAAAAGAGTTGCGCCAGTTCCGAGGCGAGCGCGGGTGACCCGAGCGGACCCTGATACTGCTCGGCGCTGCGCGCCAGGCTTCGGCCGTAGCGGTCGCAGGCGGTGAAGATCCGCAGCGCGCGGCGGATGCTGCGCCGGCCGGCCAGCCCGGCGACGCCGGCCAGCAACGGCTTGGCGGTCACCCGGAACTGCTGCAGGTCCCGGCCGACCTGACGCGCCTGCTCCGAAGGGCCGGCGCTTCCCGCCTCGCCGAACATCGTCGCGGCCGAGACCTCGATCAGGGCCGCTAGGCTCGTCAAGAAGGCCCGGGTGTCGACCCGTATCGCCGTTCTGGTGTTGGTCGGCAGCACCACGACGGCCACGGTCGCCCCGATGACGGCACCGATCGCGGTTTCTTCGATGCGCAGCATCAGCACGCCGAACGAGAATTGACCGAGCAGGCCGTACAGCAGCGCGAGCATCGTGGTGATCCAGAACGTCATCAAGCTGTACGTGACCGTCATGAAGTAGAAGGCGCAGAACAAGCACACGAAGATGCCGGCCAGCGCGGCGGTCTTGTGCCCGGTCAGCAACGTGGCCACCAGCACGCCGCAGGGCACGCCGAGCAGCGTCCCGATCAGGCGTTGCCAGCCCTTGGTCAAGGTTTCGCCCCAGGAGTTGGTGCCGGCGAAGATGACGAACGCGGCGATCACCGCCCAATACCAGCGCGCGGGCGACACCAGCTCGCCGACGACGATGGCCAGCGACGCGGCGATACAGACCTGGATGGCTTGCCGGGTGGTCGGCGGCAGCCCGGTGGGCTGTTCTTCCTCGCCGGCGTCATCGGCGGCGTCGCTCTCCGCCGCGGGGGAGGCGTCGGCGTCATCGAGGGGGCGCCCGGTGGTCGCGCGGTCGACGATCGCCCGCACGTCGGAAGTCGCTGTGGCGGCGTTGATTATCGCCAGGGCCAGGCGCCGCACGGCCGTGTTGCCCGCGTCGTCCGGGTCCGAGGCGGGGTCGCACTGCTCGTCCAGCAGCCGCTGCGCCTGGTCGGCGGCGCGGCGCAACCCGTCGGGTTCGGGAAGCCGGATCGCTCGCGCCAGTTGGGCCAGCGCGTCGACCAGCGCGGCCCGGGTGGGGGCGGGGATCGAGTCCGGGGCCTCGCAGACAAGCACGGCGGCCCGCCGACCGGCGGTGGCGACCCACTCGATGGCCAGCTCGGCATCGAGCAGCCAGGGGGCCAGTTGCTCGGCGGTGACGCCGGGCCACAGCGTGGCGGGGTCGGCCTTGTCCTCGATCTGGCTCTGCACCAACAGGGCGGTCTCGTTGAGCCGGATGGTGCGGGCCCGCATGCGGCGGCGCCGCCGTTCGTCGAGGCGGCCGGTCCGCACCGCTTCGGCCGTGGTGTCGATGACGATCGCCATCCGGGCGCGCAGGGCCCGCACGGTGTCGCGCAGCACCCGCTCGGGTCGATCGGGCATCACATAGGCGCTCATCACGAACGTGCACACCGTGCCCACCGCGACCGCCCCGATCATCCAGGGCAGCTCGGCGAGGCGCGCCCGCAGATACAGCGTGAAGAAGTAGGACATGAACGCGACCATGCCCAGCGCCCTGCCCCGCGCCCCGAAGCGCCGGATGTATGCCGCGGTGAAGACCACGATCACGAAGACGACGTCACTGGCCACCACGTGCGGTGCCAGCACCGCGGCGGCGGTGATGGACACCGCGGCCGGCAAGGGCAACAGCGCCATGGTGATTCGCTGCTGGCGCGGGTCGGGTTCGTTGACGGAGCGCGACGCGACCATGGTGATGACGACGCCCAGCAGGGCGACGGTCAGGGGTTGTCCCGTCGCCCTGGTCAGAATGAAGAGCGCCAGCAACGACAGGCCGAGCGCGGCCGTCGTCCGAGTCGCCATGCGTAACCGAAGCAGGCCAGGGTCGGAGCCGATCACCCAATTGCGGGCGCGTTCGTACAGAACAGTTATTCCGCTGACCCCTCTCGTGCGCTTACCCCCCATGGTTACCCGAACCGCGCCGCGGCGACCAAAGTAGTCTTCGACATCGTGACCGAGCCGACGCGCGCGAAGCTGGCCGACGGTCGTGAGCTGCTGTTCTTCGCGTTGCCGGGGCACCGGCCGGCGCCGGTCGAAGACCGCAGGCCGCTGCCGGCGCGCGCCCCTGAGCAGTCGCAGTTGCGGTTCGACCGGACCACCGGGCAGTGGGTGATCATCGCGGCGTTGCGCCAGGACCGCACCTACAAGCCGCCGCGACAGGCGTGCCCGTTGTGCCCGGGCCCGACCGGGCTGACCAGTGAGGTGCCCGCACCCGACTACGACGTCGTCGTCTTCGAGAACCGATTCCCCAGCCTGTCCGGAGCGCTGCCGTCGTCGCCGGCCTCACCGCCCGTGCCCGGCGATGACGGGTTTGCGGCCGCGCCCGGGCACGGCCGCTGCGAAGTGATCTGTTTTTCCGCCGATCACACCGGATCCGTCGCCCAGCTCGAGCCGGCGCACGCGCGGCTGGTCGTCGAGGCGTGGCGGCATCGCACCGCCGACCTGATGGCCAGGCCGGGCATCGAGCAGGTGTTCTGCTTCGAGAACCGCGGCGAGGAGATCGGGGTGACGTTGACCCACCCGCACGGTCAGATCTACGGCTACCCCTATCTGACGCCGCGCACCGCCGCCATGCTGGAGCAGGCGCGTGCGTATCGAAAGCGGCACGGCGGCAACCTGTTCGGTGACCTGCTGGCCCGTGAGGTCGCCGACGGCAGCCGCGTCGTCGCGGGCAACGAGCTGTTCACCGCGTTCGTGCCGTTCGCGGCGCGCTGGCCGGTGGAGGTGCACATCTACCCGAACCGGTTCGTGCGCAACCTGACCGAACTCGGCGAGCACGAATCCGACGCGTTCGTCGAGGTGTACCTCGACGTGCTCAAGCGTTTCGACCGGCTGTATTCCGCGCCGCTACCCTACATTTCGGCGCTGCACCAATACGCCGACACCGCGGCCCAGGCCGAGGGCTATTTCCACGTCGAGCTGATGTCCATCCGGCGCAGCGCCACCAAGCTCAAGTACCTGGCGGCCTCCGAATCGGCGATGGACGCCTTCATCGGTGACGTCACGCCGGAAGGCGTGGCCGGGCTGTTGCGGGACCTCGCGCAATGACCGCGCCGATCCGCTACGCCGCCCCGGGGCGGATCAACCTGATCGGCGAACACACCGACTACAACCTGGGTTTCGCGTTGCCCATCGCGCTACCGCAGCGCACCGTGGCGACGTTCGCGCCCGCCGACGACGACGGGATCACCGTTGTCAGCGACCGCGCCGATGCTCCGGTGCGCGTTCGGATCGGCACCGTTCCCGGCGAGGTGGCCGGTTGGGCGGCCTACGTGGCCGGGGTGATCTGGGCGCTGCGCCAGGGCGGCCACCCGGTGCCCGGCGGCACCATGTCGATCACCAGCGACGTGCAGATGGGCTCCGGCCTGTCGTCGTCGGCGGCGCTGGAATGCGCGGCGCTGGGTGCGATCGCGTCGGCCGCGGATGTTCGCATCGACGCCAAGGATCAGGCGCGGCTGGCCCAGCGCGCCGAAAACGAATACGTCGGCGCGCCAACGGGTTTGCTCGACCAGCTTGCCACCCTGTTCGGCCGCGAGGCCACCGCGGTGCTGATCGACTTCGCCGACCTCGCGATCACGCCCGTCGTTTTCGACCCGGCCGCCGCGGGTGTTGCGTTGTTGCTGATCGATTCCCGGGAACGTCACAGCCACGCCGGCGGCGACTACGCGGCGCGGCGCGCGTCGTGCGAGCGGGCTTCGGCCGACCTGTCGGCGTCGTCGCTGCGCGAGGTCGCCGATCGTGGGCCCGCCGACCTGACGGCGGTGCGCGACCCGGTCGACGCCCGCCGCGCCCGCCACGTGCTCACCGAAAACCAGAGGGTGATCGATTGCGTTGCGGCGCTGCGCAATTCGGACTACCCCGCGGCGGGGCGGATCTTCACCGCCTCGCACGCCTCCATGCGCGACGACTTCGGGATCACCACCGAGCGCATCGACCTGATCGCCGACACCGCGGTGCGCGCGGGCGCGCTGGGGGCGCGGATGACCGGCGGCGGCTTCGGCGGCTGTGTGATCGCGCTGGTGCCAGTGGACCGTGCGGATGCGGTCGGCGCGGCGGTGCAGCGGGCCGCGGTCGACGCCGGATTCGAGCGGCCCGTCGTCACCCGAACCCGCGCGGCCGCGGGCGCGGGACCTGCGTGAGCGAGCCGACCGGCTACGTCGAAGTTCGGGCATACGCCGAACTCAACGACTTTGTCGCGGCGCCGTTGCGCGGGCACACCGTGCGCCGCCCCTTCAAACCCCACCAGAGCGTCAAAGACGTGTTGGAGGCGATGGGCGCACTACGACGACTTCAGTCGGTGCGCGCAATGCGGCCGGATCTACTGGCCCGGGTCGCACCACGCGAAGCTGGTCGACCTCGTCGAACGACTGCGGCGGCGGATCTGAACGCCAAACTTACTCGCCCGGCAATTTTTACATTCCGGGCATGACCACTGGTCAGAAAATGTAACCTAACCGCCATGTGGGTATCCCACTCCTGCATGTCCAGTACCGGTTTTCCCGCCCGGGCGGTAGCGATCCAGCAGCGATCGCTACCGAATTTTGGCGCCCACCACGCGAAACGCCAGCCATGGCTTGGAAACTAGACAGCCACGCCGCCGCGATCGAGCGCGGCCTGGCCGGTGCGACCCCGCAATGCGCGGGCTGGTTCCGCTTCTACTTCGAAGGCCACCGCTGGGAGTGGTCCGACCAGGTCCAGCGCATGCACGGGTACCAACCCGGCACCGTGACACCCACCACGGAACTGGTGCTGTCGCACAAGCATCCGGCCGACCGTCCCCAGGTGACCGACTGCATCAACGCGATGATCAGGCGCCGTCAGGCATTCAGCACGCGGCATCGCATCGTGGACACCGCCGGCATGATCCACCACGTCCTGGTGGCGGGCGACCCATTCTGCGATGACGACGGCACCGTCGTCGGAACGCACGGCTTCTATATCGAAATCACGCCGACACCCGCCCGCGGCCGCGAGGAATCCATCAGCGCGAAGGTCGCCGAAATCGTCGGGCGCCGCGGTGTGATCGAGCGGACCAAGGGCATGCTGATGCTGGTCTACGGCATCGACGAAGACGCCGCGTTCAACATGCTCAAAACGCTGTCCCAGTCGGGAAACACGAAGCTCGGACTGCTCGCCCAACGGATCGCCGAGGACTTCTCGGCGCTGGGCAAAGAGGTCATCACCGCGCGCTCGCGATTCGACCAGCGCCTGCGAGGCGCGCACCTGCATGAGCCCGAGGGCGGCGACACCATCTGAGCGGGTGCGGTGCTATGGCGCCGGACTCAGCCGAACCGCACCCAGATGCAGCCGGTCGACCGCCTCGGCGAACTCGTCCCGGCTCGGTATGCGCTGGTCGCGGAACTTCAATCCGATCATGCGTTGTGCGCGCTGGACGCCGTAGGACTCGGCGCAGCGCACCAACAGGTCGGACACGACGGCCCGGTCTCGGATGAGCTCGCCGCGCATCGCCGTCATCTTGCCGGCGTACACGACCTGGACGGGTCCACCGTCGCGGAAGTTCTGTTTCCACGGGTTGCCGGTCAGCGCGTAAAGCTCACCGTCAATCACATGGGCGCTCAACGGGATTGAATAGGCGCGTCCCGTCTTGCGTCCGGTGAAGCTCAGCACCATGAACTGGTTGCGGACCAGGCTGGCCAGCGGACTGCGCAGCAAGAACCCCATCATCGGATTGACCAGACGCATCAGCGCCGACGGCGGGTGCCCGGCATCCACCGCATATGACTGCTCTGTCATGCGTTCACCGTAGGGCCAACCCGGCCCCGCGGCGCCCGTTTCAGCCGGTGATGGTGGTCTGGTCGTCGATGATGCTGGTGGCGTCCATCAGCGGGCCCTGATCGCTTTCCAGCCCGTCGGCGTTGAGCTGCAGCACATAGACCGCGCCCTGACTGGGGATCACGACCGTTTTCTGCGCGATGACCCGGGTCTGGCCGCCCCGCTGGTAGGTGCCGCCCACCTGCCAGGCCTGGAAACCGCCGAGCGTGGACGCGGAGCCGTTGCCGCCGCCGTGGTATCCGGGCAGGTTCTGCACCTCGCCCGGGGCGTATTGGATGAGCTTCGCCGGATCGACATTGCCGCTCAGCTTGGAGAACAGCGCCGAAACCGTGGGCGGGTCGGCGGGATTGGCGGGCTGGCTCTGCACGATGCCGCCATAGGAGGTGCCGGAATTCTGGTTGAGTTGCCAGCCGGCGGGCACCGGGAGGTCGACGTTCGGGCCGGGATCGCCGTGGTGCACGGGCGTCTCGGCGATGTTGTTGTCCTTGACGTAGTCGGCGATGGTGTACTTGGCCTTCGCCGCCGGCGCCGCGCCGCTTTGCGACGACGTGGAGGTGGCCGACGACGTCGTCGTCGACGTGGACGTCGACGTTTTATCGCCGGATTTGTGGTCCTGGCCGCAACCGACGAGCGCCAAAGCCAGCGCCACGGAAATGGTTGCTAGTGGCAAATGTTTCATCGATCCGATCTCCCAAGAATTGGGCCGGTACCAGCGCCAGCCGTGCTGGGCATGACACTAACGGAAAAACACAGTCGCTTTGCCGGTATCTTTTGGACTTTCTCGTGGCGCCGCCACGCGGCGCCAATAGTTATCCAATTCGCCGGCCGAAACGCCACACGAATACGGCATTTTCCGGTCCGGTTCGGAGTATTAGACAGGTATGCGGTCGCGGCGGGCCCTCATTGCGGTCATCGCGGCGTCGGCTGTGTTCATGGTCTTCATCGCCGCGGCCCCACCCAGGGGGTACGACGGCCCGCCGCTGTTCGTGGCGAATCCGGTCGACCACGTTGCGACGCTCATCGGCACCGGGACGGGCGGCGAGACCGTGGGGGAGATCAACAATTTCCCGGGCGCCACCGTCCCCTTCGGGATGGTGCAGTACTCGCCGGACACCGTCGGCAACTACGCCGGCTACAACTACGACAACCCGCGCGCGAGCGGGTTCAGCATGACCCACGCCTCGGTGGGATGCGCTGCGTTCGGCGACATCTCGATGCTGCCGGTCACCGGCGGTGTCAGCGCCCAACCCTGGAACACCGCCGAAAGCATCGCCCATGACGACAGCGAGCAGGGTGTGCCCGGCTATTACACGGTGCGGTTCCCCGGGACCGGGGTCAAAGCGGAACTCACCGCCACCGCGCACACGGGCGTCGGCCGGTTCAGCTATCCGCGCAACGGCCGGCCCGCGGTGCTCCAGGTGCGCTCCGGCTCGTCGCTGGCGGGCAACTCGCGCGCGACCATCCAGATCGGGGAGGACAACACCACGATCACCGGGTGGGCCACCAGCGGGGGATTCTGCGACAAACCGAACGCCTACACGGTGTATTTCGCGATGAAGTTCAACCGGCCCTTCACCGCATACGGATCCTGGGATGGCGCTGCCGTCTATCCCGGCGCCCGCAGCGCCAACGCGCCGTACAGCGGCGGCTACGTCGAATTCCCGGCCGGCTCGACGCTCGAGGTGCGCACCGCGATCTCCTACGTCGGCATCGAGGGGGCCCGGGCGAACCTGGCGGCCGAGGGTGCGGCGGGCTTCGACGACGTTCGCGGCGCCGCGTCCCGCGAATGGAACGCCGTGCTGTCCCGCGTGTCGGTGGCCGGCCGCAACGCCGACGATCTGACCACCTTCTACACCTCGCTGTATCGATCGTTGTTGCACCCCAACATGTTCAACGACGCCGACGGGCGCTACGTCGGGTTCGACGGCGCCATCCACACGGTCGCCGCGGGCCACACGCAGTACGCCAACTTCTCCGATTGGGACACCTACCGCTGCCTGGCGGCGCTGCAGGCGTTGCTGTTTCCGGAGCGGGCCAGCGACATGGCCCAATCGCTGGTGAACGACGCCGAGCAGAGCGGCGCCCTGCCGCGCTGGGCGTTCGCCAACGCCGCGACCGGCGAGATGAGCGGGGACAGCGTGACCCCGCTGATCGTGAACCTGAACGCGTTCGGGGCCAAAGACTTTGACGTCAAAACGGCGCTGCGCTACATGGTGGACGGGGCGACGAGAGGCGGCGTAGGCCTGGCCGGCTACATCGAGCGCCGTGGCATCGGCACCTACCTGCGGCTCGGCTATGCGCCGTTCACCTTGGAGTTCGGCCGCAACGGCTGGATCGCCGACGCGTCGATCACCCTCGAGTGGTCGGTCGACGACTTCACCATTTCCCGATTCGCCGACTCGCTGGGTGACGCCGCGACCGCCACCGAATTCGCGAACCGGGCGCAGTATTGGCAGAACCTGTTCAATCCCACCACGCGATACGTCTTGCCCCGCAGCTGGACCGGGTTCTTCCGTCCCGGTCCCGGGTTCGTGGTGGCCCCGGAGAACTTCGGCCAGGTCGGGTACGACGAGGGCAACGCCGAACAGTATGTCTGGTCGGTGCCACACAACGTGGCGGGACTGGTGACCGCGCTCGGGGGCCGCGCGGCCGTGGCCGACCGGCTCGACCGGTTCACCGAGAAGCTCAACGTCGGCCCCAACCAGCCCTACCTGTGGGCCGGCAACGAACCGAGTTTCGGTGTGCCGTGGCTGTATAACTACATCGGTCAACCGTGGAAGACTCAGCGCACCGTCGACCGGGTGCGCGGGCTCTTCGCCCCGACCGCCGACGGTGAACCGGGCAACGACGACCTGGGGGCCCTGGCCAGCTGGTACGTGTGGGCGGCGCTGGGGCTGTACCCGGCCACTCCGGGGACGCCGATCCTCACCGTCGGCGCACCGCTGTTCGACCGTGTCGAAATCGCGCTGCCGGCAAACAAATCCCTGCGGATCGTCGCCCCGGGCGCGTCCGGACCGCACCACCTCAAATACATCAGCGGCCTGAAGGTCGACGGCCAGGCCACCGAGCACACGTCGCTGCCCGAGTCGATCATCCGCACCGGCGGCACGCTGGCATACTCGCTTGCCTCCTATCCCGATAAGCGCTGGGGCACAGCGCAATCCGACGCGCCGCCGTCGTATGGGGCGGGCAGCTCGGCAGTGGCGGTCAACGTCGCCCAACCCGTCGTGACGATCGCGCCGGGGCACACGGGCACCGTCACCCTCGATGCGCAACGCATGACCGACACCGCCGACGGTTACACCGTCGCGGGCACCTCCTCGGACGTCGGGATCAGCGTGCAGCCGACATCGGGCCGGTTCGGGGCCGACGGCTCGGCCAGCGTCACCGTTCCCATCACGGTCGCGCGGTCGATGCCCGAGGACTATTACCTGGCGTCGGTGACCACCACCGTTGGCCACAGCGTGCGCACCGCAACGGTTCTCGTGGTCGCGCAGGCCGAGTCCGAAAGCTAGGCCCCCTCAGACCATCTCGTTGGCGGTCAGCCACCGCATCACGGGCCAGCCGACGAATACGGGCAGCCAGCAGGTCAGCATGCGGTACAGCAGGACCGATGGCACGCCGACGGCCGCCGGCACGCCGAAGGCGGCCAGCCCACCGATCAACGCCGCCTCGACCGCCCCGACACCGCCGGGCGTGGGGGCCGCGGAGGCCAGCGTGCCGCCGACCATGGTGACCACCGTGACGGCGACGAAAGTCGTTCCGCCGCCGAAGGCTTCGATGCTGGCCCACAGCGCCAGCGCCGCGCCGAGGGTGGTGCCCGCACAACCCAGCAGGATCAGCGCCAACCGCTTCGGTTCCCGGGCTAGCTTGACCAGATCGGTCACCACCTCGTTCAGCTTGGGGCGCACCTCGGTCGCCAGCCACTTGCGCAGCGTGGGCACGAACAGGAACGCACCGATTATGCCCAGCGCGATCCCGGCGATCAGGTACAGCAGCGTCGCGCTCGGCACGAAATGCCGCAGGTTCATCGACGCCCCGGCGGCGGCGCTGAACAACACCAGCAGCGCGAGGTGGGCGATCACCTGTACCGACTGCTGCAGGGCCACCGCCGCGGTGGCCCGCATCGCCGACAGGCCGCTCTTCTGCAAGAACCGCGTGCTCAGCGCCAGCCCGCCGACACCCGCCGGGGTGGTGGTTGCGGCAAAGGTGTTGGCCACCTGCGCGATTGACAGCGTCCAGAAGTTCACCATGCCGTCGGCGCAGGCCCACAGCGCGGCGGCCGCCCCGACGTACGTCAGCGCCGACACCAGCAGGCCAAGCAGCGCCCACCACCAATTCGCGGTCCGCAGCTGGGAGAAGAATGTCGGCGCCGTGCTGATGAAGGGGTACGCGACATAGACCAGCGCGCCGAAGAGCACCAGTTGCACGATCTGGCTGCGGGTGAACCTGGTGATGGTCTGGGGCTTGATCTGATCGGCGCCGGTTTGGCGCTTGACCTCGGCCCGCGCGCCGGAGATGACGGTTCCGGCGTCCGGTATGGATCTCCGAATAAACCGCGGCACAGCGACTTTAGTGAGCCGGCGGGACGCGGAAAGGATGGTGTCCTTGCCGAACACCTCGATCGCCGCGCGCACCGCGGACTTCGGCTCGTACAGCGCGGACGTCGTCACCAGCAGCTGCGCGATGTCGGATTGCAGTTGGGCGTCGGTGGCCCCGTATTCGGCGCTGCCGAAACCGCCGAACATCACGGTGTCGTCCTCCACGGTGATGTGGTGGCTGCGCAGATCGCCGTGGGCGATCTGGTGGTCGTTGAGGACGCGCAGCGATTCCCACAGCCGGGCAACGGGAGTCGCCGTCGCGCATTCGTCGATGGGGGTGCCGCGAGGGGGCCGGTGCGAATACAGCATCCAGCCCCGGTCCAGCGGCGCGACCGCGACCGTCGCCGTGTTGGCCAGGCCCGCGTCACCGATGGCGATCGCCATCAGCGCGCGGTGCTCCACGGCACGGCGCATGGAGGTCACCAGGGGCGCGGTTTCGGCGTCGCGCAGCTTGAGCTTTCCCCAGAGCTGGCGCAGCGCCCCGCCGCTGCGCTGATGCGGGCCGTACAACTCGATCAGCGCCGTGTCACCGAGATGTTCGCCGTCGGCCGTGAGGATCAGCGGGCCACGGCCGGCCGGCCGGACCACGGTGAGCCGCGAGACCGCGAAGCCGGCCTTGGCCAGGGCGCGCACCGCGGCGTCCAACGGCACCTCGAGCGCCGGCGTGCCGACGACGAGCACCACCAGCGCGCCCACCACCCACCCGACCGCCAGGCCCACCAACGAGCGCGCCGGGACGATGGCGCTGATCACCAAGTGGATGGGCACGAAGGCCAGCAGCAGGGCCCACCACCAGTGCCGCCAGCGCGCCGGCAGCCAGGGGCCCGAAACCGTCAGCACCGCCGCCAGCATCCCGATCCAGCGAGGGTCGTCGAGGAATTGCGCCGGAACCGTGCTGAGCCGATCGTGAACGTCGAAGTGCCACCGTGGTGAGGCGATGCCGCTGGCCCTGATCGACAACAACACGTTCGCGCTCAGCCCCGCGGTGGCGTAGGCGCCCAGCAGTTTCCACTGCCCGGCGACGATCAGCCCGATGAGGATCATGAACGGCAATGCCACGATCGCCAATCCGTAGATCAGGTACACCACGTCGGATTGGGTCGGCGACAAGACGCCGACGATCTGCGAGACGGATTTCTCCAGCGCGATCCACTGCGGTCGGGTCACCACCGAACCCGTGATCACCAGCGCCAGGAAAAGCACGGCCAGGATCAGGCGCAGGATGTCGTTGGTCCGCCGGGTCAATGGCTGCAGCAAGTCGCCGGAAACGATGATGTCGCGCCCGTCGACTCGCATGTATTGAGGATCCTTCGGCTTCGCTCGGCACCGCTGACGCCGTGCTGTCGGCCTGCGCAGTGGCCCGCCGACAAGTTAACGCAATACCCGGTTCGTTGACAGCTCCCACTCATCCGGCGCGCGTAGGGTCGGGTAGGTAGGTGTGCTAGCGAATTGGGGGCAGCGGCGTGGCCAGGACGGACGACGACAGCTGGGAGATCACCGAGAGCGTGGGCGCGACGGCGCTCGGCGTGGCGGCGGCCCGGGCCGCGGAAACCGAGAGCGAGAACCCGCTGATCAGCGACCCGTTCGCGCGGGTGTTCCTGCAGGCCGCCGGGCCGGGCATGTGGGACTGGTTCGCGGCCCCCGATCTGCCCGCCCAGATCGCCGAGATCGACCCGGACCTGAAGCCGCGGATGCAGGGGATGGTCGACTACATGGCCGCGCGGACGGCGTTCTTCGACCGGTTCTTCCTCGATGCGACCGGCGCGGGCGTGCGGCAGGTGGTGATCCTGGCGGCGGGGCTGGACTCGCGGGCGTGGCGGCTGCCCTGGCCGGACGGCACCACGGTGTACGAGCTGGATCAGCCGCGGGTGCTCGATTTCAAGGCCTCGACGCTGCGAGACGAGGGGGCCGAGCCGACCTGCGAGCTGGTCAGCGTTCCCGTCGACCTGCGTCACGACTGGCCGTCGGCCTTGCAGCGGGCGGGATTGACGCCGACGCGCCCAGCGTGTGGTCGGCCGAGGGACTGTTGCCGTTTCTGCCGGCGGCCGCCCAGGAGCGGTTGTTCGAGCGGGTACAGGCGCTCGGAGCACACGGCAGCCGGATCGCCGTGGAGGCGCCCGGTCCCGACTTCCTCGACGAGGACGCCCGCGACAGGCAACGCCAGACCATGGCGCGGGTGCGCGACCTGATGGCCGAACTGGATCCCGATCGCGACATTCCCGACGTGCAAGACCTGTGGTACTTCGAGGAACGCGAAGACGTGGCCGACTGGCTGGGCCGGCACGGCTGGGACGTGACCGTCACCGCGGCGCCGGAGTTGATGGCCGGCTACGACCGCAGACCACCACAAGACATCGACGACGCCACACCGCAGACGCTGTTCGTGTCTGCGCAGCGGACGGAAGGAAACTGACTGTGCCCAGAACCGACAACGACACCTGGGAGATCACCGAAAGCGTGGGGGCGACCGCGCTGGGGGTGGCCTCGGCCCGCGCGGCGGAGACCCGTAACGAAAACCCGTTGATCTCTGACCCATTCGCGCAGGTGTTCCTCGACGCCGCCGGGGATGGCGTGTGGAACTGGCATTCCGCGGCGCAGTTGCCGGCCGAGATCATCGAGGCCGAGCCCACGTTGCCGTTGCAGATGCAGTCAATGGTCGGCTACATGGCTTCGCGCACAGCGTTTTTCGACAAGTTTTTCCTCGACGCCACCGGCGCAGGCATTCGCCAGGCGGTGATCCTGGCGGCCGGCCTGGACGCGCGGTCCTGGCGGTTGCCGTGGCCGGCGGGCACGACGGTCTACGAACTCGACCAGACCAAGGTGCTGGGCTTCAAGGCGGCCACGCTGGCCGAGCACGGGGCGCGGCCCACCTGCGACCGCGTCGCGGTGCCGGTGGACCTGCGCCACGATTGGCCGGCGGCGTTGCGGGAGGCGGGGTTTGACGCCGACGCGCCCAGCGTCTGGTCGGCCGAGGGATTGATGCCGTATCTGCCGGCGGCCGCCCAAGACCTTTTGTTCGAGCGCATCCAGGGGCTGACCGCGCCCGGCAGCCGGGTCGCCGTGGAGGCGTTGGGCCCGAAGTTCCTCGACCCGCAGGCCCGCGCCAAGCGTCGCGAGCGGATGGACCGGATCCGCGCACTCATGGCAGGCGTGGACCCGGACCGGGAGATACCCCGCACCGACGAGCTCTGGTATTTCGAGGAACGCGAGGACGTGGGCGAATGGTTCGGCCGCCACGGCTGGCAGGTGACCGTCACACCGGCCGACGAGTTGATGGCCGGCTACGGGCGTGCGGCGCCCGAGGAAGTGCGGGACTACGTGCCCGGCAATCTGTTCGTGGCGGCGCAGCGCGCGGCGAACTAGCGCAGTTGATCCTTGCGTCGCCTGATCTTCGTCGTCACAGTTTGAATTGTTCGGTGCTACAAGGCGTTTGAGCGCGATCGGGCGCTGGCGTTGCGTGGCCGCCAACCCGGCTAGTTGGGTGTCGGTGGTGGTTGGGGTTGGAAGGGTGTGTACCACCACCATTGGGCGCGTTCTCCGGTCGGTCCCGGGCACGGCGCGACGGTGGGTGGGGGTGTGGTGGGTGGGCGGGCCAGCGATCCCGGGCTTAGCACGCGCCCGGCGTCGTCGGTGATCACCAGTGCGTGTGCGGGTCCGGTGATCTCGAGGCTCCCGCGATGGTGTAGCCGGTGATGATACGGGCAGAGCAGCACCAGGTTGGTCAGCTCGGTGGGGCCGCCGTCTTCCCAGTGCCGGATGTGGTGGGCGTGCAGGCCGCGGGTGGCGCCACAGCCGGGGACCGCGCAGGCGCGGTCGCGGTGCTCGAGTGCGCGGCGTAGCCGCCGGTTGATCAGCCGCGTGGTTCGCCCGGCGCCGATGACCTCGCCGTGGCGTTCGAACCAGATTTCGGCGGTGGCGTCACAGGTCAGGTATCGGCGTTCGGCGTCGGTGAGCAGCGGACCTAGATGCAGTGCTGCGGCGGGCTTGTCGACATCGACGTGCACCACCACGGTGGTCTGCTGTCCGTGCGGGCGGCGCGCCGCCTCGGCGTCCCAGCCGGCCTCGACCAGGCGCAGGAACGCCTCCACCGTGTTAGGCATCGGGGGCCGCTGATCCAAGGCGCCCGCGCCCGCGCCGCCGTCGCGTTGCCATTCGGCGATCAGCGCCTCGCGGTGGGCGGCCACCGCGGCGTCGAACTTCGCGGCATCTAGCTGGCTCAGGGTGATCCGATAACAGCTGCCCGCCTCGGTGGCGGTCGTGGTGAACGAGCCCTGGGGTTCGGGTCCGGGTGGGGGGTCGGGGCGGGGTTCGAGCTTGATCGCGGTGCGCAGCTGAGTCACCGTGGCCACGTTGGCCAGCTGCTCGTAATGGGCATCAGATCCCGCGCCGGCGCGTGCGGCGATGACCCCGACCTGATCGACCGACAGCCGGCCCTCCCGCAGGCCTTGAGCGCAGCGCGGGAACTCTTGGAGCCGGCTCGCGATGGTGGTGATCGTGTGCGCGTTAGCCGGCGAGCAGCCCGTCTTCCAGGCCACCAACGCCGACACCGACCGCGCCCCGGTCACCCCGCACAATTCATCGCGATCGATCTCGGCCACGATCTCCACGATGCGCCCGTCGATCGCATTGCGCTGACCGCTCAACTCCGCCAACTCCTCGAACAACACCTCAAGACGCTCACCAGGACTCACCCCCACAGCGTCGACAGATGCGATCGAAGACATAACGACATCATCGCAGCCACCACCGACAAATCGGGGCCACCCGCGACCGAGATTGGCTAGCGGCCTTGAGGATCGAGCTCCCGGGTTTCGTCGCCCTCGTCGCCCGGGCGTCCGCGCCACTTTCGGTAGCCGCGGTGCGCCGCGAACGCGCCGACGATCGCGCTCACGCACCACACCGCTATCGCCGCGTAGGCCAGCGGCGACGACCGATTCCCGATCGAGGCGCCCAGCGCGGTGTAGGCGAAAGCCCGCGGAGCCGAACCGATGAACGCGCCAACGGCCATCTGCCACACCGGAACTCCGAACGCCCCGAACGCGTACGAGGCGAGCGCGTCGGAGATGCCGGGGACGAAGCGCTGGCCGACGACCGCCCACAGTCCGCCACGCCCGATCAGTGCGTCGATGCGATCGGCCCGGGCGCCGCCCAGCAGTGCGCGTGCGCTGTCGCGACCGGCGCGGCGGCCGACGAAACTCGCGACGATCGCGGTGCCCACGGTCGCGCCCAGCGTCACGAAGACACCCAGTAGCGGACCGAACAGCAACCCACTGCCCGCGGCCAGTATCGAGCCCGGAACGAACAACGCGCCCACCACCGCCGAGACCACCACGTAGGTCAGCGGCGCCGCCGGGCCCGTGGCCGACACCACGCCCCGGATCTCGTCGATGTCGATCACCCGCGCCACGGCCACCAGATAGAAGACCACGGCCAGAAACCCGGCGAACACGGCCAGCCGCACGACGTGGGCCCGTCGCGAACCGGGCCGCGATGCCGATTGGGGAGCGTCGTGGTCGTCCATGTCGACCGCGATTCTTCCGCACCGCCGCGCGCGCACCCCACCCGGCCATTTCGAACACGCCGCGGGGCCGATCGCCGTAGAGTTCGGCATATCGCCGGAGTTGCACCCCGTGAGAGGCGTTCCCGATGACCGAGCGGCCCGAGCCACCGCAAGGCAAGCGGATCGTCGTCTGCCTGGACGGCACCGCCAACCAGATCGGGGCCGGCAATCTCACCAACGTCGCCAAGCTTTTCGAGCTGCTCGACAAGAACGACCCCAGCACGCAGCTGGTCTACTACGACCCCGGAGTGGGCACGCTGGCGCCGGCGGCCGCGCACTCGGCGGTGCGTCGTTCCGTGTCGCTGCTGATCGAGAAGGCGTTCGGCGCGGGCCTGAAAGACAATGTCGCACAGGCGTACCGGTACGTGATGGAGCATTGGCGCCCCGGCGATGCGGTGTACATCTTCGGTTTCAGCCGCGGCGCGTACACGGCGCGCGCCCTGGCGGGCATGCTGCTGCGGCCGGGGCTGATGCGGCCGGGTTCGGAGAACCTGCTGCCGTACGCGATCGAAAAGTACGCCATCAACCGGGATTTCACGCAAGACGAGTTCGACCGGTGGGCCGAGTTCGCCCGCGCGTTCTGCTGGCGCACCGACGGCGAGCCGCTGTTTTCGACCGTGCGCCAGAACAGTCCGAATCAGGTGTGGCGCTACGCGGTGCCGGTGGCCTACCTGGGCCTGTGGGACACCGTCAAGGCGGCCGGCTTCCTGCGGTTCGGCACCCTGAGATGGCCCTATACGCGGTCGCTGCCCAACGCGGCGCGCATCCGCCACGCCGTCTCGATCGACGAGCGGCGCCGGCCCTACCGTGAATATCTCGTCCAACGGCATCCGCAAGGGCTGGAAGAGCGCTGGTTCGCCGGCGTGCACGCCGACGTCGGCGGCACGTTCATGCCGGACCACCGGCTCGCCACGATCGCCCTGAAGTGGATCGTCGACGGGGTCGTCGGCGACCTGGCGATCGACGCGGACGCCTATCGGGCCCAGTGCGCGATGACCGAAGACTTCGCGGGCGCGCCGATCCACAGCAACGGGAAGCTGTGGTACCTGGTCGGTCGCCGGCGCCGGCCGATGGGTCCCGACGCGCTGGTGCAACCGAGCGTGCTGGTGCGCCGACGTGACGATCCGGGCTACCTGCCGGACCTGACCGCCGAGCAGCAACAGCTCAGCGCAGACCCGAAAGACTGGATGTCGCCCGCGTTGTAGAGGAGCAACCGCCATGGCACTGAGTTCGCTGACCGAGCTGGACCAATACAAAGCCGCGCCCTTCCCGCCGGGCTATCCCGACACCACGCGGACGTTCTACAGTCCGGTCGACCGGGTGCACGAAGCGCTCAAGTCCCTGTTGACGTCGGCCAACAAGACCATCGTCGTGGCGATGTACGGATATGACGACGTCGAACTCAACTCGGTGCTCCAGTCGGCGCTGAACGACGAAAAGATCTACGTGCAAATGAGTCTCGATTCCACCCAGGCCGCCGGCAAGGCCGAGCGCGCCCTGCTGGCCCCGTGGCTCAACGACAAGGTCGGCAACAGCATCGCGATCGGTCACAGCGAGAAGTCGGCGATCATGCATTTGAAGATGGTGATCATCGACGGCGTCGACGTCATCACCGGCTCCACGAACTGGTCCACCGGCGGGGAATCCAAGCAGGATAACCAGCTCACCGTGATCCGCGACCCGTATGTGTGCGCCGAGGCCCGCTCGCGGATCGACATCATTCACGACGGCATGCTCAAACAGATGGCCGCGCAGGCCCGATCCGCCGGCCCCGCGCCTAGCTGACCGACCGCAGTCGCTGCCGCAATACGGTGGCCCGCAGCGCCCGGCGCTGGATCGCCGCGCGGACCGATGCCTCGGGGCCCACCACCCGCACCCGGGTCTTCGCGCGGGTCACCGCCGTGTAGAACAGTTCGCGCGTCAGCAGCCGCGAATCCTCCGGCGGTATCAGCACCGTCACCTCCTCGGCCTGGCTGCCCTGGCTCTTGTGGATGGTCATGGCGTGCATGGTCTCCACCTCGCCGAGCCTGCTGGTCGCGAAATCCAGCGGGCCGGTCGCGCCGGCGATGACGGCCCGCAGGCCGTCCGGACCGGCCACCGTCACGCCCGTGTCGCCGTTGTAGAGGCGCAGCCCGTAATCGTTCGCGGTCACCAGCAGGGGACGCCCGGCATACCACTGCGACCACGCGGGCTGGCCGGTCGCTTCGCCAATCCACTTCTGCACCTGGGCATTCCAGTGCGTCGCCCCGTAGGGTCCCTCGCGGTGCGCGCACAACAACCGGTGTTCGTCGAGCGTGGCCAGGGCCTGGGGCACCGCGCCCAGCAACGCGGCCGAGCGCAGCCGCAACGCGTGCGCAACCAGCACCTCACGCAGCCGGTCGGCCGGGCGCTCGGAGTCCACCCACTCGACGTGCTCACCGCCGGCCGCCAACAACTCCAGGACGCGGTCCGCGTCACCGGCCCGGATCACCTCGGCCAGGGCGCCGATCGACGTGCCGTATCGGTGCGGGGTGCGCAGGGCTGCCACCCGGACATCGTCGCGACCGGCCAGCCCGTCCACCAGGTCGGCCAGCACCGCGCCCGCTTCCACCGAGGCCAACTGGTCGGGGTCACCCACCAGGATCAGCCGGGTGTCCGGCCGGACGGCTTCGACCAGCCGGGCCATCATGGTCAACGACACCATCGAGGTTTCGTCGACGACGATGACGTCGTGCGGCAGCCGATTGCCGCGATTGTGCTTGAACCGCACCGACGTATCCGGCCGGGGTCCCAGGAGCCGATGCAGCGTGGTTCCCGCAAGACCCGTCAGCCGCACCCTGTCCGCGGCGGGCAGCTCCTCGATTCCCGTGGCCACCGCCTCGGCGAGCCGGGCCGCCGCCTTGCCGGTCGGTGCGGCCAGCGCGATCCGGGGACGCGGCCGGCCGGCGCGCTCGGCCTGTTCGACCAGCAGGGCGAGCAGGCGGGCGATCGTGGTGGTCTTGCCGGTGCCGGGCCCGCCGGTCAACACGGTCAGCGCCTGCGACACCGCGATCTCGGCGGCGGCCCGCTGCTCGTCGTAGCCCGCCGGGAAAAGCCTGTCGTAGGTGGACGATTCGACGGCGGCCGGCGCCACCGAAAGCGCCAGCAGGTCGGTGCAGACCTGCTCCTCCTCGAGCCAGTACCTGTCGAAGTACAGCAGGTCCCCCAGCAGCCGCAGCACCGGCGGCGTCTGCAGCAGCGCGCTGCCCCGCACCGCCGCCATCCAGTCGTCGGCGTCCGGCCAGGGCAGGTCGGACACGCTCACCTGGGCGGGCACCGCGCGCAGATCGACACACACCGAGCCGCCCCGCAGCGCGCGCACCACCAGGGCGACCGCGAGCGCCACCCGCTCGTCGGGCTCACGGGTGAGTGCGGTAAGCCGTTGCGCCACATGGATATCGGCCGGCTCGAAAACACCGGCATCGCTGAACGTGCGCAGCAGCCCGGTCGCAAACATGGCTTCGATCGTCACGCGGCCGCCCCCCGCGCATCGAGCAGGTCCGACAGCGCCGCGACCAGCGGCCAGGGCGGCCGCCAATCGAAGACGCCCGCCGGATGGCCGTCGAGCACCGGCGTATCGGCACCACACATGCCCCGCAGGAACAGGTACAGGACGCCGCCCAGATGCCGGCCCGGGTCGTAGTCCGCCAACCGCCATCGCAAAAATCGGTGCAGCACAGCGCAATACAACAGCGCCTGCAGCGGATAATCCGAGTGCAACATCGCCTCGGCCATCCGTGACCGGTCGTAGTCGGCGGCGGTCAGCGGCCGCTCCGGGTCCCCGAGCCGGTTGGTCTTGTAATCCACCACCACGAAGCGGTGCCCGGCGCCGTCGGGGACGCGCAGCACGGCGTCGATGGAACCGGTGAGGTATCCGCGCAGCGACTGATCGCCCAGGCCCGGTTCGGCCAGCCGGTCGGCATACGATGCCAGCACGTCACCGGCCGGCAGGTGCTCGCGCAACAGCGGCGCCAGATCCGCCAGCCGCACCTCCGCCGCCGTGGAACGACGATCACCGCCGGCCAGCGGCAACTCAAAGTCCAGCTCGCGCAACCGGTCTGACAATCCGATCTGGCGCAGCGTCATGCCGCCGGTCAGCGCGCCCAGCGGGGTGTCGTGCATCGGCACCATCGCCGCGGCCAGGTCCTCGGGGGCCACGGCGACCGGCCACCACGTCGAATGCGCCCGGATCTGTGACTCCAGCTCGGCGGCCAGATCCGCGGCGAACGGGTCGGCCGTCTCGAGCACGGCGTGCACCAGGGTGCCGAACGTGGCGCCCGCGGGAAGGTCGGCCATCGGCGAGGGTACGTCCGGCCCGGCCACCGCGGACACCAACGGGATCTCGCCGACCTCGTCGTCGAGTTCGCCGATTTCGGGTTCGCTGCTCACCCCGCCGGCTTGCGCCGCCCGGATCAGGCCGGAATAGGAGGTGCGCCGCCACCCGGTGTCGATCCCGCGGTGGAAGTGGCGATTCTCCAGGCGCCCGGGCACCGGCGCGGCGGGCAGCGGCGGGGCCGCCGCCACCACCGACTCCTCGATGACCGGCCCGCCGGCCGCCTCCCACTCGCGCAGCCGGGCCAGGGCGTCGTCGTCGGAGACCTTCGCGGGTTCGCACCGGTCCGGCACCACCGGTTCGCCGGGCCGCCGGCCGCGCAGCAGCCGCGACAGGCCGCCGTTGGGCTCGTAGTACGCCGGTGACCACCACGCCACCACCTGGGACTGCGCCCGGGTGAGTGCGACGTAGGTCAGGCGACTGTCGTCGCTGGCGTCCTCCTTGCGGCCCAGCCGCTCAACGGCTTTGAAGTCGGGGCTGTCCTTGCCCCCGACGTGCAGGCAGCGGGTGCCGTCCTCGTCGTGGAAGAGGACCACGTCGCTGTCCTGGGTGTTGCGGTTGAACGCGAACGGCAGGTACACGATCGGGTACTGCAGGCCCTTGCTGACGAAGACGGTCATGATCTGGACGGCCGCGGCGTCGCTGTCGAGGCGGCGGTTGCGCTCCGGGGCGCCGCTGCGCTCGTCACGCTGCCGGCGCAGCCAATCGCGCAGCGCGGGCAGGCTGTAGTGCTCGCGGTGCGCGACGTCCTGCAGCAGCTGGGTGACGTGCGCCAGGTCGGTCATGTGCCGCTCGCCGCCCCGCCAGGCGAGCACGCGGTTGCCCATGCCCAGCAATTGCGCGGCCTCGAAGATCGCCGCGACGCCGCGTTCACGGGCGTGACCGGCCCACTCCCGCAAGGTTTTCGCGATCCGATCCGTGACCGCGTCCCCGCCGGCGGCCAGCGACTCGGCCGTCTCGCCGAAGAACATCGTCGCCGCGGCCGCGCGCACCATGCCGGGCCGGTGTGGTTGATCGAAGGCCTCCAGCAGGCACAGCCAATCCTCGGCGGCCTCGGAGGTGAACACGTCGGAATTGCCGGTGTAGACCGCGGGAACGCCCGCATCGCAGAGCGCGGTGAAGCAGGCGTGCGCGTCCCGGTGCTTCTCCACGATCACGGCGATGTCGCGGGCCTGCAGCGGTCTCCCCTCGAAGGTGGCACCGCTGGCCAGCAGCGCGCGGATGTCCGATGCCAGGTCCGCGCCGATGTGGTCGCGCACCTGGTCGATCGGCAGGTTCTGCACACCGCGGCGCCCCAACGTCTTTCGCGCCACCACGCGCAGCCGGAACGGCTCGTTGCGCGGCGCACCGGCGAGCCGGTGACCGTGGTGATGCGCGTCCACGTCGTTCACCACGATCGCGGGGTCGCCGAGCTGGGCGCCGCGCAGCACCACCTGCAGGCGCTGCAGCAGCGCGGAATCGCTGCGCCAGTTGGTGTCCAGCGTCTTGCGTTCACCCGCCGTCTCGGCCGCCCGAAGATACGTCACGATGTCACCGCCGCGAAACGCGTAGATCGCCTGCTTCGGATCGCCGATGAGGATCACGGTGGAGCGCCCGCTGAACGCCCGGTCGATGACCTGCCATTGCACCGGGTCGGTGTCCTGGAACTCGTCGACCATCACGATCGGCCAGCGCTGGTGCATGCGCAGCCGGGCGGGGGAGCCGTCGGTGGCCAGCGCGTCCGCCAGCCGGATCAGTAGGTCGTCATAGCCCAGGACGCCCAGCCGGCGCTTGCGCGTATCCAGTTCGGCCAGAACGTCATTGGCGAACCTGAGGCTGACGGCGGCCCGCGAGTCCGGATCCGGGTCGAGCGGGCGCAGCTGGGTCGACGGGTTCTTCACCACCTCGCGTGCCAGCCGCAGCGCCTCGCGGTAGTGCAGCACCGGGTCGTCGCGCTCCTGGCCGAAGTGGGCCAGATACACATCGTCGACGATCTCGGTCACCAGGTCATCGAGGCTGTCGAGCAGCGTCACGCTCGCCGCGGTGTCGCCGGCCACGCCGAGCGAGCGCAACACCAGCTGGCAGAACTGGTGGGTGGTGGCGATCGTCGCCGCGTCGAAACCGGCCAGTGCGTCGCGAAGACGCTGGTGGCGCGCCGCACGCTGCTCGTCGGTGCCGGTGAGCAGGTGCGCGACCACCTGATTGTCGCCGGCGACCGCGGGATCGGCGAAAGCCCTAACGGCGTCCACGATTTGACAGCGGACGCGTTCGCGCAGCTCCTGACTGGCGGCCCGCCCGAAGGTGATGAGCAGCATCTGGTCCAGCGTCGCCGCGCCGTCGGCGATGTACCGCGTGACGAGCCCGGCCAACGCGAAGGTCTTGCCGGTTCCCGCGCTGGCCTCCAGCACGGTGGTGGAGCGCTCGGCCGGCAGCGCACCCAGCAGGTCGAAGCGTTCCATCAGACCGGCCTCCGCTCGGCGCGCAGCATCGGCAGCCAGACCCGGGCCGCGTAGGCGCCGAGCCGGTTGGCCTCGCCGTCGCATTCCTCGCCCGGTCGCACGGGCTGCATCAGCTCGTCGAGCGGCACGCCCCTTCCCCACGCCCGCACGTGGGCCGGGGCCTGGTCCTCACCGGGGAAGCGGTCGCTGGACCTCCATCGGTATCGCGCCTCGGTCACCGGATCCTCGCCGCCGTGCCGGGCGGCCGCCCAGGCGTAAGACGTCTTGATGGGCAAGGGAATCGGTTCACGCCGCCCGGCGTCGTAGATCGCCACCAGCTCGCGCAGTATCTCGGTGGCATCCTCACCCTCGCGCGGCGGCCCCAGGCCCTCCACCCGCGTGGTAGTGCCCCTGCGCATCCGCCCGATGCACACCGCCGCCCAATCGCGCCCGGGATCATGAGCGACCAACGCCAGCAAGGGAATCCACGATTCGAGCAGGTGCTTGCCGTCCAGCCGCGAATACGTCACCGACACCAACCGGTCACCGTACACGGGTGACACCGTGCCGGTGAGGCGCCGCCCGCCGCCGAGATCGACGTCGACGTCGTAGGCGGCGGCGGGGCCGTGGCTTTCCATGTGTCCCAGCGCCTCGAGCGCCAACAGGGCGGCCTGGTCGCGAATCTCCGTGACCTTGCGCCAGCCCAGCTGGCCCGGGGGCAGCGTGCCGCGGCGCCACTCGGCTTGCCGCGCATCGTCGGGCGTCATGCCGCGCAGGATGTCGCCCAGCATCCGGTCGCCGACCGTCCACTCCTCGAGGCCGTCGATGTCGACCGGCATCGTGTCCTGCACGCCGTCGACGTCGTAGGGCAGCGTGAATTCCAACGCGCGAAAGAAGCCCTTGACCGGATCCTTGAAGAAGCCGACCAGGTCGGCGAGGATGACGTCGCCGGCCCGCGGTGCGGGCAGCGGCCCCGAGATGAAGTGCGGTCGTGCGCAGTGGTCGCCGGTGGTCGCGCGCGCCGCGCGCAACACCGTGGGGTCGAAACTGAACGGCACGTCCGGCACCAGCCGGCCGGGGATCACGTTGCGAATGTCGAAGGGCTGCAACGGATGTTCGACGACGATGCGGCCGCGCACCTTGGTCGAGGTGGTCACGTCGAGGGTGTCCAGCAGCTCGGCCAGCGGCACCGCCGGGGGGCGCGGCTGCCCCGAATACTCGTTGGCGCCGGTGTAGGTGATGACCAGTTTCTCGGTGGCCGCGCCGATCGCGTCGAGCAGCAATTGCCGGTCCTCGGAACGGATGTCGCGTTCGCCCGTCATCGGGCAGCGGGCCAGCGCGTCGTCACCGTCGGCGATGCCGAGCCGCGGGAACAGCCCGTCGTCCAGGCCCACCAGGCACACCACCCGGTGTGGCACCGAGCGCATCGGCACCATGGTGCACACCGTCAGGGTGCCGGTGCGGAAGTTGGCCCGCGTCGGGCGACCGGAGAGCCGGCGGGCCAGTAGCGCGCGAACGTCGGCCAGCCGCAGCGGCGTGTCCCCCCGGGATCCGGCGTGCGCGGTGGTCTGGGCGAACTCGCGTTGCAGCTGACCGGTCTGCCAGGCGTCGGCATCGCGGACCCGGGTCAGCATCGTGACACCGTCGGCGAGGGTGGCCAGCCATTCGGTCAGCGGCCGGGCGCCGGCGAGCGAGTCCAGAACGTGCTGCAGCCGCGCGACGAATTCGGCGAACTGGCCGGCCAATTGGACTCGATTGCTGCTGACGTCGTCGAGGGGCAGCGTCGCGTCGATCCACGCGTTCGAATCGTCGGACATCGCGACGCCGGCCAGTATCCGGTCGATGCCGAAACGCCATGTGTTGTGGACGAAATCGACGTGATAGGGCCGGCGATGCTCCTGATCCAACCCCCACCGGATGTTGGCCTGCCGCACCCAGCGGGTGATGGCCTCCAGATCGTCGTCGGTGAACCCGAACAGGGCGCGCACGGGCGGGGCCTGGGCCAGGTTGAGCACCTCACTGGCCGTCACGCGGCCGGCCGCCAGCGCGAGCAGCTGGGCGGCCACCCCGAGCAGCGGATTGGTCTGAATCGGCGAGCGGTCCGCCAGGCGCACGCGCAGCTGGTGGGCGGGATGCGCGCCGTGCACCACGTCGCCCAGGCCGAAGTCGGCCACGATCAGCGGCGCGTAGGTTTCGATGTCCGGGCACATCACCAGGATGTCGCGCGGCTCGAGCGTCGGGTCGTCCTGTAGCAGGCCCAGCAGCACTTCGCGCAGCACGTCGACCTGGCGGGCGGGGCCGTGGCAGTTGTGGATCTGCACCGATCGGTCGTCGGCCGCCAGCGTGCGGCCAACCGGCCGAACGGCGTTGGCGGCGATGTCGGATTGCAGCCAGCCCAGCAGCGTGTCCGGGCGGACGTGCCCAACCAGATAATCGTCGGTCGCGGCGTCGGCCGGCAGACTGCGTTGCAGCTCACGCAGGTCTCGTCCCAGCGTGGCGAGCAGCGGATGGGACACCGCGCGATGGCTGACGTCGTCGCGCCGCGGAATGGCGCCGTGTGCGCCGGCCAGCGCGCGCCACAGCGCGTCACTGGGGTGCGGTAGCCACAGATGCAGCTCGTGGTGGGCGGCCACCGCCTCCAGCAGCTCGACATCGGTGCGGGTCAATCGGGTGTGCCCGAACAGCGACAGCCGCGGCGGCAGCTCGCTGGGCCCTGCTCGCAGCCGCGCGATTGTCGTGGCGTGGCGGATGTGCGGCGGGTCGGCGGCGACCCGCGCGACCAGCGCCCGCCACAACTCGGGCTGCCAGCGCAGGTCCTCGTCGAGATCGCCGAGGTTCCCGTCGGCCCAGTCGACGAGGAGTTGCGGGCGTTGGCGGGCGTAGGAGTCGAACAGGCCGGCGAGCCGGCGCGCGACCTCGTATCGCCTGCCCCGGCGCAGCTCGGCCTCCGCGCCGGTGTGGAAGTGACCGACATGGGATGCCAGCGTGCGGCACCACGGTTCGTCCAGCGAGCAGTCGATGGCCTCCAGCAGGGGCCAGACCATGGCGTCCGGCGACCACGGATCGTTCTCGGCCGTGCCGGTCAGCTCGGCGATCAACGAGCCAGGGCTGCGGAACGCGACTCCGGCGCACACCCCGTCGCCGCCGCGCGCCCCCAGCACGTGGGACAGCCGCTGGCTCAGCCAGCGCTCCACGCCGCGCGCCGGCACCACGACGAGTTCGGTGGCGAACGGGTCGGGCAGCGGGTCGGCCAGCACGGCGCCGAGACCGTCGGCCAACAGATCGGTGCGCTCGGCGCGGTGCAGATGAAGCGGCATTGCGGTGTCACGATAAACCCCGACACCGACGCGGAGCTCTACTTCGCCAGCGTGAACTGGTTGACGTCGATGTATCCGGCCCGGAACGCGTCGGCGCAGCCCGTCAGGTACCGCATGTAGCGCTGGTAGACCTCTTCGGACTGGATCTCGACGGCCTCGCGATGGTGCGCCTGCAACGCCTCGGCCCAGCAGTCGAGCGTGCGGGCGTAGTGCAGCCGCAACGACTGCCTGCGTTTGAGGTTGAAGCCCATCTTCGAGGCGTGGAACTCCACGATCTCGATGGCCGGCAACTGGCCGCCCGGGAAGATCTCGGTGGCGATGAACTCGTTGAAGCTCGTCTGCTCCTCGGTCATCGGCAGGTCACGCTCGACGATCTGCTGCGGGGTCAGCATGGTGATGGTGTGCAACAGCATCACCCCGTCCTCGGGCAGGGTGCGGTGGGCCATTGCGAAGAAGTCGTCGTAGCGGTCGTACCCGAAATGCTCGAACGCGCCGATGGAGACGATCCGGTCGGCGGGCTCGTCGAACTCTTCCCAGCCGTGCAGCAGCACCCGCTTGCTGCGTTGGGTGTCCAGCGAATCGAAGAGCTTCTGTACGTGCGCGGCCTGGTGCTCGGACAGGGTGAGGCCGATGACGTTGACGTCGTAGTTTTCCACCGCGCGGCGCATCGTGCCGCCCCAGCCGCACCCGATGTCCAGCAGCGTCATGCCCGGCCGCAGGCCCAACTTGCCCAGCGAGAGGTCCATCTTGCGCAGTTGCGCCTCTTCCAGCGATATGTCCCGGTTGCGATCCCAGTACGCGCAGCTGTAGGTCATGGTGGGGTCGAGGAACAACCGGAAGAAGTCGTCGGACAGGTCGTAATGGGCCTGTACCTCTTCGAAGTGCGGCGTCAGGTGCTCTGCCACGGCGGCTACCCGCCTTTCTGAATTGGGGCCATTCGGTTGTTCACGAGCGGGCCGCGCATTTGGTTCACCCCGGCTTCCCGCAAACGCGGTAGTCAAACCGGCCGGCCGGCCACCCCGGCGGTGACCGGCTCGCCGGAAGACCGTGTTGAGCTGTGGCCCAAGGTGTTTGGCTGCGTTGGCACCCGCGCACTCACATCTACGGGGCTAGACTGCGGGCGAACGCGCAATCGCGACCTGGGAATTCAGCAGATCCTACGCCGGTTGATGCGCGAAAACAGTTACTGGAGGGAACCAGATGCAAGCGTGGGAGGCGATCTGCGCACGGCGCAATGTCCGCGAGTATCAGCCGAAGCCGATACCGGCCGAGGACCTGGACCGCATCGCCGAAGCCGGCTGGCGCGCGCCCTCGGCGAAGAACCGGCAGCCGTGGGACTTCGTCATCGTCACCGACCGCAACCAGCTGGCCGAGCTGTCCACGGTCTGGCGGGGCGCCGGTCACATCGCCGGGGCGGCGGCCGCGATCGCCATCGTGGTCCCGGTGCCGCCCGACGAGCGCCGGGTGGTCACGGACAACTACGACGTCGGCCAGGCCACCATGGCGATGATGATCGCTGCCACCGACCTGGGGATCGGGACCGGTCATTCGTCGGTGGGCGACCAGGACAAGGCGCGCGCGATCCTGGGCGTGCCCGACGAGTACCTGGTGGCTTTCCTGCTCGGGGTGGGCTATCCCGCCGATCGCCCGCTGACGCCGATCCGTAGACCGAACCGGCGCCCGTTCGCCGAGGTGGTGCACCACGGCCGCTGGTGAAGGCGGTGTGAAAACCCTTCGGCGCCTTGTGGAGTCGTAAGATGATCGGCGTGCATGATCATCGGGGCGATTACGGAGTCGACGGTTCGTTTCACACCGTGTCGCCGCGCGCGCAGGCGGTAGGTATCGGTGCTGCGGCCGCCGGCCTGGCCGTGTTCGCGGGAATCAGCTGGGCGCGCGGCAGGCGGCTCAGGGCGGCGCTGGCCGCGGTGTCGTCCGCCGGTGTCGCGGGCGCCGTCGTCCTGTACATGTACGCCACCCGCGCCGGGAAATTCGTTGTCTGGGATCGGGTCCTGCGCGACCTGCGGCTCGCGGGCGATGAAACCGTGCTCGACCTCGGCTGTGGTCGCGGCGCGGTGTTGCTGGCGGCAGCCAAGCGGCTGCCGCGGGGCCGGGCGATCGGCGTCGACCTGTGGCAGGCCGACCAGACGGACAATTCCGAGCGGGCCACGCTGGCCAACGCGGTGGCCGAAGGCGTCGCCGATCGCATCGAGTTGCACACCGCCGACATGACGGCGCTGCCCCTCGCCGACGAAAGCGTCGACGTGATCGTCAGCAACCTGGCCATCCACAACATCCCCGGCCGCGCCGGCCGGCGCCGGGCGCTCGATGAGGCCGCGCGCGTGCTGCGGCCGGGCGGGCGGCTCGCCATCGCCGACCTGTGGGAGACGCGCCAGCACGCCGCCCGGCTGCGCGAACTCGGCTGGCACAACGTGCGGCGCCGCAATCTCGGCTGGCGCATGTGGTACGGCGGCCCCTGGTTCTCCACCCGCTTGGTCACCGCCACCAAGCCGGAATGAGCCCGGGCGGGCATGCTTGAGGGCTATGAACAGAACCGAGATCACCGAACAGGTCGTTGCAGCCCGGCTCCGTCAGGGGTTGACGTGGCAGGAGCTGGCCGACGCGATCGACCGGCCGGTGCTGTGGACCACGGCCGCGCTGCTCGGCCAGCATCCGATTCCGGTGGAGCAGGCCAAGGTTCTGGTCGAGAAGTTGAAGCTCGACGCGTCCGCGGTGCCGGTGCTGGCGGCGCCGCCCATGCGCGGGGGACTGCCCGCCGCGGTCCCGACGGACCCGACCGTCTACCGCTTCTATGAGGCCCTACAGGTCTACGGCGGCGCGCTCAAAGAGGTGATCGCCGAACAGTTCGGCGACGGGATCATGAGCGCCATCAACTTCAGCGTGGACGTGCAGAAGAAGCCGCACCCGTCCGGCGATCGCGTGGTGGTGACGTTCGACGGGAAGTTCCTTCCCTATCAATGGGTTGCGGCCGACGACTGACACGGCGTCGCGGTGAAGTGACGGCGCGTCGCGCACGTGTCAGACTGGCCGTCGAGGAGGCGAAGGGAACGCGGTGGCGGCCATGGGCGGTCACCGCGTTCGCTGTCTCAGTTCATCAAGACTTGCGGGGACAGCTCTTTGAGCATCGCGTTCGCCCAGCGCATCTGGCGCAAGGTCTCGGGGTGGCACCGCGACGTCAGGTCCAGCAACTCGGAGTCCTTGGCGGCCTGTGCGCCCTGGGCCAGCAGCTCCCAATCGAGCGACACCCCGGCCGACAGCCGGTGAATCCGGCGCAGGTCGGCAAGCAGCGCCAGCGCGGGTTCGGGCCGGTGCCGCAGCAGGCCGCTCATCCGCGATTGCACAAGCCCGGTGATGGCCCCGGTGCGCGGGTCGGCCGACAGGCGCAGGCCGTAGTGGCGGCCGTGCCGCGCCAGTTCGCTGATGTGCTGCTGCGACCAGCCGGCCATGTCGCGCGCCAGGTGGCAGATGTCCTGATCGCTGTGGTGGCGGGCGGCCATCACGTTGAGCCGATGGGCCAGCTTGCGTTCGGAGCGGTGCAGCTCGCGGATCGCCAGTTTCAGTTTCATGATCAGCTCCGGCTCGACACGACTTCGGTGACGCCAGCCAGCGCGCCGCCCTCGGTCGCGGGGACCGAGCCGTTGACCGGAGCGGACGCGGCGGTGGTCGGTGCGTATCCGGCGCCGTTGCGTTCGGGCCGCCCCGCGCGAGCCTTGCGCAGCCGGGCGGCGGCCGTCTTGTAGATCGGCTGCTTGGACACCGGATCCCAGTCGGTGAGCGTCATCTCGTTGCCGGCCCGATGATGAGCCTGGCCGCCGGTGTCCCAGTAGCCGTAGTGGAAGGGCACGAACAGCACTCCGTCGCGGATGCCGCAGATACGCGCGGCGCCCACGACGCAGCCGCGTGGTGTGCTCACCTCGACGAGATCACCCTCCCGGATGTCCAGGCGGCGCGCGTCGCGGTCCGACACCTCGACCCACACGTCGGGCGCGGCCCGCTGAAGTTGTTGCGCGCGAGCGGTTTTGGTGCGGGTGTGGAAGTGGTAGACGGTGCGGCCGGTGATCAACGCGAACGGGAACTCCGCGCTGGTCCGCTCGTGCGGGGGCACGTATTGGGCCGCCTTGATGATCGCCTTGCCGAAGGGGTTCGTCGAGCGGTATTCGTCGGGTTGCAACGGGGCGCCGGTGATCAGGTCTTTGCCGTAGGCCTCGCAGGAGTCCGGTGCCGCCCAGAATTTCGCGTCGGCGTACAGCCGTTCGGTGCCGTCGGGATGCTCTGCGTTGCACGGCCATTGAATGCCGCTGCCGCCGCGCAGCTTCTCATAGGTCAGGCCGGTGTAGTCGCACGGCCGGCCCTCGGAGCATTCCTTCCACGCCTCGAACGCCGACTCCGGGTCCGTCCAGGGCGGGAACGGCCGGCCGTCTTTGTCGCGGAAGTCCATCCGCCGCGCGTAGTCCAGGAAGATATCGAGGTCGCTGCGCGCGGAACCCGGTGGCTCCACGGCCTTTTCGGACAGGTGCACGGTCCGGTCGGCGTTGGTGAAGGTGCCCGTCTTCTCGGCCCACGCCGCGGCGGGCAACACCACGTCGGCCAGCGCGGCGGTCTCGGTCATGAAGATGTCCTGCACGATGAGGAACAGCCGTTCCTGCGAGAGTATGTCGCGGATCCGCGGCAGCTCCGGCAGCGACACCGCCGGATTGGTGGCGGTCACCCACAGCATCTGCATCGTGCCTTCCTCGGCGAAGCGGAACATCTGCATGGCGTGCGTGGGCGGACCGTAGTGCGGAATCTGCAGGGGCTCGAGGTTCCACAGCTTCGCCAGTTCGGCGACGTGGGAGTCGTTGGACCAGTTGCGGAAGCCGGCCAGGTCCCCGTCGGCGCCGCACTCGCGGGTGTTCTCCGCGGTCGGCTGCCCGTTCATCTGCAGCAGGCCGCAGCCCGGCTTGCCCAGCATGCCGCGCACCAGGTGAATGTTGTTGACCTGCACGGCCGCCGCGGTGGCCTGGTGGGATTGGTAGAAGCCTTGCAGCACGGTGGACATCAACCGCTCGGCCGTGCCGAGCAGGCGCGCCGCATGCCGGATGTCGTCGGTGGACACACCGCAGATCTTGGCCACCCGCTCGGGGGGAAACTCGTCGACCCGGCCGCGCAGTTCGTCGAAACCCACTGTGTGCGAGTCGATGTAGTCCTGATCGATCCAGCCGTGGCCGATGATCTCGTGCAGCAGGCCGTTCATCAACGCGACGTTGGTGCCCGGCAGCGGCGCCAGGTGGACCGTGGCGTGCCGGGCCACGGGCGTGAGCCGGGGGTCGACGCAGATGATCGCCGGCGGCGAGTCGCCGGCCAGCCGGTCCAGCATCCGGGCCCACAGCACCGTCTGCGTCTCGGCGACGTTGTGCCCGAACAGCGCGATGACGTCGGCGTGGTCGACATCGGTGTAGGACCCCGGCTGCCCGTCGCAGCCGAAGGACTCCTTGAGCGCCTCGGCCGCCGTCGCGGTGCACAGCCGGGTGTTGCCGTCGACGTGGTTGGTGCCGATCGCGCCGTGCGCGATGGCCCCTTGGGTGTAGTAGGCCTCGGCGAACAGCTGCCCGGACGTGTAGAAGCCGATCGAGCTGGGGCCGTAGCTGTCGAGTAGGTGCCTGGTGTGGTCGACGATCCGTTGCATGGCGGTATCCCAGTCGCACGGCGTCAGCTCGCCGCGGACCCTGACCATCGGTGTGGTGAGCCGGTCGGCGGAACCGTTGGCCTGCCAGCCGAACAGATCCTTGGGATCGAGCCGCCCGTGATTGACCCGGTCGACGGCGCGTCCGCGCACCCCCACGATCCGACCGTCCTTCACGGCGATGTCCAGTCCGTCGCCGTTGGAATGCAACACCGCGGCGGACTGCACCCAGCGGTCCACCGACTCGGCGGCCACCCCGTCAGCCAGGTAGGTATCGACGCGTTCCGGCCACCGCGTGCCGGGTCCGTACGGGGTCCGCGTCCCCCAGGGGTCGGCGATGCGATCTATGGCCATTCCGGTGACTTCCCCGGCAGGGGCCCGCGAAACCGATTCGGGCGGACGCCCCTTGGCGGATCACACGCCGAATTCGGCTTCGATCCCGTCGATGCCGGCGCGGATGGCCGCCAGGGCGTCGGCGCGGGTGCGCAGTTTGGTGGCGGCGTGCGCGCGCTGATGCAGGCCGGCGAACTCCCGTGCGGCCTCCTCGGCGCGGTCGACCACCACCTCGGGCAGCACGATCTCGTCGATAAAGCCTGCGGCGAGGGCGGTTTCACCGAAGAAGGTCTTGGCCAGCCCGCTGGCTTGCTGGTAGGCCGACGGAGTCAGCCGCAGCTTCATGATCTCTAGGGCGGCGTAGGGGATGACCATGCCGATCGCGACCTCGTTGGCCTGGATGTTGTAGGCGTGCGCGGCGATTCGGTGATCGCCCGCGGACAACAGGAACGCCCCCATCGCGATGGCGTGGCCGGTGCAGGCCATCACCACCGGCTTGGGATGGGACAGCAGGCGATGCGCCAGCTCGAATCCGCCGCGCAGCATGTCGATCGCGGGCTGCACCTCGCCGGAGGTGAGGATCTTCAGGTCGAAGCCCCCGCTGAACACCCGCTCGTTCCCGGTGATCACCAGCGCCCCGGCGTCGTCCGCCTCGGCCCGGTCGATCGCGTCGTTCAGGGCGTGCTGCATGGTCGGGCCCAGCGCATTGACCTTGCCGTCGTCCATCTTGATGACGGCGATGGAGTCTTTGGTGCTGTAGTGGACCGGGGCGGTCATCGGTGGCTCCTTGCCGTCAGGCGGGCTGGCTGTGGTGTTTGCCCAGGTCGTCTTCGGCGTTGCTCCAGCGCAGGCTGACATCGGTGGGTTCGTCGAGTTGGCGGGTGCGCCATCTGTCTTGGGTTTCGCGGACCGCGGCGTTGATCCGCTCGATCTCGCTGCGGAAGACCTCCGGCCGGGTCTCCTTGCTGGCGTAGTGGAAATAGGTCAGCAGGCCGCGCAGCAGCTCCAGCTTCTCCTTCTCCCGCTTCGCCAGGTCATGGGTGGTCATCAGCTCGATGCGCTGGACGGGCGGCAGGGCGTCCCAGTCCAGCACGACGTCGGTCTGCAGCGGCGAACGCTCGCGCTGCCAGAACCGCCGGCCGCGCGGCGCAGCGGGCCGGTCGTAATAGGTCACGGTGCCGGTGAAGCAGGATTCGATGCCGCTGCCGATCTCGGCGCGGTCGAGCGCGGAATCCCACACCATGCGCCATTCCTGGCCGGGGGCCAGCGTCGGCAGCTCCCGGGGGAGTCGCAGTTCGACGACGTCGGCGTAGCCGTCGGTGGCGTTCTCGTATTCGGCCACCGTGGGGGGATTGTCGAAGGAGAAGCTGATGTCGTAGGCGGCGGTCCGGCCGAAATTCCGGACCACCAGCTCGATCACGTGCCAGTCGGCCGAATGCGGCTCCATGAACATCGTGACGTGCGGGCGGGTCTGCTCGGCCGCAGCGCGGCGATGGCGGTTGAGCTGGCTGTTGGTGAAGACCAGCGCGACGACGGCCAGGACGATCGCCGCCCACGCTGCCCACGCAATCCAGGTGCTGGACCCGACGTGCGTGACATCATGCCAGCTGTCCTGGATCCAACCCATGGAATCCACCCCCCGCTTATATCACAGAAGGCGGCCGCGGGATGGCCATCACCCAGCGATCGCGGGGCGCTCAGCCGCCCATCAGCATCCGCCATTGGTCAAGGTCGGCGGCCCGATACACGTAGTTGGAGCGCTTGACCTCCGAGAGCGAGGCGCTGGGCTCCGCCGAATACCAATGGCCCGGGAACACGGTCGGGTCACCGGGCAGGGTCGCTAGCCGTTGCAGGCTGCGGTACATCTCGTCGGAGTCCCCGCCGGGGAAGTCGGTGCGCCCGCAGCCGTCCAAGAACAGCGTGTCACCGGCGACCAGGCGGCCGTCGAGCAGGAAGCACTGGCTGCCCGGGGTGTGGCCGGGGGTGTGCAGCAACTCGATCTCGATGTCGCCGATGCTCACCTTGTCGTGGTTCTCATGGGAGGTCAGGTCGCTCAGGCTTATCCCGGTGACGCGCGAAACCCACAGTGCCTCATGGGTATTGACGTGCACGGGCACCGGTGCGCGCTCCAGCAGTTCGGCCAGGCCCGCCAGCGCGAAGCCCATCATGGATCCCCCGACGTGGTCGGGGTGGTGATGGGTCACCAGCACCCCCGACAGGTGCATGCCGTCGGCCTCGAGCGCGTCGAGCAGATCGCCGGCGGCGTACGCCGGGTCGACGACGACGCAGTCGCCGGTTTGCCGGTCGCCGATCAGGTAGGCGAAGTTGCGCATCTGCGTCGCCATCATGTCGCCGGCGGCGAAGTCGCGACCTGAGAGCAGTTGACGAAAGTACAGCCGGTCCTCTGGCACGTGACCAGACTAGGACCTCGGCCGACGCCGCCGTTTCGGGCCCGATTCGGCCGGTACCCAGTGGGTATTGTTGGCGCATGAAGAAGAAGGTTGAAATCGAGCTCGACGTCGATCTGGTCGACGAGGCGATCCGCCGATTTCATCTCCTCGACGCGCGCGAGGCCGTCAACCTCGCGTTGCGGACCCTGCTCAACAACGGCGATTCCGTCGAGCAGGACGACGAGTACGACGAGTTCAGCGACCTCAACGCCTGGCAGCCCGGGCACCGGGTCGACGGCGGCTGAAGTTTGCCGCGCGCGGAGCAATCCCCGCCCGAGCCCGCGATTTCCTATCGACCCGCGCCCGACGGCGCTTCCGTCACCCGTGGTTTGGTGCGGCTGCAAGCCAGGCTGTACCCTCTTTTAGGCCCGCGCGGAGCAGATCGCTGCGGGTCAGAACGGCCCCCTTAGCTCAGTCGGTAGAGCGTTTCCATGGTAAGGAAAAGGTCAACGGTTCGATTCCGTTAGGGGGCTCGGCGGACGCCGAGCAGGCGTGGCGGCCCCGACCCAAACGGGGTGGCCAGAGGCGATGTAGCTCAGTCGGTTAGAGCGAACGACTCATAATCGTTAGGTCGCCGGTTCGAGTCCGGCCATCGCTACAACACAACAGCACAGCTTTATTTTCAGGAATTGAGAGAGAACCGTCATGGCTTCCAGTACCGATGTGCGGCCGAAGATCACTTTGGCATGCGAGGTGTGCAAGCACCGCAACTACATCACCAAGAAGAACCGCCGCAACGACCCGGACCGACTGGAGCTGAAGAAGTTCTGCCCCAACTGCGGTAAGCACCAGGCACATCGGGAGACACGCTAGCGGCCACCCGCGGGCGTCTCATCCGATTGACTAGGTAGTTTAAGAATCGTGCCGCTAAGTTCAAGCATCGTCGGGATGCACTATCGCTACCCGGATCATTACGAGATCGAGCGGGAGAAGATCCGGGAATACGCGACGGCCGTGCAAAACGACGACGTCTGGTACTTCGAGGAGAAGGCGGCCGCCGAACTCGGCTACAACGGCCTGCTCGCCCCGCTGACGTTCGTCTCCGTCTTCGGCTACCAGGCCCAGACGGCCTTCTTCGAGTACGCCAACGTCGCCGTCCAGGACGCACAGGTCGTCCAGGTCGACCAGGTGCTCAAGTACTTCGCCCCGCTCGTGGCCGGGGACAAGCTTTACTGCGACGTGTATGTGGACTCGGTGCGTGTGTCGCACGGCACCCAGCTCATCGTCACCAAGAATGTCATCAGCAACGAAGCCGGTGACGTCGTGCAAGAGACCTACACGACCCTGGCGGGCCGTGCCGGCGAGGATGGAGAAGAGGGATTTTCTGATGCCACTGCGTGAGTTCAGCTCCGTGAAGGTGGGTGACCAACTTCCCGAGAAGACCTACCCGCTGACCCGACAGGACCTGGTGAATTACGCGGGCGTCTCCGGCGACTTGAACCCGATCCACTGGGACGACGAAATGGCCAAGGTCGTCGGCCTCGACACCGCGATCGCGCACGGCATGTTGACCATGGGCATCGGTGGCGGCTACGTCACGGCATGGATCGGCGACCCCGGCGCGGTGACCGAGTACAACGTGCGGTTCACCGCCGTGGTGCCGGTGCCCAACGACGGGAAGGGCGCCGAGCTGGTCTTCAGCGGCCGGGTCAAGTCCGCCGATCCCGAGACCAAGTCCGTGACCATCGCGCTCACGGCTACCACCGGCGGCAAGAAGATCTTCGGCAGGGCCATCGCGTCCGCAACCCTGGCGTAGCCCATGGCGCTCAAAACAGACATCAGGGGGATGATCTGGCGCTACCCGGACTACTTCGTTGTGGGGCGGGAACAACTGCGCCAGTTCGCCCTGGCCATCAAGAACCGGCACCCGGCCCACTTCGAGGAAGACGCCGCCGCCGAACTCGGCCACGAAGCGATCATCGCGCCGCTCACGTTCGGGACCATCTTCGCCAAGCTGGTCCAGCTGGATTTCTTCCGGCACGTCGACATCGGCATGGAGACGCTGGTGATCGTCCAGGTCGACCAGCGGTTCGTGTTCGCCAAGCCGATCAAGGCCGGCGACAAGCTGTGGGCCCGCATGGACGTCGTGTCGGTGGACGAGCGTTTCGGCGCCGACATCGTCGTCACCAAGAACATCTGCACCAACGAGCGGGACGAGGTCGTCCTGGAGGCTTACACCACGCTGATGGGCCAGTACGCCGACAACTCCGAGAACCTGCGCTGGGACCCGGACTCCGGCCAGGTCGTCAGAACGGCGTAATTAGTATCTGACTCTCGCGTCGTTGTACACTCGGTCCTCGGGGTTTTCCCAGCATTAGCGCGCTTTCCGTGAGTCGAGCGATCGGAAGGCGCGCGTGTCATGTAAGCCCCGGTAGGTAAGCGCAGGTTGGCCTGCCAACCGCGAAGGGGCGTAGCTCAACTGGCAGAGCAGCGGTCTCCAAAACCGCAGGTTGCAGGTTCAAGTCCTGTCGCCCCTGCTAATGGCGAACGTCCTGGCATGGTGGACACTGGAAGAAAGCCCCCACCACCGGCGGGATGGTTCGCGAAGCACTAGCAAACAAAGGAGCATGCGGTGAGCGACGAAGGCGACGTTGCCAACGACGCCGCAAGCGACGGCACTGACAAAGAGGACGGCCGCGCAAGCGGCGGTCGGACGGCGGTGGTGACGCGGCCGCAGCGCCCCACCGGCAAGCGGTCCCGGCAGCGGGCGGCCGAGGCGGGCGACGACGCCGAAGCGTCGGACGACGTCGAGACCGCGACGCTGGAGAAGACCAAAAAGGGCGCCAAGACCAAAAAGGGCGCCAAGCCCAAGAAGGCCGGCGACCACCGGGTCAATCCCTTCGTGTTCGTCTACAACTACCTCAAGCAGGTCGTTGCAGAGATGCGGAAGGTCATCTGGCCCAACCGCAAGCAGATGCTCACTTACACCTCCGTTGTGCTGGCTTTCCTGGCCTTCATGGTGGCACTGGTCGGCCTGGCGGATTTCGGCCTGACCAAGCTGGTGCTGTTGGTGTTCGGCTGAGCGAGCGACGCCGCTTTTGAACGTGACAGAGAGGACTCAAACCGTGACTACCTTCGACGGTGACCCGTCCGCGGGTGAAGCGGTCGACCTGAAAGAGACCGCCGACGCCACCGAGGCGCAGGCCACGGACACCTCCGCGGCCACCGAGGTCACCGAGGCGACCACGGACGAGGCTGTCGACGAGACGGTCGAGACCGCCGAGGCGCCCGAGGAGTCGGCCGAAGAGGCCGACCCGGCCGCCGCGCTCAAGGCGGAGCTGCGCAGCAAGCCCGGCGACTGGTATGTCATCCACTCCTACGCGGGCTACGAGAACAAGGTCAAAGCCAACCTCGAAACCCGTGTGCAGAACCTCGACGTCGGTGACTACATCTTCCAGGTGGAGGTGCCCACCGAAGAGGTCACCGAGATCAAGAACGGCCAGCGCAAGCAGGTCAACCGCAAAGTGTTGCCCGGCTACATCCTGGTCCGCATGGATCTGACCGACGATTCGTGGGCCGCGGTGCGCAACACCCCCGGCGTCACCGGGTTCGTCGGGGCGACCTCGCGTCCCTCGGCGCTGACGCTCGACGACGTGGTGAAGTTCCTGCTGCCGCGCGGCGCGACGAAGAAGGCCGCCAAGGGTGCGGCCACCACGGCGGCCGCCGCCGAGGTCGGCGGGCTGGAACGCCCGACCATCGAGGTCGACTACGAGGTCGGCGAATCGGTGACGGTCATGGACGGTCCGTTTGCGACGCTGCCGGCCACGATCAGCGAGGTCAACGGCGAACAGCAGAAGCTCAAGGTGCTGGTGTCGATCTTCGGCCGCGAAACCCCCGTCGAATTGACCTTCAGCCAAGTCTCCAAGCTCTAAACCGGCGCATACGCCGGGCATAAACCAGGAAGGAACAGCACAATCTCATGGCCCCGAAGAAGAAAGTCGTCGGGCTGATCAAGCTTCAGATCCAGGCGGGGCAGGCCAACCCGGCGCCGCCGGTCGGGCCCGCGCTCGGTCAGCACGGCGTCAACATCATGGAGTTCTGCAAGGCGTACAACGCCGCCACGGAGAACCAGCGCGGCCAGGTCATCCCGGTGGAGATCACGGTCTATGAGGACCGCAGCTTCACCTTCGCGCTCAAGACGCCGCCCGCCGCCAAGCTGCTGCTCAAGGCCGCCGGCGTGGGCAAGGGATCGGCCGAGCCGCACAAGACCAAAGTCGCCAAGGTCAGCTGGGATCAGGTCAAGGAGATCGCCGAGACCAAAAAGACCGACCTGAACGCCAACGACATCGACGCGGCCGCCAAGATCATCGCCGGGACCGCCCGGTCGATGGGTATCACCGTCGAGTAGTACCCGCACCACCACCGTGGGAGGGCCAGCTTCGGCCCGCTTTCCAACCACGACCCAACATCAGATTGGATGAGTCAATGAGCAAGAACAGCAAGGCATATCGCGCCGCCGCCGAGAAGGTGGACCGCGACAACCTCTACACCCCGCTGGAGGCGGCCAAGCTCGCCAAGGAGACGTCGTCGAACAAGCAGGACTCGACCGTCGAGGTGGCGATCCGGCTCGGCGTCGACCCCCGCAAGGCCGACCAGATGGTCCGCGGCACGGTCAACCTGCCGCACGGCACCGGCAAGACCGCCCGCGTCGCGGTGTTCGCGGTCGGCGACAAGGCCGAGCAGGCGCAGGCCGCCGGCGCCGACATCGTCGGTAGCGACGACCTGATCGAGAAGATCCAGGGCGGCTTCCTGGACTTCGACGCCGCGATCGCGACCCCGGACCAGATGGCCAAGGTGGGTCGCATCGCCCGGGTGCTCGGTCCGCGCGGCCTGATGCCGAACCCCAAGACCGGCACCGTGACGCCCGATGTCGCCAAGGCGGTTTCCGACATCAAGGGCGGAAAGATCAACTTCCGGGTGGACAAGCAGGCCAACCTGCACTTCGTCATCGGCAAGGCCTCGTTCGACGAGAAGGCCCTGGCCGAGAACTACGGCGCCGCGCTGGACGAGGTGCTGCGGCTCAAGCCGTCCGCGTCCAAGGGTCGCTATCTGAAGAAGATCGTGGTCTCGACGACGACCGGACCGGGCATCCCGGTGGACCCGGCCGTCACCCGCAACTTCGCGGAGTCCTAACCGCCGCATTCGGCGATGCGCCGCCGCAGAAACTCGCGGCCCGGCTCGGATCCGCTGGACCCCAACGCGGTTCGATACCAGGTGAGTGCGTCGTCGGGTCTGCCCGCGCGCCGCAGCAGGTCGGCGCGCACGGTCGCGACGAGATTGGAGCGGTCCAGCCGCGGATCGTGTGCCACCGCGTCCAGGGCGGCCAGGCCGGCGTCGGGGCCGTCGCGGAATCCGACGGCCAGCGCCCGGTTGGCGGCCACCACCGGCGAGCCGGTCAGTGCGAGCAACCGGTCGTAGGCGGCGCAGATGGTGACCCAGTCGGTCTGCTCCCAGGACGGGGCCGTGGCGTGCAGGGCGGCGATCACGGCCTGGGGCAGATAGGCGCCCGTCGAGCCCTGGGCGTCACGCAACCGGTCGAGACCGCGCGCGATGCGCCCCCGATCCCACCGGCGCCGATCCTGGTCCTCGAGCGGCACCGGTATTCCGGCGTCGTCCACCCGGGTCGCGCGCCGCGAATCGTGCAGCAGCATCAGGGCGGACAGGGCGTGTGCCTCCGGCTCCTCGGGCAGCAGCGCGCACAACTCCCCGGCCAGCCGGATCCCTTCGTCGCACAGGTCGTCCCGGACGGCCGAGGGGCCCGCGGTCGACCAGTAGCCCTCGGTGAATACCGAATAGACGCAACCGAATACGTGCGGTGTGCGCTCCGGCAGCAACTCGGGGGGCGGCACCCGCAGCGGGATGTTGGCGTGTCGAATCTTGTTCTTGGCGCGCGTGATTCGCTGACCGATCGCGGCCTCGGTCTGCAGCAGCGCGCGGGCGATCTCGCCGACGGTCAGACCGGACACCAGCCGCAGCGTGAGGGCCAATTGCGACTGCCGGTCGAGTGCCGGGTGGGCGCAGGTGAACATCATCCGCAGCTCGTCGTCGCGAACCGGATGCGGTTCGGTCTGATCGGTGCGGGCCCTAATGGCCTCGATTTCGCTGACCACCGCCTTCAGTTCCTTTCCGGGGCGCACGGATTCGCGGCGCAACCTATCCCGGGCGCGGTTACGCCCGACGGTCACCAGCCAGCCACCGGGGTTGGCGGGCACCCCGTCGCGCGGCCAGGTGCGCAGCGCTTCGGCGCAGGCCTCCTGGACGGCGTCCTCGGCGACGGTGAGGTCACCCGACCACCGCGCGAGCGCGGCCACGGCCGGTCCCCATTCCCGGCGGAAGACGCCGTCCAGGTCGGCCATCGGCTACAGGCCGGACACGCCCGCCAGCTGGCGCAGTTGCACGGTGGAGGCGGGGATCATTGAGGCGACCTTGACGGCCTCGTCGCGATCGGCGGCGCCGATCAGATAGATGCCGGTGGCGATCTCGGCGCCCTCGACGTATGGCCCGTCGGTGATGAGAACCTCGCCGTCGCGCACCCGGACCGTAGTCGCCGTGGACCGGTCGTGCAAAGCCGCCCCGCCGATCACGTGATCACCGGCGGCGGCGTGCAGGTCCGCGTGCTTTGCCGCCACCGCCTCCCACTCCGGCGTGCCCGGCGTGTGTGCCGATTCGGCCGGCTCCAACAGCAGCGCGAGCCAGTCGTTTCCGGTCAGCGTGCGCGACGGCTCGATCGAGTGGACCACCGGCCACAACTCGACGGCCCCGAACTGCGCGACCGGGACGTCGCGGGCCAGCGCGAGCGCCTCGTCCAGGTTCTCCGCTTCGAACACGTAGTAGCCGCACGCCACCTCGGCGGTCTCCGCGAAGGGGCCGTCGGTGACCACCGGCGCATCCGGACCGCCGGTGATCACCGCCGCGGCCGCGGCGGGCGCCAGCGCGTCCCCGGCTTTGATCGCGGAGCCCGCTTTGGCGTGGAAGCTCTCCCATTCCGCCATGGCCGCCGCCGCGTCATCGGGCGTGCGCTCTTGTTCCCTGCTGATCAACAAGGCGAAGTACTGCATGTCTCGTCACCTCCAGATAGCGAGCGAAACCCTGTGTTCCACTCTCTACCTACTCGACGAACGACGCAGCCCGGATCCGACAGGCCGCGGAAATTACGAGACGGCGCCAGGCTTGAGGTAGGTGACCAGGCTGACGTCGAGCATCTCGTCGGTGAAGTAGTGCTCGCAGCCGCGCAGGTACTTGATGTAGCGGTTGTAGACCTCTTCGGAGGTGACCTCGATGGCCTTGTCCCGGTTCGACTCCAGCGTGTCGCCCCAGATGTGCAGCGTCTTGATGTAGTGCGGTCGCAGTGAAAGCGGTTCGGGCACAACGAATCCCGCCTTCTCCCCGTGGTCGACCATCATCTGGGTCGACGGCAGCCGCCCGCCCGGGAAGATCTCGGTGATGATGAACTTGATGAACCGCGCCGTCTCGAAGCTCAGCTTCTTACCGCGAGCGCGCAGGTCGTCCGGGTGGTAGCTGACGCTGCTCTGAACGGTCATCCGCCCGTCGTCGGGCATGATGTCGAAGGTCCGCTTGAAGAAGTCGTCGTAATTCTCGTGCCCGAAGTGCTCGAAGGCCTCGATCGACACGATGCGGTCGACCGGCTCGGCGAAGTCCTCCCAGTTCTGCAGCCGGACCTCCCGCGAGCGGTCGCTGTCGACGGAACCGAGCAACGCCTCGGCGCGGGCGTGCTGGTTCTTGGACAGCGTCAGGCCGATGACGTTGACGTCGAACCGCTCGACGGCGCGCTTCATGGTGGTGCCCCACCCGCAGCCGATGTCCAGCAGGGTCATGCCCGGCTTGAGATCCAGCTTGTCCAGGTTCAGGTCGATCTTGGCGTACTGGGCCTCTTCCAGGCTCATATCGTCGCGCTCGAAGTAGGCGCAGCTGTAGATCCGGGACGGGTCCTGGAACAGGCCGAAGAAGTCGTCGGAGACGTCGTAATGCGCCTGGATGTCCTCCGAACGCGTCCGCGTCTTCGTCGGGCTAGTCGGTTGCTCAGCCATTTTCGTCCTGTTCTCCTCCGAAGAGATTCACTTCGTACAACCCGCGCACGCATCGGAGGGTCGAGTTTGACCAGCAACGATACCCAACGCCGAGGCGTGATCCGGAAAGGGTGCAAGTGCGCGTCGCGGACCCGACCGCGGATACGGGTCTACTTTTCCAGGGTGAACTGGTTGACGTCCACCCAGCCTGAGCGGAACGCGTTGGCGCAGCCGGTCAGATACTTCATGTACCGCTCGTAGACCTCGACGCACTGGATCTCGATCGCCTGATCCTTGCGCTCCCGCAGCGCGGCCGACCACAGGGTGAGGGTCCTCGCGTAGTGCGGCTGCAGCGACTGGCGGCGGGTCAGCGTGAAGCCGGCCTTCGCCGAGTGCTCCTCGACCATCTGGATCGTCGGCGCGCCACCGCCGGGGAAGATCTCGGTGAGGATGAACTTGAGGAAGCGCACCATCTCCATCGAGGTCCGCAGGCCCTGCTCGGCGAGCTGGTCGCGGGTCAGCGCGGTGATCGAGTGCAACAGCATGACGCCGTCGGCGGGCAGGATACTGTACGCCCTGGCGAAAAACTCGTCATAGCGGTCGCGGCCGAAGTGCTCGAAGGCGCCGATCGACACGATCCGGTCCACCGGTTCGTTGAATTCCTCCCAGCCGTGCAACAGCACCCGCCTACTGCGCTCGGTCTCCATCGCCTCGAACAACTTCTGCACGTGGCTGGCCTGGTTCTTCGACAGCGTCAGCCCGATGACGTTCACGTCGTAGCGCTCGATTGCCCGGCGCATGGTGGCACCCCATCCGCAGCCCACGTCGAGCAGCGTCATGCCGGGGCGCAGCCCCAGCTTGCCCAGCGAAAGATCGATCTTCGCGAGCTGGGCCTCTTCCAGGGTCATGTCGTCGCGCTCGAAATACGCGCAGCTGTAGGTCTGGCTGGGATCGAGAAACAGGCGAAAGAAATCGTCTGACAAGTCGTAGTGTGCCTGCACCTCTTCGAAATGCGGCGTCAATTTTTTGGCGGCCATGAGGCAACGCCTTCCTGGACCTCGCTGGCCCCCTCGACAGTCCGGCGCCCGTGCACGCACGTATACCCGAAGGGACGAGGCGGCTAATCGTTTGGTTCAGGCGACGCCGCAAGCCGCAGGCCGGGCCCGGCCGCTACTTGGTGAGGGTGTACTGGGCGACGTTGGAGATGCCCTTGCGGAAAAGCTCCGCGCAGCCGGTCAGGTAGCGCATGAAGCGGTCGTAGACCTCTTCGGACTGGACGGCGATGGCGCGTTCGCGATTGGCCGCGAGATTGGCCGCCCACATGTCCAGCGTGCGCGCGTAATGCGGCTGCAGGTATTGAGTTTGTTCGAGCGAGAAACCTGCCTGCCGGGAAAGGTCGACGATATCGGGTTCACCGCACATCTGCCCGCCGGGGAAAATCTCCTTGCCGAGAAAATGCAGAAAACGCAGGTCGGACATCGTGATTTTGATGCCGACCTCCTTCCAGTGCGACTGCGGATGCGTGAAAATGCTGTGCATCAGCATCCGGCTGCCCTCGGGAAGCGTCTTATACGCCCAATCCCAGAACGCGGGCCAACGTTCCTTTTTGAACGCGTCGAAGGCCTCGAAGCTGACGATCCGGTCCACTTGCTCGTCGAACTCTTCCCAACCCTGCAGCCGGGCCTCGGCCCGCCGCGTGGTCGGGATCGCCGCCAGCCGCGCCTTGGTGCGCGCGTAGTGATTCCGGCTCAGCGTGATGCCAATGACATTGACGTCGTATTTCTCCAGCGCGCGGACCACCGCACCGCCCCAGCCACACCCGACGTCGAGCACCGTCATGCCCGGCTCGAGTTTCATCTTGTCCAGGGCCAGATCGATCTTCGCGAGCTGCGCCTCTTCCAGCGTCATGTCGTCGTTCTTGAAGTAGGCGCAGGTGTACACCATGTTCGGGTCCAGGAACAGCGCGAAAAAGTCGTCTGAAATGTCGTAGGTTGCTTGCGACTCTTCGTAATACGGCTTCAGCTTGGCCAATTGAGACACCCACCCTTCTGTGCCAACCGTACAGCCCGGCGACATGGACTGAAAATCGCGGGGATGCGTTTCTACCAATGTTTTTGGCTAGCCGGCCCTGGCGAAGTTTTCCGTCAACACGCCGATCACCTGATCCCACAACTGCTGTGGAAGATCATGGCCCATGCCGTCGAATGTCACCAATCGGGCACCATCGATCGCGCGCGCCACGGCGCGCCCACCGAACGGCCGCATCAGCTTGTCCGCGGTGCCGTGGATCACCACGGTGGGGGCGGTGGTCTGGCGGTTGTAGCGACGCAGGCTGCCGCTGCCCAGCACCGCACCGAAATGCCTCGCCACGCCCTGCGGGTAGTAGTTGCGGTCGTAGCCCTCGGCGGCCTCGGCGCGGGCCTGCTCTTCGGGCACGCGGTAGCGCGGGCTGCCGATGATGTTGCCCACTCGCACCGCGTTGTCGATGATCACCTCGCGCGGCGAGTCGGGCGGCGGGCCCTTCAGCAGCGCCAGCAACGCGCGCGGGGCCGGCGGCGGCAGCAGCGCCGAATTGTTGCTGGAGAAAATGATCGCCAGCGTCTTGGTCCGCTCACGGAATCGCGCGGCGAAGATCTGCGCGATCATGCCGCCCATCGACGCGCCCACGATGTGGGCGCGGTCGATGCCCAGATGGTCCAGCACCGCGGCGGCGTCGTCGGCCATGTCCTCGAGCTTGTAGGCCGACTGGCTGGGCAGGCCCAGCCAGGACCGCAACAGCTTGGTCACCAGCGGCTGGCCGGAGCTGCGGTGTTGCGTCTTGCTGGACAAACCGACGTCGCGGTTGTCGTACCGGATGACGCGCAGGCCGTGGCCGACCAGCTTCTCGCAGAACGCGATCCGCCACAGCAGTAGCTGGGCGCCCAGGCCCATGATGAGCAGGACGGGCGGGTCGTCGATATCGCCCATGTCCTCGAAATACAGCTTCAGATCGCCAGAAATGGCGTGTCCCGTGCGGACCTGCACCGCAGTGCTCCTAAACCTCGATGTCGGAGGAGTGCTCGCGGCTGACTTCGACCATGAAGTTCGCGAAATAGCCCGTCAGCTGCGGATCCGACATCATCTGCCACTTGGGCGCCAGCAGCTTCATGTACCGCTCGACGTAGAGGAATTGCTTGCCGATCAGCACCAGCTCGCGGGGCAGCTTGACGTCGTAGGCGTCGGCCAGCGCCGACAGCTGCCGTCCGATGTCCGCGTAGGACATGTCGCCCAGCGTCTGCATGGTCAGCGGGGTGGCGAAGCGCTCCAGGTCCTTGGCGGCCTCGGCCTCGGGCTTCATGGTGCCGACGGCACCCATCAGCACCACGATCTTGCCCGCCGCGGCATGGTCCTTCTTGACCAGCAGCGCGTACACCAGCTCGCGCAGCAGCCAGCGGGTGCGCGGATCGATGCGGCCCATGATCCCGAAGTCGAAGAACACGATGCGGCCCTGCTCGTCGACGTAGAGGTTGCCGGCGTGCAGGTCGCCGTGGAACAGTCCGTGCCGCAGCCCGCCCTCGAACAGGCTGAACAGCAGCGCCTTGACCAGCTCGGTGCCGTCGAACCCGGCCTTGCGGATGGCGGCGACGTCGTCGATGCGGATGCCGTGCACCCGCTCCATCGTCAGCACCCGGTCGCTGGTGAAGTCCCAGAACACCTGCGGCACCCGGATGTTCTTGCCGAGCGGCGAGGCGTGCAGGTGCGCCACCCACGCCTCCATCGACTGCGCCTCCAGCCGGAAGTTCAGCTCCTCGGCCAGGTTGTCGGAGAAGTCGGCGACCACGTCTTGCGCCGAGAGCCGTCGGCCCAGCTTGGCCAGCTCGACGGCCTGGGCGAAACGCTTGAGGATCTGCAGGTCGGCCGCGACCCGGCGCCGGATGCCCGGGCGCTGGATCTTGACGACGACCTCCTCGCCGGTGTGCAGGGTGGCGTAGTGCACCTGCGCGATGGACGCCGACGCGAACGGTGTCTCGTCCCATTTGGCGAACAACTCGGACGGGTCACCGCCCAGCTCCTCGACGAAGAGCTTGTGCACTTCCTCGGATTCGGCGGGCGGCACCCGGTCGAGCAGGCCGCGGAATTCGCGGGACAGCGACTCGCCGAACGCGCCGGGGCTGGACGCGATGATCTGTCCGAATTTGACGTACGTCGGCCCCAGGTCGGCGAAGGTCTGCGGGAGCTGCTTGATCACCTTCTGCTGCCACGGTCCGCGGCCCGGCAGCTTGGTGACGATGCGAGCGGCGGTGCGGGTGACCTGCCAACCTGTCACGGCAACCCGGGCGGCTTCGACCGGCAACGGCACCCGGTCGAGCTTGGCCCCCTCTCGGTGTTTGGTAGAGCTCATCTGTGCAGTGTGCCAAATAGGCACGGATGAGTCCCAATCCTCTAACCCGGGCGCCCACCGCTGTCGCCGCGGTTCCAGGGCTGCACCCAGCCCTCGATCGCCCAGCCCTCCCGCGCGGCGATCAACTCGTACATGGTGGCGCCGTCGATCGTCTCCCGGATGATGTCGGCGTGCCCGGCGTGCCTAGCCAGCTCGTTGATCACATGCAGGATCACCCAGCGCACGGACCAGGCCTGCTGGTCCTTCGGAAACCAGGGAATGTCGCGGGGGACGGGCACCGCGGCGTCCAGGTCGGCGGACTCGACCAGCCGCAGCGATGTCGCGTTCTGGGCCTTGAACGCCTCCAGCAGCACGGCCAGCGTCTCGTCGGGCCGCATCACATGCTGGTCGGAGAACTCCGCGGCGATCTGCTCGAACGGTCGGGGATCCTTCGGCGGCGCGCTTGGCGCGGCGGCCACCCGCGCCATCCAGCTGCGCTGCATGCCGGTCGCGTGCTTGACCAGACCGCCGATCGACAGCGCGCTGACCGAGGGTGTGGACCGGGCCTGGTCGTCGGTGAGGCCGTGGCTGACAGCGAAATACGCGCTCTGGTGATAGGCCAGAAATTCGCGCAGGGCGCTGCGTTCGTCGGCTACCGGCGGGGCGAGGGCGGGCATTATCAATCCTCCTGAATGGCATGGCTGTGCAGGTAAAGGTCTCGGAGGCAGGCGATTTCGGCGCCATGGTGGATCGCTTCTCGATTGATGTGCAAGACCAAGTCGCTTAGCGGGTAGTCGGCGTACGGGCCTTCGGCCGCGCCGCAGCGGCGGGCCAGGTCGGCGGCGGACAGCGACCGCACACCGGTAATCCATGCGGTGTACGTCTCGTCCAATTGCCTCAGCGCAGTGGCGGCGCCGGTGGCGTAGTTCCAACTCTGATAGTCGGCGGGCGGTCCACCGAAATGGTGATGGGCACGCATCGCGAATACGCCGACGATGACGTGTGCCATGCGCCACGCGATCGTGGTGAACGGTGCCGGGATGGGCGGCGGGAACACGAAGTCCACCGACCCGCCGGGATGTACCGTCCAGCAGTTGGCCACCGGCTGCCAGAAGTACTCGTCGTCGGTTAGGCCGTCCAGCCGGGGGCGCAGATGTCCGCGCCAGTGCCAGTCGAGCTGCTCGGCCAGTTGGGTGGTCAGGTTCGACATGAGACTGAGCCTTCCAACGAGGGGCGGCAAGCGTACCAACCGTAACGGCTTTTTCGCGGCGGCGGGCCGCCGTAAGGTGCGGATATGCAGGTGATTTCGGCCGGGTCGACCGAGCTTTTCGTCGGGCCACCGGATGCGCCGCTGCAGCTGGTCCGCGTCACCGTCGCCGGGTGTCGCGAGCCCACGCCGATCCGCATCGACGGGCGCGGCCTGCGCGGCCAGGCCGTCGCCGAACCCGGATGCGAGTCCGTCGAGGTCGCGGTGACGGTCGACGACGCCGTCGTCGGGCAGCGCCGGCCCGCGCTGGCGCACGCCGGGGGCCTGCGGCTGCCGTTCGAGTTCACCGTGGCCGAGCCCGGCTGGACCATGTTCATGGTCAGCCACTTCCACTACGACCCGGTGTGGTGGAACACCCAGGGCGCCTACACCAGCGAATGGACCGAGGACCCGCCGGGCCGCGCCCGGCAGACCAACGGCTTCGAGCTGGTGCACGCCCACCTGGAGATGGCGCGCCGCGATCCCGAATACAAGTTCGTGCTGGCCGAGGTCGACTACCTCAAGCCGTACTGGGACACCCGCCCCGAAGACCGTGCCGACCTGCGCCGATTCATCGACCAGGGCCGCGTCGAGGTGATGGGCGGCACCTACAACGAGCCCAACACCAACCTCACGAGCCCCGAAACCACGATTCGAAACCTGGTGCACGGCATGGGGTTTCAGCGCCACGTTGTGGGGGCGAACCCGGCCACCGCCTGGCAGCTGGACGCGTTCGGCCACGATCCGCAATTCCCCGGCATGGCCGCCGACGCGGGGCTGACGTCGAGCTCGTGGGCCAGGGGACCGCACCACCAGTGGGGCCCCGCGCTGGGCGGCGGTGACGTCGAGCGCATGCAGTTCGCCAGCGAGTTCGAGTGGATCTCGCCGTCGGGCCGCGGACTGCTCACCCACTACATGCCGGCGCACTATTCGGCGGGCTGGTGGATGGACTCCGCGGCGTCGCTGGGCGAGGCCGAGGCCGCCACGTGCGAGCTCTTCGAGCAGCTCAAGAAGGTCGCGTTGACCCGCAACGTGCTGCTGCCGGTCGGCACCGACTACACCCCGCCCAACAAGTGGGTCACCGAGATCCACCGCGACTGGGCCGCCCGCTACACGTGGCCGCGGTTCGTGTGCGCGCTGCCGAGTGAGTTCTTCGCGGCGGTGCGGGCCGAGCTGGCGCAGCGCGGCCGCGTGCCGTCGCCGCAGACCCGGGACATGAACCCGATCTACACCGGCAAGGACGTGTCCTACATCGACACCAAGCAGGCCAACCGGGCCGCCGAGAACGCCGTCTTGCAAGCCGAGCGCTTCGCCGTGTTCGCCGGGCTGCTGACCGGCGCCCCCTATCCGCAGACCGCGCTCGCCAAGGCGTGGGTGCAGCTGGTCTACGGCGCGCACCACGACGCCATCACCGGGTCGGAATCCGACCAGGTCTACCTCGACCTGCTGACCGGGTGGCGCGACGCCTGGGAGCTGGGCCGCGCGGCCCGCGACGACGCGCTGGCCCTGCTGTCCGGCGCCGTCGGCGCGGGCGACGTGATCGTGTGGAATCCGCTGACCTGCCCGCGCACCGACGTCGTCACCGCGCGCCTCGACCGGCCGCTCGGCGCCCGGGTCCGGGTGCTCGACGCCGACGGCGCCGAGCTGGCGGCGCACGTCGAACACGGCGGACGGTCGGTCAGCTGGCTGGCCCGCGACATGCCGTCGCTGGGCTGGCGGGCCTACCGGTTGGTGCCCGGTGCGGGGCGCGAACCGGCCGGCTGGGAACCGGTGCCGGGAACGGCGATCGCCAACGAGCACTACCGGCTCGAGGTCGACCCGGCGCGCGGCGGGGGCGTCGCCTCATTGCTCCAGGACGGCCGCGAGCTCATCGCCGGCGGTCGGGTGGGCAACGAGCTCGCGGTCTACGAGGAATACCCGGCGCATCCGAGCCAGGGTGAGGGCCCGTGGCATCTGCTGCCCAAGGGCCCGGTGGTGTGCTCGTCGGAAGCCCCCGCCCGGGTACAGGCCTTCCACGGGCCGCTCGGTCAGCGGGTGGAGGTACGGGGTCGGATCGGCGCGCTGCTGCGCTACACCCAAACGCTGACGTTGTGGCGCGGGGTCGCGCGGGTGGAGTGCCGCACCACCATCGACGAGTTCAGCGGAGCCGACCAGCTGGTGCGGCTGCGCTGGCCGTGCCCGATACCGGGCGCCATGCCGGTCAGCGAGGTGGGCGACGCCGTCGTCGGCCGCGGTTTCGCCCTGCTGCACGACGGGTCGCGCGCCGTGGATTCCGCGAAGCACCTGTGGGCACTGGACAACCCGGCCTACGGGTGGTTCGGCCTGTCCTCGGCGGCCCGGGTCCGCGTCTCGGGCGCCGGCGTGCGGGCGGTGTCGGTCGCCGAGGTGGTGTCGCCGACGGAGACGCTGTCCGGGCCGCTGGCCCGGGAGCTGATGGTCGCGCTCGTCCGCGCCGGCGTCACGGCCACCTGCAGCGGCGCCGACAAGCCGCGCTACGGCAACCTCGCGGTCGATTCCAACCTGCCCGACGTGCGCATCGCGCTGGGCGGGCCCGGCCGCAACGCCTTCGCCGCGGCCGTGCTGGCCGACGCACCGGAGTACTCCGCGGAGCTGGACCGTCAGCTGGCGACGACCGGCCGGGCCCGGGTGTGGGTGCCCGCCGCGGCTCCGCTGGACGCGGTGTGGGTGCCCGACGCCGACCTGCGCCCGGCGCGGGCGTTGCCGGTGCTGATCGTCGACGGCCGCGACGACGAGCAGCTGCGGGCCGCGATCGCCGCCGTCGTCGACGACCTCGACGACGCCGAGATCGCCGTCACTCAGCGGGCACCCGCAGCGACGGGCACTTTCGAGGATCGCACCGTCGCCCTGCTCAACCGCGGCGTGCCCAGCTTCGCCGTCGACACCGAGGGCACCCTGCACACCGCGTTGATGCGGTCCTGCACCGGCTGGCCGTCGGGCATCTGGATCGACGACCCGCGCCGCACCGCGCCCGACGGCTCCAACTTCCAGCTGCAGCACTGGACGCACCACTTCGACTACGCCTTGGTCGGCGCGGCGGGCGACTGGCGGCGCGCCCAGATCACCACCCGCAGCGCCCAGTTCTCCCAGCCGCTGCTCGCCGTCACCCCGGGCCGGCGTCGGGGCGCGCTGCCGCCGGCCGGGTCGCTGCTGCGCGTGCAGCCCGCCGAATCGGTGCAGCTGGGCGCCCTGAAGGCCGCCGGCAATCCGCTGACCGCGGGCAGCGCGGCGCCGCTGGACCCGAACGCGGTCGCCCTGCGCCTGGTGCAGACGACCGGCGCGGCCACCGACGTCGCGATCGACTCGGACGTCGCGACGCTGAGCGGCCTGCACCGCGCCGACCTGCTGGAGTCCGCCCTCGAACCCGTGTCGTCGGTCGAGCTGCACGGCTATGAGGTGGCGACCGTCCTGGCCCGGTTCGACGCGCCGAGGGCGGCGACCGGCGCCGCCGCGCAGGCCCCGCACGCCGAGGCCGCGCAGCCGCTGTATGCGCGGTACTGGCTGCACAATCGCGGCCCCGCGCCGCTCGGCGGGCTGCCGGCGGTCGCGCACCTGCTACCGGTGCGGGTGGGCGCGGAACCCGGCGGCGAGGTGACGCTGCGGCTCACCGCGGCCAGCGACAGCACCGACGCCACCCTGCCCGGCGCGGTCACCCTCAGGTGTCCCGACGGCTGGACGGTCACGCCCGCCGAGCTGCCCTTCACCCTGGGGGCCGGTGACCACCTGCACACCGACGTGGTGGTGCGGGTGGCGGCCCGCGCCGGACCCGGGCTCTACCCGGTGCGCGCCGAACTGCGCGTCGCAGGCGAAGGCGTCCCGGCCTCCTGGCTCCAGGCGGTCGAGGACGTGTGCGTGGTGACGGTGGGTGAGCCCGGCGAGCTGATCTACCTGGCCGGCGGGCCCGGCGAGGTCACGCTCGCGGCCGGGGAGGCGGGCGCCCTGACCGTCACGGTCGGCAGCCGCGCCGGGGCCGACCTGGCGCTGGAGGCGCATCTGATCAGCCCGTGGGGCACCTGGGAGTGGATGGGTCCCGGCGCGCTGGGCGCGGTGCTGCCGGCCCGCGGCACCGTCGACCTAGGCTTCGACCTGACCCCACCGGCCTGGCTGGGGCCCGGCCAGTGGTGGGCGCTGGTGCGGGTCGGCTGCGCCGGGCGGCTGGTCTATTCGCCGGCGGTGAAGGTGACGGTGACATGAGCGCATCTGTGATCGCGACCGTTGCCGGCGTGCCCGTGTCGCCGGGCGTGCTCGACGCCGCCGAGGAGCGGCTGCGCGCCGCGCGGGGTGCGGCCGCCCTGCCGGTCAGCGGCACCGGCGAGGGCCGCCAATTGCGGCGCTGGCTGACCCAACTGATCGTCACCGAGCGGGTGGTAGCCGTGGAGGCGGCCGCGCGCGGCCTGACCGCCGGCGGCGCCCCGGCCGAGGCCGAGCTGCTGCCCGACGCGACCGCCCGGCTCGAGATCGGCAGCGTCGCCGCGGCGGTGCTGGCCGACCCGCGCGCCCGGGCGCTGTTCGCCGATGTCACCGCCGCGGTGCGGGTGGGCGACGCCGAGGTGGCCGCCTACCATGTCCGCAACCCGCTGCGCTTCGCCGAGCCGCTGTCGGGCGAACACGGCTGGCGCACACCGGCGCCGGCCGGCCCGCCGCTGGAGGAGGTGCGCTCGGCGATCGAAGAGCATCTGCGCGGTGCCGCGCGGCGACGCGCGTTCCGGCTCTGGCTGGATGCGCGCCGCGCCGCGCTGGTGGAGCTGGCACCCGGCTACGAGCATCCCGGGGACCCCCGACAGCCCGACAACACCCACCGGCACTGAGCGCCATGCCCACCCTCGCGTTGGACATCGGCGGCACCAAAATCGCTGCCGCGCTGGTGGATTCGGGTGGGAAGGTGGTGTACACCGCCATCCGTCCCACACCGGTCACCACCGTCCCAGACGACGTCTGGGCCGTCGTCGACGCGACGATCGCCGACGCGCTGGGGGCGGCCGACGCAGCCGTCACAGCGGTGGGGATCGCGTCGGCCGGGCCCATCGATCTGCGCAGCGGATCGGTCAGCCCCATCAACATCGGCAGCTGGGACCGGTTCCCCTTGCGCGACAGGGTCGCCGCGGCGGTGCCCGGGGTGCCGGTGGTGCTGGCCGGCGACGGCGTCTGTATGGCGTTGGGGGAGCACTGGATTGGAGCGGGCAAAACCGCGGGACCCGACGCCCGGTTCCTGCTGGGCATGGTGGTCTCCACCGGGGTCGGCGGCGGCCTGGTGCTCGACGGCGTCCCCTACTCGGGACGCACCGGCAACGCCGGTCACGTCGGTCACGTGGTGGTCGAGCTGGACGGCCGGCCCTGCACCTGCGGCGGCCACGGCTGCGTCGAAACCGTCGCGTCCGGACCGTGGATGGTGCGCTGGGCGCGCGAGAACGGCTGGTCGGCGCCGCCCGACGCCGGCGCCAGCGACCTGGCCGCCGCCGCCGCGGCGGCAGACCCGGTGGCCCAGCGGGCGTTTCACCGCGGGGCCAACGCGCTCGCCGCGATGATCGCCTCGGTCGGCGCGGTGTGCGATCTGGATCTCGTGGTGATCGGGGGAGGCGTGGCCAGATCCGGGCCGCTGCTCTTCGACCCGCTGCGGGCCAGGCTCGCCGACTACGCCGGCCTGGACTTCTTGTCCGGGCTGCGGGTGGTGCCGGGCGAACTCGGCGGTGCGGCCGGTCTGATCGGCGCCGCCCGGCTCGCGGGCCTGGGCTGACCCCGTGCGGGTTTCATGCCAAGGTCGTTGTCATGAACCACAGCATCGACGCGCTCGCGGTCGTGGTCACCGGGCTGCTGGTCGGCGTGGAACTGGCGGTCGCCGTCTTCTTCCATCCGCTGCTCGCCCGGCTGCCCGACGACGCCTTCCGCACGGCGCGCGGCGGCGCAGGCCGGGCGCTGGGCACGACGATGCCCTTCTGGTACGCGATCGTCCTGCTGCTGTTGGTGTCGCTGGCGATCCAGGAGCGCGGCGCCCCGCGCGACTGGCTCTGCGGCATCGCCGCCGGCCTGATGGCCGTGGTGGTGCTGCTGACGGTCACCCTGCTGGTGCCGATCAACAACCGCATCGCGAAATGGCCCAGCACGGGAGGGCTCTCGCGCGAGCTCGCCGCCCGCTGGGATCGACGGCACCGGGTGCGGGTCGTCCTGCTGCTGGCGGTGTTCGTCCTGCTGGCCCTCGCGGTCACCTGAGGCCGCCGTTTTGGCCGACCGGGCCAGGTCGCGCTATCCTGTTGGCCGATCCACCGAAGACCGTCGGTCACCGAGCAATCGGTTGAAGGTCCGGGAGCATCCCGGCGGCCCACGCAGGAGGACGAGGCAACCGCGCCGGCTCGCGCCGGCGCCCTTTCACGCCCCGGCCGCTTCTGCGCCGGGGCGTTCGTCGTTCTTCCGGGGGATCGAGACGACACGTCGCATTGACTTTCACTTCAGGAGGTAGGCATGGCCAGGGCTGACAAGGCCACCGCCGTTGCAGACATCGCCGAGCAGTTCAAGGAATCGACCGCGACCCTGATCACGGAATACCGCGGTCTGACCGTCGCCAACCTGGCCGAGCTGCGGCGCTCGCTCAACGGGGCGGCCACCTACTCGGTGGCCAAGAACACGCTGGTCAAGCGGGCGGCTTCGGAGGCCGGGGTCGAGGGGCTCGACGAGCTTTTCGCCGGCCCGACGGCCATCGCCTTCGTCACCGGGGAACCGGTCGACGCCGCCAAGGCCATCAAGACCTTCGCCAAGGAACACAAGGCGCTGGTCATCAAGGGCGGCTACATGGACGGCCGCGCGCTGACGGTCGCCGAAGTCGAGCGCATCGCCGACCTCGAGTCGCGCGAGGTGCTGCTGGCCAAGCTGGCCGGCGCGATGAAGGGCAACCTGGCCAAGGCGGCCGGGCTGTTCAACGCTCCGGCCTCGCAGGTCGCCCGCCTGGCGGCCGCCCTGCAAGAGAAGAAGGCCGCAGCAGGGCCGGCGGCTCCCGCCGCTGCCGCAGAGTCCGCCGCGGAATCCGCCCCCGAACCCGCTTCGGAAGCACCCGCTGAGGCGCCGGAAACCCCGGCCGACGCCGAATAACAACCACCCCGGAACCTGGGAAAAACAAGGAAGGACCCACACCCATGGCAAAGCTGTCTACTGACGACCTGCTCGACGCCTTCAAGGAGATGACCCTGCTGGAGCTCTCCGACTTCGTGAAGAAGTTCGAGGAGACCTTCGAGGTCACCGCGGCCGCCCCGGTCGCCGTTGCCGCCGCCGGTGGTGGCGCCGCCGGTGGCGCGCCCGCCGAGGCCGCCGAGGAGCAGTCGGAATTCGACGTCATCCTCGAGGCCGCCGGTGACAAGAAGATCGGCGTCATCAAGGTGGTCCGCGAGATCGTCTCCGGCCTGGGCCTCAAGGAGGCCAAGGACCTGGTCGACGGCGCGCCCAAGCCGCTGCTGGAGAAGGTGGCCAAGGAGGCCGCCGACGAGGCCAAGACCAAGCTCGAGGCCGCCGGCGCCACCGTCACCGTCAAGTAAGTCACTGCGCACGAAACCCCCGGGATCGCCATCCCGGGGGTTTCGTGCGCTCAGCGCGCCTGCATCGCCGCGTGCAGCGACCGTGTCACCCGCTCCGGTGAATCGCCAAGGGCCACAAGCAGGTTCGACGTCATCGAGCCCAGCACGGGGACCACCGCCGAGCTGTCATCGCCGTAATAGCCGGCCAGTTCCAGCATGACGAACCCGTGAATCAACGCCCAGAATTGGGCGGCGGTGGCCACCACGGACGCGTCGTCGACGCCGCCTTCCACGGCGCCCGCGGGCGTGATGCGCCCGCCCAGCATGCATCGGTGCACCCCGCGCACCACGTGCGCGAAGCTCGGGTAGTCGCGCTCGATCTCGGCGACCGTCAGCGTCAGCACGTTGTGCGCGGGCGCGTTGATGCCGTGCGCGCTGGTGCTGCCGAACATCAGCCGGTACATGTGCGGGCGCTCGATGGCGTAGCGGCGGTAGGCCGCCCCGATCACGAACAGGTCGGCGACCGGGTCGTCGGTGCGCGGCACGGTCAGCGCGGCGTCGAACTGCCGCAGCCCCTCCTCGGCCACCTCGGCGATGAGCCCGCGCATCCCGCCGAAGTGGGTGTAGACCGCCATCGTGGAGGTCCCCACGGCGCGGGCGACCTTGCGCGTCTGCAGGGCGTCGGGCCCGTCCTCGTCGAGCAGGGCGACCGCCGCGTGCAGCAGCTCCTCGCGGACGCTGCGCTGAACGTCTGAAGTCATCGTTGCCATCTTCTCATCGGCGGCGTACCGTGCCAATAACGCTGAAATAACAATGTTATAGGAGCTCAGCCATGGCGACAGCGGCAACCGTCAAGCCCGGCAATCCCTATCTCGAGGACTTTCTGGCGCCGGTCAGCGCGGAAGTCACCGCGCACGACCTGCGCGTCACCGGACGCATCCCCGACCACCTCGACGGGCGCTACCTCCGCAACGGGCCCAACCCGGTTGCCGAGGTGAACCCGGCCGTCTACCACTGGTTCAGCGGCGACGGCATGGTGCACGGGGTGGCGCTGCGCGACGGCGAGGCGCGCTGGTATCGCAATCGGTGGGTGCGCACCGCCCACGTCTGCGCCGCACTCGGCGAGCCGGCGCCCCGCGGGCTGAACCCGCGGGCCGGCATGCTTTCCGTCGGGCCCAACACCAACGTGCTCAGCCATGCCGGTCAAACGCTCGCGCTCGTGGAAGGGGGCGGGGCGAACTACCGCCTGACCGACGAGCTGGACACCGAGGGGCCCTGCGATTTCGACGGGACGTTGTTCGGGGGATACACCGCCCACCCGCACGCCGATCCGCGGACGGGCGAATTGCACGCGGTCTCCTACGCATTCACCCGCGGGTGGACCGTGCAGTACTCCGTCATCGACACCGCCGGCAGGGCCCGGCGCACGGTGGACATCGAGGTCGGCGGGTCGCCGATGATGCACGACTTCTCGCTGACCGACAACTACGTGGTGCTCTACGACCTGCCGGTGACCTTCGACCCCGTGCAGGTGATGCCGACGAACGTGCCGCGCTGGTTGAGTCTGCCGGCCCGGCTGGTGATGCAGTCGCTCATCGGGCGCGTGCGGGTGCCGGGCCCCATGACGACGGCGATCAACCGCAATCGCGAGCCGATCAACCGGATGCCCTACCGCTGGAACCCCGGCTACCAGGCGCGCATCGGGGTCATGCCCCGCGAGGGCACTAACAACGACATTCGCTGGTTCGACATCGAGCCGTGCTACGTCTACCACCCGCTCAACGCCTACTCCGAGATGCGCGACGGGGCAGAGGTTTTGGTGCTCGACGTGGTGCGCTATTCGCGGATGTTCGACCGTGACCTGCGCGGTCCCGGCGACAGCCGGCCGACGCTGGACCGCTGGACCGTCAACCTGGCCACCGGGGCGGTGACCAGCGAGCGCCGCGACGATCGCCCCCAGGAGTTCCCGCGGATCAACGAGACCCTGCTGGGCGGGCGGCACCGCTTCGGCTACACCATCGGCACCGAAGGCGGTTACCTGTCCGGCGGGGCATCCGCGATGTCCACCGCGGTGTACAAACACGACTACGCCACGGGCTCCAGCGCGGCGGCCGACCTCGATGCCGCCCTCGTGCTCGGCGAGATGTGCTTTGTGCCCAATCCCACCCCCCGCGCCGAGGATGACGGCATCCTGATCGGCTTCGGCTATCACCGCGAGCACGACGAGGGCCAGCTGCTCTTGCTGGACGCGCAGACGCTCGAGCGGGTCGCCACCGTGCACCTGCCGCAGCGGGTTCCGATGGGTTTCCACGGCAACTGGGCGCCCACGGGCTAACGTTTGGCTAACACGTGCGTCAAATAAGTTGTGCCGCCGGGACGTGAGAGTGATCTCAGGACGGTCAATTTATTCCCGCAGTGCTCCGTATCCCTGATGCCGTGTGCCAGCCGTGCGCTACAGTGACTCATGCCACACAAAAGGGCAGGTGGCGGGCACGACTGTCGACGGAAGGATTCCCCATGGGCGTCGCTATCGAGGTGAATGGACTGACGAAGTCCTTCGGCTCCTCGAGAATTTGGGAAGACGTGACGCTGGAAATCCCCGCCGGGGAGGTCAGCGTCCTACTTGGACCATCGGGTACCGGCAAATCGGTTTTCCTGAAGTCCCTGATCGGTTTGTTGCGGCCCGAGCGCGGCTCGGTCGTCATCGACGGCACCGACATCCTGCAATGTACGGCCAAGGAGCTCTACGAGATCCGCACGCTGTTCGGCGTGATGTTCCAGGACGGCGCCCTGTTCGGTTCGATGAACCTGTTCGACAACGCGGCGTTCCCGCTGCGCGAGCACACCAAGAAGAAGGAAGGCGAGATCCGTGACATCGTCATGGAGAAGCTGACCCTGGTCGGCCTCGGTGGCGACGAGAAGAAGTTCCCCGGCGAGATCTCCGGCGGTATGCGCAAGCGCGCCAGCCTGGCCCGCGCCCTGGTGATGGATCCGCAGATCATCCTCTGCGACGAGCCGGACTCCGGTCTGGACCCGGTGCGTACCGCCTACCTGAGCCAGCTGATCCTGGACATCAACGCCCAGATCGACGCCACGGTGCTGATCGTGACCCACAACATCAACATCGCCCGCACCGTGCCGGACAACATGGGCATGCTGTTCCGCCGCAAGCTGGTCATGTTCGGCCCCCGCGAGGTGCTGCTGACCAGCGACGAGCCCGTCGTGCGGCAGTTCCTCAACGGTCGCCGGATCGGACCGATCGGCATGTCCGAGGAAAAGGACGAGGCGACCATGGCCGAAGAGCAGGCCGCGCTGGACGCCGGGCAGCATGCCGGCGGTGTCGAGGAGATCGAGGGTGTGCCCCCGCAGATCGTCGCGTCGCCGGGCATGCCGGAGCGCAAGGCCGTCGCCCGGCGCCAGGCGCGGGTGCGCGAGATCCTGCACACCCTGCCGCAGAAGGCGCAAGCCGCGATCATCGACGACATGGAAGGCACCCACAAGTATCGGGCGCACGAGGTCGGCGACTAGGGGCCCCGGGCTCGCCGGTTTCGCGATAACTCCGCGTAACACGACGGCCCGCCCTCTTGACGGCGGGCCGTAAACGAGCCAGTCTGTTGGGCAGCATGTATCCAGTGGAAAGTCGAGATGCCAGCCAGCGCCGATGTCCCTGGACTGCTAACGCTGGGAAGTTGAGGAATGCGCCGTCCTGCGCTATTGTTGGACGTTGCGCTGGCTACCTCCTGCCCACCTCACCCGCCACCTGACACCGTGGTCTAAGCCTGAGCCCCCTTACGTGGCTTAGTTCTAGTTGCGCGTGAGATCCGGACAGTTCGTTCGCCGGCCGAACCGACACAATTCGCGGCGAGCTGGCCGGTGGTCCCGGCCTTCGTGAGCCGCACGAGGTGCTGGAAGGATGCATCTTGGCAGATTTCCGCCAGAGCAAGACGGATCGCCCACAAAGTTCCTCTAACGGAAGTTCCTCAAACGGCTCCGTGCCGGGAGCGCCCAACCGAGTTTCCTTCGCCAAGCTCCGCGAACCGCTCGAGGTTCCGGGTCTGCTTGACGTGCAGATCGACTCCTTCGAGTGGTTGATCGGCGCGCCGCGGTGGCGCGAGGCCGCCGCCGCCCGCGGGGACGTCACTCCGGTGGGTGGCCTGGAAGAGGTGCTCTACGAGCTCTCGCCGATCGAGGACTTCTCCGGCTCGATGTCGCTGTCGTTCTCCGACCCGCGTTTCGACGAGGTCAAGGCGCCGGTCGACGAGTGCAAAGACAAGGACATGACGTACGCGGCCCCGCTGTTCGTCACGGCCGAGTTCATCAACAACAACACCGGTGAGATCAAGAGCCAGACGGTGTTCATGGGTGACTTCCCGATGATGACCGAGAAGGGCACCTTCATCATCAACGGGACCGAGCGCGTCGTGGTCAGCCAGCTGGTCCGCTCGCCCGGCGTGTACTTCGACGAGACCATCGACAAGTCCACCGAGAAGCTGCTGCACAGCGTCAAGGTGATCCCCAGCCGCGGCGCGTGGCTGGAGTTCGACGTCGACAAGCGCGACACCGTCGGCGTGCGCATCGACCGCAAGCGCCGCCAGCCCGTCACCGTGCTGCTCAAGGCGCTGGGCTGGACCAACGAGCAGATCACCGAACGCTTCGGCTTCTCCGAGATCATGATGTCGACGCTGGAGAAGGACAACACCGCCGGCACCGACGAGGCGCTGCTGGACATCTACCGCAAGCTGCGTCCGGGCGAGCCGCCGACCAAGGAGTCCGCGCAGACCCTGCTGGAGAACCTGTTCTTCAAGGAGAAGCGCTACGACCTGGCCCGCGTGGGCCGCTACAAGGTCAACAAGAAGCTCGGCCTGAACGTCGGCGCGCCGATCACGAGCTCGACGCTGACCGAGGAAGACGTCGTCGCCACCATCGAGTACCTGGTGCGCCTGCACGAGGGCCAGGCCACGATGACGGTCCCCGGCGGCACCGAGGTGCCGGTGGAGACCGACGACATCGACCACTTCGGCAACCGCCGGTTGCGCACTGTGGGCGAGCTGATCCAGAACCAGATCCGGGTCGGCATGTCGCGGATGGAGCGCGTCGTGCGCGAGCGCATGACCACGCAGGACGTCGAGGCCATCACGCCGCAGACCCTGATCAACATCCGGCCGGTCGTCGCCGCGATCAAGGAGTTCTTCGGCACCAGCCAGCTGTCGCAGTTCATGGACCAGAACAACCCGCTGTCCGGGCTGACCCACAAGCGTCGCCTTTCGGCGCTGGGCCCGGGTGGTCTGTCCCGTGAGCGCGCCGGCCTGGAGGTTCGTGACGTCCACCCGTCGCACTACGGCCGCATGTGCCCGATCGAGACCCCGGAGGGTCCGAACATCGGTCTGATCGGCTCGCTGTCGGTGTACGCCCGGGTCAACCCGTTCGGCTTCATCGAGACGCCCTACCGCAAGGTCGTCGACGGTGTGGTCTCCGACGAGATCCACTACCTGACCGCCGACGAGGAGGACCGCCACGTCGTGGCGCAGGCCAACTCGCCGATCGACGCGAACGGCCGGTTCGAGGAGTCACGCGTCCTGGTCCGCCGCAAGGCGGGCGAGGTCGAGTACGTGCCGTCGTCCGAGGTGGATTACATGGACGTGTCGCCGCGCCAGATGGTGTCGGTGGCCACGGCCATGATCCCGTTCCTCGAGCACGACGACGCCAACCGCGCCCTGATGGGTGCCAACATGCAGCGCCAGGCGGTTCCGCTGGTGCGCAGCGAGGCACCGCTGGTGGGCACGGGCATGGAGCTGCGCGCCGCGATCGACGCCGGCGACGTGGTGGTGGCCGACAAGGCCGGGGTGATCGAGGAGGTCTCCGCCGACTACATCACCGTGATGGCCGACGACGGCACCCGGCACACCTACCGGATGCGCAAGTTCGAGCGGTCCAACCACGGCACCTGCGCCAACCAGTCGCCGATCGTTGACACCGGTGAGCGGGTGGAGGCCGGCCAGGTCATCGCCGACGGTCCCTGCACCGAGAACGGCGAGATGGCGCTGGGCAAGAACCTGCTCGTGGCGATCATGCCGTGGGAAGGCCACAACTACGAGGACGCGATCATCCTGTCCAACCGCCTGGTTGAGGAGGACGTGCTCACCTCGATCCACATCGAGGAGCACGAGATCGACGCCCGCGACACCAAGCTGGGCGCCGAGGAGATCACCCGGGACATCCCGAACGTCTCCGACGAGGTGCTGGCCGACCTGGACGAGCGCGGCATCGTGCGCATCGGTGCCGAGGTCCGTGACGGCGACATCCTGGTCGGCAAGGTCACCCCGAAGGGTGAGACCGAGCTGACCCCGGAGGAGCGCCTGCTGCGCGCGATCTTCGGCGAGAAGGCCCGCGAGGTCCGCGACACCTCACTGAAGGTGCCGCACGGCGAGTCCGGCAAGGTCATCGGCATCCGGGTGTTCTCCCGCGAGGACGACGACGAGCTGCCGGCCGGTGTCAACGAGCTGGTGCGCGTCTACGTGGCCCAGAAGCGCAAGATCTCCGACGGCGACAAGCTCGCCGGACGCCACGGGAACAAGGGCGTCATCGGCAAGATCCTGCCGCAGGAGGACATGCCGTTCCTGCCGGACGGCACGCCGGTGGACATCATCCTGAACACCCACGGTGTGCCGCGACGGATGAACATCGGCCAGATCCTGGAGACCCACCTCGGGTGGGTGGCCAAGTCCGGCTGGAACATCGACGGCTCACCCGACTGGGCGGCCAACCTGCCCGAGGACCTGCGGCACGCGCAGCCGGACCAGATCGTGTCGACGCCGGTGTTCGACGGCGCCAAGGAGGAGGAGCTGCAGGGCATGCTGTCCTGCACGCTGCCCAACCGTGACGGTGAGGTCATGGTCAACGGCGACGGCAAGGCGGTGCTGTTCGACGGCCGCAGCGGCGAGCCGTTCCCGTACCCGGTGACCGTCGGCTACATGTACATCATGAAGCTGCACCACCTGGTGGACGACAAGATCCACGCCCGTTCCACCGGTCCGTACTCGATGATCACGCAGCAGCCGCTGGGTGGTAAGGCGCAGTTCGGTGGCCAGCGCTTCGGTGAGATGGAGTGCTGGGCCATGCAGGCCTACGGCGCGGCGTACACGCTGCAGGAGCTGTTGACCATCAAGTCCGACGACACCGTCGGCCGGGTCAAGGTGTACGAGGCGATCGTCAAGGGCGAGAACATCCCGGAGCCGGGTATTCCCGAGTCCTTCAAGGTGTTGCTCAAGGAGCTGCAGTCGCTCTGCCTCAACGTCGAGGTGCTCTCCTCCGACGGTGCGGCGATCGAGTTGCGCGAAGGCGAGGACGAGGACCTCGAGCGGGCAGCGGCGAACCTGGGAATCAACCTGTCCCGCAACGAATCTGCGTCTGTTGAGGATCTGGCTTAGCGGCAATCCCGTTGCAGCCAAGCCAGCCTCGTATTGGTAACTAAACCCGCAAGGGGAAAGGGAGTTACGTGCTCGACGTCAACTTCTTCGATGAACTCCGTATCGGCCTGGCCACCGCGGAGGACATCAGGCAATGGTCTTACGGCGAGGTCAAGAAGCCGGAGACGATCAACTACCGCACGCTGAAGCCGGAGAAGGACGGCCTGTTCTGCGAGAAGATCTTCGGACCGACTCGCGACTGGGAGTGCTACTGCGGCAAGTACAAGCGCGTCCGGTTCAAGGGCATCATCTGTGAGCGCTGTGGCGTCGAGGTGACCCGCGCCAAGGTGCGTCGCGAGCGGATGGGTCACATCGAGCTGGCCGCTCCCGTCACGCACATCTGGTACTTCAAGGGCGTGCCGTCACGGCTGGGGTATCTGCTCGACCTGGCGCCCAAGGATCTCGAGAAGATCATCTACTTCGCCGCCTACGTCATCACCTCGGTCGACGATGAGATGCGCCACAACGAGCTCTCGACGCTCGAGGCCGAAATGATGGTGGAGCGCAAGGCGATTGAGGACCAGCGCGACGCCGACCTGGAGGCCCGGGCACAGAAGCTCGAGGCCGACCTGGCCGAGCTGGAGGCCGAGGGTGCCAAGGCCGACGCGCGCCGCAAGGTTCGCGACGGCGGCGAGCGCGAGATGCGTCAGCTGCGCGACCGGGCCCAGCGCGAGCTGGACCGGCTCGAGGAGATCTGGACGACCTTCACCAAGCTGGCCCCCAAGCAGCTGATCGTCGACGAGAACCTTTACCGCGAGCTGATCGACCGCTTCGGTGAGTACTTCACCGGCGCGATGGGCGCGGAGTCGATCCAGAAGCTGATCGAGAACTTCGACATCGACGCCGAGGCCGAGATCCTGCGCGACGTGATCCGAAACGGCAAGGGGCAGAAGAAGCTTCGCGCCCTCAAGCGGCTCAAGGTGGTCGCCGCGTTCCAGCAGTCGGGTAACTCCCCGATGGGCATGGTGCTCGACGCCGTCCCGGTGATCCCGCCGGAACTGCGCCCGATGGTGCAGCTCGACGGTGGCCGGTTCGCCACGTCGGACCTCAACGACCTGTACCGCCGCGTGATCAACCGCAACAACCGCCTCAAGAGGCTGATCGACCTCGGCGCGCCCGAGATCATCGTCAACAACGAGAAGCGGATGCTGCAGGAGTCGGTGGACGCGCTGTTCGACAACGGCCGTCGCGGCCGCCCGGTCACCGGGCCGGGTAACCGCCCGCTGAAGTCGCTGTCGGACCTGCTCAAGGGTAAGCAGGGCCGGTTCCGCCAGAACCTGCTCGGTAAGCGCGTCGACTACTCGGGCCGTTCGGTCATCGTGGTCGGTCCGCAGCTCAAGCTGCACCAGTGCGGTCTGCCCAAGCTGATGGCGCTGGAGCTGTTCAAGCCGTTCGTGATGAAGCGACTGGTCGACCTCAACCACGCGCAGAACATCAAGAGCGCCAAGCGCATGGTGGAGCGTCAGCGTCCCCAGGTGTGGGATGTCCTCGAAGAGGTCATCGCCGAGCACCCGGTGCTGCTGAACCGCGCACCCACCCTGCACCGCCTGGGTATCCAGGCCTTCGAGCCGATGCTGGTGGAAGGCAAGGCAATCCAGCTGCACCCGCTGGTGTGTGAGGCGTTCAACGCGGACTTCGACGGTGACCAGATGGCGGTGCACCTGCCGCTGTCCGCCGAGGCGCAGGCCGAGGCCCGCATCCTGATGCTGTCGTCCAACAACATCCTGTCGCCCGCGTCGGGCCGTCCGCTGGCCATGCCGCGTCTGGACATGGTGACCGGTCTGTACTACCTGACCACCGAAGTCGACGGCGACAAGGGCGAATTCAAGCCGGCCGCCAAGGACGAGCCCGAAGTCGGGGTGTACTCCTCACCGGCCGAGGCGATCATGGCGTCCGACCGTGGCGTGCTGTCGGTGCGGGCCAAGATCAAGGTGCGGCTGACCCAGTTGCGTCCGCCGGCCGAGATCGAGGCCGAGCTGTTCGGCGCCAACGGCTGGCAGCCGGGCGACGCCTGGATGGCCGAGACCACCTTGGGCCGTGTGCTGTTCAACGAACTGCTGCCGGTGGGCTACCCGTTCGTGAACAAGCAGATGCACAAGAAGGTGCAGGCGTCGATCATCAATGACCTGGCCGAGCGCTACCCGATGATCGTGGTCGCGCAGACCGTGGACAAGCTCAAGGACGCCGGTTTCTACTGGGCGACCCGCAGCGGTGTCACGGTCTCGATGGCCGACGTGCTCGTCCCGCCGCGCAAGAAGGAGATCCTCGACCACTACGAGGAGCGGGCCGAGAAGGTCGAAAAGCAGTTCCAGCGTGGTGCTTTGAACCACGACGAGCGCAACGAGGCGCTGGTGGAGATCTGGAAGGAAGCCACCGACGAGGTCGGCCAGGCGCTGCGTGAGCACTACCCGGCCGACAACCCGATCATCACGATCGTCGACTCGGGCGCCACGGGTAACTTCACCCAGACGCGAACGCTGGCCGGCATGAAGGGTCTGGTGACCAACCCGAAGGGTGAGTTCATCCCGCGTCCGGTCAAGTCCTCGTTCCGTGAGGGCCTGACCGTGCTGGAGTACTTCATCAACACCCACGGCGCTCGAAAGGGCTTGGCGGACACCGCGTTGCGTACCGCCGACTCCGGGTACCTGACCCGTCGTCTGGTGGACGTGAGCCAGGACGTCATCGTCCGCGAGCACGACTGCGAGACCGAGCGCGGCATCCTCGTCGAGCTGGCCGAGCGTCAGCCCGACGGCACGCTGATCCGCGACCCGTACATCGAAACCTCGGCGTACGCACGGACTCTGGGCGCCGACGCGGTCGACGAGGCCGGCAACGTCGTCGTGGCGCGTGGCGAGGACCTGGGTGACCCGTCGATCGAAGCCCTGCTGGCCGCGGGCATCACGCAGATCAAGGTGCGCTCGGTGCTGACGTGCACCACCGGCACCGGCGTGTGCGCGACCTGCTACGGGCGGTCCATGGCCACCGGGAAGCTGGTCGACATCGGCGAGGCCGTCGGTATCGTCGCGGCGCAGTCCATCGGTGAGCCCGGTACCCAGCTGACCATGCGCACCTTCCACCAGGGTGGTGTCGGTGAGGACATCACCGGCGGTCTGCCCCGGGTCCAGGAGCTGTTCGAGGCCCGCATCCCGCGCGGCAAGGCGCCGATCGCCGACGTCACCGGCCGGGTCCGTCTCGAGGACGGTGAGCGGTTCTACAAGATCACCATCGTTCCCGACGACGGCAGCGAAGAGGTCGTGTACGACAAGCTGTCCAAGCGGCAGCGGCTGCGGGTGTTCAAGCACGAGGACGGTTCCGAGCGGGTGCTGTCCGACGGCGACCACGTCGAGGTGGGCCAGCAGCTGATGGAGGGTTCGGCCGACCCGCACGAGGTGCTGCGCGTGCAGGGCCCCCGCGAGGTGCAGATCCACTTGGTCCGCGAGGTCCAGGAGGTCTACCGGGCCCAGGGTGTGTCGATCCACGACAAGCACATCGAGGTGATCGTTCGCCAGATGCTGCGCCGCGTCACCATCATCGACTCGGGCTCGACGGAGTTCCTGCCCGGCTCGCTGATCGACCGTGCGGAGTTCGAGGCGGAGAACCGCCGCGTGGTGGCCGAGGGTGGCGAGCCCGCCGCCGGCCGTCCGGTGCTGATGGGTATCACGAAGGCGTCGCTGGCCACCGACTCGTGGCTTTCTGCGGCGTCGTTCCAGGAGACCACGCGAGTGCTGACCGATGCGGCGATCAACTGCCGCAGCGACAAGCTCAACGGTCTGAAGGAGAACGTGATCATCGGAAAGCTGATCCCGGCCGGTACCGGTATCAACCGGTACCGCAACATCCAGGTGCAGCCGACCGAGGAGGCCCGGGCCGCCGCGTACACGATCCCGTCCTACGAGGATCAGTACTACAGCCCGGACTTCGGCCAGGCCACCGGTGCCGCGGTGCCGCTGGACGACTACGGCTACAGCGACTACCGCTAGTCCACAACGACAAAGCCCCGGGGTTCGCCCCCCGGGGCTTTGTCGTTGCCCCTTGCGCCGTCGCGGCCGTCGTAGCCCCTCACTAGACTGGCCGCGTGCTCATCGGTTCACACGTCCGCAATGACGACCCGCTGGCCGCCGCGCAGGCCGACGGCGCCGACGTGGTGCAGTTCTTCCTCGGCAACCCGCAGAGCTGGAAGAAACCCAAACCCCGCGAGGACGCCGAGGCGCTCAAGGCGTCGACCGTGCCGCTGTACGTCCATGCGCCGTACCTCATCAACGTGGCGTCGGCGAACAACCGCATCCGGATCCCGTCGCGCAAGATCCTGCAGGACACCTGCGACGCGGCCGCGCAGATCAACGCGACGGCGGTCATCGTGCACGGCGGCCACGCCGACGACGACGACATGGAAGCCGGCTTCGAGCGGTGGGTCAAAGCGCTGGACTACCTGGAGTCGGACGTGCAGGTGTATCTGGAGAACACAGCCGGCGGCGACCACGCGATGGCCCGCTATTTCGACACCATCGGCCGGCTGTGGGATCACATCGGCGACAAGGGAATTGGCTTCTGCCTGGACACCTGTCACGCCTGGGCCGCCGGCGAGGCCCTGATCGACGCGGTCGACAGGATCAAGGCCCTGACCGGGCGCATCGACCTGGTGCACTGCAACGACTCGAGAGACGCGGCCGGGTCCGGCGCGGACCGGCACGCCAACTTCGGCACCGGCCAGATCGACCCGCAGCTGCTCGTCGCGGTGGTCGAGGCCGCCGGCGCCCCAGTGATCTGCGAGACCGCGGACGAGGGCCGCAAGGACGACATCGCCTTCCTGCGGGACAACGTCACGGGCTGACCACCCGCTGTTACACCTCTTGTGCAACTGTCGGGAAAATGTAACATTGGGGGCATGTCGGATACGCATGTCGTCACCAACCAGGTCCCGCCCCTGGAGAACCACAACCCCGCCAGTTCCCCGGTGCTCATCGAGGCCCTGATCCGCGAGGGCGGCCAGTGGGGCCTGGACGAGGTGAACGAGGTCGGCGCGCTGTCGGCCACCCACCAGGCGCAGCGGTGGGGCGAGCTCGCCGACCGTAACCGGCCCATCCTGCACACCCACGACCGCAACGGTCACCGCGTCGACGAGGTCGAATACGACCCCGCCTACCACGAACTGATGCGCGCGGCGGTCGCCCACGGCATGCACGCCGCACCGTGGGCCGACGAGCGCCCGGGCGCGCACGTCGTCCGCGCCGCCAAAACGTCGGTGTGGACGGTCGAGCCGGGCCACATCTGCCCGATCTCGATGACGTACGCCGTCGTGCCCGCGCTGCGCTGCAACCCCGACCTGGCCAAGGTGTACGAGCCGCTGCTGACCAGCCGCGAATACGACCCCGAGCTCAGGCTGGCGACCACCAAGCGGGGCATCACCGCGGGCATGTCGATGACGGAGAAGCAGGGCGGCTCCGACGTGCGCGCCGGCACCACCGAGGCGACCCCCAACGCCGACGGCTCCTACAGCCTGACCGGGCACAAGTGGTTCACCTCCGCGCCGATGTGCGACATCTTCCTGGTGCTCGCGCAGGCACCGGGCGGCCTGTCGTGCTTCCTGCTGCCGCGGGTCCTGCCCGACGGCACCCGCAACCGGATGTTCTTGCAGCGGCTCAAGGACAAGCTCGGCAACCACGCCAACGCGTCCAGCGAGGTCGAGTACGACGGTGCGATCGCGTGGCTGGTGGGGGAGGAAGGGCGCGGTGTGCCCACCATCATCGAGATGGTCAACCTCACCCGGCTGGACTGCACCCTGGGCAGCGCCACCAGCATGCGCACGGGTCTGACCCGCGCGATCTACCACGCTCAGCACCGAAAGGCCTTCGGCGCCTACCTGATCGACCAGCCACTGATGCGCAACGTGCTGGCCGACCTGGCCGTCGAGGCGGAGGCGGCCACCATGGTCGCGATGCGGATGGCCGGGGCCACCGACCAGGCCGTGCGCGGCGACCAGCGCGAGGCGCTGCTGCGCCGGATCGGCCTGGCGGCCAGCAAGTACTGGGTGTGCAAGCGCTCCACCCCGCACGCCGCCGAGGCCTTGGAATGCCTGGGCGGCAACGGCTATGTCGAGGACTCGGGCATGCCGCGGCTGTACCGGGAGGCGCCGCTGATGGGCATCTGGGAGGGCTCGGGCAACGTCAGCGCGCTGGACACGTTGCGCGCCATGGCCACTCGCCCCGAATGCGTCGAGGTGCTGTTCGACGAACTCGCCGACGGCGCGGGCCAGGACCCGCGACTGGCCGGTCACGTCTCGCGGCTGCGCGATCAGCTGGCCGACCTGGAGACCATCGCCTACCGCGGCCGCAAGGTCGCCGAAGACATCTGCCTGGCGCTGCAGGGCTCGCTGCTGGTGCGCCACGGCCACCCCGCGGTCGCCGAGGCCTTCCTGACGACCCGGCTCGACCGCCGGTGGGGTGGCGCGTTCGGCACCATGCCCGACGGGCTCGACCTCGCACCGATCCTGGAGCGGGCGCTGGTAAAGGGCTGAGCCACAACATGACTTGCGCCGACGACGATGCAGAGCGAAGCGATGAGGAGGAGCGGCGCCGATGACCCACGCGATCAGGCCGGTGGACTTCGACAACCTCAAGACGATGACCTACGAGGTCACCGACCGGGTTGCCCGCATCACCTTCAACCGGCCGGACAAGGGCAACGCGATCGTCGCGGACACCCCGCTGGAGCTCTCGGCTTTGGTGGAGCGCGCCGACCTCGACCCGAATGTGCACGTCATCCTGGTGTCCGGTCGCGGGGAGGGCTTCTGCGCGGGTTTCGACCTGAGCGCCTACGCCGATCGCACCGGCTCGGCGGGCGGCACCGGCGCGTATCAGGGGACGGTGCTGGACGGAAAGACCCAGGCGGTCAACCATGTGCCGGATCAGCCGTGGGACCCGATGATCGACTACCAGATGATGAGCCGCTTCGTGCGCGGCTTCTCCAGCCTGATGCACGCCGACAAGCCGACGGTGGTCAAGATCCACGGCTACTGCGTGGCCGGCGGCACCGACATCGCGCTGCACGCCGATCAGGTGATCGCCGCCGCCGACGCCAAGATCGGCTACCCGCCCACCCGGGTGTGGGGCGTTCCCGCGGCCGGCCTGTGGGCGCACCGGCTCGGCGACGCGCGCGCGAAAAGGTTGTTGTTCACCGGTGATTGCATCACCGGCGCGCAGGCCGCCGAGTGGGGATGGGCGGTCGAGGCGCCGGATCCGGGCGACCTCGACGAGCGCACCGAGCGGCTGGTCGAGCGGATCGCCGCGGTGCCGGTCAACCAGCTGATCATGGTCAAGCTCGCGCTGAATTCCGCGCTGCTGCAACAGGGCGTGGCGACCAGCAGGATGGTCAGCACGGTGTTCGACGGCGTCGCGCGGCACACGCCCGAGGGCCACGCCTTCGTCGCCGACGCGGTCGAGCACGGCTTCCGCGAGGCGGTGCGACACCGCGATGAACCGTTCGGCGACCACGGCCGCCGCGCGTCCGGGGTTTAGCCGTGCCGGACCTGACAGCGCGGTCGGTGGTGCTCAGCGTGCTGCTCGGCGCGCACCCCGCCCACGCGCGTGCGAACGAATTGGTCCGACTCACTGCCGATTTCGGCATCAAGGAGTCGACGCTGCGGGTTGCGCTGACCCGCATGGTCGGCGCCGGTGACCTGATCCGCTCGGCGGACGGCTACCGGCTCTCGGATCGCCTGTTGGCCCGTCAGCGGCGCCAGGACGATGCCATCGACCCGCGGGTACACCCGTGGAGCGGGGAGTGGATCACGCTCATCGTGACCAGCGTGGGCAAGGACGCGCGGACCCGGGCGGCCCTGCGAACGACCTTGCACGACAAGCGTTTCGGTGAGCTTCGCGAAGGCGTTTGGATGCGCCCCGACAACATCGACGCGGGACCCGGTCCCGAGGTCGCGGCCCAGGCGCGGGTGCTGCGGGCGCGCGACGACGACCCCGCCGAGCTGGCCGGTCGGCTGTGGGACCTGCCCGCCTGGGCGCGGATCGGTCACGAGCTGCTCGACGAGATGGCCGCCGCGCCAGACATTCCCGGCCGCTTCGTGGTGGCGGCCGCGATGGTGCGCCACCTGCTCACCGATCCGGTGTTGCCCGACGAGCTACTGCCGGCCGGCTGGCCGGGCGCCCGGCTCCGGGCGGCCTACCACGACTTCGCCGCTGAGCTGCTCCAGCGGCGCGAACCACTATTTGCGGAGGCGACATGACTGATCCGGTGCGGGTCGAGCGCAACGGCCCGGTGACCACGGTGATCATCAACCGGCCGAACGCGCGCAACGCGGTCAACGGCCCGACGGCCGCCGCGCTGTACGCGGCCTTCGAGGAGTTCGACCGCGACGACTCCGCATCGGTGGCCGTGCTGTGGGGCGAGGGCGGAACCTTCTGCGCCGGAGCCGATCTGAAGGCCTTCGGCACGCCGGACGCCAACGCTGTGCACCGCAGCGGCCCCGGCCCGATGGGCCCGACGCGGATGGTGCTGTCCAAGCCGGTCATCGCCGCGGTGAGCGGTTACGCCGTCGCCGGGGGCCTGGAGCTGGCGATCTGGTGCGACCTGCGGGTCGCCGAGGAGGACGCGGTGTTCGGCGTGTTCTGCCGGCGCTGGGGGGTCCCGCTGATCGACGGCGGCACCGTGCGGCTGCCCCGGCTGATCGGCCACAGCCGCGCGATGGACATGATCCTCACCGGCCGCGCGGTGGCCGCCGCCGAGGCCCAGGCCATCGGGTTGGCGAATCGTGTTGTCCCCAAAGGTCAATCGCGCCAGGCCGCCGAGGGATTGGCGGCCCAACTGGCGGCGCTGCCGCAGCAGTGCCTGCGCTCCGACCGGCACTCGGCGTTACATCAGTGGGGGACAACGGAATCCGACGCGCTCGACTTCGAATTCGCCAGCATCTCCCGGGTGGCCGCGGAGGCGAACGAAGGGGCCGGGCGCTTCGCGGCGGGCGCCGGCCGGCACGGTGCGCCGGCCGGCTGACGCCTCAGCTGCCCTTGTTGATCGTGTTGCTCTGGCCGATCTTGTCGACCTTGGGGTCACCGTCTTTGTAGGTGATGGTGTTGTTCATGCCCAGCACCGTGATGCGGGTGTTGACCTTGTCGAAGGTGATCTTGTTGTTGGTCCCGGTGACGGTGGCCGTCTCACAGGTGCCCGTGATGGTCAGGGTGTTGTCCGAGCCGCCGACGTTCAGCGACTTGCCGCTGGCGCAGTCCAGCGTGGCGGTGGTGCCCATCGATCCGTAATTGATCGTGTTGCCGATCTCGATGGACGCGGTGGTGCTGGCCCCGCTGGATCCCGTGGTAGGCGCGGCGCCCGCACTGGTCGTCGTCGTGGTCTTCGTGGTGGTCGTCGAAGTGCCGGCCGGCGGGTTGGCCGTCGAACTGCAGCCGGCCAGCACCAGGGCCGCGGCGGCCGGCGTCACGGCGAGCACGGCCAGGCGCTGCGAACGGTCACGGATGTAGGCCATGTGTCCTCGATTCCCCTCGATTCCGATGATGGTGTGCGGCGTGGCTCAGCCCGGCACCTGCTGCAGCCGGTTGGTCATGCCCAGTTCGCGGCCGCGGTCCCACAGGGCGGGCTGGCCGTTCTTGTAGAACACCGTCTGGTTGTAGCCGTACACGGTGATGTCGTGCGAAACCGAGTCGGCGATGACGGTGTTCGACGAACCCATCACCGTCACGGCGTAGCAGTTGCCGAGCGCGGTGACGGTGATGCCGGAGCCGTTGACCATCAGCGTGGCGTCGTTGCAGTCGATCGTCTGCTCGATGTCCTGCCCGACGATGTGGGTGTCGCCGTTCTTGGCCTGCGCGATGCCCGCTGGGGCGGCGGCGCCGGCGACGACGGCGATAACACAGATGACCAGTGACCCGGCGACAGTCGTCCACTTCACTGCGGGCCCCCTTTTTCGACGGGTCGGCTGCTCGAGACGAGCAAGCATGACATTACGTGCATTTGCCTGCCCGGTGGCAGAGTTTATTTTCCTTCGCCGCGCCCCCGTATCGCCTCCGGGCGATGAATGTCCGGGCGGGCGTCAACTAGAGTCATTAGTTAACCGCAACCCGTTCACGCAATCGAAGGGCGACCGCCATGGCAGCTCCACCGGATCCGCCGTCGGCGGCCGGACGCCAACGCGCGGGACGGCCCGCGTCCCGTCCGGCCAAGCTCAGCCGGGACGGGATCATCGACGGCGCGCTGACGTTCCTGGATCGCGAGGGATGGGACGCCCTGACCATCAACGCGCTGGCGATGCAGCTGGGCACCAAGGGCCCGTCGCTGTACAACCACGTGGACAGCCTGGAGGACCTGCGCCGCGCGGTGCGCATCCGCGTGATCGACGACATCATCATGATGCTCAACCGGGTCGGCGAGGGCCGCGCCCGCGACGACGCGGTGTTGGTGATGGCGGGGGCCTACCGCAGCTACGCCCACCACCACCCGGGCCGCTACTCGGCCTTCACCCGGATGCCGCTGGGCGGTGACGATCCCGAGTACACCGCCGCGACCCGCGGGGCGGCCGCGCCGGTGATCGCCGTGCTCTCGTCCTACGGCCTGGACGGCGAGGCGGCCTTCCATGCGGCGCTGGAGTTCTGGTCCGCCCTGCACGGCTTCGTTTTGCTGGAGATGACGGGCGTGATGGACGACATCGACACCGACGCGTTGTTCTCCGACATGGTGCTGCGGCTGGCGGCCGGCCTGGAAAGGCGCACCGCCGCCGATGGTGCGCGCTACTAGCCGGATAGCCTCCGCCGTCGCTTTGACCTGCGAGACCGGCGGCGGGTATTGTGGTCCCTCGTGCCTGGCGGCTTACGGCGCCTAACCGTAAGGGAGTGGATGCCGGGCGAATTCGCGTGTCCACGAAGCATCGGACCTTCTCCGGTGCGCAGCGCATGCGACACACCCGGACGCGGGGTGACGCGGACGGGCATAACTGCAGTACACAGACTTGAAAACGCTAGAAGTATGCCGAACACGAACACAGAAAGCCGGTAGATGCCAACCATTCAGCAGCTGGTCCGCAAGGGTCGCCGCGACAAGGTCGCCAAGGTCAAGACCGCGGCCCTGAAGGGCAGCCCGCAGCGCCGTGGCGTATGCACCCGCGTGTACACCACCACCCCGAAGAAGCCGAACTCGGCGCTTCGGAAGGTCGCCCGCGTGAAGCTGACGAGCCAGGTTGAGGTCACGGCCTACATCCCCGGCGAGGGCCACAACCTGCAGGAGCACTCGATGGTGCTGGTGCGTGGTGGTCGTGTGAAGGATCTGCCCGGTGTCCGGTACAAGATCATCCGCGGATCGCTGGACACCCAGGGTGTCAAGAACCGCAAGCAGGCTCGCAGCCGTTACGGCGCCAAGAAGGAGAAGAGCTGATGCCGCGCAAGGGGCCCGCGCCGAAGCGTCCGTTGGTCAATGACCCGGTTTACGGGTCGCAGCTGGTGACGCAGCTGGTGAACAAAGTTCTGCTGGACGGGAAGAAATCGCTGGCCGAGCGCATTGTTTATGGTGCGCTCGAACAGGCCCGCGACAAGACTGGCACCGACCCGGTGATCACGCTCAAGCGGGCCATGGACAACGTCAAACCCTCCCTCGAGGTGCGCAGCCGCCGCGTCGGTGGCGCTACCTACCAGGTCCCGGTCGAGGTCCGTCCGGATCGCTCGGTCACGCTGGCACTGCGCTGGCTGGTCAGCTTCTCCAAGCAGCGCCGCGAGAAGACCATGGTCGAACGACTGGCCAACGAGATCCTGGACGCCAGCAACGGCCTCGGAGCCGCCGTCAAGCGGCGCGAGGACACCCACAAGATGGCCGAGGCCAACCGCGCCTTCGCGCACTATCGCTGGTAGGGGGCGGCGTCCAACGGCAGTGCGGCCGGGCGCAAACCGACAGCGAACTAACCAAGCAATCGAAAGAGTGGGAAGACTTCTGTGGCACAGAAGGACGTGCTGACCGACCTCACCAAGGTCCGCAACATCGGCATCATGGCGCACATCGACGCCGGCAAGACGACGACGACCGAGCGCATCCTCTACTACACCGGTATCAGCTACAAGATCGGTGAGGTGCACGACGGCGCCGCCACCATGGACTGGATGGAGCAGGAGCAGGAGCGGGGGATCACCATCACCTCCGCGGCCACCACCTGCTTCTGGAAAGACAACCAGATCAACATCATCGACACCCCCGGGCACGTCGACTTCACCGTCGAGGTGGAGCGCAGCCTGCGCGTGCTCGACGGTGCCGTGGCCGTCTTCGACGGCAAGGAGGGCGTCGAGCCGCAGTCCGAGCAGGTGTGGCGCCAGGCCGACAAGTACGACGTCCCGCGCATCTGCTTCGTCAACAAGATGGACAAGATCGGGGCCGACTTCTACTTCTCCGTGAAGACCATGGAGGAGCGTCTGGGCGCCAACGCCATCCCGATCCAGCTGCCCGTGGGCTCCGAGGGTGACTTCGAGGGCATCGTCGACCTGGTCGAGATGAACGCCAAGGTGTGGCGCGGCGAGACGAAGCTGGGCGAGACCTACGACACCATCGAGATCCCCGCCGAGCTGGCCGAGAAGGCCGAGGAATACCGCACCAAGCTGCTCGAGGCCGTCGCCGAGACCGACGAGGCGCTGCTGGACAAGTACCTCGGCGGCGAAGAGCTCACGGTGGCCGAGATCAAGGCCGCCATCCGCAAGCTGACCATCAGCTCGGAGGCCTACCCGGTGCTGTGCGGCAGCGCCTTCAAGAACAAGGGTGTGCAGCCGATGCTGGACGCCGTCATCGACTACCTGCCCTCGCCGCTGGACGTGCCGCCGGCCGTCGGCCACGCCCCGGGCAAGGAGGACGACGAGGTCACCCGCAACCCGTCGACCGACGAGCCGTTCTCCGCGCTCGCGTTCAAGGTGGCGACGCACCCGTTCTTCGGCAAGCTGACCTACGTCCGGGTGTACTCGGGCAAGGTCGACTCCGGCAGCCAGGTCATCAACGCCACCAAGGGCAAGAAGGAGCGGCTGGGCAAGCTGTTCCAGATGCACTCCAACAAGGAGAACCCGGTGGAGACCGCCTCGGCCGGTCACATCTACGCCGTGATCGGGCTCAAGGACACCACCACCGGTGACACCCTGAGCGACCCGAACCAGCAGATCGTGCTGGAGTCGATGACCTTCCCCGACCCGGTCATCGAGGTGGCCATCGAGCCCAAGACGAAGAGCGACCAGGAGAAGCTGTCGCTGTCGATCCAGAAGCTCGCCGAGGAAGACCCGACCTTCAAGGTGCACCTGGACCAGGAGACCGGCCAGACCGTCATCGGCGGCATGGGCGAGCTGCACCTGGACATCCTGGTGGACCGGATGCGCCGCGAGTTCAAGGTCGAGGCCAACGTCGGTAAGCCGCAGGTGGCCTACAAGGAGACCATCAAGCGGGCCGCGAACAACGTCGAGTTCACCCACAAGAAGCAGACGGGTGGCTCGGGTCAGTTCGCGAAGGTGATCATCAACCTCGAGCCGTTCACCGGCGAGGACGGTGCGACCTACGAGTTCGAGAACAAGGTGACCGGTGGGCGCATCCCCAGGGAGTACATCCCGTCGGTGGACGCCGGTGCCCAAGACGCCATGCAGTACGGCGTGCTGGCCGGCTACCCGCTGGTGAACCTGAAGGTCACCCTGCTCGACGGGGCGTTCCACGAGGTCGATTCGTCGGAAATGGCCTTCAAGATCGCCGGTTCCCAGGTGCTGAAAAAGGCTGCGCAGCAAGCACAGCCGGTCATCCTGGAACCGATCATGGCCGTCGAGGTCACCACGCCCGAGGACTACATGGGCGACGTGATCGGCGACTTGAACTCCCGCCGTGGCCAGATCCAGGCCATGGAGGAGCGGAGCGGTGCGCGCGTGGTCAAGGCGCATGTGCCGCTGTCGGAGATGTTCGGCTACGTCGGCGACCTGCGGTCCAAGACCCAAGGCCGGGCGAACTACTCCATGGTCTTCGACTCCTACGCCGAAGTGCCGGCGAACGTGTCAAAGGAGATCATCGCGAAGGCGACGGGCCAGTGAGAAAGCCCTCGGAGTAATCTTGCCCGGTTACAACCGCGGCACAACGGAAAACACCAACACTGCTTTAACAAGCACCAACTAGTCCAGGAGGACACAGAAGTGGCGAAGGCGAAGTTCGAGCGGACGAAGCCGCACGTCAACATCGGGACCATTGGTCACGTTGACCACGGCAAGACCACGCTGACCGCGGCTATCACCAAGGTTCTGCACGACAAGTACCCCAACCTGAACGAGTCGCGCGCATTCGACCAGATCGACAACGCGCCCGAAGAGCGTCAGCGCGGTATCACCATCAACATCTCCCACGTGGAGTACCAGACGGAGAAGCGTCACTACGCGCACGTCGACGCCCCGGGTCACGCCGACTACATCAAGAACATGATCACCGGTGCGGCCCAGATGGACGGCGCGATCCTGGTGGTCGCCGCCACCGATGGCCCGATGCCGCAGACCCGCGAGCACGTGCTGCTGGCCCGCCAGGTGGGTGTGCCCTACATCCTGGTCGCGCTGAACAAGGCCGACATGGTCGACGACGAGGAGCTGCTCGAGCTCGTCGAGATGGAGGTCCGCGAGCTGCTGGCCGCCCAGGAGTTCGACGAGGACGCCCCCGTCGTGCGGGTCTCGGCGCTCAAGGCGCTCGAGGGTGACGCCAAGTGGGTCGAGTCGGTCGAGCAGCTGATGGAGGCCGTCGACGAGTCCATCCCGGACCCGGTCCGCGAGACGGAGAAGCCGTTCCTGATGCCCGTCGAGGACGTCTTCACCATCACCGGTCGTGGCACCGTGGTCACCGGTCGCGTCGAGCGCGGCATCATCAACGTCAACGAAGAGGTCGAGATCGTCGGCATCAAGCCGACCAGCACCAAGACCACCGTCACCGGCGTGGAGATGTTCCGCAAGCTGCTCGACCAGGGTCAGGCCGGCGACAACGTCGGGCTGTTGCTGCGCGGTATCAAGCGTGAGGACGTCGAGCGCGGTCAGGTCGTGACCAAGCCCGGCACCACCACGCCGCACACCGAGTTCGAGGGCCAGGTCTACATCCTGTCCAAGGACGAGGGCGGCCGGCACACGCCGTTCTTCAACAACTACCGCCCGCAGTTCTACTTCCGCACCACCGACGTGACCGGTGTGGTGACGCTGCCGGAGGGCACCGAGATGGTGATGCCCGGTGACAACACCAACATCTCGGTGAAGCTGATCCAGCCCGTCGCCATGGACGACGGCCTGCGGTTCGCGATCCGTGAGGGTGGCCGCACCGTCGGCGCCGGCCGGGTCGTCAAGATCATCAAGTAGTTCGAACCACCGCAAAGCCCGGATCGCCGCCTCGGCGATCCGGGCTTTGTGCTTCTGCGCCCGGGCAACGCGGGAGAAATCAAGCGGCGGGGCCGCCGGCTGGTTTAGGATTTGCTCATAATTCTGCTGACGCCTAGGCGTGCGGGGAGGTGCCGATGTCATACGTTCAAGCGACTCCCGAATTCGTGGCGGCGGCCGCGGGGGACCTGGCCCGGATCGGGTCGACGATCACCTCCGCCAACACCGCCGCGCTCGGACCGACCTCGGGTGTGCTGGCGCCCGGCGCCGACGAGGTGTCGGCGAGCATCGCCGCCCTGTTCGATGCGCATTCCCAGGTCTATCAGGCGCTGAGCGCACAGGCGGCCGCGTTCCACAGCCAGTTCGTGCAGTTGATGAACGGTGGTGCGGCGCAGTATGCGTTCGCCGAGGCCGCCAACACCTCGCCCCTGCAGAGCGCGGCGGGCCCGGCGTCGATGGCCGCGCAGGTTCCGGCGGTGAGCGCCGGGGCCGTGGGAACGTCCGCGCCGACCGCGCCCGCGGGGCCCCTGGCGGCGGCGGTGGCGCCGGCCGCGGCGGCGGCCACCCCGGCACCGGCGGGCACGCCGGTCGCGGCGGCTCCGTCGGGATCGGCGACGCTGGCCTCGGCCACCATGCCCGCCGGCGCGGCGCGGGTGGCAACGCCGGCCTACGCCCCGGCGGCCTCGCCGGCCACCGTCCAGCCGGCGGCATCGGCGGCGACGCCTCTCGCCAACCCCGCCGCGTCCATGCAGACCGCGGTGGCGCCGCAGAGCTCTGCGGCCCCGGCGATGCCGGTCTCGGCGCGTACCGTCCCGCACGCGCCGGCCGCCGGGCAGCCGGCGCACCCGGCGCAGCAGGCGACACCGCCGGTCCGGCGGGTGCCGATCGTGCCGCCCGAACCGGTGTAGGCGACCGGAAGCGGTTTGCGCGTATCGCGTTCGCCGCGACCGCGGCGGCGCTAATCTGACACGGATTCCCCAGTAAGCCGAGGAGGGGCATGTGTTAGCGCGCTACCTGAAGGCACAGTTGATCGTTTTGCTGTGCGGTGGGCTGGTCGGACCGATCTTCTTGATCGTGTACTTCACGCTCGGGTTGGACAACCTGCTGCAGTGGATGTTCTACGTCGGCCTGCTCATCACCGTGGCCGACGTGTTGGTCGCGCTCGCGTTGGCGAACTACGGGGCCAAGTCGTCGGCCAAGGTGGCCGCACTCGAGCAGAACGGGGTGCTGGCGCTCGCCCAGATCACCGGGATCACCGAGACCGGGACGTGGGTCAACAACCAGCAGGTCGTCAAGGTGCACCTGCACATCGCGGGACCCGGGCTGGTGCCGTTCGACAGCGAGGACCGGGTGATCGCCAGCGTGACGCGGCTCGGCAACCTCAACGCCCGCAAGGTGGTGGTCCTGGTGAACCCCACCACCAGCGAATACCGGATCGACTGGGAGCGAAGCGCTTTGGTCAACGGCCTGGTGCCCGCGCAGTTCACCGTCGCCGAAGACAACACGACGTATGACCTGAGCGGGCAGGCCGGGCCGCTGATGGAGATTTTGCAGATCCTCAAGGCCAACAACGTTGCGCTCAACCAGATGGTCGACATTCGGTCGAACCCGGCGCTGCGCGCCCAGATCCAGGCGGTGGTGCGTCGCGCGGTCGAGCAACAGGCGCCGGCCGCCCGACCGGCGCCGGCCGCCGCGGCGCCCGCGGCGTCGGCCGTCGTCACGCCGCCCGAACCGACGATCGCCGCGCGGCTGCAAGAGCTGAAGGATCTGCACGCCAGCGGGGCCCTGACCGACGCCGAATACAGCAGCCGGCGCGCCGCGATCATCTCCGAAATCTAGGCGCCCGCCCGGCAAGGCCGGGTGAATTAGAACACGTTTCAGTTCCGCTGCTAGCCTGGCTTGATCTATCGGCGGTCGAAGGGATTACGCGTGGCCGGACAGGGCGGATCACTGCAGGGGCGGGTCGCATTCATCACGGGGGCCGCCCGCGGGCAGGGACGCTCGCACGCGGTGCGGCTGGCCCGTGAGGGCGCCGACATCATCGCGTTGGACATCTGCGCTCCGGCGTCGGCCAGCGTGACCTACACGCCGGCCACCCGCGAGGACCTCGACGAGACGGCCCGCCTCGTGGAGGGCGAGGGCCGCAAGATCCTCGCCCGTGAGGTCGACGTCCGCGACGACGCCGCGCTGCGGCAACTGGTGGCCGACGGCATCGAGCAGTTCGGCCGGCTCGACATCGTGGTGGCCAACGCCGGCGTGCTGAGCTGGGGCCGCATCTGGGAGCTCACCGACGAGCAGTGGGACACGGTCATCGGCGTCAACCTGACCGGCACGTGGCGCACGCTGCGCGCCACCGTCCCCGCCATGATCGAGGCGGGAAACGGCGGCTCCATCGTGGTGGTCAGCTCGTCGGCGGGAATCAAGGCCACCCCGGGCAACGGCCACTATTCGGCCAGCAAACACGGGCTCACCGCGCTGACCAACACGCTGGCCATCGAGCTCGGCGAGTTCGGCATCCGGGTCAACTCCATTCACCCGTACTCGGTGGACACCCCGATGATCGAACCCGAAGCGATGATGGAGATTTTCGCCAAGCATCCCAGCTTCGTGCACAGCTTCCCGCCAATGCCGGTGCAGCCCAACGGCTTCATGGGGGCCGACGAAGTGGCCGACGTGGTGGCCTGGCTCGCCGGCGACGGCTCGGGCACCCTCACCGGCACCCAGATCCCGGTGGATAAGGGTGCCCTAAAGTACTGAGCGGCCATCGTGCTAAGAACTCCACGTGAGTAGTGACGCAAGCGCCGCCAACGGAATCGTGATCGTCGGGGGCGGATTGGCCGCCGCCCGCACCGCCGAGCAGCTGCGGCGCTCGGAGTATTCCGGGCCCATCACGATCGTCAGCGACGAGGTGCACCTGCCCTACGACCGGCCGCCGCTGTCCAAGGAGGTGCTGCGCAAAGAGGTCGACGACACCGCGCTCAAGCCGCGCGAGTGGTACGACGAGAACGACATCACCCTGCGACTGGGCTCGGCCGCTACCGGTCTGGACACCGCGGCGCAGACGGTGACGCTCGCCGACGGAACGACGCTTGGCTACGACGAACTCGTCATCGCCACCGGGCTGGTGCCCCGGCGCATTCCGGCGATCCCGGACCTCGAGGGCATCCGCGTGCTGCGGTCGTTCGACGAAAGCCTGGCGCTGCGCGAGCACGCGTCGGCCGCGCAGCGCGCCGTCGTCATCGGTGCCGGCTTCATCGGCTGCGAGGTGGCGGCCAGCCTGCGCAGCCTGGGCGTGGACGTGGTGCTGGTGGAGCCGCAGCCGACCCCGCTGGCCGCGGTCCTCGGCGAGCAGATCGGCGAGCTGGTGGCCCGGCTGCACCGCACCGAAGGTGTCGACGTGCGCCTCGGCGTCGGGGTCGCCGAGGTGCGTGGTGACTCCCGCGTCGAGGCGGTGGTGTTGAGCGACGGCACCGAGCTGCCGGCCGACATCGTGGTGGTCGGCATCGGGTCGCGCCCGGCGACCGAATGGCTCGAGGGCAGCGGCGTGCAGGTCGACAACGGCGTCATCTGTGATGAAGCCGGACGCACCAGCGCGCCGAATGTGTGGGCGCTCGGTGACGTCGCGTCGTGGCGCGATGCGACGGGACACCAAGGGCGCGTTGAACATTGGAGCAACGTCGCCGATCAGGCCCGCGCCGTGGTGCCCGCGATGCTGGGGCAGGATGTGCCGGCGGTGGTGGTCGTCCCGTACTTCTGGAGCGACCAGTACGACGTCAAGATCCAGTGTCTGGGCGAGCCGGAGGCCGGCGACATCGTCCACATCGTCGAGGATGACGGCCGCAAGTTTTTGGCCTACTACGAACGCGACGGGGCCCTGGTCGGGGTGGTCGGCGGCGGGATGCCCGGCAAGGTGATGAAGGTGCGCGCCAAGATCGCCGCGGCCGTGCCCATCGCCGAAATACTGGGCTGAGCCGCCACTAGCCCACGGCGCCCGCGTACCGGTCGCTGGGGACCTCGGTGTTGAGCAGCACCGCGGCGAGTTGCTCGGCGATGCCCGGCGCGGTGACGATCGTCGACGCGGACTGGTGCGTGTGCGGGTTGCCGTGCGCATCGGTGAGCCGCGCCCCGGCTTCGCGGGCGATCAGGGTCCCCGCGGCCGTGTCCCACGGCTTGTTGGACATCATCACGCAGGCGTCCAGTGCGCCCTCGGCGACGAAGGCGAGGTCCAGCGTCGCCGCCCCGATCATCCGGATCCGCTCGACGCGGGGGACCAGCTCGGTGGTGATCGCCAGCCGGTGCTCGTTGAGCCGGCCGGCGTCGTGGCCGACGGCGTAGTCGCCGAGGGACACGATCGCCGCGCTGAGGCTGTCGGTGGCGCTGGCGGTGATCCGCTGCCCGTTGACGAACGCGCCCTTGCCCTCGACGGCGTGGTAGGTCTTGCCGATCAGGGGAGCGTGGGTGACCGCCACCACGGTGCGCCCGGCGCGCAGCAGGGCCAGCGAGACTGCGCACAACGGCAGTCCGTGAGCGAAGTTCGACGTCCCGTCGATGGGGTCAAGAACCCAAAGCCACTCGGAACTTTCGATCTCCGGTTGTTGTTCGGACTCTTCGGCCAGCAGCGCGATGTCGGGTGTGGTCTGGGCAAGGTAGGCGGCGATGTCGCGCTGGATCGTCAGGTCGACGTCGGTGACCGTGTCGCGATCACCCTTGTGCTGCACCGAACTCGGCTGAGATTTCTTGAGCGTTCCGGCACCGATTTGTGTTGCCTGCCAGGCTATTTCGAAAAGCTCTTGCATTGTCTTCACGGGACGGGTCTGCCTCGCTTCCGGTGTTGGCGTGCGGTCGGCGTTTTTCGAGCATAAGGGATCGGCGATTTCGTGTCGCGCGCACCCCGGGTGCCGCGACGCGAAATCGAAAGCACTTAGCACATCGAGTTTTTGGGCTTGATCACCGCCGTTTGCAGCACTTCGATGGTTGCTGCGGCGGCACTGTAGCCGGTGTCACATAATTGCCATCACGGCGGCACCAAAGCCATTGTGCTGGAAATACGTAACTGCGCGGCGGCGCGAATTTTGCTGTGTCGTCATGCCTCGCGGTGTGCGGTGCACCGCTTGCGGGGCTCGGTTACTGTCTGCAGGCGAACGATGTGGCGGCCTCGCACGATGCGGCGGGCCGGCGCAATCGCCCGGCTCGATGGCCGCCGCCGAATCGTCGTTCCTTACCAGTAAATCCAGTAATCCACATTGGCAGGCAGGTGATTGGCAAGTGACAGTGATTGATGAGACGTTCAGCTCGCCCAGCGCGATTCCGACCGTCGCTCTCAACGACGAGGCGAAGATGCCCGTGCTCGGCTTGGGGGTAGCCAAGCTGTCCGACGAGGAGACGGAAAGCTCGGTGCTCGCGGCGCTTCAGGCCGGCTGCCGCCTCATCGACACCGCCGCCTCCTACGGAAACGAGGAAGCCGTCGGGCGCGCGATAGCCGCCTCGGGCGTTCCCCGCGAGGAGCTGTTCGTCGCCACCAAGCTGGGCACCTCCAGGCAGGGCTTCGACACCGCGCAGGAATCGTGCAAGCGGAGCCTGGACCGGCTCGGGCTGGACTACCTCGACCTCTACCTGATCCACTGGCCGGCACCGAAATTGGGTAAGTACGTGGAGAGTTTCGAGGGCATGAAGGTGGCCCGCGACGAGGGACACGTGCGCTCGATCGGCGTATGCAACTTCACCGAGGACCTGCTGGCAACCGTCATCGAGGAAACCGACGAGGTGCCCGCGGTGAATCAGGTCGAGCTGCACCCGCGCCTCAACCAGGCCGAGCTGCGCCAGGCGCACGCCCAGCACGACGTGACGACGCAGTCCTACAGCCCGCTGGGCGTCGGCCGGCTGATCGAGGAACCGGTGGTGACGTCCATCGCCGCCGAGTACGGCCGCACCCCCGCGCAGGTGCTGGTGCGCTGGAACCTGCAGTTGGACAACGTCGTCGTGTCGCGGTCGTCCAGGCCCGAACGCGTCGCCCAGAACCTGGACGTGTTCGACTTCACCCTGGACCCCGAGCACATGGCGGCCATCGAGGGATTGCACGACGGCACCCGCGTGCTGCACGACCCGATGACCTTCATGGGGACCTGAGCCAGTCCACCGGCGGGCCGTGCGGATGGCATTGGCCGAGCAGCTGCGGATCGCCGTCCGGCCAGACGCGGGCGCGCACCACGAACTTGATCGGTGCGCCCGGGCCGGCGCGCGTGGGCTCCATCGTGAGGTGGGCGAACGGCGCGCGCGCGTCGGCCCGCGCGGCCAGGGCGTGAACGTGGGCCCGCACCGCGCCGCGTTCCTCGGCGGACAGGTACTGCCAGGTGATCGAGTGCCACAAGACCGTCAGCGCACCGTCGGCCGGCGTCAGGCCGGCGACGGCGTCGGCCGCCGTCTTGCGCTCGAGCGCCGCCGGGACCCGGCGGGCGATGTCGATGGCGCCGCGCAGCCGGGCCAGTCGGGCGTCCTGGTCGGGCCACACGTAGCTCAGCACCGTCATCTCCCCGTCGGTGGTCGCGACGTCGATGGGCGCGATGTCATACCCATGGCGCGCCACGATCGGCACGTCGCGGCGGGGCGGCAGCGCGCCGCGCCACGCGTCGTCGATGGTCACCGGCGAGCCGGCCGGTCCCCACTGGCCGCCGGCGAAGAGGTAGCGGTAGCGGTCGGCACGCAGGTTCAGTCCCGCGCTCGAGCCGATCTCGAAAAGCCTTATCGGTAAGCCGAATTCGTGATTGATGCGCAGCAGTCCGCCGATCAGCGCGGCTGATCTGCCCACCTCGTTGGTCTGCGGTGGGTGGGCCAGCGCCGCGCGCAACGCCTCGACGTGACCGGCCGCGGTGTCCAGGATTTCACGCCACGCGCGGTCGGCATCCCACACGCCGCCGGTGCTGGGATAGAAGCGGCGCAACCGCGCCGCCCGGCCGTCGAGCACCAACCGGTGCAACCCGCCGAGCAACCGCAGCGGCACCGCGTCGCGCGACGGGGCGTCCTCGCGCCCGGACAGGACGGTCGCGAACACGCCGCCGGCTTCCACGTCGCCGGCCACCAGTTCGAACAGCTCGCCGTACATCCTCGAACCCGACGACGCGCAGAATTTGCCCTGAGACCGCAAGGTGTGCACCAGGTGCTCGGCCGTCACCTGTCCAGCCCGTCCAGCCCGGCGCCGACGGCGTCGAAGGCGTTGCCCAGGGCGACCGGCAGCGGGACGGATTCGTCGCTCAGCCAGTGCTCGTAGGCCGACAGTGCCACGCCGAGCATCGTCCAGGCGACGGTCTGGGGCAGCAGATCGGTCGTCTTGCAATCCAGGCGGCGGGCCACGAACCCGGCGATCACCTCTCGCCAGCCCGCGTACATCGTCATCGAATACGCTTGCAGCTCAGCGGTTTGCAGGATCACCCGCATGCGCTGGCGGTGCCGGGCCGTCTCGGATTCATCAAAGGTGTTGAACGCCAACAGCGCAGCGCGTAGCGCATCGCCCAGGCGCACGTCGGAATCGACGTTGTCGAGCAGATCACGCAGGTGCGCAAGGTGATTGTCGAAGTCGCCCCAGGGGATGGCGTTCTTGGACGCGTAATACCGGAACAGCGTCCGGCGGGAGATGCCGGCGGCCTGGGCGACATCGTCGACGCTCACGTCGGCGAAACCGCGCGCGCTGAACATGTCGATGGCGACGTCGGTGATGTGGTGCGGGGTGGTCGAGCGGCGCCTGCCCACCCGCGGCTGCGGCATCATCGGACCCCGCCCTTCCATTTCGGCACTCGATGCCATATTCTGACGGCGAGTGTGACTCAGATCCCATCGTTGTCAAGACCGCACGAAAGGCAAGGCCCCGTGGACCACGAGACCGAAACTGACACCCAGCTCGTCACCGAAACCCTGGTCGAAGAGGTATCGATCGACGGCATGTGCGGGGTCTACTGACCGTGCCCGCGCCCGCGCAGGCCCGGACGGCACCCCCGTTCGATCCTGATCGCGGCTGGCGGCTGCACCCGCAGGTGGCGGTTCGGCCGGAACCGTTCGGCGCGCTGCTCTACCACTTCGGTACCCGCAAGCTGTCGTTCCTGAAGAACCGCACCATCCTCACGGTGGTGCAGTCGCTGGCCGACCACCCCGACATCCGGTCCGCCTGCCGCGCGGCGGGAGTTCAGGACGCCGCGCAGGCGCCGTACCTGCATGCGCTGGGTGTGCTCGTCGATTCCAACATGCTGGTGCCCCGGGAGGACAACCAATGACCGCGCCATCGCAGGCACCCGTGCCGCGACTGATCGAGCAGTTCGAGCACGGGCTCGACGCACCCATCTGCCTCACCTGGGAGCTCACGTACGCCTGCAACCTGGCTTGCGTGCACTGCCTGTCCTCGTCGGGCAAGCGGGACCCGCGCGAGCTGTCCACCCGTCAGTGCATGGACATCATCGACGAGCTGGAACGCATGCAGGTGTTCTACGTCAACATCGGCGGCGGGGAACCCACTGTGCGCCCGGACTTTTGGGAGCTGGTCGACTACGCGACCGCCCACCACGTCGGGGTGAAGTTCTCCACCAACGGTGTGCGGATCGCGCCCGAGGTGGCCGCGCGGCTGGCGGCCAGCGACTACGTCGACGTCCAGATCTCGCTGGACGGCGCCACCGCCGAGGTCAACGACGCCGTGCGCGGACCCGGGTCGTTCGACATGGCGGTGCGGGCGCTGCAAAACCTTGCCGACGCCGGCTTCTCCGACGCCAAGATCTCCGTGGTCGTCACCCGGCACAACGTTGACCAGCTCGACGAATTCGCCGCGCTGGCAAGCCGTTACGGCGCCACGCTGCGGATCACCCGGCTGCGCCCGTCCGGGCGCGGCGCCGATGTCTGGGAAGAACTGCACCCCACCGCCGACCAGCAGGTCCAGCTGTATGACTGGCTGGTCGCCAAGGGCGAGCGGGTGCTCACCGGCGACTCCTTCTTCCACCTGGCCCCGCTCGGCGGGTCCGGCGCCCTGGCCGGCCTGAACATGTGCGGAGCCGGGCGCGTCGTGTGCCTGATCGACCCGGTCGGCGACGTCTACGCCTGCCCGTTCGCCATCCACGACCGCTTCCTGGCCGGAAACGTGGTGTCCGACGGGGGATTTGACAACGTCTGGAAGAACGCCCCGTTGTTCCGCGAGCTGCGCGAGCCGCAGTCGGCCGGCGCCTGCGGCAGCTGCGGGCACTACGACAGCTGCCGGGGTGGATGCATGGCCGCCAAGTTCTTCACCGGGCTGCCGCTGGACGGGCCGGACCCCGAATGCGTCCAGGGGCACAGCGCGGCGGCGCTGGCGCACGACCGCGAGACGCCGCGCCCCCGGGCCGACCACTCCCGCGGCAAGCGCATCCGCCAACCGGTGCCGCTCACCCTGTCGCTGCGGCCGCCGGCCATCACGCCGGCGACACCGCCGGCCCGCATGTGTAACGAAAGTCCGGTGTAACCATGGCCGACGCATGGTTTGAAACCGTCGCCATCGCGCAGCAACGCGCCAAGCGCCGGTTGCCGAAATCGGCGTATTCGTCGTTGATCTCGGCCAGCGAAAAGGGAGTCACGGTCTCCGACAACGTGGCAGCCTTCAGCGAACTCGGATTCGCCCCACACGTCATCGGCGCGCAGGAGAAGCGCGACCTGTCGACCAGTGTTATGGGACAAGACATTTCGCTGCCGGTGCTGATCTCGCCGACCGGCGTGCAGGCGGTGCACCCCGACGGTGAGGTCGCCGTCGCGCGGGCCGCCGCCGCCCGCGGCACCGCCATGGGGCTGTCCTCGTTCGCCAGCAAGCCGATCGAAGAGGTCATCGCGGCGAACCCCAAGGTGTTCTTCCAGGTGTACTGGCTGGGTGATCGCGACGCGATCGCCGCGCGGGTCGAGCGCGCCCGGGCGGCCGGGGCCGTGGGACTGATCGTGACCACCGACTGGAGCTTCTCGCACGGCCGGGACTGGGGCAGCCCGTCGATCCCGGAGAAGATGGACTTCAAGACCATCGTCAAGATGAGCCCGGAGGTCATCACCAAGCCGCGGTGGCTGCTGCAGTGGGCGAAGACCATGCGACCGCCGGAGCTGCGCGTGCCCAACCAGGGCCGTCGCGGCGAACCCGGCCCCCCGTTCTTTCAGGCCTACGGGGAATGGATGGGTACGCCGCCGCCGACCTGGGAGGACATCGCCTGGCTGCGGGAGCTGTGGGGCGGGCCCTTCATGCTCAAGGGCGTGATGCGCGTCGACGACGCCAAAAGGGCGGTGGACGCGGGGGTTTCGGCCATTTCGGTGTCGAACCACGGCGGCAACAATCTGGACGGCACCCCGGCCTCGATTCGCGCCCTGCCCGCGGTGGCCGCGGCCGTCGGCGACCAGATCGAGGTGGTTCTCGACGGCGGTATCCGGCGCGGCAGCGACGTCGTCAAGGCGGTGGCGCTGGGGGCGCGCGCGGTGATGATCGGCCGGGCCTACCTGTGGGGTCTGGCCGCGGCCGGGCAACCGGGTGTGGAGAACGTGCTCGACATCCTGCGCGGTGGCATCGACTCGGCGCTGATGGGTCTGGGCCTGTCCTCGGTGCACGACCTCGGACCGGACCACATCCTGGTCCCACCCGGGTTCACCCGGGCGCTGGGCGTGCCCTCAGGCGGCGCTTAGCGCAAGCCCGGTTATCCAGGGCGGATATATCCGGATTAAGTGACGCTCGCGCAAATCGTGATACGGGCGGGGTAACCGTGACGGACGAGCCCACGATTCGAACGCCCGATGAACGACCGAAGAAAAAAAGTCATTTTGAAGCTCCAACAATCGGTGCACGCCAGGTGAATTCGTCCTACCATCACCGAGTGCCCGTACTCGGCGACTTGGGAACCGCGACGTCGAGCCAGCTATCAGACAAGGCGGCCTCGGTAATGGTTCCGCTGGGGTCGACCGAACAACACGGTCCCCACCTGCCGCTGGACACCGACACCCGGATCGCAACGGCGGTCGCCCGCGGCGCTCGAGGCCGTCTCGGCCACGAGTGGCTGGTGGCGCCGCCCCTGGCCTACGGAGCCAGCGGCGAGCACCAGAGCTTCGCCGGAACGATCTCGCTGGGCACCGAGGCGCTGACCACCCTGCTGGTCGAGTACGGCAGGTCAGCGGCCGAATGGGCCCGGCGGATCGTGTTCATCAACGGCCACGGCGGCAATGTCACCGCGCTGCGCAGCGCGGTGGCCCTGTTGCGCACCGAGGGCCGCGACGCCGGCTGGTGCCCCTGCCTGGCCACCGGTGGCGACGCCCACGCCGGCCATACCGAAACATCGGTGCTGCTGCACATCTCGCCGGCCGATGTCCGGACCGATCGGCGGGTGGCCGGCAACACCGCACCGCTGCCCGAGTTGCTCGGGTCGATGCGCCGCGGGGGAGTGGCGGCGGTCAGCCCGGTCGGCGTCCTCGGTGACCCGACCACCGCCACCGCCGCCGAGGGCGAGCGGATCCTCACCGAGATGGTCGACGGCTGTGTCCGGCGAGTCGCCCGCTGGCGCCCCGGGCCCGACGGGATGCTGGCGTGACCGCGCCCCGGCTGCCCAACGGGTTCGCCGTTCAGGTCGATCGCCGGGTGCGGGTGCTCGGCGACGGCTCGGCGCTGCTCGGCGGTTCGCCCACCCGGCTGCTCAAGCTCGCTCCCGCCGCCCAGGACATGCTCTCGGACGGCCGGCTGAAGGTGCGCGATGAGCTGTCCGCCCAGCTGGCCCGCACCCTGCTGGACGCGACGGTGGCGCATCCCCGGCCCGCGGGCGGCCCGTCGCACCATGACGTCACGGTGGTAATTCCCGTGCGGGACAACCCATCTGGTGTGCGACGCCTGGTGAGTTCACTGCGCGGCCTGCGCGTCGTCGTGGTGGACGACGGCTCGTTTCCCCCGATCGTCCCCGACGACTTCGTCGGCGCGCATTGCGACATCGAGGTGCTGCGACACGACCGCAGCAGGGGCCCGGCGGCGGCCCGCAACACCGGGCTCAGGGCGTGCCGGACGGACTTCGTCGCCTTCTTGGACTCCGACGTCGCCCCGCGCCGGGGCTGGCTGGAGGCCCTGCTCGGGCACTTCTGCGATCCCACGGTCGGCCTCGTCGCGCCCCGCATCGTCGGCCTGTCGCACAGCGAGAACGTGGTGGCACGCTACGAGGCGGTGCACTCCTCGCTCGACCTCGGTGAGCGCGAAGCGCCCGTGCTGCCGCACAGCACGGTGTCGTATGTGCCCAGCGCGGCGATCATCTGCCGGTGCTCGGCGATCCGGGAGGTCGGCGGGTTCGACGAGACCCTGCAGTCCGGTGAGGACGTCGACCTGTGCTGGCGGCTCATCGAGGCGGGCGCTCGGCTGCGCTACGAACCGATCGCCCTGGTCGCCCACGACCACCGCACCGAATTGCGGGATTGGCTGGCGCGCAAAGCCTTTTACGGCGGCTCGGCGGCCCCGCTGTCGGTGCGCCACCCGGACAAGACGGCGCCGGTGGTGATCTCCGGCTGGGCGCTGATGACCTGGATCCTGATGGCCTTCGGGTCCACCCTGTCGCGGCTGGCGTCCATCCTGCTCGCCGTGGTGACCGGTCGGCGGATCGCGCGGGCGATGCGCACCGCCGAGACGTCGATGACCGACGTCGCGATGATCGCGGGCCGCGGCCTGTGGTCGGCGGCGCTGCAGCTGGCGTCGGCGCTGTGCCGGCACTACTGGCCACTGGCACTGGTGGCCGCCACCATGTCGCGTCATTTCCGGCGGGTGGTCCTGGTCGCGGCCGTCATGGACGGGGTGGTCGACTGGCTTCGCCGCCGCGACGCCATCGGCGACGATGTCGAACCGATCGGGCTGCCCACCTACCTGTTGCTCAAGCGCGTCGACGACCTCGCGTACGGGCTCGGATTGTGGTGGGGTGTGCTGCGGGAACGCAACGTGCGAGCCCTAAAACCCCAGATCCGGAATTAATCGCACCTTGACCCGCCCTTGAGTAAGGCCGTCTCGCACAGCGACGTGCTGATCGTCGGCGCGGGTAGCGCAGGATCGGTTGTTGCGGAACGTCTTTCCGCCGATCCGCAATGTTCGGTGAGCGTCCTGGAGGCGGGCCCGGCGCTCGACGACCCGGGGCTGCTCGCCCAGACCACCAACGGCTTGCAATTGCCGATAGGCGTCGGCAGCCCGCTGGTCCGGCGGTACCAGACCCGGCTCACCGACGAACCCGCCCGCCAGCACCCCATCGTGCGCGGGGCGACCGTGGGCGGATCGGGCGCGATCAACGGCGGCTACTTCTGCCGGGGGTTACCGCGCGACTTCGAGCGCATGGCCATACCGGGCTGGGGCTGGCCCGACGTGCTGGACAGCTTCCGCGCCATCGAGACCGACCTGGACTTCGACGGTCCGGTGCATGGGCGCAGCGGCCCCATCCGGGTGCGCCGCACGCGCGACATGACCGGGACCACCGAGCGTTTCATCGGCGCCGCCCAGCGCGCCGGGTTCGACTGGATCGCCGACCTCAATGACGCTGCACCAGAACCGGTTTCGGGAATCGGCGCCGTCCCGCTCAACATCGTCGACGGCGTGCGACGGGGTTCCGGGTCGGAATACCTCATCCCGGCGCTGCGCCGGCCGAACCTGACCGTGCATGCGCGGACCCGGGCGGCCCGCCTGCGTTTTTCCGGCACCGCCGCGGTGGGCGTGGACGCGATCGGCCCGCACGGCCGGGTGGCCTTCACCGCCGACCGGGTGGTGTTGTGCGCGGGCGCGATCGAGACGGCGCACCTGCTGATGCTCTCGGGCATCGGTGACGAGGCCATGCTGACCGCCGCCGGCGTGCCGGTGCTGGCGCCGCTGCCGGTGGGGACGTCGTTCAGCGATCACGCCGAATGGGTGCTGCCCACGGATTGGACGGTGGCCCCCGGCCGGCCGGTGCTCGAGGTGGTGCTGTGCACCGCCGACGGTCTCGAGATCCGGCCGTACACCGGTGGATTCGTGGCGATGACCGGTGACGGCACCGCCGGACATGCCGACTGGCCACACCTCGGGGTGGCGCTGATGCAACCAGGCGCGCGGGGGCGCATGATGCTGGTCTCGGCCGATCCCGAGGTGTCGCCGCGCATCGAACACCGCTACGACAGCGAGCCCGACGACGTCGCGGCGCTGCGCCGGGGCAGCGAGCTGGCCCGCGAATTGGCCGGTGGCACAGTCGATGCCACGGCGGTGGTCTGGTCGACCTCGCAACATCTCTGCGGCACCGCACCGATGGGTGCCGACGGCGACCCGCGGGCCGTCGTCGACCCGCGGTGCCGAGTCCTCGGCATCGACAACCTGTGGGTGATCGACGGCTCGATCCTGCCGGCGATCACCAGCCGCGGGCCGCACGCCACGATCGTGATGATCGGGCATCGGGCCGCGCAGTTCGTCCAGTGAAGGCCGGTGGGCGGGCCGCGACGCGGTAACCGAAATCCTCGGCACCGCGGCGGCCCGCCCGAAGAGGCGGCGACTCTCATGCGGTCCACGTAGATGGCCACGACAAGTGGCTGTGCGCGCGCAGATGTGCGTCGCGCGAACAATGCGTCGCAATATTCGTGGACGGCACGACCGCCATCTCATTCCTCGATAGCCCGTGCGTGTCTGTTGTCAGTTACCTCCTTTCGCCGGACTGCGAACGACGTTGGCACGGCGGAGGGGAACGCTGCCGTGCCCACACCAGGGAGGCCGGCCATCGGCCATCGGCGGCACGCGGACGCGTCGAGCGCGTGACGCGCGTCGGCGCGATGGAGACCAGGGTGGACGTGCGGCGCCGCTCACGGCGCGCCGCGGGCAACTCGCAGTTGGGGTATCGAACCGGCACGTTCGGTCGCCGCAGGCGCATCCATTCGGCCTCCACGATCGCCGCCGCCTCACGGATCGCCGCGCATGCCGGCTCGACCCCGCTCGTAACGCCCATCAACACCACATCCACCTCGGGAGTACAGAGATGACTTGTATCTGTCGATATACATCTCTGATACCAGAATCGGCGGGCCGTTGCAAGGCTTTCGGGGCGCCGCCACGCACGTTGAAACCGCTGTCGGACAACGGCATTGGCCGTGCTCGAAAGGGGGCTCAGTGACGTGACAGCAATCGCCGCACCGGCCGCAGCTGACGGCCGTCGCGGCCGGGAGCCCACACCCCGATCGCCAGCGCGGCGACGGCGACGATCGCGGCCATCGTGATGGTGGAGGCGTGCAGGGCCGCCAGGAACGCGGACTTGCTGATGTCGGCCAGCTGCCGGCCCTGCGGTCCGAGCCGCCCGGCGATCTCGACCGCCTTGGCCAGCGAGTCGGTGGCCTGACCCCGGACCGGTGCGGGAAACCCCGACAGCCGCGGTGCGAGCTCGTGCGAGTAGCGACCGGCCAGGATGGAACCGGCCACCGCGATGCCCAGCGCGCCGCCCATCTCGCGGGACGTGTCGTTGACCGCGGAGGCGACGCCCTGCTTCTCGTCGGGAACCGCACCCATGATCGCCGAGGTCGTCGGTGCCGTGCAGATTCCGATACCGGTCGCGAGAATGAGGGTGGGCCAGGCGAATTCGAGGTAGGTGGAGTGCAGGTCCAGCCAGTACATGCACCCGAACCCGACCGCCATCAGCAAGGTGCCGACGAACAACACCAGCCGCAGACCCAGCTTGGGCACATACCAGAACGACAGGGCCGAGAAGATGCCCAGCGGCGCCATGAACGGCCCGAACGCGGTCGCCGTCGCCAGCGCGGAGTAACCCATGATCTGCTGCACGTACTGCATGCCGATGTAGAAGAACCCGAAGGTGGCGCCGAACAGGATGACGATCGCGGTCACCCCGGTGGTGAAGTTCGGGTCGGCGAACAAGCGGACATCCAGCAGTGGTTGCCGGCCGCGGGCCGCCAGGCGCAACTCAAGGGCGCCGAATGCCGCGGCCATGACCGCGCCGACGGCCAACCCGCCCCACACCAGTGGGTCGCTCCACCCGCGCCCGGGCGCCTCCAGGATGGCGGCTACCGCGACGGCGACCGCCACGCCGATCAGGACCGCGCCCGGCGCGTCGACCCGGGGCGCCCCCGCGTCGCGCGACGATGCCACGGTCCAGGCCAGCGCGAAAATCACCAGGCCGGCGATGCCCAGGGACCAGAAGATGGCATGCCAGTCCCAAAAGCGAAGCAGCAGGCCAGAACCGAGCATGCCCAGCACGCCACCGGAACCGGCCGTCCCCGCCCAGATGCCAACGGCCTTGGTGCGCTCGTCTTTTGGATAGGCCACCGTCAGCAGCGACAGCGTGGCAGGCATGACGAACGCGGCGCCGATCCCGGCCACCGCCCGGCCCGCGATGATCTGGGACGGGTTGTGCAGCAGCGCCGGTGCCATCGAGCCGATCGAGAACACCAGCAGGCCGATCAGCAGCGCGCCGCGCCGGCCGTAGCGGTCACCGATCGCGCCGGCCGGCAGCAGCAGGCAGGCCAGCGCCACGGTGTAGCCGTCGACGACCCAGTTCAGTTGCGACGCGGTGGCCGACGTGGCCACCGCCAGGTCGCCGAGCGCGGTGTTCAAGGCCGTCATCGACGCCACGACCAGGGCGACACCCATGCAGGCGACGGCCAGCGTCCAGTTTCGGGCCCGGAAGCTACCGCCGATGGCGATCCCGTCAGTACGCTGGTCATTCCGGACGAGGGTTTCGACCATGCGGCGCGCCTCCTTAAGGGTGGGCCAAGTTTCGAGACCAATAGTCTTGTAGATAGACCGATAGTCTTGTTTTCAAACAGGAGGCCGCAATTACCACCGGGACGTCCGATCCGCGCCCGGCTCGGTCACGAGCCAGGCTGCTGGAAGCCGCCGTCGCGCTGCTGCGCGCCGGGGGTCCCAGCGCGGTGACGGTCGACGCGGTCACCCGCACCGCCAACGTGGCCCGGGCAACCCTGTATCGTCACTTCCCGAGCGGAAACGATTTACTGGCAGCGGCTTTCAACAGCCTGATACCGGCATCACCCACCCCACCGGCCGAGGGTTCGCTGCGCGACCGGCTTGTCGCGGTGGTGCTGGCCCAGGCCGAGGCCGTTGCCCTGGCGCCCACCATGATGACCGCCATGTCCTGGCTCGCGCTGGGTCGCGACCTGGAAGGCATGCCCGAGCCGCGGCGCGCCCACAACGCCGACAGCGCGGCCATCACCACCCTGCGCGAGCGCATCGCCCAGCAGTACGCGGAGCCCTTCGACGCCATCTTCGACAGCCCCGAGGCCGCCCAACTGGGGGAGGTGGACCGGTCGCGGGCGATCGCCCTGCTGATCGGGCCGCTGGTGCTGGGCCGGCTGTCCACCCTGCCCGACTTCGACTACCGGCAATGCGCGCTGGAGGCCGTCGACGGCTTCCTGCACGTTCAGTGCGCCCGATCCGGCGCGGCGAACATCGAATCGGCGGGGGCCTGAGGCCCGGCGTCCCGCCGGCTCAACGCCTCTGACCAGTGCGTTTATGCTACGGTGCTACCGTCTGCCAGGCGGGTGCGGCGGATTCGGACCGGGATCCCGGCCGAATTTTGTTCGGGCCCGATCTTCAGGCATACTGTTCAGGTTGCCTTGAGCCGGGTTTGCGCCTGGTCGGGCATACGACCAGCGTCCAAACGGGCGCGTCCGGTCCCATCCTTTGAGAGCGACGAATTTCGGTCGCGGATGAGGCTGCGTGAGGGTGACACGCCCGACCGCGGGGGCCGGTGGACCACGACAGGTAAACAGCGGCGCAATATCCGGCGCAACGCTCGATCGGCCCAGAGTTGGCCGGCCCGATCGGCGCGCCGGTGGCACCAGGCCCGGGTTTCGGGCCTCAACAGGAGTGAGGGTAGGAGAAGCGTGGCGGGACAGAAGATCCGCATCAGGCTTAAGGCCTACGACCATGAGGCTATTGACGCGTCGGCGCGCAAGATCGTCGAGACCGTCGTCCGCACGGGTGCCAGTGTTGTAGGTCCGGTGCCGCTGCCGACTGAGAAGAACGTGTATTGCGTCATCCGCTCACCGCACAAGTACAAGGACTCGCGGGAGCACTTCGAGATGCGCACGCACAAGCGGCTGATCGACATCCTCGACCCGACGCCGAAGACCGTCGACGCGCTGATGCGCATCGACCTTCCGGCCAGTGTCGACGTCAACATCCAGTAGGAGATCCAGACTCATGGCAAGAAAAGGCATTCTGGGTACCAAGCTGGGCATGACGCAGGTGTTCGACGAGAACAACAGGGTCGTGCCGGTGACGGTCGTCAAGGCCGGCCCGAACGTGGTGACCCGGATCCGTACCCCCGAGCGCGACGGCTACAGCGCCGTGCAGCTGGCCTACGGCGAGATCAGTCCCCGCAAGGTCAACAAGCCGGTGACCGGTCAGTACGCCGCCGCGGGCGTCAACCCGCGCCGGTTTTTGGCCGAGCTGCGACTGGAAAACCCCGAGGCGGCCGCCGAATACGAAGTCGGCCAGGAGCTGACGGCGGAGATCTTCGCCGACGGCGCCTACGTCGACGTTACGGGCACCTCCAAGGGCAAGGGCTTCGCCGGCACCATGAAGCGCCACGGCTTCCGCGGTCAGGGCGCCAGCCACGGTGCCCAGGCGGTGCACCGGCGGCCCGGCTCCATCGGCGGCTGCGCCACCCCCGCCCGGGTGTTCAAGGGCACCCGGATGGCGGGCCGGATGGGTAGCGACCGGGTGACCGTCCAGAACCTGTTGGTGCACAAGGTCGATACCGAGAACGGCGTGCTGTTGATCAAGGGCGCGGTCCCCGGCCGCACCGGTGGACTCGTGGTGGTCCGCAGCGCGGTCAAGCGAGGTGAGAAGTAATGGCATCGGTGAAGATTGACGTCAAGACGCCGGGCGGCAAGGTCGAGGGCTCGATGGAGTTGCCGGCCGAATTGTTCGACGCTCCGGCCAACATCGCGCTGATGCACCAGGTCGTCACCGCACAGCGGGCGGCGGCGCGTCAGGGCACGCACTCGACCAAGACCCGCGGCGACGTCAGCGGCGGTGGCCGTAAGCCGTACCGGCAGAAGGGAACCGGTCGGGCCCGTCAGGGTTCGACGCGCGCCCCGCAGTTCACCGGTGGTGGCATCGTGCACGGCCCCAAGCCCCGCGACTACAGCCAGCGCACGCCCAAGAAGATGATCGCCGCGGCGTTGCGCGGCGCCCTGTCCGACCGGGCGCGCAACGGCCGCATCCACGCGATCACCGAGCTGGTGTCGGGTCAGACGCCGTCGACCAAGAACGCCAGGGCGTTTCTGGGCACGCTGACCGACCGCAAGCAGGTGCTGGTCGTGATCGGCCGCAGCGACGAGGCCGGCGCCAAGAGCGTGCGCAACCTGCCCGGTGTGCACCTGCTGACTCCCGACCAGCTCAACACCTATGACGTGCTGCGCTCCGACGACGTGGTGTTCAGCGTTGAGGCGCTGCGCGCCTATATCGCCGGGGCCACCGGCGGTGCCGACAAGGATGTGGAGGTAACGGCGTAGATGGCGACCATCACTGACCCCCGCGACATCATTCTGGGCCCGGTCATCTCGGAGAAGTCCTATTCGTTGCTCGACGACAACGTGTACACGTTTGTGGTGCACCCCGATTCGAACAAGACGCAGATCAAGATCGCTATCGAGAAGATCTTCTCCGTCAAGGTCGCATCGGTGAACACCGCGAACCGGCAAGGTAAGCGCAAGCGCACCAGGACCGGCTTCGGCAAGCGCAAGAGCACCAAGCGGGCCATCGTCACGCTGGCGCCGGGTAGCAAGCCGATCGATCTGTTCGGGGCACCGGCGTAGCCGCCGCGAGAGGAAGACCTGATTAGACATGGCAATTCGTAAGTACAAGCCGACGAGCCCAGGCCGCCGCGGCTCGAGCGTGTCCGATTTCTCCGAGGTCACTCGTTCCACCCCGGAGAAGTCGCTGGTGCGCCCGCTGCACGGTCACGGTGGCCGGAACGCGCACGGCCGCATCACCACCCGCCACAAGGGTGGCGGCCACAAGCGCGCCTACCGGGTGATCGACTTCCGCCGCAACGACAAAGACGGCGTGAACGCCAAGGTCGCGCACATCGAGTACGACCCCAACCGCACCGCCAACATCGCGTTGCTGCACTTCCTGGACGGCGAGAAGCGCTACATCATTGCGCCGCAGGGCCTTTCGCAGGGCGACGTGGTGGAGTGCGGGCCGAACGCCGACATCAAGCCGGGCAACAACCTGCCGCTGCGCAACATCCCGGCCGGTACCGTGATCCACGCCGTGGAGCTGCGGCCGGGCGGCGGTGCCAAGCTGGCGCGGTCGGCCGGGTCGAGCATCCAGTTGCTCGGTAAAGAGGGCACCTACGCGTCGCTGCGTATGCCCAGCGGCGAGATCCGCCGCGTCGACGTGCGCTGCCGCGCCACCGTCGGCGAGGTCGGCAACGCCGAACAGGCGAACATCAACTGGGGCAAGGCCGGCCGGATGCGGTGGAAGGGCAAGCGCCCCTCCGTCCGTGGTGTGGTCATGAACCCGGTGGACCACCCGCACGGTGGTGGCGAGGGCAAGACCTCCGGTGGTCGCCACCCGGTGAGCCCGTGGGGCAAGCCCGAGGGCCGCACCCGTCACCCGAACAAGGCCAGTAACAAGCTCATTGTCCGACGCCGGCGCACCGGCAAGAAGCACGGTCGCTAGGAAGTCAGGAGTAGCACATGCCACGCAGCCTGAAGAAGGGCCCGTTCGTCGATGGCCACCTGCTCAAGAAGGTGGACACGCAGAACGAGAAGAACACCAAACAGGTGATCAAGACATGGTCGCGGCGTTCGACGATCATTCCTGACTTCATCGGCCACACCTTCGCCGTCCACGACGGACGCAAGCACGTCCCGGTGTTCGTCACCGAGGCGATGGTCGGCCACAAGCTTGGTGAATTCGCGCCCACCCGCACCTTCAAGGGACACATCAAGGACGACCGGAAGGCCAAACGGCGATGACCACAACGGAATTCCCATCGGCGGTGGCCAAAGCACGGTTCGTGCGGGTGTCGCCGAGAAAGGCGCGCCGGGTGATCGACCTGGTGCGCGGCCGCTCGGTGGCCGACGCGCTGGACATCTTGCGCTGGGCCCCGCAGGCGGCCAGTGAGCCGGTGGCCAAGGTGATCGCCAGTGCCGCGGCCAACGCGCAGAACAACAACGGGCTGGACCCGGCGACCCTGGTGGTCGCCACCGTCTACGCCGACGAGGGCCCCACCGCCAAGCGCATCCGCCCGCGCGCCCAGGGCCGCGCGTTCCGGATCCGCAAGCGCACCAGCCACATCACCGTCGTGGTGGAAAGCCGGCCGGGCAAGGACCAGGGGTCGGCGAAGTCGACCCGGGCCCGTCGCGCCGAGGCCAGCAAGGCCGCCGCGAAGGCCCCCGCCAAGAAAGCGCCGGCCAACAAGGCACCCGCCAAGAAGGCGGCCGCCAAAGCGCCCGCGAAGAAGGCCGCCAAGAAAGCCACCGAGAAAGCCGAAGCCAAGACGTCTGAGACCTCTGACGCGAAGGGAGGCTCAGACTAGTGGGCCAGAAGATCAATCCGCACGGTTTCCGGCTGGGCATCACCACCGACTGGAAGTCGCGCTGGTACGCCGACAAGCAGTACGCCGACTACGTCAAGGAAGACGTCGCCATCCGGCGGCTGCTCTCGACCGGCCTCGAGCGGGCCGGGATCGCCGACGTGGAGATCGAGCGCACCCGCGACCGGGTCCGGGTCGACATCCACACCGCGCGCCCCGGCATCGTCATCGGCCGCCGCGGCACCGAGGCCGACCGGATCCGTGCCGACCTGGAGAAGCTGACCGGCAAGCAGGTTCAGCTCAACATCCTCGAGGTGCGCAACCCGGAGTCGCAGGCGCAGCTGGTGGCCCAGGGCGTCGCCGAGCAGCTGAGCAACCGCGTGGCGTTCCGCCGGGCGATGCGTAAGGCGATCCAGTCGGCGATGCGCCAGCCCAACGTCAAGGGCATCCGGGTGCAGTGCTCGGGCCGTCTCGGCGGCGCCGAGATGAGCCGCTCGGAGTTCTACCGCGAGGGCCGGGTGCCGCTGCACACGCTGCGCGCCGACATCGACTACGGCCTGTACGAAGCCAAGACCACCTTCGGCCGGATCGGCGTGAAGGTGTGGATCTACAAGGGCGACATCGTCGGTGGCAAGCGCGAATTGGCCGCGGCCGCTCCGGCAGGCGCCGAGCGTTCGCGCCGCGAGCGTCCGTCGGGCACCCGTCCGCGTCGCAGCGGCGCCTCGGGCACCACGGCCACCAGCACCGAGGCCGGCCGCGCGGCCGCCAGCGCCGAAGAGGGCACTGCGGCCGCGGCGGTCCAGTCCGCACCCGCTGCAGAACCACAAAGCACGGAGAGCTGAATCATGTTGATTCCCCGCAGGGTTAAACACCGCAAGCAGCACCACCCCCGCCAGCGCGGCATCGCCAGTGGCGGCACCGCGGTGAACTTCGGTGACTACGGCATCCAGGCCCTCGAGCACGCCTACGTCACCAACCGGCAGATCGAGTCCGCTCGTATCGCCATCAACCGGCACATCAAGCGTGGCGGCAAGGTGTGGATCAACGTCTTCCCGGACCGGCCGCTGACCAAGAAGCCCGCCGAAACCCGCATGGGTTCGGGTAAGGGTTCGCCGGAGTGGTGGGTCGTCAACGTCAAGCCGGGCCGGGTGCTGTTCGAACTCAGCTACCCCAACGAGCAGACCGCCCGGGCGGCGCTGACCCGCGCGATCCACAAGTTGCCGATCAAGGCCCGCATCGTGACTCGAGAGGATCAGTTCTGATGGCAGTGGGAATTTCGCCTGGCGAACTGCGTGAGCTCACCGAAGAGGAGCTGACCGAGCGGTTGCGCGAATCCAAGGAAGAGCTGTTCAATCTGCGTTTCCAGATGGCGACCGGACAGCTCACCAACAACCGCCGGCTCCGCACGGTGCGTCAGGAGATCGCGCGCGTCTACACCGTGCTGCGCGAACGAGAACTGGGCCTGGCATCCGGGCCCGACGGTAAGGAATCGTGATGGCAGAAGCCAAGAAGGCTGCCCCCAAGAAGGCCGCCGCAACCGAGGCCGCGTCGAAGGACAAGGGCCCCAAGCACACTCCGGCCAACCCGAAGGTGCGGGGACGGCGCAAGGTGCGCATCGGCTACGTGGTGAGCGACAAGATGCAGAAGACCATCGTGGTCGAGCTCGAGGACCGCGTGCGTCACCCGCTGTACGGCAAGATCATCCGGACCACCACGAAGGTCAAGGCGCACGACGAGAACAGCACGGCCGGAATCGGTGACCGCGTCTCGTTGATGGAGACGCGCCCGACGTCGGCGACCAAGCGCTGGCGTCTCGTCGAAATTCTGGAAAAGGCTAAGTAACCCGCCGGCGTATTCGCGTTCGCCGAGCGTAACCTCACTGCGAAAGAACGCCGGAATTTTCGCAGTGGCGTTACGCTCGGCGCATGTCTCCTGACTTCAGCGGCAAGATCGAGCTCGACATCCGGGATTCCGAACCGGACTGGGGGCCCTACGCCGCTCCGACGGCGCCGGCCGACGCGCCCAACGTGCTGTACCTGGTGTGGGACGACACGGGCATCGCGACCTGGGACTGCTTCGGCGGCCTGGTGGAGATGCCGGCCATGTCACGCATCGCCGAGCGCGGCGTCCGGCTCTCGCAGTTCCACACCACCGCGCTGTGCTCGCCGACCCGGGCGTCGCTGCTCACCGGGCGCAATGCCACCACCGTCGGCATGGCCACCATCGAGGAGTTCACCGAGGGCTTCCCCAACGCCAACGGCCGCATACCCTTTGAGACGGGGCTGCTCTCCGAGGCGCTCGCGGAGCAGGGCTACAACACGTACTGCGTGGGCAAGTGGCACCTGACGCCGCTCGAGGAATCCAATCTCGCCGCGACCAAGCGGCACTGGCCGACGTCGCGTGGCTTCGAACGGTTCTACGGATTCCTCGGCGGTGAAACCGACCAGTGGTATCCCGACCTGGTGTACGACAACCACCCGGTGAGCCCCCCGGGCACCCCGGAGGACGGCTACCACCTCTCCAAGGACCTGGCCGACAAGACCATCGAATTCATCCGCGACGCCAAAGTGATTGCGCCCGAGAAGCCTTGGTTCTCCTACGTGTGCCCCGGCGCCGGGCATGCGCCGCACCACGTCTTCAAAGAATGGGCGGACCGTTACGCCGGCCGCTTCGACATGGGCTACGAGCGCTACCGCGAGGTCGTGCTGGAGCGGCAGAAGGCGCTCGGAATCGTGCCGCAAGACACCGAACTGTCACCGGTCAACCCGTATCTGGACGTGAAGGGGCCGGGCGGTGAGCCGTGGCCGCTGCAGGACACGGTGCGGCCCTGGGAATCGCTGAACGACGAAGAGAAGAAGCTGTTCGCCCGGATGGCCGAGGTGTTCGCCGGGTTCCTCAGCTACACCGACGCCCAGATCGGCCGCATCCTGGACTATCTCGAGGATTCGGGCCAGCTGGACAACACCATCATCGTGGTCATCTCCGACAACGGCGCCAGCGGCGAAGGTGGCCCGAACGGGTCGGTCAACGAGGGCAAGTTCTTCAACGGCTACATCGACACGGTCGAAGAGAGCATGAAGCTGTTCGACCACCTCGGCGGCCCCGAGACCTACAACCATTACCCGATCGGCTGGGCGATGGCCTTCAACACCCCCTACAAGCTCTACAAGCGGTACGCCTCCCATGAGGGCGGCATCGCCGACACGGCAATCATCTCGTGGCCCAACGGAATTGCCGCGCACGGAGAGGTCCGCGACAACTACGTCAACGTCTGCGACATCACCCCGACCGTCTACGACCTGCTGGGCATGGCGCCGCCGCAGACCGTCAAGGGCATCGCCCAGAAACCGCTGGACGGCGTGAGTTTCAAGGCGGCCCTTGCCGATCCGGGCGCCGACACGGGCAAAAGCACCCAGTTCTACACCATGCTGGGCACCCGCGGGATCTGGCACCGGGGCTGGTTCGCCAACACCATACATGCGGCGACGCCGGCGGGCTGGTCGCATTTCGACGCCGACCGCTGGGAACTGTTCCACATCGAGGCCGACCGCAGCCAGTGCCACGATCTGGCCGCCGAAAACCCGGACAAACTCGAAGAACTCAAGGCGATGTGGTTCTCGGAGGCGGACAGATACAACGGGCTGCCGCTGGCGGATCTGAATATTCTCGAGACGCTGGGGCGCTCGCGGCCGTACCTGGTCAGCGACCGCAACAGCTACATCTACTATCCCGACTGCGCCGACGTGGGCATCGGTGCCGCCGCCGAAATCCGCGGGCGGTCGTTCTCGGTGCTCGCCGAGGTGACCGTCGACACCACCGGCGCCGAGGGCGTGCTGTTCAAGCAGGGCGGCGCGCACGGCGGGCACGTGCTGTTCATCCAGGACGGCGGGCTGCACTACGTGTACAACTTCCTCGGCGAGCGCCACCAGGAGGTGTCGTCGTCGGACGCCGTGCCGCTGGGCCGACATCTGTTCGGGGCCAGCTATTCACGCACCGGGACGGTCGAGAACAGTCATACGCCGCTGGGCGATGTCACCTTGTTCATCGACGACAATGTCGTCGGCACGCTGCCCGGGGTGACCACCCATCCGGGCACCTTCGGGCTGGCGGGCGCCGGCATTACGGTCGGGCGCAACGGCGGGTCGGGAGTGTCCAGCCGTTACAAGGCGCCGTTCACCTTCACCGGCGGCACCATCACCCAGGTCACCGTCGACCTGTCGGGGCGGCCCTACGTGGACGTGGAAGCCGAAATCGCACTTGCGTTTTCGCGGGACTGATGGGTACCCCGATGACCGCCGGGCCGACGGGGCCGCAGGCACCGGCCGGTGCCCGAGGACGGCAAATCGCCATTGCGTTCGGGATCGTCGCCTCCCTCGTCGTCATCTATGTGCTCTCGCTGATCGCCGTGCACCTGCTGGCCAAATCGGCGCCCGCGCTGCCCGCGGTGGACCTGAGCAAGGTCGAGGCCGAGGACAGCGTCGTGCAGGTGCGGCTGGAGAAGCTGGACACCGTCGCGAACCGGCTGACGGTCAATGTGCTGGTCTACCCCAAAGACACGTTGTACGACAAGAACTTCGGGGTGCTGACGACCGACGCGGCGGTGCGGCTGTATCCCGACAACGACCTCGGTGACCTGCAGTACCCGGTCGGCAAGGCGCCCGCGCAGGTGACCACCACCATCGAGGCGCACGGCGATCCCGCGAACTGGCCGTTCGACTCGTACCGGACCGGGGTCATCTCGGCCGACGTGTTCACCGGGTCGGGCGCGAACAAGGAGAAGACCGCCGCGCGCGTCGAAGCGACCGGGGGGTTGGACGGGTGGGATGCCACCGTCACCCGCGTCCACGACGCCGAAGACAACAACCCGGATCTCAAGGATGACGTGGTCATCACGCTGCACCGGGCCAAGGGGCAGCTGATCTTCGATGTAGGGATCTGCCTGGTCCTGATCTCGTTGCCCGTGTTGGCGTTGTGGGTCGCCATCCCGGTGGCGCTGGGCCGGACGTCGTTCCTGCCGCCGCTCACCACGTGGTACGGCGCAATGCTTTTCGCGATCGTCCCGCTGCGCAACATCCTGCCCGGCAGCCCGCCCTACGGTTCGTGGGTGGACCAGGCGATCGTGCTGTGGGTATTGATCGGGCTGGTCACCGCGCTGACGCTGTTCCTGGTCGGCTGGTGGCGACAGCGCGATCGAAAAACGCCCACCCGGACCTAGTTTCGCTCATTCGGGCCTGGGTGCGTCCACCGAGGTGATCGCGTCGACCGCGCCGGACACCCTCGCCTGGAAATCGGGCGAGAGCGGGATGTAGCCGCTCTTGGCCAGTTCGGTCTGGCCGGGTCCGATGGCCGCCTGCAGAAAAGCCTTGACCGCCTTGGCCACATCGAAGGTGGGGTACTTGGAGCAGACGATCTCGTAGGTCGCCAACACGATCGGGTAGACGTCGGGCTGGGCGGGGTTGTAGAACGACGACAGGTCGAGCACCAGATCGTTGCCGGCGCCGGTGATCTTGGCGCCCTTGATGGTTTTGCCGACGGTGTCGGTGCCGATCCGGACGGGGCGCAACGACCTGCGGCTGGCCGGCGTCTTGATCTCGGCCGCGAACAGCCCCTGCTGGAGCGCGAACGACAGTTCGTTGTAGCCGATCGCCCCCTCGGTGCTCTTCACGGCGGCCGCGATGCCGGTGTTGCCGACGGCGCCGGAGCCGACGCCGCCGTTGAAGGCCTTGCCCGCGCCCTTGGTCCAGGCCCCGCCGGATGCGGACTGCAGGTAGGCCTGGAAGTTGTCGGTGGTGCCCGAACCGTCGCTGCGGTAGATGACGTGGATGTCCTCGGCCGGCATGGAGGCGTTGAGCAAGGTCAGGGCGGGGTCGTCCCAGCGCGTGATGGTGCCGTTGAATATTTTGGCCAGCGTGGGCGCGTCGAGCACCAGCGAGTCGACGGCGGCGAGGTTGTAGGTGATGGCCAGCGGGCCGAACACCACCGGCAGGTTCCAGGCGTCGGCACCGCCGCACCGCTGTCTGGCGGCGGCGTACTGGTCACCCGACAGCGGGGTGTCCGATCCAGCGAAATCCGTTCTTCCGGAAAGGAAGTCGGAGATCCCATTGCCCGACCCGTTGGCGGTGTAGTTCAGGGTCTCCCCGGAGCAGGCCTGGCGATAGGCATCGACGAACCGGGTCATCGCGTTGGCTTGGGCGGTCGAGCCGCTGGCCGCCAGGGCCTGCTTGCCGCCGCAGTCGACCTTGGCCCCGGCGGTATACGGCAGGCTTGCGGGGGAGTTGCTGCATGCCGCGACCAACGTGGCGGCCACCAGAACACCGGTGGCCGGTGCCCAACGCTTGCGCTTCACACGAGACATTTACCGCCACCGGCTTAACAGGCAAACAAACTCCGGATGAAGTGGTGCGCCGGCCGGCCGCGTACCGCTAGTGGGCGCGGTGCGGGCCGCGACGAGCACCGAGGCCCCCGCATCCGTTTCGCTGAGCTGTGCGCGCCGCCGCGGATGCTTGGGGAAATTACCTAAACATGACGAATTTTCTAACTTCCCCCGCGCCGAGCGCGAGTTCGCTAGCATCCGTCCTCGAGTGTCCGAATTCGCCACGGAGGTGTTGACCGATGACCCACCACGCACCGCCCTCGCCACCGCCTCCGGCGCCCTCGGAGCAACCACCCGCGGCGCCCCCGCCGGCGTCCGCGCCCGATCGGCGGAAGCGGCGCAGGATCGTCGCCGTGGCGGCCGTCGCGGGCTTCCTCGCCGTCTACGTGCTGTCGCTGTTCGGGGTGCACCTGCTCGCGAAATCGGGGGGCCCGCTCAAGCCCCCGGACCTCAACGCCACCAATGACACCGTCGTGCTGGTGCGCCTCGAAAAGCTGGACACCACCGCGAACCGACTGACGGTGAAGGTCCTGGTGATCCCCGAGGAGTCGATGTTCGACAAGCGCCTCGAGGTGCTCAAGACCGACACCGCGGTGCGCATGGATCCCCCGAACGACCTCGGCGACCTGCAGTATCCGGCCGGCAAGTCACCGGCGCAGGTGGCGACCACCATCGAGGCGCGCGGCGACCCGAACAACTGGCCGTTCGATTCCTACCGCACCGACGCCCTGTCCGCCGATGTGCTTGTCGGCCAGGGCGATGCGCGCCGCTACATTCCCGCTCGGGTGGAGGTCACCGGCGGCTTGGACGGCTGGGACGTCAGCGTCCAGCGCGTCGGCGAGGCCAGCCAGGACTCCGATCGCGCCGACAACGTCGTCATCACGCTGCATCGGGCCAAGGGGCCGCTGATCTTCGACCTCGGCATCTGCCTGGTCCTGTTCGCGCTGCCCGCGTTGGCGTTCGCCGTGGTCATCCAGATCGCCTTGGGCAGAAGGAAATTCGTGCCCCCGTTCGTCACGTGGTTTGCCGCCATGTTGTTCGCCGTCATACCTATCCGCAACTTCTTGCCGGGGGCGCCCCCGCCGGGAGCGTGGATCGACCAAGTCCTGGTGATCTGGGTGTTGATCGCGCTGGTCGCGGCGATGGCCCTCTACATGCTCACCTGGTACCGGCAATCCGACTGACGCGCCTCGCCGGCGTAGCCTGGCGGGGTGCTCACCGAGCTGGTCGACCTCCCGGGCGGGCCATTCCGCATGGGATCGACCAACTTCTACCCCGAAGAGGCGCCAATCCACACCGTGACGGTGGCTCCCGTCGCGGTGGAACGGCACCCGGTGACCAACGCGCAGTTCGCCGAATTCGTCGCCGCCACCGGGTATGTGACGGTGGCCGAGCAGCCGATCGACCCGGCGCTGTATCCGGGAGCGGACCCCGGCGAGTTAGTCCCGGGCGCAATGGTTTTCCGTCCCACCGCTGGCCCGGTCGACCTGCGCGACTGGCGGCAGTGGTGGCAGTGGGTGCCGGGGGCGAGTTGGCGTCACCCGTTCGGCCCCGACAGCGATGTCGCGGACCGCGGCGATCACCCGGTGGTGCAGGTGGCGTATCCGGACGCGACGGCCTATGCGCGCTGGGCCGGCCGGCGCCTGCCGACCGAGGCCGAATGGGAGTACGCGGCCCGGGCCGGGTCGGCGACCACCTACTCGTGGGGTGAGGAGGCCACCAGCGGGGGCCGGCTGATGGCCAACACCTGGCAGGGCAGCTTCCCGTACCGCAACGACGGGGCGCTCGGCTGGGTGGGGACGTCACCGGTAGGGGCCTTCGCCCCCAACGCTTTTGGTCTCGTCGACATGATCGGCAACGTGTGGGAGTGGACGGCCACCGAATACTCCGCGCATCACCGGCTCGACCTGCCGCCCAAGTCCTGCTGCACCCCGTCGGGGCCCGCCGATCCGTCCGTCAACCAGACGCTGAAGGGCGGCAGCCACCTGTGCGCACCGGAGTACTGCCACCGGTACCGTCCGGCCGCCCGGTCACCGCAATCGCAGGACTCCGCGACGACGCACATCGGGTTTCGCTGCGTGGCCGACTCGTCGCCTAGTTAGCAAATCGGCAACTCTTGGTTGGCCGGTCGCGGCCTGGCCCACTCAACGGGCGAAATGAACGGTGCGTGGCCGTGGGGTGACAGGCGCCTGATGCGTTTCTGGACAGGCGCTTTCGCCGCGCGGTTGCCCGCATCATTCCGCTAGCATCTGACGGCGTGTCGCCCATGTCCGACCGGACGCCGCCCGCGGCGTCGCCGCGGCGCCAGCAAGCCTCGTGGGGTGTCCGCCGTCGTGTTGCTCGCGGCGGCCGGCAATGACCACCGAGGCCCCCACGAAGAAGCGCGAGGCGCCGCGGATCGCGATCGGTGTGTGCATTCTCGCGGGCGTCATCATCGTCTATGTCCTGTCGCTTTTCGGCGTGCATTTTTTGCAGCGATCCGAGGGGCCGCTGCCGCCACTGGACCTGAGCCAGGGCGGCGGGGACGCCACGATCGTGCAGCTGCGCCTCGAAGAGCTGAAGCCGGTGGCCAACCGCCTGTCCGTCGAGGTGCTCGCCTATCCCGGAGTTGCCCAGTACGACAACCGCTTTGACGTACTGGCCAACGACGTCGCGGTGCGTCTTTATCCCACAAGCGATCTGGGGGATCTGCAATACCCCAAGGGCAAAGCGCCGGACCAACTGAGCACCACGATCGAGGCGCACGGCGATCCCGGAAACTGGCCGTTCGACTCCTACCAGACCGAGCCGATCGCCGCCGACGCGTTCGTGGGCACCGGCGAGGGCCGCAGGAAGGTCCCCGCCCGCGTCGAGGTGACCGGCGCGCTGGACGGCTGGCAGGTGAGCGTCAACCGCATGCACGACCCCAGCGCGCTGCCCACCTCGCGCGCGACCGACAGCGGCAACGTGGTGATCACCCTGAAACGGGCCAAGGGGCCGCTGATCTTCGACCTGGGCATCTGCCTGGTGTTGGTCAGCCTGCCCACCCTGGCCCTGCTGGTCGCCATTCCGATGGCGCTGGGGAGAAGGAAGTTCCTGCCGCCGTTCGCCACCTGGTACGCCGCGAACCTGTTCGCCATCGTCCCGCTGCGCAACATCCTGCCCGGGGCGCCGCCGCCCGGGTCGTGGATCGACCAGGCGATCGTGCAGTGGGTGCTCATCGCGCTGGTCACGGCCATGACGCTGTACATCGTCGCGTGGATCCGGCAGGGCGACTGACCATACGTGTCGGGGCCCGATGGCATAATCGAACGTATGTTCGAGTGGTGGTATGCCTCGCGGGAGACGCCGGAGTCGGCGGCGCTGCTGGCTCGGGTGCGCGAGGCGGGGTGCGCGGAGGCGCGGGCGGCCGCGGAGCGGTTGGTGGCCGTCGGTGAGCTGCTGGTGTTGCGCTGCCGCGAGTCGGGGGAGCGCGCGGATTGGGCGGCGGACGCGTGGGAGGCGGTGGCCGCGCAGGTGGGTGCGGCGTTGGGGTGCAGCGTGGCGATGGGCCATAGCTATGTGCGGTATGCGATGGCGATGCGGGATCGGTTGCCGCGGGTCGGTGCGGTCTTTCGGGCCGGGCACATCGATTACCGGGCGTTTCAGACGGTCGTGTTTCGCACCGACTTGATCACCGATGAGGAGGTGCTGGCCCGCGTCGACGCGCAGGTTGCCGCACTGGTGTCGCGGCGGCCGTCGCTGACCCGGGGAGCGCTGGGCGCCGCGGTGGACCGGCTGGTCGCCGTGGTCGATGCCGACGCGGTGCGCCGGGCCAAGGACGCACTGCGCGATCGCTACGTGGATGTGCTGTCCAACGAGTCGGGGATGGCATATGTGACCGGCAGCGTCCTGGCCACCGACGGGCTGGCCCTGGATCGGCGCCTCGATGCGCTGGCCGCCACGGTGTGTGAGGCGGATCCGCGCACGGTCACGCAGCGGCGCGCGGATGCGTTGGGGGCGTTGGCCGCCGGCGCTTCGCGTTTGATGTGTGGTTGCGGGAGTGCCGACTGCGCGGCGGCTGCGCCGAACGGGGTCAAGAGCAACGTGGTGATCCACGTGATCGGCGAGCAGGCCAGCCTCGAGGGCACGGCGCCGACGCCGGCGGTGGTGCCGGGGGTGGAAGGGCTCATCCCGGCCGAAGTAATCGCGCAGTTGGCCACCTCGGCGCGGCTGATGCCGCTGATCGCCCCGAGCGGCGCCGAAACCCGTTACACCCCCTCGGCCGCGCTGGCCGATTTCGTGCGCTGCCGGGATCTGACGTGTCGGGCCCCGGGCTGCGACCGGCCGGCCGGCGAGTGCGATCTCGACCATACGGTCCCGTACGCCGACGGCGGCGCGACGCACGCCTCCAACCTCAAGGCGCTGTGCCGCGGCCACCATTTGATGAAGACGTTTTGGGGCTGGCGCGACCGCCAACTGCCCGACGGCACGGTCATCTGGACGCTGCCCGACGGGCACACCTACGTCACCACCCCGGGCAGCGCGCTGCTGTTTCCCCAGCTGTGCGCCCCCACCGGTGATGTTCGAGTGACGGCGACACCGCCGCCCGACTACTGCACCGAACGCGCCGCCATGATGCCCAGACGCCGCCGCACCCGGGCACAAGACCGCGCCCATCGCGTCGCCGCCGAACGGCGGCACAACCACGACGCCCGCCTGGCCCGGCCCACCCCGCCGGCCGGCCACGCCTGGCCCACCACCCACGGGTTCGACGGGGACCCGCCACCCTTTTAGGTGCAGAATCGACCCATCTCGACCGCCTTGGCGCAGAATTTGGCTCTGAGCTGGTCGTCCCCTAGACTCTAGGGGTTGCCTTGGGCAGACCTCGGCCGGTGCGAATCGGCCCCGCGTGCCCTTCGGTGACAAAGACCGCGCACGTCAGGTTTTTTGGTGGGTCATGCCCGCCGAATGCCCGCCCAGGTGGGTTCTCCTGCCGTGCACACGCAACCAGGTCAGGAGATCGAGTGATTCAGCAGGAATCGCGACTGAAGGTCGCCGACAACACCGGCGCCAAGGAGATCTTGTGCATCCGTGTGCTCGGCGGCTCGTCGCGACGCTACGCCGGCATCGGTGATGTCATCGTCGCCACCGTCAAGGACGCCATCCCCGGCGGCAACGTCAAGCGCGGAGACGTCGTCAAGGCCGTCGTGGTGCGCACGGTCAAGGAGCGCCGCCGTCCCGACGGCAGCTACATCAAGTTCGACGAGAACGCCGCGGTGATCATCAAGCCCGACAACGACCCGCGCGGGACGCGCATCTTCGGGCCGGTGGGCCGCGAGCTGCGCGAGAAGCGGTTCATGAAGATCATCTCGCTTGCCCCGGAGGTTTTGTAAATGAAGGTCCGCAAAGGCGACACCGTCCTGGTCATCGCCGGCAAGGACAAGGGCGCCAAAGGCAAGGTGCTGCAGGCTTACCCGGAACGCGACCGAGTGCTGGTCGAGGGCGTCAACCGGATCAAGAAGCACACCGCGATTTCGACCAACCAGCGCGGAGCGCAGTCGGGCGGCATCGTCACGCAGGAAGCCCCCATCCACGTCTCCAACGTGATGGTCGTCGACTCGGACGGTAAGCCCGCCCGCGTCGGTTACCGGGTCGACGAGGAGACCGGCAAGCGGGTTCGTATCTCCAAGCGCAACGGCAAGGACATCTGATGAGTACTGCAGAAAAGGTTCAGCCGCGCCTGAAAGAGCGCTACCGCAGCGAGATTCGCGATTCGCTGCAGCAGCAGTTCGGCTACGGCAACGTCATGCAGATCCCGACGGTGACCAAGGTCGTCGTCAACATGGGCGTCGGCGATGCGGCGCGCGACGCGAAGCTGATCAACGGCGCGGTCAGCGACCTGAGCCTGATCACCGGGCAGCGCCCCGAGATTCGTCGCGCGCGCAAGTCCATCGCGCAGTTCAAGCTGCGTGAGGGCATGCCGATCGGTGCGCGGGTCACCCTGCGCGGCGACCGGATGTGGGAGTTCCTGGACCGCCTCACCTCGATCGCGCTGCCCCGTATCCGCGACTTCCGTGGGCTGTCGCCCAAGCAGTTCGACGGTGTCGGCAACTACACCTTCGGGCTCGCCGAGCAGTCGGTGTTCCACGAGATCGACGTGGACAAGATCGACCGGGTCCGCGGCATGGACATCAACGTCGTCACCTCGGCGACGACCGACGACGAAGGACGAGCGCTGTTGCGGGCCCTCGGCTTTCCGTTCAAGGAAGAACCTCAAAGGGGAAATTGAGCGATGGCAAAGAAGGCACTGGTCAACAAGGCCGCTCGCAAGCCGAAGTTCGCGGTGCGCGGCTACACCCGTTGCAACAAGTGCGGCCGCCCGCGCGCGGTCTTCCGCAAATTCGGCCTGTGCCGGATCTGCCTGCGCGAGATGGCGCACGCGGGCGAACTGCCCGGCGTGCAGAAGAGCAGCTGGTAACAGCCCCAACCACTAAGACCAACCCAGAAAAGGTGCGCGACAGGCCCGGACCGGGAACCATCGCGAGGAAGGTACCAACGCTGTCATGACGATGACGGACCCGATCGCAGACTTCTTGACACGTCTGCGCAACGCCAATTCGGCGTATCACGACGAGGTGACGCTGCCGCACTCCAAGATCAAGGCGAACATCGCCCAGATCCTCAAGAGCGAGGGCTACATCACCGATTACCGGACCGAGGATGCTCGGGTCGGCAAGTCGCTGATCGTTCAGCTCAAGTACGGGCCGAGCCGGGAGCGCAGCATCGCCGGCTTGCGCCGCGTGTCCAAACCCGGTTTGCGGGTGTATGCGAAATCCACCAATCTGCCGCGCGTGCTCGGTGGCCTGGGTGTGGCGATCATCTCCACCTCCTCGGGCCTGCTGACCGACCGCCAGGCAGCCCGACAGGGCGTGGGCGGCGAAGTCCTCGCGTACGTCTGGTAAGGGCGGAGGTAACGAAAGACTATGTCTCGCATTGGTAAGCAGCCGGTTCCGGTCCCGTCGGGAGTCGACGTGACGATCGATGGCCAGAAGGTGTCGGTGAAGGGGCCCAAGGGCGCCCTGGATCTGACGGTGGCCGAGCCGATCACCGTGTCGCGCAACGACGATGGCGCGATCGTGGTCACCCGTCCCAACGACGAGCGGCGCAACCGCTCGTTGCACGGGCTGTCGCGGACCCTGGTGTCCAACCTGGTCACCGGCGTGACGCAGGGATACACCACCAAGATGGAGATCTTCGGCGTCGGTTACCGGGTGCAGCTCAAGGGTGCCAACCTCGAGTTCGCGCTGGGCTACAGCCACCCCGTGGTGATCGAGGCTCCGGACGGCATCACGTTCGCCGTCCAGTCGCCGACGAAATTCACCATCACCGGGATCGACAAGCAAAAGGTCGGCCAGATCTCGGCGAACATCCGCCGTCTGCGCCGCCCCGACCCGTACAAGGGCAAGGGCGTGCGCTACGAGGGTGAGCAGATCCGCCGCAAGGTCGGAAAGACAGGTAAGTAATCATGGCGCAAACACAAGCTGGCACCGCCGCGCGAAAGCCGGTGGGGCAGAGCGTATCCGCGACTCGGCGCGTCTCTCGGCTGCGCAGGCACGCACGGCTGCGCAAGAAGATCGCCGGCACCGGCCAGCGGCCGCGGTTGGTGATCAACCGGTCCTCGCGACACATTCACGTGCAACTGGTCAACGACGAGAACGGCACCACGGTGGCGGCCGCGTCGTCGATCGAGGACGACGTGCGCAGCCTGCAGGGAGACAAGAAAGCCCGCAGCGTGCGGGTGGGCCAGCTGATCGCCGAGCGCGCCAAGGCCGCCGGCATCGACAGCGTGGTCTTCGACCGTGGCGGATACACCTACGGCGGACGGATCGCGGCGCTGGCCGATGCCGCACGCGAGAACGGATTGCAATTCTGATGACGAAGAGCTTGAACACGATTGGAAGGACCGCATAATGGCGGAGCAGCCGACCGGCGGACAAGGCGCCGGCGACAGCCGTGACTCGCGCGGCGACCGCGACAGCCGCGGTCGACGCGGCGACGGCGGTCGTGGTGGCCGCGACCGCGACGGCGACAAGAGCAACTACCTGGAGCGGGTTGTCGCGATCAACCGCGTCTCCAAGGTGGTCAAGGGTGGACGGCGATTCAGCTTCACCGCACTGGTGATCGTCGGTGACGGCAACGGCATGGTCGGTGTCGGCTACGGCAAGGCCAAGGAAGTTCCCGCGGCCATCGCCAAGGGCGTCGAGGAGGCCCGCAAGGGCTTCTTCCGGGTGCCGCTGATCCGCGGGACCATCACCCACCCGGTTCAGGGTGAGGCGGCGGCCGGCGTGGTGCTGCTGCGCCCGGCCAGCCCGGGTACCGGGGTGATCGCCGGTGGCGCCGCGCGCGCGGTGCTGGAATGCGCCGGCGTACACGACATCCTGGCCAAGTCGCTGGGCAGCGACAACGCGATCAACGTAGTTCACGCGACGGTCACCGCCCTCAAACTGCTGCAGCGCCCCGAGGAGGTGGCCGCTCGCCGTGGCCTGCCCATCGAGGACGTTGCGCCGGCCGGAATGCTCAAAGCCCGTCGGGAAAGTGACGCGATGGCCAGCGCGGCGGCTCGCGAGGCCCAGACCTCGGGGGCACAACCATGAGCAGTCAACTGAAGATCACCCAGGTGCGCAGCACCATCGGGGCCCGCTGGAAGCAGCGTGAGTCCCTGCGCACCCTGGGCCTGCGGCGGATCCGCCACTCGGTGATCCGCGAGGACAACGCGCAGACCCGCGGACTGATCGCGGTGGTCAGCCACCTCGTCGAGGTGGAGCCCGCCGAGGCGTCGACCGCGGGTACCGGAGGTAGCAAGAAATGACGATCAAGCTGCACGATCTCAAGCCGGCGCGCGGGTCGAAGACCGCGCGCACCCGGGTCGGTCGCGGTGAGGGCTCCAAGGGCAAGACCGCCGGTCGCGGTACCAAGGGCACCAAGGCACGCAAGAACGTGCCGGCCACCTTCGAGGGTGGCCAGATGCCGATCCACATGCGGCTGCCCAAGCTCAAGGGATTCCGCAACCGGTTCCGCACCGAGTACGAGATCGTCAACGTCGGCGACCTCAACCGGCTTTTCCCGCAGGGTGGTTCGATCGGCGTGGACGAGCTGGTGGCCAAGGGCGCGGTTCGCCGCAACTCGTTGGTCAAGGTCCTCGGCGACGGCAAGCTGACGGTCAAGGTCGAGGTGTCCGCGCACAAGTTCAGCGGCAGCGCGCGCGAGAAGATCACCGCAGCGGGCGGTTCGGCCACCGAGCTGTCCTAGCTAGCTCAGCTGCGGAATCACTTCTGCGGCAAGGCGTTCCATCTGCTCGCGGTTCTCGCCGGCGTCGATGCCGACGGGATTGAGTAACACCATCTGCGCCCCGGCGTCGATGACCTCGCGCAGCCCGCGCACCACGTCGTCGGGTGTGCCGGACACCGGCACGTCCGCCACGCCGGGCATCCGCCCATAGATGCGGTCCAGGCCGGCGAGCACGCGTTCGCGGGCTGTGGCGGCGTCGTCGTCGATCATCAAATAGACCCGTTTGCCGATGGTGAAGGTCGCGGGGTCCTTGTGTTGCTCGTCGAGTTCGCGCCGCACGACGTTCACGGCGCCGGCGAACGCCTCGGTGGTCGACGAGCCGGCGCCCAAAAATGAGTCGCCGTGTCGCACCGCGCGGGCCAGGGCCTTGGGCGCCAGGCCCCCGAACCAGATCGGCGGGTGCGGGCGCTGCACCGGCTTGGGCGATATCGGCAGGTCGTCGACGTCGCGGAACCGACCGTGAAACGTCACCCGCGGCTCGTCGGACCAGGCCGCCTTCATCAGCTCCAGGCCCTCGGTGAAATACGAGACGAAGGTGTCCCCGTCGACGCCGAAGGCGGCGAATTTCCGTCGACCACCCCCGGGCGCGACACCAATGTCCAAGCGGCCGTGGCTGAGTCGGTCGACCGCGGTGGCGGCCGAGGCCAGCTGCAGCGGGTCGTGCAGCGACGTCACCAGGACGCCGACGCCCAGGCGCAGCCGCTCGGTGCAGGCCGCGCAGTAGGCCAGCAGTTCCAGCGGAGCCAGCAGCGGTGCGGGCCCGATGATCTGTTCGAGCAGCCAACCGCCCTCGAACCCGAGGTCCTCGGCGCGCGCGAGGAAAGCGCGCAGCCCCGCCGCGTCGAAGTCGTCGTAGTCGAACTGCGGAATCGCGATGGAAAACCTCACCCGACCACCGTACGGGCGCGCATCGGTAGTCTGCAGACATGTTCGCTTTCCTGCCTTCGATTCCCGGCGTCGACGATGTTCGGGCGCTGGCCGGGCGGGTCGACACCGCCCGCCATCACGGCGTGCCCAACGGCTGCGTGCTCGAATTGGACCTGCGCTCGATGCCGCCGGAGACGTCGGGCTTCGACCCGCTGGGCCTCATCAGCGGGGGCAGCCGGCAGGTCGCGCTGCGCGACGTGGTGGCCGCCATCTACCGGGCGGCCGAGGATCCGCGGGTGGCCGGGCTGATCGCCCGTGTGCAACTGACGGCGTCGCCGGCGGCGGCGGTGCAGGAACTGCGCGAGGCCGTCGTCGCTTTCACCGCCGCCAAGCCGTCACTGGCCTGGGCCGAGACCTACCCGGGCACCCTGTCGTACTACCTGGCGTCGGCGTTCGGCGAGGTGTGGATGCAGCCGGCGGGGAGCGTCGGGCTGATCGGCTTTGCCAGCAATGCCACCTTCCTGCGCGACGCGTTGGACAAGGCCGGCATCGAAGCACAATTCGTCGCCCGCGGCGAATACAAGTCGGCGGCAAACCGTTTCACCGAGCACGGCTTCACCGAGGCCCACCGCGAGGCCGTCACCCGGATGCTGGAGAGCCTGCAGGAGCAGGTGTGGGAAGCGGTCGGCAAATCGCGCAAACTCGACGCCGCCGCGCTGGACGCGCTGGCCGACCGCGCCCCGCTGTTGCGCGAGGACGCCGTGTCCTCGGGCCTGGTCGACCGGATCGGTTTCCGGGACGAAGCCTACGACCGCATCGCGGAAATGGTTGGCGTGAAAGATGTTTCGGAGGACGACGCGCCCCCGCGGCTGTACGTGTCGCGCTACGCCGGCGCGGCCCGGTCGCGGCTGACGCCGCCGGTCCCCCCGGTTCCCGGGCGGCGCACCAAACCGACGGTCGCCGTGATCAACGTGGACGGCACGATCGTGGACGGGCGTGGGGGACCGCAGTTCCTGCCGTTCGGTGCCTCCACCGTGGGCAGCGACACCATCGCCCCGGCGCTGCGGGAAGCCGCCGCCGACGATTCGGTGTCCGCGATCGTGCTGCGGGTGAACAGCCCCGGCGGCTCGGTCACGGCGTCGGAAACGCTGTGGCGAGAGGTGAAAATGGCGCGCAAGCGCGGCAAGCCGGTGGTGGCGTCGATGGGTGCGGTCGCCGCATCCGGCGGCTACTACATCGCGGCCGCCGCCGACGCGATCGTGGCCAGCCCCGCGACCATCACCGGTTCGATCGGCGTGATCACCGGCAAGCTGGTGATCCGCGATCTGCTGCAGCGCCTGGGCGTCGGGCTGGATACCGTGCGCACCAACGCCAATGCCGATGCCTGGTCGATCGAGACGCCGTTCACCCCCGAGCAGCGCGCCCACCGCGAGGCCGAGGCCGACCTGGTGTACGCCGACTTCCTGGAGCGGGTCGCCGACGGTCGCAATCTGACCACCGAGGCGGTCGATCGCGTGGCCCGGGGCCGGGTGTGGACCGGTGCCGACGCGCGCGAGCGGGGTCTGGTCGACGAACTGGGCGGTTTCCGAACCGCTTTGCGCCGGGCGAAAGTGCTTGCGGGACTGGACGAGGACGCCGACGTGCGCCTGGTCACCTTCCCGGGCGGCTCGCTGCTGGACATGCTGCGGCCGCGAGCCTCCTCGCAGCCGGCCGCCGCGTCGCTGCCCGACGCGCTGGGGGCGCTGCTGGGCCGCACCATCGGCGGCATCCTGGACAACGTGGAACGGTCCTGCAGCGGCGCCAGCGCGCTGTGGCTGGGTCCCTGGCGCCTCTAGAGGTCGGGCCGGTCTAGCCCGCCAGCCTGGCGCTGATGAAGACGATCTGGCCGAGCGGATCGTCGTTCTCGGGCGCGGGCGGTTCGATGCCGTTGCGCCGGAACAGTTCCGTCCGGGTGACGCCCTCGGCCTTCCATCCGATGCCGGACAGATAGTCGATGACGTGGTTGCGCTCGCCGGCGTAGACCAGCGACGCCATGTCGATGTCGACGCCGTGCTCCCGGAACGAACCGGACATCTCCCGCACCCGTTCCGCATCGAAATCGACGATGCCGGGCACGAATTCGGTGGCAATGGTGCTGCCGGGTGCGCTGAGCGCGGTGATGTTGTCGAACAGCCGGTCCTGGGCGTCGGGCGGCAGGTAGATCAGCAGGCCCTCGGCCAGCCAGGCCGTCGGCGCCGCGGTGTCGAACCCCGCCGCCTTCAGCGCGGTCGGCCAGTCCGCGCGCAGATCGATGGGAACGGTGCGCCGGGGCGCGGTCGGCTCGGCGCCCACATCGGCCAGCGTGCTGCTCTTGAATTCGATCACCCTCGGCTGGTCGATCTCGTAGACCACCGTGCCGGCCGGCCAGGGCAACCGGTAGGCGCGCGAGTCCAACCCGGAGGCCAAGATCACCACCTGACGCACTCCGCCGCCGGTTGCGTCGACGAAGTAATCGTCAAAGTACTTGGTGCGTACGGCCATTCCGTCGACCATGGACTGGAAGCGCACGGGCGTGGCGTTCTCGATCGCATCCAGGTCGAGGTCGCCGTCCATCATCTTGGTGAAGAAATCCACCCCGACCGCGCGCACCAGCGGCTCGGCGAACGGATCGTTGATCAGACCGCGGGGATCCTTGGACGCCATGGCCCGCCCGGCCGCGACCATGGTCGCGGTCGCGCCGACGCTGGAGGCCAGATCCCACTCGTCATCGTGAGTGCGTGACATGGCAGCAGCCTACTTGAGCCTGGCGGCGACGTAATTCAGGTCGCCGAAGGCCGCGACCACCTCTTCGGGAAACTCGAAGCCGTTGTGGGCGTAGAGGTCCCGGACGGGGTGGGCCGTCACATCCCAGCCGTGCCCGGTCAGGTAGTCGACGACGACGCTGCGCTCACCCCGGTAGAACAGGTCACCCGCGTCGAGGTCGAACCCGGCGCGCCGCCATCGCTCGGTGATGCGCTGCATGCGTTCGTCGGTGAACGCATTGGGGTCAGGCACGTGTTCGGTCGCCAGCCGGCTGCCGGGCGCGCTGAGCTCGGCGATGTCGTCGAACAGCCGGTCCTGCGCCTCGGGCGGCAGGTAGGGCAGCAGCCCTTCGGCGCTCCACGCGGTCGGTTGGGTGACGTCAAATCCGCTCTGCCGCAACGCTGCGGGCCAGTCCTCGCGCAGGTCGATGGCGACGGTTCGCCGCTCGGCGGTGGGGACCGCGCCGAGGCCTGTCAGGGTGTCGGTCTTGAACGCGATGACCTGTGGCTGGTCGATCTCGTAGACCACGGTGCCCGCGGGCCACGGCAGGCGGTATGCCCTGGTGTCCAGGCCGGAGGCCAGGATCACCGCCTGGCGCACACCGTCTTCGGTGGATTTGATGAAGAAGTCGTCGAAAAACCGTGTCCGCACGGTCATCTGCTCGGCCCTGGTCTTGCGGTTCATCAGCGGGTCGTCGGCGAAATCAACGTCTCCGTCGAGTATGCGGATGAAGGGGTCGAGCCCGACGGCGCGGACCAGGGGATCGGCGAATTTATCGTCGAGCAGGGGGTTCGGCCCCTGCGAAGCCACGGCGCGGGAAGCGGCGACCATCGTGGCCGTCGCCCCCACGCTGGACGCCAGGTCCCAGCTGTCGCCCTCGGTTCTTCCGGCGTCGGTGGTCATCGTCTCGCCTCCTATTTCTCGCCGAGCGTGCCGCTGGTGTACAGCATCTCGCCCATGCGCGTGTCGTCGTCGGTGAGCGGGTCGAGCCCGTTGGCCGCGAAAAGTTCCGTGATGCTGGCGCTGTTCAGCCGCCAGCCGCGGTCGGCCAGGTATCCGGCCGCCTCGTTGCGGTCGCCGAAGTACACCAGTCCCGCCATGTCCAGCTCGAAACCGTGCGCACGCCAACGCTCGGAGATCGTCTGCATGCGTTCCTTCATCTTCTCTTCGTGACCGGGCTCGGGGTTGGGCGCGCTCTCGGTGGCCAGCCGGCTGCCCGGGGCGCTGAGTTCGGTGATGGTGTCCAGCAGGCGATCCTGCGCCTCGGGCGGCAGGTAGCCGAGCAGGCCCTCGGCGCTCCACGCGGTCGGCTGGGCCGGGTCGAATCCGGCGTTGCGCAGCGCGGTGGGCCAGTCGTCGCGCAGATCGACGGCCACCACCCGCCGCTCGGCGGTGGGCTGCGCGCCCAGCTCGGCCAGCGAGCGGGTTTTGAATTTGATCACCTGCGGCTGGTCCACCTCGTAGACCACCGTCCCGGCCGGCCACGCCAACCGGTACGGGCGCGCGTCCAGCCCGGACGCCAGGATCACCGCCTGCTTGATGCCGGCGTTCGTCGCGTCCAGGAAGAACTCGTCGAAGAACTTGGTGCGCACGGCCATGTTGTCGGCCATCCGCGACATCGCCCCGGCGGATCCGGCGGCGCCGTCGTGGACGTCGTTCAACTCGGCGGGGTCCAGCTCGCCGCTGGCCAGCCGGGAGAGCAGGTCCACGCCGACCAGCTTCACCAGTGGTTCGGCGAAGGGGTCGTTGATCAGCGGGCGCTCGGCGCGGGTGGCCATGGCGCGGGCCGCCGCGACCATGGTCGCGGTCACGCCGACGCTGGACGCCAGATCCCACGTGTCGCCTTCGTACCTGGTGGAGGTCATATTGTGTGCCCCTATCGGAGGTAGTCAATCTAATATTTAGCCGATATAACAAGCTTCTCCCACTGTACGCTTCCCCGGATTCGCGGCAACCTTGAGCGATGACGTACGCGGCGGCCGGTCATCGGGCCCGATGAAGGCGCTCGTCTACGGTGTGGAACCGGAGCCCTTCGAGGTGCCCCGTGACGCCAACCCGCTGACCCAGAACCTGGCCCGCACCCCGACCGCCCTGCGCGACGTGCCGGATCCCCGACCGCCGCACGAAGACTGGGTGATCACCCGGCCGCGGCTGACGGGGATCTGTGGGTCGGACTCCAAGCAGATCCTGATGGATTTCGGCGAGGGCGACGGTGACAACGCCATGGCCGCGTTCTGCTCATTCCCGCAAGTCATGGGTCACGAGGTGGTCGCCGACGTGGTCGCGCTGGGCCCCGGGGCCCGGGGATTGCAGGTCGGCCAGCGGGTGGTGCTCAACCCGTGGCTGTCCTGCGGGCCGCGTGGCATCCAACCGCCCTGTCCCGCATGCGAAGCCGGCGACTACAGCCTGTGCTGGAGCTTCGCCGACGGCGACATCAAGCCCGGCATCCACACCGGGGTCTCGGCCGACGTGACCGGCGGCTACGCCGAATTGATGCCCGCGCACGACAGCATGCTGTTCGCGGTCCCGGACTCGATTCCCGACGAGATGGCCGTGTTCGCCGACCCGTTCTCGGTGTCGCTGCACGCCATCACCCGCCACCCGCCACCCCGCTCGGGCGCCGCGCTGGTGTACGGGGCGGGTTCGCTGGGATTGTGTGCGGTCGCGATCCTGCGGACGCTGTATCCCGACGTGGCCATTGCGGTGGTGGCGCGCTTCGCCGCGCAGGCCGAACTGGCGCGCCGGTTCGGTGCCGCGAAAGTCCTTGCGCACGAGCGGCGTTCGGTCCTCATCGAGGAGATCGCCGCCTGGGGTGGTGGCCGGCTACGCCAGCCGTTGCGGGGTTTGCCGATGGCGCACCCCGGCGCGGTCGACGTCGTCTACGACACGGTGGGCAAGCCCGAGACGTTCGAGGTCGGGGTCCGGGTGCTGCGATCGCGCGGGACGCTGGTCAAGGCCGGCGTCCACGCCCCCGGCCGCTGGGAGGATAGCCCGCTTTACTTCAAGGAGATCTCGTTCGTCGGCTCCAACGCCTTCGGCGTCGAGGAGGTGGACGGGCACCGCAGGCACGCCATCGCGCACTACCTCGCCCTGGCCGCCGCGGGGCGGGTGGACCTGCGTCCCATGCTCACCCACACCTTCGGGTTGGGGCAGTGGCGCGAGGCTTTCCACGCGATCGCAAACCAGGGCGAGAGCGGCGCGGTGAAGGTCGCGATCGATCAGCGTTAGGTGTTGGCGCGCAGATAGCTGTACACGGACGCGAAATTGCGGTTGACGTCCTCGGGGATAGCCACCGGACCGCCGAGAGCCCTTGCACCCCAAACGATTTGAGCCGTGCGTTCGACCAGCGCGGTGATATGCAACGCCTTGTCGGGTCGCGGCCCCACCGCCACCAGGCCGTGGTTGGCGATCAACGCTGCGCCGCGGCCCTCGAGCGCCTTCACGGCGTTGACGCCGACGTCGGGCGTGCCGGACGCGGCGTAGTCGGTGCACCGGACGTCGCCGCCGCAATACACCGCGAACTCGTCGATACACGCCGGGATCGGCTCGTGGGCGATTGCGAACATGGTGGCCCACACCGGATGGCTGTGGATGACGCTGCCGATGTCGTCGAAGGCGCGATAGCAGGCCAGGTGCAGCTGCATCTCCGACGACGGTGCGCGGCCCTGCGCCGCCTGCAGGACCGAGCCGTCCGCGTCGACCAGCACCAGGTCGTCGAGGGTCATGTCGCGGTAGTCCACCGACGACGGGGTGATGACGATGTGGCCGTCGGCGCGGCGCGCGGAGATGTTGCCCGCCGTCCCCTCGACCAGGCCGCGGCGCAGCATGTCTTTGGCGGCGTCCAGCACCGCGGTTTCCGGATTGTCGACGAACTTCATGCCCCCAGCACCTCCGGGTTGACGATATGGGCGGGTGCGTTGCCGGCCAGCAGCGCTTCCAGGCCGTCGGCCACCATCTGCGCCTGCCGCGCCTCGGTGTCGAAGGTGGCGCCCCCGATGTGCGGCGTCAGCACGACGTTTCCCATGCCGACCAACGGGTGATCGGTGGGCAGCCATTCGCCGGCGAAGTGGTCGAGCCCCGCGGCGCCCACCTTGCCCGCGATCAGGGCGTCGACCAGCGCGTCGGTGTCGTGCAGCTGGGCGCGGGCGGTGTTGAGGAAGACCACGCCGTCGCGCATGGCCGCGAACTCCCGCGCGCCGATCATGCCGGCCGTGTCGTCGGTGACCGGGGCGTGTAGCGATACCACGTCGGCCTCCGCCAGCAACTCGTCGAGGCTGTGCCGGGCCTCGGGGTTGTAGGGGTCGTGCGCGATGACGCGCAGGCCCAGTCCGGACAGCCGCCACTGCGTGGCGCGGCCGACGGCGCCCAGGCCCACCAGCCCGGCGGTGAGCCCGGCGATCTCCGCGGCGCGGAAGCGTTGGTAGGGGATGCTGCCGTCGCGAAAGATGTTGCCGCCGCGCACATCCGCGTCCGCGGTGAGCACGTGGCGGGTGACGGCCAGCAACAGGGCCACCGTCATCTCCGCGACGGCATCGGCGTTGCGGGCCGGGGTGTTCAGCACGGGAATGCCGGCGGCGGTGGCACCGGCGATGTCGACATTGTTGGGGTCGCCGCGGGTGGACGCGATCACCCGCACACCGAGGTCGAACACCGGGCCGCGCACCGAATCGCTTTCCACCACCACGATTTCGGCGCCCTCGTCGGTGATCCGCTCGGCCAGCTGCTCGGCGCTGTAGATGCGCAGCGGGGTCTGCTCGATCCAGGGGTCGTAGACGACGTCGGCCAGCTCGCGCAGTGTGGCGAAGCCCGGCCCCCGCATCGGGGCGGTCACCAAGGCGCGCGGTTTGGACGTCACGAGTGCCAATGCTGGCGTACGGTGACGCCCGTGTCACGCAAAGACGTCACAATCGGCATCGACGTCGGCAGCACCGCGGTCAAGGCGATAGCCGCCGACGCCGACGGCAACGTGACGGCGCGCGTGCGCATCCCGCACGAGCTGCGGGTACCGGCACCCGACCGGCTCGAGCACGACGCCGAGGCGGCGTGGCGGCGTGGGCCGTCGGCGGCTTTGGACGAACTGGTCGGCCAGCGCGGACTCGCGGCGGTGGCCGTCTCGGCGATGGTCCCGTCGATGACGGCCGTCGACGGCACCGGCACACCGATCACCCCGGGACTGCTGTACGGCGACGCACGGGGCCGCACGCCCGGCGGTGCCGCGCAGCCGCTGCCCGCGCTGGGCGAGGCCGCCGAGTTCTTGCGCTGGACGGCCGCCCAGGCTCCGGGCGCCGCCGGCTACTGGCCCGCGCCGGCGGTGGCCAACCATGCGCTGTCGGGCGAGGCGGTCATCGACATCGCCACCGCCGCCACGGCGTTTCCCTTGTTCGACGGGACCGGCTGGAATCGGGAGGCGTGCGCCGAGCGGGGCGCGGACGTCGGGCAGCTGCCCCGGGTGGAGAGCATGGGCGCCGTCGTCGGGCAGGTGCACGGCACCGAGGCCGCGCTGGCCACCGGCGCCATCGACGCGCTGTGCGAACAGATGGTCGCCGGCGCCGACCACGACGGCGACGTGCTGGTGATGTGTGGCACCACGCTGATCGTCTGGACGACCATTCCCGAGGCCCGCCAGATGCCCGGGCTGTGGACCATCCCGCACACCACGCCCGGGAAGAGCCAGATCGGTGGGGCCAGCAACGCCGGCGGGCTGTTCCTGGGCTGGGTGGATCGCGTTGTGGCGCCGGCCGACCCGGCGGACGTGCAGCCCGGACGCGTCCCGGTGTGGTCGCCCTACCTGCGGGGTGAGCGCACCCCGTTCCACGACCCGGACCGCCGGGGCGTGCTCGAGGCCCTCGATCTGACCCACGACGCCGCCGCGCTGCGGCGGGCCGCCTACGAGGCGTCCGGCTTCGTGGTCCGCCAACTCATCGAACTGTCCGGGGCGCCGGTGGCGCGCATCGTGGCCACCGGCGGCGGCACCCGGGTGGGCCCGTGGCTGCAGGCCATCGCCGACGCCACCGGGCGACCGGTCGAGGTGTCCGGGGTGCCGGAAGGGGCCGCGCTGGGGGCGGCCTTCTTGGCGCGGATGGCGGCCGGCCTGGAGACGACGATCGCCGATGCCGCCCGATGGGTGCGCACCGAGCGCATCGTCGAGCCCGACCCCGCCTGGGCGGACCCGGTCGGGGATCGCTACCAGCGCTTCCTGGAGTTGGGAAACCGAAGATGTAGCGCGGTGGTACCACCGGCGATCTAGGCTGGTGCAATGACCGACCAGGACCGCAAAGCCGCCCGCCGCGAAATCGCCGACGCATTGTTGAAAGCCCTCGAACGACGGCACGAAGTACTCGACCTGATCGTCGAGGCCGACAACAACTCCGAGGCGGTCAAGGCCATCGCCGGATTGCTCGGCACGTCGAACACGGGCGCCGAAGCGGTATTTGGCTTGTCCTTCGACCGGCTCACCAAGGACTCGCGCAAGACGATCCAGGCCGAACTCGAGGACCTGAACAAGCAGCTGAGCTTCACCCTGGGCGAGCGACCGGCGAGCTCGGGGGACACCCTCGAACTCCGGCCGTTCTCCGCGAGCGAGGACCGCGACATCTTCGGCGTGCGCACCCAGGACATGGGTGGTGCCTCGGGTGACGGATCCGGTGGGCAGGCGGGCAACCTCGACGACGAGATCGGTGCCGCGCTGCGCCGGGTCGACGACGAAGAGGCCGCCTGGTTCGTGGCCATCGACAACGGCGAGAAGGTCGGCATGGTGTTCGGCGAGCTGGTCCGCGGCGAGGTCGACGTGCGGATCTGGATTCACCCGGATCACCGCAAGCGGGGTTACGGCACTGCCGCGCTGCGCAAGTCGCGCTCGGAGATGGCCTGGTGTTTCCCGGCGGTGCCGATGGTGGTGCGGGCGCCGGCGGCCAACCCCGGCTGAGCGTCAGGGCAGGACGGCGTCGACCGCGATGCTGTGCTGCAGCGACTCCAGGCTGTCGCCCGGTGCGACGGGCAGGCCGGCCTCGGCGAACATGTCGGCGCGGGTGCGCGTCGACACCCGCCAGCCGAGGTCGCTCAGATACTGTGCCGCGGGGGTCCGCTCGCCGCGGTAGACCAGCGTCGACACGTCGACGTCGAAGCCGTATTGCCCCCAGCGCCTGGCCATCGCCTTCGCGCGCCTTTCCAGCAGGTCCCCTGTGCCGCCGTCGTGGTATTCGGTCGCCAGCCGGCTGCCCGGCGCGCTGAGCGTGGTGATGGCGTCGAACAGGCTGTCCTGCGCGTGGGGCGGCAGATACATCAACAACCCCTCGGCGCTCCAGGCGCTCGGCCGTGACTCGTCGAAACCCTTGTCCCGCAACGCGCTCAGCCAGTCCTCGCGCAGGTCGGCCGACACGGTGCGCCGTTCCGCGGTGGGCCGGACGCCCAATGCGGCCAGCGTCGTGGACTTGAACTCGATGACGGCGGGCTGGTCGACTTCGTAGACGACGGTGCCCGCCGGCCAGGCCAGGCGGTACGGGCGGGAATCCAGGCCGGAAGCCAGGATGACGGCCTGGCGGATGCCGGAAGCCGTTGCGTCGGTGAAGAAGTCGTCGAAGTGGCGGGTGCGCACGGCCATCATGTTGACCATGCGTTCCAGGTTGAATTCGGCCTCCAGGTCGGCGTCGGCGTCGATACCGCCGGTCTCGTCGGTGATGTCACCGTCGAGCACCCGGATGAAGAACTCCGCACCCACCGCGCGGACCAGCGGGTCGGCGAACGGATCGTCGATCAGCGCGTCGGCCCGCCGACCGGCCAACGCCCGGCAAGCGGCGACCCAGGTGGCCGTGGCGCCCACGCTGGACGCGAGATCCCAACTGTCGCCGTCTGATCGCTTGCTGTCGGTCTCGGCCATCGCTAGCGCAGGGTGGCGGTCACGGCGACGATGTTGCGGAACTGCGCCATCGCCTCGTCGTCGCGGAATTTCAGTCCGTAGTCGCCGAACAGCTCGCGGCGCGGCCGGGCGGCCACCTCCCAGCCCTTACCGGCGAGGTAGTCGACGACGTTGCTGCGCTCGCCGTCGAAGAACAGTCCCGACAGGTCGATGTCGCAGCCGACCTTGGCCCAGCGGTCGTTGAACTCTTGGGCGCGTTGCGACATCGTCGTGCCTGCGGTGTCCGGGTGATATTCGGTGGCCAGCCTGCTGCCGGGGGCGCTGAGCTCGGTGATGTTGTCGAAGAGCCGGTCCTGGGCGTCGGGCGGCAGGTACATCAGCAGTCCCTCGGCGCTCCACGACGTCGGCTGTGTCACGTCAAAGCCGTTGTCGCGCAACGCGGCCGGCCAGTCCTCGCGCAGATCGATGCTGACCGTGCGCCGCTCCGCGGCCGGACTGGCACCCAGCTCGGCCATCGTCGTGCTCTTGAACTGCACGACGGCAGGCTGATCGACCTCGTAGACCACGCTCCCGGACGGCCAGCTCAACCGGTAGGCGCGGGAGTCGAGGCCGGCGGCCAGGATCACCGCCTGGCGGACCCCGTCGCGGGCGGCGTCGAGGAAGAAGTCGTCGAAGAAGCGGGTGCGCACGGCGATCGAGTCGGTCTCGAGCCCGAGGTCCTTGCCCTCGTCGCCCTCGGACGCGGTGAGCTCGCCGTCGACCAGGCGCCGGAAGAAATCCAGCCCGACCGCGCGCACCAGGGGCGCGGCGAAGGGGTCGTTGATGATCGGATTGGAACCCTCGCTGGCCAGTGCGCGGGCCGCGGCGACCATGGTGGCCGTGGCACCGACGCTCGAGGCCAAGTCCCAGCTGTCTTGGTCAGTGCGTGTCATGCTGCTCCCAAGTTATTTAGCAAATGCAACGAGTCAGGGGAACTCTACGCCTCACGGCTTACGGCTTCCTGTGTTTTTCTCCCGCGTGGCGGCGGCGGCGCAAACGCCCGGTTAACCGCGTCGCGAGCGGTCGTTCAGGGGGGCGCAGTAAAGGCCCTGACCAGACCTGCCCGTACCAGCTGTTAGTCTCGTACACGGTTTGACGCGCTGTAGATTAGTCGGCCGTACGTCCTGGCCTGCGGGTGTTGGGCGCGTGATGCAGGAAACCCCCGGCTGCGCAGGAGGAAGAGTTGCTTTCCGCTTTCATCTCATCGCTGCGGACAGTCGACCTGAGACGGAAGATCCTCTTCACGCTTGGCATCGTCGTCTTGTATCGGGTCGGCGCCGCATTACCGTCCCCTGGCGTCAACTATCCGAACGTCCAGCAGTGCATCAAAGAGGCCAGCGGTGGCGCGGCCGGACAGATCTACTCGCTGATCAACCTGTTCTCCGGTGGTGCCCTGCTCAAACTCACCGTGTTCGCGGTGGGGGTGATGCCCTACATCACGGCCAGCATCATCGTGCAGCTGCTCACGGTGGTCATCCCGCGGTTCGAGGAACTGCGCAAGGAAGGCCAATCCGGCCAGGCCAAGATGACGCAGTACACGCGTTACCTGGCCATTGCGCTGGCCATCCTGCAGGCCACCAGCATCGTGGCCCTGGCCGCCAACGGCGGGCTGCTGCAGGGCTGCTCGCTGGACATCATCGCCGACCAGAGCATCTTCACGCTGGTCGTGATCGTGCTCGTGATGACCAGCGGCGCGGCGCTGGTCATGTGGATGGGTGAGCTGATCACCGAGCGCGGCATCGGCAACGGCATGTCGCTGCTGATCTTCGTCGGCATCGCGGCACGTATCCCCGCCGAGGGCAAGACGATCCTGGACAGCCGCGGCGGGATGATCTTCGCCGCCGTCCTGGTCGCTGCGCTGGTCATCATCGTCGGCGTCGTGTTCGTCGAGCAGGGGCAGCGCCGGATCCCGGTCCAGTACGCCAAGCGCATGGTCGGCCGGCGCATGTACGGCGGAACCTCGACATATTTGCCGCTCAAGGTCAACCAGGCCGGCGTTATCCCGGTGATCTTCGCGTCCTCGCTGATCTACATCCCGCACCTGATCACCCAGCTGATCCGCAGCGGCAGCGGCGGTGTGGGCAACAGCTGGTGGGACAAGTTCGTCGGCAGCTACCTGTCCGACCCCAGCGACCCGGTGTACATCGGCATCTACTTCGGCCTCATCATCTTCTTCACGTACTTCTACGTGTCGATCACCTTCAATCCCGACGAGCGTGCCGACGAGATGAAGAAGTTCGGCGGGTTCATCCCCGGCATCCGGCCGGGCAAGCCGACCGCCGATTACTTGCGTTTCGTGCTGAGCCGCATCACCCTGCCGGGTTCGATCTACCTCGGCGCAATCTCGGTGTTGCCCAACTTGTTCTTGCAGATCGGCAACGGCGGAGCGGTTCAGAATCTGCCGTTCGGCGGTACCGCGGTGTTGATCATGATCGGCGTGGGCTTGGATACGGTCAAGCAGATCGAGAGTCAGCTCATGCAGCGCAACTATGAAGGGTTCCTCAAGTGAGAGTGGTTTTGCTCGGACCGCCGGGGGCGGGCAAGGGAACGCAGGCCCAGAAGCTCTCCGAAAAGCTGGGAATCCCGCACATCTCCACCGGTGAGCTGTTCCGCAGCAACATCGAGAACGGAACCAAACTGGGCCTGGAGGCCAAGCGCTACCTGGACGCCGGTGACCTGGTGCCCTCCGAGTTGACCAACCAGCTCGTCGACGACCGCCTGAGCGATCCCGACGCGGCCAAAGGGTTCATCCTGGACGGCTTCCCGCGGTCGACCGAGCAGGCCAAAGCGCTGCACGACATGCTGGGGCGGCGGGGCACCGACATCGACGCGGTGCTGGAATTCCGGGTCTCGCAGGAGGAGTTGCTGGAACGGCTCAAGGCGCGTGGCCGGGCCGACGACACCGACGACATCATCCTGAACCGGATGAAGGTCTACCGCGACGAGACCGCACCGCTGCTGGAGTACTACAGCGACGAGCTCAAGACGGTCGACGCCGTCGGCACCCAGGACGAAGTGTTCGCCCGCGCGCTGCAGGCGCTGGGCAAGTAGGGATGAACCCGCTGGCGCGGCTGCGCAGCCGCAAGGTGGTGCCGCAGCGCAGCGCCGGTGAGCTCGACGCCATGGCCGCGGCCGGCGCGGTGGTCGCGGCGGCGCTGCAGGCGGTGCGGGCGGCAGCGGTTGCCGGGGTCTCCACGCTGAGCCTGGACGAGATCGCCGAATCGGTGATCAGGGACGCCGGCGCAGTGCCGTCGTTCCTGGGTTATCACGGCTATCCCGCGTCGATCTGCTCCTCGGTCAACGAGCGGGTCGTCCACGGCATACCGTCGGCCGCCGAGATCCTGGCGTCCGGTGACCTGGTGTCCATCGACTGCGGCGCGGTGCTCGACGGCTGGCACGGGGACGCCGCGATCACCTTCGGCGTCGGGACGCTGGACGCCGCCGACGAAGCGCTGTCTCAGGCGACCAGGGAATCGCTGGAGGCCGGGATCGCGGCGATGGTCCCCGGTAACCGGCTGACCGACGTCTCGCACGCCATCGAGATGGGCACGCGCGACGCCGAGGCCCGGTATTCGCGCGCCTTCGGGATCGTCGAGGGCTACGGCGGCCATGGGATCGGCCGGCAGATGCACATGGACCCGTTTCTGCCCAACGAGGGTTCGCCCGGCCGGGGCCCGGTGCTGGCGGCCGGGTCGGTGCTGGCCATCGAACCGATGCTGACGCTGGGGACCGGCAAGACGGTGGTGCTCGACGACCAGTGGACGGTTACCACCACCGACGGGTCGCGCGCGGCACACTGGGAACACACCGTCGCGGTGACCGACGCGGGGCCGCGCATCCTGACCCTCGCATGAACTAGCCGCGATCGCCAGCGCGGCGAAGCCGGGCGTGGCGGGTCGGGGCCATTGAACCGAGCCCCTGCTCCGCTCGTTTCCCCGGCAGGAGGTGATCGAGTGGCTCGTGTGGCTGGCACGTGGCGCGCTTCCGGGGCTGCCGAGGCCGCCCTGATGAAGGCGCTCTATGACGAACACGCCGCAGTTCTGTGGCGCTATGCGCTGCGGCTGACGGGGGACGCGAGCCAGTCCGAGGATGTGGTCCAGGAGACGCTGCTGCGGGCATGGCAGCACCCCGAGGTCGTCGGGGACACCGAGCGCTCGGCGCGGGCCTGGTTGTTCACGGTGGCCCGCAACATGATCATCGACGACCGGCGCAGCGCGCGGTTTCGCAACGTCGTCGGTTCCACAGACGTATCGGGTGCGCCCGAACAGTCCACGCCGGATGAGGTCAATGCGGCGCTGGACCGGTTGCTGATAGCGGACGGGATGGCCCAGTTGTCCGCCGAGCACCGAGCAGTGATCGAACGGTCCTACTACCGCGGATGGACCACCACGCAGATCGCTGCGGACCTCGGCATCGCCGAGGGAACAGTGAAGTCGCGACTACACTATGCCGTGCGGGCGTTGCGACTCACTCTGCAGGAACTTGGAGTTACCCGATGAGGGGCTCCGAATGCTTGAGGGGTGACGGAGATGGATGAAATGAGGACGCCGGTGCAGGATGTCGGCCCTCCCGAAGACCGCTACGCGATGTGGGATGCCGCATACGTGTTGGGATCGTTGTCGGCCGCGGAACGCCGCGAATTCGAGACGCATATGGCGCGCTGCCCGGCTTGCCGGGAGGCCGTCGCCGATCTCAGTGGCGTGCCGGCCCTGCTGTCACAGCTTGACCGTGCCGAGGTGGCCGCGATCGACGAATCCGGTCCGGCCCCGGAGATGTCTCCACAGTTGCTGCCGTCCCTGCTGGCGACGGTTCGTTGGCGGCGGCGCCGCACCCGGGTGGTGACCTGGGTGGCGTCGGCGGCGGCGGCCGCGGTGCTGGCCATCGGGGTGTTCGTCGGTCTCGAGGGGTGGTCGTCGACTCCGTCCCAGCAGGTGACCGCTTCGTCGGAGCCGATGGCTCAGGTGGGCACCACCCTGCTCACGTCGACGGTCGCGGTCAGCAGCCAGCACTGGGGGACGTCCATCAACCTGCGCTGCGTGTGCCTGGCACCGCTCAACGCGCACCACGACACGCTCGCCATGGTCGTGGTGGGTCGCGACGGCAGCCACACGCGGTTGGCGACATGGGTGGCCGTGCCCGGCCACACCGCGTCACCGGCGGGCGCCATCTCGACCCCGGTCGACCAGATCGCCGCCGTGCAGGTGGTTGCCGCCGACAGCGGCCAAGTGCTCCTGCAACGCTCGCTATAGGGGATCGCGTGTTCGGCGCCGCGCGTTCGCTCCGGGTGCTCGTGGTGGGCGCCGGTGTCGCCGGCATCTCCGTCGCTCGGGGCTTGCTGCGCGACGGACATGCCGTCACCGTCTTCGAGCAGCGGCCCGATGTGCGCGCGGCCGGCGGTGCGGTGACGATCTGGTCCCACGGCGAGACGGTCCTGCGTCAGCTGGGCGTCGACATGGACGGTGCCGGCCGGCCACTGGCCACCGTGCGGGCGGTGACGCCCGCGGGTCGCAGGGTCGGCACCCTCGACGTGACCGCGATGGTGCGGCGACTGGGTGCGCCCATCCGGATGGTTCCGCGTCGCGTCCTGCTGGATCGGCTCCTCGAGGGGTTTCCGGTCGAGCGCATCCGGTGTGACTCCCGCGCGATCGGGTTGGCGACGACGGTGGACGGGGTCAGCGTCGAGTTCGACGACGGCACGGTCGCCGAGGGGGACGTGCTGATCGGTGCCGACGGTCTGCACTCGCTGGTGCGCGAACATGTTGGCGCACGAGGCGCAACGCCCACCGGCTGGTGCAGTTGGCAGGGTCTGGCCACGCTGCCGGAGATCGCGGATTCCGATGCCGCACTGATGATCATCGGCGGGCGCGGGAACCTCGGCCTGTGGCCGGCCGGCGGCTCCGACGTGCAGTGGTGGTTCGACCTGCCCTGGTCGTCCGACTTCGTCAGGCCGCAGCGTCCGATCGAGATGATGCGGTCGCACTTCTCGGGATGGTCCGACTCGGTCGATCGGGTGCTCGCCACCCTGACCGACGACGATCTGGCCCGCTCGCCCTTCCCGCATTTCCGGCATCCGATTCCGCACGCGGGTCAGGGCCCGGTGACGCTCCTCGGCGACGCCGCGCACACGATGCCGCCCACCCTGGCGCAGGGCACCAACCAGGCGTTGCTCGACACCATGGTGCTGTGCAAGGCGCTGTCGGACCTCCGAGGTGCGACAAATCTTCGCGGCGACGATGTTTCGCGCGCCCTGCGGTGCTACGAGAAGACCCGGCGGCGCAGGGTCATGGCCGTGTCGTGGGCGGCGTCGCTGCCGGTGTCGCACGGTGAGCGCGTGCTCAGGCCGGCCGCACTGATCTCGGACCGGCTACAGACCTCGGCGCTGACGACGTTTCTGCGCTGCACGAGTCATCGCCGGATGTCCGCTCACATCAGCCGAAACTTGGGGGTAATGGCGAAGATCCCGTCAAGCCCGTGACGGAAAAGGCCGAATCCGTAAGGGTGCGGGGCGATTTCGATGCGCCCTCGCGCTGGCTTTGGTTGTTCAAGTGGTGTGTGCTGGCCCTGCCGCACTACCCCATCCTGATTCTGCTCTACCTGGTGTATCCGTTCTCGACCGTCGCCGCGGGCGTGGTCATCCTGTGCACCGGGCGGTATCCGCGGCCGCTCTTCGACTTCAACGTCGGGGTGTTGCGCTGGTCGTGGCGCGTGATGAACTACCGGTTCCCGATGAACAGCACCGACAGGTACCCGCCGTTCACGCTCGCGGCCCGGCCCGACTACCCGGGTGATCTTGCGGTCGACTATCCGGCACGCCTGAAAAAGTGGGCGGTGCTGGTGAAGTGGCTGCTGGCGATCCCTCAGGTTCTGCTGTGCTGGTCGATGGAGGCGCCGCTACAGGTGCTCTGCGTCATCGGCGCGGTGACGTTGTTGTGCACCGGAACTATCCCGCAGGGCATCTTCGATCTGCTGATGGGCATCGTGCGCTGGCGCTATCGGGTGGCGGTGTACGTGTCGTTGATGCGCGACGAATATCCGCCGTTCCGAATGGATCTGGGCGGCCGATGACGCTTCGGCAATGCCTGTTCCCGTATGTCTATCGATTCGGCCAGCCGGTTTTCGACCGGTTGTTCTACCACCGGTACCGGCGGGCCGCCCTGAGCAACGCGACCGGCCGGCTGTTGATGCTCGGCCTGGGGCCGGGAAACGACCTGAGGTTTCTGCCCACGGCGGTGACGTCGGTCGCCGCCGTGGAACCCGGCGCGCCGTTTCGGCGGATGGCGCGCCGGCTCGCCGAACGCTGTGGCATCGCCGTCGACATCGTCGAGGGGGTGGGTGAGTCAATTCCCTTCCCGGACAACTCTTTCGATTCCGTACACATCGGGCTGGTGTTGTGCTCGGTCGACGATGTGGCGGCCACCCTCCGCGAGATCCGGCGGGTCCTGGTCCCCGGGGGCAGGCTGGTGGTCCTCGAGCACGTGCGCGGGGACGGCGCGACGGGCCGGTTCCAAGACCTGATCGCCAGGCCCTGGTCGTGGCTGGCCGGCGGCTGCGAGCCGAACCGGCGAACCCTCGACGCGATTGCCGCGGCCGGGTTCGACACCACCGCGCTGCGCAGCATTCCGCGAACGCCGGTGCCCTTCCCGTGCAAACCCCATCTGCAGGGATTCGCCGTCCTCACTCGACGGTGACCGCCTCGATGATGGACAGGCGCGCCGCGCGGCGCGCCGGCGGCACCGAGCCGAGCAGGCTGATCGTCAGCGCCCCGAGGGTGAAGGCGAGCGCGAGCGGGCTCAGCCGAAAGCCGACGGCGAAATTCATGATGTCCCCGCTGATGCGGCTGAATAGCCACTGGTCGGTCAATCCGAGCGCAAGCCCCAAAACGCCGCCCACAATCCCGATTCCGGCCGCCTCGGCCAGCACCATCCGCAGGGTGAACCGCCGGCTCGAGCCCATCGCCCGCAGCACGCCGATTTCGCGGCGGCGTTCGATCACCGACAGCGTCAACGTGTTGAGCAGGGCGACCGCGGCCACCGCCACGACGATGATCCACACCGCGTTGGCGATGAACATGCTCTGGTGCAGCGGGGCCTGCAGCCCCGCCAACGCCGCGGCACCGTCGTACACGTGGTCCGGCGCCGGCACCGCCGCGCGAACGCCGGCCAGCAAGCGCTGCCGGCTCACGCCGGGCGCCGCGTCGACCTGCAGCGTCGTTGCCGCCGGGCGATCGAACCACGCCCGCAGGTGATCCAGGTCGATCCCGACCGTGCCGATGACCGTCGAGAAGAACGGCACCAGGGCCAGCACGGTCGTCTCCCGTGGGCCGTGCGGCGTCTGCAGCCGCAACTGGTCACCGGCCCGGGCGTGCAGGATCGCGCCCAGATTCTGCGTGAGCACCACGCCCCGGCCACCGAGCACCTCGGAACGCACTCGTTCATCGAGCGCGCGGAACAGCGCATCGTGACTGCCGGTGGAGAACCCGTCGAGCAGCACCCGGGTGCCGCCGACGACGGCGAAACCGAACGCGCCCTCGGTCACTCGTGCCACGCCCGGGAGGGCGGTGATCTTGCCCGAAAGGCCTTGTGGCAGCGCGTCGGTGGGGTAACTGTCCGGGGGGTCGGCGCTCACCCAGACGTCGGTGTCGGCGACCGGCGAGAAGATGGCCCGGGCGGATCGGATCATGTCGGCGTTCGTACCGGTGATCACGACGGTGGTGAGCACCCCGATGAGCACGGTCATCACCGTCGCCCACACGCGCCGCGGCGCCCGCTGAATCGTCGCCGCCGCGAGTGCCCCGAACGATCCGAACGTGCGCGCCGTGGCCGCCGCCGCGTTGACGATGGGCCTGGTGAGCGCGAATCCCAGGGCGATCTGCGCGCCCAACAAGGCGGCCATCGCGACGACGGCGTAGCTGCCGCGCTGACCGGTGACGAGCACCGTCGCCGCCGCGATCACCGCAACGGCACCGACCCCACAGCCGATGCGCAACCACCGGGGCACGACGTCGGCCGCCGAAGCCCCGACCGGCGCCAGCGCCTCGATGGGCGAAACCTTGTACACCTGACGGGCCGCCATCGTCGAGGCCGCCACGCTGGTGAGCACGGTCACGGCCAGCGCCAGCGGCAGCGCATAACCGGGCAACCAGTATTCGACGCGGGCTTCGAGCCCTTGGGTCATCGCGGGGGGCAGTCGGCGAATCGCTATGCGGCCCGCCATGATTCCCATCGCGGACCCGATGGCCCCGCCGATCAGCCCGAGAATCGCGGCCTCGGCGAGCATGTCGCCGACAATGGCGACGCGCCGACCGCCGATGGCCCGCAGCATCGAGATGACGGGCCGTCGCTGGGTGATCGCCATCGTCATCGTGGTGTAGATCAAAAACGCGCCGACCACCAACGCGACCGCGGCGCCCAGCAGGGCCATGTAGTTCATCAGCCTGACCCCGTCACCGGCCCGGGCCGCCCGGAAGCTGGGGGCCGCCACGATCGCGCGACCGTTCACCGCGCCGGTGACCGCGGCGCGAACGGCTCCGAGGTCGGCGCCGGGGGTGGTGGTGATCAGTATCGAGTCGAGTTGACCGGTGCGGCCGGTGGCGTTCTGCGCCAAGGCAAGTGGGGCCAGCACGTAGTGCCCGCCGTTGAGGTTCGCGTACTGCTTGCCCGCGAGCACGTCGGTGACCGTGACCGACGCCGAACCCAGTTGGAATTCCTGACCTTTCGCATAGCCGACGCCGGGCCCGACCTGAACGCCGGACGGCGTCGAGGACAGCGCCTGCACGGGCCGGGAGACCGCGTCCTTGAGCGCGCCGCCCAGGGCGGCGGTCCTTGCATCCGCGCCCAGCAGCAGCACGAGGCCCGACGGCGTGGTCGCCGACGCCCGAATCATCGGCGCCGCGGTGGCCACGCCCGGGACGGCGGCCACCTCGGCTGCGATCTTGTCGGGGAATCCGGCGTCGGTAATGCCGGACACCTCGAGCGCCGCAACGCCCGCGATCCCGTCGGACAGCCGGCTGACCGACCCGGTGATCGACCCGAAGATGCCGAATACCGCCACCAAATACATTGCAGACACGGCCATTACGGCGATCGATGCGACCGTGCGGCGCCTGTGCACGGTGAGCTCGCGCAGGCTGAATACCCGCAGCCTGCTCGCCGTGGCGGTGATGGCGGATCCGGGTTTCACCCGGCGACCGCCATCACGTCCGAACCGACCCGGCCGTCCTGCAGGGTGATCACCCGGTCGGTGGCCGCGGCCGCGTCGGCGTTGTGGGTCACCATCACCACCAGCCGGTCGCGAGCGTCCTCGTGCGCCACCTCGGCCAGCAGCGCCAAAATGGACGCTCCCGTCGCCGAGTCCAGGTTGCCCGTCGGCTCGTCGGCGAGAATCAGCGGGGGATTCATCATCAACGCGCGCGCGACCGCGACCCGCTGCATCTGGCCGCCGGACAGCTCGGCGGGCCGGTGCCGGGTCCGGTCGCCGAGCCCGACGCGCTCGAGCAACCGGATCGCCTCCGGCTTGGCGCTGCCGAGCCGGACACCGTCGAGCAGTTTGGGAATGGCCACGTTCTCCCACGCCGACAGCGTCGGCAGCAGGTTGAAGAACTGAAAGATGAAGCCCACCCGGTGGTGGCGGAACCGCGACTGTTGCTCGTCGCCGAGTCGCCCGATCTCTTCGCCGTCGAACGTGATCGACCCGGAATCGGGGGAATCCAGCGCCCCGAGCAGATGCAGCAGCGTGCTTTTCCCGGCGCCCGAGGGCCCGACGATCGACACGAACTGCCCGTCCGCGAGCCGCAGGCTGACCTCGTCGAGTGCCCGCACCGTGTGACCGCCGACCCGGTACTCGCGCACCACGTTGCGCAGTTCGATGGTCATCTCAACACCACGATGGCGACCGGCGAACGGTTCATGGCGGCAATGAACCAGCCGGGCATCTACCTCGTTTCTTCGCAAAAGGGCAAATATCACGGCCCTTTGCGGCGTCAGGAGAACGTCAGCGCATGCTCGGCAGGTACCGGGTGGCCGACCACATCGTCGGGCACCTCGCGGCAATCGGAGTCGACCACCTCTTCGGTGTGGACGGCGCCAACATCGAGGACGTGTACGACGCCGCCCACTTCCGGCCCGGCATCGACGCCGTCCTGGCCAAGCACGAGTTCTCCGCGGCCACCATGGCCGACGGGTACAGCCGCGGCGGGGCCGGCCTGGGTGTGGTGGCCGCGACCTCGGGCGGGGGAGCGCTGAACCTGGTCGCCGGGCTGGGCGAGTCGCTCGCCAGCCGGGTGCCGGTGCTGGCGTTGGTCGGTCAGCCCGCCACCGCCATGGACGGCCAGGGCAGCTTCCAGGACACCAGCGGCGCAAACGGATCGCTGAACGCCGAGGCGCTGTTCTCGGCGGTGTCGCTGTTCTGTCAGCGGCTGCGGACACCCGCCGACATCGTCGCGTCGCTGCCTCGCGCGATCGCCGCGGCACGCACCGGCGGCCCCGCGGTCCTGTTGCTGCCCAAGGACATTCAGCAAGCAACCCTGGAGTGCGGCCAGGGCGGCAGGCCGGTCGAGGGTCAGCGCCCCATCGGCAATCCGGACTCGATCGCCGAAATGCTGCGCGACGCCAGCGGCCCGGTGACCATCATCGTCGGGGAGCAGGTCGCCCGCGACGACGCCCGCGTCGAACTCGAAGCCCTGCGCGCGGTGTTGCGCGCGCGGGTGGCCACCGTGCCCGACGCCAAAGACGTCGCCGGCACACCCGGCCTCGGATCGTCGTCCGCGCTCGGGGTGACGGGCGTCATGGGCCACCCGGGTGTGGCTGAAGCGGTGGCCAGCAGCGCCGTATGCCTGATCGTGGGCACGCGCCTGGCGGTCACCGCGCGCACCGGGTTGGACGACGCTCTGGCGGCGGTGCCGACGGTGTCGCTCGGGTCTGCGCCGCCGTATGTCGCATGCCCGCACGTGCACACCGACGACCTGCGCGGCTCGCTGCGCATGCTGACCCTGGCGCTCTCGGGTCCGGGACGGCCCGCGAAGGTGCGGGTGCCGGGCGCGCTGCGGCCCACCGAGCTGGCGCCGCCGCCCTTCGCCGGGCCGGGCGTGCGGTACCGCGACGCCATGGCCGTGCTGGACGGCGTCCTGCCCGACGGGGCCGACATCGTGGTCGACGCCGGCAACACCGGCGCCGCCGCCATCCACTACCTGCCGGCGCGCCGCGGCGGCAGGTTTGCCGTCGCGCTCGGGATGGGCGGGATGGGCTACAGCTTCGGGGCGGGGATCGGAATGACTTTCGGGCGTGCCAGCAGTGGCCGGCCCGGCGGCCGCACCGTCGTGATCGCCGGGGACGGCGCGTTCTTCATGCACGGCATGGAGGTGCACACCGCGGTGCAGTATCGGCTACCGGTGACGTTCGTCCTGTTCAACAACAACGCGCACGCGATGTGTGTGACCCGCGAGCAGTTGTTCTATGACAACCTGTACAGCTACAACCGTTTTCGCCCCAGCCGGCTGGGCGCAGGGCTGGCGGCGATGTTCCCGGGCTTGACGTCGGTGGACGTCAACGACGTCGATGGGTTCGCGGCGGCCATGGGCGCCGCCCTCGGCATCGACGGTCCGGCGGTGGTCAGTGTCGAGTGCAACGCTGACGAGATCCCGCCTTTTGCGCCGTTTCTCGCGGCGGCACCCATCAAAGGTGCTGTCGCGAACCATATTTCGCTTGCTAAGGAGAACCAGACCAATGTCGCTGCCAGCGCTTGAGGACATCCCCGACCTGATCGACGGGGTCACCCGCATCGAAACCAGTCCCAGGGAGAAGGCCACGCCCATCATCATGGACATGATGCGGTCGGTATACCCGCACGATCAGGTCTTCGGGCAGTACTGCACCGTCAACGATTACGTCGACTGTCCACCCGACGAGTTGTATGAGTACATGGCCGACACCCGCAGCCTGGAGGAGTGGACCTACAGCCTGCGCGGATTCACGCCCACCGACGAGCCCGGGCTGTGGCTGGCCCACGATCGGCTCGGCTCGGAGACCGAGATCTACACCCGCACGGTCGCCAACGCGCAGGCCCGGACCGTGGACTACCACTGCGCCTGGGATCAGGGCAAGCACCTGTGGATGATCTATCTGATGCGCGTCGTCGACGCGGCGGTGGTCCTCGATAAACCGGGATCGGTTGTGCTGTGGACGAATTGCCACCACCCGTTCTACGACCACAACCCCTATCCGGAGACCGCGCCCGCCCAGCGCCCGGTGTGGGTCGGCGACTTCTGGGACATGTTCGGCGCCGGGCATTACCTGGAGCTGCGCAACCTCAAGGCGATCGCCGAGTACCGCCACCGCAACGGGCTGCCGGTGACGCCGGTATGGATGAGGTGACACCATGAGCGTCAGCCTGATCGATGTCTCCACGTACCTGCCGGGCGAGCGGATCCCCGCCGACTACTATGCGCGGTTCGCCGAATCCGACGACCTGCGTGAGAACGTGATGTTCCGCGCGCCCAAGTTCCGCCATCACGTCGGCGCGGACGAGAGTTCCATCGACATGATCGAACGTGCGACCCAGGGCCTGATCGAGCGGCATGGTCACGACGTCATCGAAGGCGCCGACGTGCTGATCACCCACACCCAGGTGCCCGACATGGCGTTCTACGGCCAAGGCGGTGGCATCGCGCACCGGCTGGGCATGCGACCGTCGTGGGTGCTCGACCTGAACAACGGCGGCTGCGGCGCATTTGTCTTGGCGCTCAACGTCGCCCGCAAACTGCTGGCCGCGGGCGAAGGGCACACCGCGCTGATTGCGATCGCGCAGAACGCGGCCGGTCAATTCTTCGACCAGCCCACGATCCGGCGCAAGGCGCAGTCCGCGGTGCCCGGCGACGGGGCCGCGGTGGGACTGGTCACGGTGGGCGACCAATCGCCCATCTTGGATATCGAGTGCCGCAACTACGGCGAGTACGCGGGCGAGATGACGCTCTCCTACGACCCGCCCCGCAAGTGGTGGCAGGCCGGGCCCGGCGAGGGCAGCATCGGCTTCACCGAAAGCAAGATCACCAAGGTGCTGGCCCGCGGCAACCGGCAGGTCCCCGAGGTGGCGCTGGCGGTGTGCGATCGAATCGGGTTGGCCGCCAAGAACATCGACCTGCTGGTCACCAACCAGCCGAACCGGGCGTTTCTGCGCAACTGGCGCGACGCGCTCGAGGTGCCGCAGTCGAGACACCTCGACACCTTCGATGAGTGCGGCAACCTGTTCGGCGCCGGCATCCCGATCAATCTGGACCGCGCCATATCCGACGGTCGGCTCGCGGCCGGGGACGTGGTGCTGATGGCGGCCTTCGCGCATGCCGGCGACTTCGCCGCCGCCGCCGCGGTGCGCTGGGGTGGGCGGGGCTGATGCACCGCGTCCCGGGCCTGATGGACGGCGGGATCTGCGAAGCGCTGCCCAGCGCGGTGGATCCGTTTGCCCTGTCGCTCAACGAGAATCCGTTTCCCCCGCTGCCGGCGGTCCGTTCGGCGCTGATCCGGTCCGTTGGCGCGGCGAACCGGTATCCGGAGTTCCTGCCGGAACGGTTGCGCGACGTGATCGCCGCCCACATCGGTGTGTCCGCGGACCGGGTGGTGCTGGGTGCGGGGGCGACGGGTGTCGTGTTGCAGGCGTTGCGTGCGCTGACGTCGCCAGGTGACACGATGGCGATGTCCTCGCCGACGTTCGACGGCTATCCGATCGTCGCGCAGATGGCGCGGCTGAATCCGTCGCTCGTCCCGCTCGACGAGCGCGGCCACAACGACCTCGGCGCGCTGGCCGACGCGGCCGGGCAGGCGCGGGTGGTGGTGGTGTGCCGGCCGCACAACCCGACTGGCACCATCGAGCCCACGGCCGCCGTGTTCCGGTTTCTCCGCCGGGTGCCGCGCGACACCGTCGTGCTGCTCGACGAGGCCTATATCGAGTTCACCGCGGCCGAGCACCGTTTCGACGTGGCGGCGTTGGTCGCGCGCTTTCCCAACGTGGTGGTGGTGCGGACCTTCTCCAAGGCCTACGGCCTGGCGGGGCTGCGGATCGGTTACGCGGTGGCGTCGGCCGAGCTGGCCCGGATGCTGTGGTCCCAGCAGTTGCCGTTCGGCATCGCGATCACCAGTTTGCTTGCGGTGGCGGCGTCCTATCACGCGGAAGACGAACTGCTGCGCCGCATCCGGTTGATCACCGCCGAACGCCGCCATCTGCGGAAGCGCCTGAGCGCGATGGGGATCGACACCACCGACGCGCATGCGAATTTCATGTATCTGCCCTGCCGCGGTGGGCAGTGTCGGCCGTGGCGTGAGGTTTTCGGCGACAGCGGCCCCCGGGTGCGGTATTACGCCGACGGTGGCGCGCGGATCACCGTGGGCAGCCGAGCGTCGACGACGGCGGTGCTGTCGGCGCTGGGAAAGGCCACACCCGGGCGCTAAGTGCGGTAAGAAGGGGCGTGGCGCAATCACAACCGGACAAGCGCGATCCGATCGCCGCGGCGCGCGCCAATTGGGAGCGATCCGGGTGGGGTGACGTGGCACCGGGCATGGTGGCGGTGACCTCGGTGATGCGCGCGCACCAGATCCTGCTGGCGCGGGTCGAGACCGCGCTGCGCCCCTACGACCTGAGCTTCTCGCGGTACGAACTGCTGCGGCTGTTGGCGTTCAGCCGGACCGGGGCGCTGCCCATCACCAAGGCCTCCGACCGGTTGCAGGTCCACGTCACCAGCGTGACGCACGCCATCCGGCGGCTGGAGGCCGACGGACTGGTGCAACGGGTACCGCACCCCACCGACGGGCGCACCACGCTGGTGCAGATCACCGACCTGGGCCGCTCCACGGTCGAGGACGCCACCGTCACCCTCAACAAGCAGGTGTTCGCCGACATCGGGATGACCGACACCGAATCGCAGAGCCTGGCGGCGAGCATTGAAACGTTGCGGCGCAACGCCGGTGACTTCTAGCCCGGTAGTTCTTTGCTGCCGCGCAGCATCTCGATGACCGCGCTGAAATCCTTGTCGGCGTGGGCGGCGGCGAATTTCGCGTAGATCTCGGCGGCGTGGGAGCCCAGCGGCGCCGCCGATCCGGTGGAGGACACCGCATCCATCGCCAGGCCCAGGTCCTTGTTCATCAGCGCGGCGGCAAAACCCGGCTTGAAGTCGTTGTTGGCCGGCGACGTCGGAACCGGGCCGGGCACAGGGCAATTGGTGTGCACGGCCCAACAGTTTCCGGTCGCCCCGGTGATGACGTCGAACAGCGACTGCGCGGACAACCCCAGCTTCTCCGCCAGGATGAACGCCTCGCCGATCGCGATCTGCTGCACCGCCAGCACCATGTTGTTGCACACCTTCGCGGCCTGCCCGGCCCCGGCCGCGCCGCAGTGAATAATCTTGCCCGCCATGGGTTCCAGCACCGGCCTCGCGCGTTGCAGGGCGTCGGCGTCACCGCCGACCATGAACGCCAGCGTCCCGGCGACGGCACCCTTGACCCCGCCCGAGACGGGCGCGTCCACCTGCGCGACGCCGTTCGACTCCGCCAGCGCATTCACTTCGCGGGCGTCGTTGACCGAGATCGTCGAGCTGTCGATGAACAGGGCGCCGGGTCGCGCGGCCGGCAGGATCTCCGCGTAGCAGCGCTTGACCAGCTCCCCGTTGGGCAGCATGGTGACGACGACGTCAGCCCCGGCCACCGCGTCGGTGGCGCTGCCGAATGCGGTGACGCCGGCCTCCGTCGCCGCGGACAACGCCGCGGGCACCGGATCGAATCCACGCACCGCATGTTTGGCCGCAACGAGATTCGCCGCCATGGGGCCGCCCATGTGGCCCAGGCCCAGGAAGGCCACCGTCAGGTGCTCGGTCATCTCCACGACCTTTCTATACGGTTGCGCGGACCCGTGCGGCTTCGGCCCGGCCGATGACCACCCGCATGATCTCGTTGGTCCCTTCCAGGATTCGGTGCACCCGCAGGTCGCGGACGATCTTTTCCAGACCATACTCGCGCAGGTAGCCGTAGCCGCCGTGCAGCTGCAGGGCTTTGTCGGCGACCTCGAAGCAGGTGTCGGTGACGTAGCGCTTGGCCATCGCACACAACTCGACCTTGTCGGGATCGTTCGTGTCCAGCGCGTTGGCCGCCCGCCACAACATCATTCGCGATGTCTCGAGACCGGTGGCCATGTCGGCCAGGGTGAACCGGATGGTCGGTTCGTCGAGCAGGGACGACCCGAACGCCTGCCGATCGCGCACATAGGCTCCGGCCTTGTCGGCGGCGGCTTGGGCGCCACCGAGCGAACACGCGGCGATGTTGAGCCGGCCGCCGTTGAGCCCGTTCATCGCGATGCCGAACCCGGCGCCCTCGCCGTCGGCGCCGCCCAGCATCGCGTCGGCCGGCACCCGGACCCCCTCCAGAATCACCTGGGCGGTGGGTTGGGCATGCCAGCCCATCTTCTCCTCGAGGGATCCGAAACTCAGTCCCGCGGTGCCCTTTTCGACGACGAAGGCGGAAATGCCGCGCGGGCCCTCATTGCCGGTGCGGGCCATCACCACGTACACGTCCGAGGCGCCCGCGCCGGAGATGAACTGCTTGACGCCATCGAGCACATAGTCTGCATTTTTTTCGGGGCCCTGTTTGACGGCGCGGGTGCTCAACGCGCTGGCGTCGGACCCGGCGCCCGGCTCGGTGAGGCAGTAGCTGGCGATGACGTCCATGGATGCCAGCCGGGGCACCCAGTCCTTGCGCTGCTCGGCGGTGCCGAACGTATCGAGCATCCACGCGCACATGTTGTGAATGGACAGGAATGCGGCGGTGGTCGGGTCGGCGATGGCGAGCTGCTCGAAGATGCGGACCCCGTCGAGGCGGCGTAGCCCGCTGCCGCCGACGTCGTCACGACAGTAGATCGCCGCCATGCCGAGTTCGGCGGATTCGCGCAGCACGTCGACCGGAAAATGTTTGGCCGCATCCCATTCCAGGGCGTGCGGCGCGAGGCGCTTGGCGGCGAACGCGGCGGCCGTCTCGGTGATCACCCGTTCGTCGTCGTCGAGGGTAAAGGAAGCCATGAATCAGCCGGCCTAATCCATTGTGGGAATGACGAACTCGGCGCCGTCCTTGATGCCGGACGGCCACCGCGACGTCACGGTCTTGGTCTTGGTGTAGAACATGATCGACGAGGGGCCGTGCTGGTTGAGGTCGCCGAAGCCGGAACGCTTCCAGCCGCCGAAGGTGTGGTAGGCCACCGGCACCGGGATCGGCACGTTGACACCGACCATGCCGACCTGCACGCGCGAGACGAAGTCGCGGGCGGCGTCGCCGTCGCGGGTGAAAACCGCCACGCCGTTGCCGTATTCGTGCTCCGACGGCAACCGCAGGGCCTCCTCGTAATCATGCGCGCGCACGATGCACAGCACGGGCCCGAAGATCTCGTCGGTGTAGATCGACATGTCCGGGGTGACGTGGTCGAACAGGGTGGGGCCGATGAAGAAGCCGCCTTCGAGGTTGGCGTCGCCGAAGGTCAGGTCGTCGCTGGCGCGGTCGCGGCCGTCGATCACCAGCTCGGCGCCCGCGTCGACGCCCTGGGAGATGTAGTCGCGCACCCGCGCCACGGCCGCTTCGGTCACCAGCGGGCCGTAGTCGGCCTTGGGGTCCAGGCTGTGGCCCACGCGCAGGTTGTTGATCCGCTCGATGAGGCGGGCGCGCAGCCGGTCGGCGGTCTTGTCGCCGACCGGGACCGCGACGCTGATGGCCATGCAGCGCTCGCCGGCGCTGCCGTACCCGGCGCCGATCAGCGCGTCGACGGCCTGGTCCAGGTCGGCGTCGGGCATCACGATCATGTGGTTCTTGGCGCCACCGAAGCACTGTGAGCGCTTGCCGGTGGCCGCGGCCCCGGCGTAGATGTACTGGGCGATGTCGGAGCTGCCGACGAACCCGACGGCCTGGATGTCGGGGTGGTTCAGGATGGCGTCGACGGCCTCCTTGTCGCCGTGCACGACCTGGAACACGCCCGGTGGCAGCCCGGCCTCCAAGAACAGCTCGGCGAGCCGGACCGGGACCGACGGGTCACGCTCGCTGGGCTTGAGCACGAAGGCGTTGCCGCAGGCCAGCGCCGGGCCGGCCTTCCACAGCGGGATCATCGCCGGGAAGTTGAACGGGGTGATGCCGGCGACCACACCCAGCGGCTGGCGCAGCGAGTAGACGTCGATGCCCGGCCCGGCGCCCTCGCTGTACTCGCCCTTGAGCAGGTGGGGGATGCCGATGCAGAACTCGATGACCTCGATGCCGCGCTGGATGTCGCCCTTGGCGTCGGCCAGCGTCTTGCCGTGTTCGCGCGACAGCAGCTCGGCCAGCTCGTCGACTGACTGGTTGACCAGCTCGATGAAGCGCATCATCACCCGGGCTCGCCGCTGCGGATTCGTTGCCGCCCAACCCTTTTGGGCCTCAACTGCCGATGCCACCGCGGCGTCGATGTCGGCCTGGCCGGCCATCGGCACGGTGGCCTGCACGCTCCCGGTGCTCGGGTCGAAGACGTCGGCGCTGCGGCCGGACTGGCCGGCGGTGCGCTGCCCGTCGATGAAGTGCGGAATCTGTGTGGTCATGGGGCCCTCGGGTGTGGTTGAGCGCTTAAGCGGATACTTGCATATCCTAGTAACGCGGTTCGGGCGTTGGCAAGGTGGGAGCGGGCTAGCCTGACAGCTGATGCACACCATCGCGGCCGACTATCTGGTGGTCGGCGCGGGCGCCATGGGCATGGCGTTCACCGACACGCTGGTCTCCGAGACGGAGGCCCGCGTCGTGGTGGTCGACCGCCACCACGCCCCCGGCGGGCACTGGACCATGGCCTACCCGTTTGTGCGACTGCATCAGCCCTCGGCGTTCTACGGCGTCAACTCCGCCAGGCTCGGCAGCGACACCATCGACCAAGTCGGTTGGAACAGGGGCCTTTACGAACTGGCGACCGCCGGCGAAATCTGCGCGTACTACGACCGCATCATGCGCCGCGAGTGGTTGCCGACCGGGCGGGTCAGCTACTTCCCGATGAGCGAATACCTCGGTGACTGCCGGTTCCGCACGCTGGCCGGCGCCGATTACACCGTCGGCGGGACGTGCCGCGTCGTCGACGCCACCTACATGCGGGTCACGGTTCCGGCGATGCGCCGCCCCCCGTACGAGGTGGCCCACGGCATCGCGTGCGTCCCGCCCAACGACCTGCCCCGCCTCGGCCCGTACGAGCGCTACGTCGTCGTCGGGGCCGGCAAGACCGGAATCGACACCTGCCTGTGGCTGCTCGGTCACGGCGTCGAACCGGATCGGCTGACCTGGATCATGCCCCGGGATTCGTGGCTGTTGGACCGCGAGACGATGCAGCCCGGCACGTTGTTCGCCGACAAGCTCAAGGCCAGTTTCACCGCACAGCTGCGCGCGATCAACGACGCGGCCTCGGCGCAGGATCTGTTCGCGCGTCTCGAAGACGCGGGCGTGCTGTTGCGGGTCGACCCGGCGGTCCGGCCCGCGATGTATCGCTGCGCGACCGTCACTCGGCTCGAACTCGAGCAGCTGCGGCGCGTCACCGACGTGGTGCGCATGGGTCACCTGGTGGCCGTCGAGGCGGGCAGGCTGATTCTCGACGGCGGCACCGTGGCGGTCAGCGGCGACGAACTGTACATCGACTGCACTGCGGACGGTGCCGAAAAGCGTCCCGCCACACCCATTTTCGACGCCGCAGGCATCACGTTGCAAAGCGTGCGCGGCTGTCAGCAGATCTTCAGCGCTGCGCTGATCGCGCACGTCGAGGCCGCGTACCGCGACGACGCGGTGAAGAACGAGCTGTGTGTGCCGCTGCCGCATCCGGACACCGACCTCGACTGGTTGCGGCTGGCGCTGGCCGACTACACCAATCAATTGCGCTGGTTCGACGACCCGGAGCTGATGTCGTGGCTCTCCGCGGCGCGCCTGGATCTGTTCGGCCATCTGATCGGCCACCTGCTGCCGGCGGCGTCGGCGAAGCCGCGGGTGCGCGAGCGGATACTGAGCATCGCCAAATCCGTGTTCTCGGCCACCGCCACCAAGCTCGACCAGCTCATGGCCGCCGAAGCCGCACTCGCTGCGCCCTGACCCGTGTAACCCGAGTCGATATTCATCGGGTGAAGGAGGCAAGTGGCGGCAAGAAATGAACCCGTCGGCCCGCGACCCCTGCGCGCGGTGCCCGACGACGGCAATGACGCCGGCTACCCGAGCTGGGAAGCCGTGTACTCCGACAACGCGACCTGGGTGTACCGCACGCTGTTCGCGCGCGTCGGAAACCACACCGACGCCGAGGACCTCACCGCCGAGGTGTTCCTGGCCGCGCTGCGGCCGCTGCGGCTGACCGCGAGCGTCGCCGAGGTGCGGGCGTATCTGCGGGCTACGGCCAGGACGGTGCTGGCCGCGCACTGGCGCGAGACGCTGGGGCGCGAGATAACCTCGATCGAGGACGTCGAACAACCAGCCGACAGCCAGGACGCGATCAGCACCGCGCCGCAGCGGGTTGCCCGCGTTCTGGACAGCCTGCCGGACCGCTACCGCCAGATATTGGAATCGCGCTTTCTGCAGGGCAATTCGATCAAGGAGTCAGCCGCGGAACTCGGGATCAGCGTGGCCAACGCCAAAGTGCTCCAGCACCGCGCCCTGCGGTTGGCGGCCCAGGTCAACGATGGGGGCCAGCCATGAATGCGCGAGGGTTGCGGCGTTATGTGGACGATCTGTTGCGGGGGCGCCGGCCCAGGCCGTTCGCTCCCGACGATTTCGAGGCGGCGCAGCTGCGCACGGCAATCGAGCTGCGCGCGGCCCGCGAGGGTGGTGACGCGCCGCGTCCAGAGTTCCTGACCGACCTGCACCGGCGCCTCGCCGAGCAGATGTCCGGCGCGCCAACGCAAACGGCGCCGGGCCGCGGCAGCACCCGCCGTCAGGTCATCGTCGGCACGTCGGCCGCCGCGACGGCGGCGGTCGCCGCGGTTTCCGTCGATCGCGCCCTGATCCGCGGCCAATCCGGCGACGGTCACGCCCCCGAGGCCGCGGCCGGGCAACTCACCCCCAACGAGGGCAGCTGGCAGCGGGTGGCGGCCAGCTCGGAGGTGCCCGACGGTGTCATGCACGCCTTCGACCTCGGCTCGGTGACCGGATTCGTCCGCCGCGTCGACGGCAAAGTCCAGGCGGTCTCGGGGGTGTGCACGCATCAGGGTTGCAAGCTGTGGTTCGACGCGCCCGACGACACGTTGCGCTGCCCCTGCCACACCACGTCGTTCTCGCCCGCCGGCCAGGTGCTCACCCACCAATTGCCGATAGCGCCAAAGCCGTTGCCGTCCCTGATGGTTCGTGAGGACAACGGGAGCATCGAGGTGTTCGCGCCGCCGCGTCCCGAGCGGCCGGCCTGAGCGGTGTAACCCACCGCCATATCTCTGGGCATGGATATCCCCATGCTGCGAAGATGTTCGGTGGTCGTGCCCGCCGTGGCGGCGCTGCTGTTGGCCGGTTGCTCCCAGTCACGGCCGGTCGCGACCACCCCCGCGCCCACGACCGAGCCGTCGATATCCGCACCGGCGGCTCCCGTGCGCGGAAACCAGGTCACCATCGACGGTTTCGCGTTCCAACCCGCCTCGCTGACCATCACCGCCGGAACCACCGTCACGTGGACCAACCGCGACGAAGAACCCCATACGGTGGCCGCAAGCGACGGCTCGTTTCACTCACCCGGCATGGGCACCGGAGCCATCTTCACCCATACCTTCGCCACCGCAGGGACTTTCGACTATGTCTGCTCGATTCACCCGATGATGCGCGGCACGGTGGTGGTGACGGGATGAGCGACCACGCGAACGGCATGACCCGCCGCCAGCTCATCCGGCACACGGCTTGGTTCGGTGCGGCCGTCGGGTTCGCCGTGGCCGGCGGTGAGGTCATCTCCCACGTCGCCGGGGACGCCGCGGCCCAGCACACGGCGGGCCGGCCCGCCCTGCGATTCGCCCAGATCAGCGACAGCCACCTCGGTTTCACCGGCGCACCTAACCCGGATGTCACCTCGACGTTTGGCCACGCGATCGATCAGGTCAACAACCTCGGGTACACACCGGATTTCGTCATCCACACCGGGGACCTCACCCATCTCTCCAGTCCGGAGCAGTTCGACCAGGTCAAGCAGATGATGACGGGCCTCAAGACGCCACACGTGCTCACCGTGCCCGGGGAGCATGACTCGGTCGACGACGCGGGGCAGAAGTACCGAAACGCATTCGGCGCCGGTTCTGTTGGCGATGGATGGTACAGCCTCGATATCGCCGGCGTGCACCTGATCGCGCTCGTGAATACCCTGAACCTGCATAAGCTCGGCCATCTGGGCGCCGATCAGTTGGAGTTCGTCAAGAAGGACGTCGCCCGCCTGTCCAGCGACACGCCCATCGTTGTGTTCAGCCACATCCCGCTGTTCGCCATGTACCCGCGGTGGGGCTGGGGCACCGACGACGCCACCCAGGCGCTGAGCTACCTGCGCCGTTTTTCGTCCGTCACCTGCCTCAACGGCCATGTCCACCAACTGTTCTCCAAAACCGAAGGCAACGTGAGCTTCTACAGCGGAACCACCACCGCTTACCCGCTACCACGCCCGGGTGACGGGCCGGCGCCCAAGCCGGTCACGCTGCCCGCGGGCAAGCTGCGCGACGCGTTGGGCATCCGCGAGGTCAGCTACACCAGGGGAGAGGCCGCCTTGGCCTTGAAGGAGCGCACACTGCAATGACTTTCACGCACGCACTGGTTCGGCTCGGCCTCGCCGCGTCGCTGGCCGTCGCCGCCGCGGCCCACGCCTACCTCTATTGAGGTGAGCCCGTCGTAGTGGTCCAGTCGTTGTGGGACTCTGTTGCTCGAGTGTTCGGGCAGGAAGAATCGACGACGGCATGGCATCGAACAAGCGCCGGCGGCATACGCCGGATCAGATCATCCGCAAACTCGCCGAGGGCAACAAGCTGCTCGCCTCGGGCCAAGAGGCGGCCGAGGTGTGTCGGCATTTGGAGATCGCGGAATCGACGTGGCATCGCTGGCTGGCCCAGTACGGCGGCATGAAGGCCAACGACGCCAAGCGGCTCAAAGAGCTCGAGGCCGAGAACGCCCGCCTCAAGAAACTGGTCGCCAACCAAGCCCTCGACATCGACATGCTCAAGGAGATCGGGTCGGGAAACTTCTGACCCCGAACCGCAAACGCCGCGCAGCGACCATGTTGCGCGAGCGGTTCGGGGTCTCTGAACGCCGCGCCTGTACCGTCGTCGGTCTGCACCGTTCCACGATGCGCCTGACGCCGCCACCGATCAGCACCGAGGAATCCGAGCTACGTGCCTGGCTGCGCCGGTTCTCCACCGACCGGCCCCGCTGGGGGTGGCGGCGGGCGGCCAAGATGGCCCGCCGAGCGGGTAGGCGGGTCAACAACAAGCGCATCCGGCGGCTGTGGCGCGAGGAGGGCCTGCGGGTCCCTCAGCGGCGCCGTAAGAAGCGTTTGTCCGGTATCGGTGTCGCCGTGGGCGCGATGTCACCGATTCGGCCGAATGTCATCTGGGCGATGGACTTCCAGTTCGACACCACCGCCGATGGCCGCACGTTGAAGATGCTCAACGTGATCGATGAGTTCACCCGCGAAGCCCTGGCCATCGAGGTCGACCGCAGCATCGACGCCGACGGCGTGGTCGCCGTGCTGGAAGGCCTCGCCCTGGCGCACGGAGCGCCGCACTATGTGCGCTTCGACAATGGCCCGGAGTTCGTCGCGCACGCGGTGGCCGATTGGTGCCGATTCAACAGTGCCGGTTCACTTTTCATCGATCCCGGCTCGCCATGGCAGAACGCATTCATCGAATCGTTCAACGGCAGGCTACGTGACGAACTGCTCAACTCGTGGCGCTTCGACTCCCTGCTGGAAGCCAGAGTGATCATCGAGGACTGGCGTCGCGACTACAACGCCAACCGACCCCACACCGCCCACGGCGAACTCACCCCGGCCGAGTTTGCCCTACAGTGGGCCACGGCCCACCAACCGAAAGTTGCATAGCGACTGGACCACCAAACGGGTCCCCCTCAGTGGGCGCGATGTCACCGATTCGGCCGAATGTCATCTGGGCGATGGACTTCCAGTTCGACACCACCGCCGATGGCCGCACGTTGAAGATGCTCAACGTGATCGATGAGTTCACCCGCGAAGCCCTGGCCATCGAGGTCGACCGCAGCATCGACGCCGACGGCGTGGTCGCCGTGCTGGAAGGCCTCGCCCTGGCGCACGGAGCGCCGCACTATGTGCGCTTCGACAATGGCCCGGAGTTCGTCGCGCACGCGGTGGCCGATTGGTGCCGATTCAACAGTGCCGGTTCACTTTTCATCGATCCCGGCTCGCCATGGCAGAACGCATTCATCGAATCGTTCAACGGCAGGCTACGTGACGAACTGCTCAACTCGTGGCGCTTCGACTCCCTGCTGGAAGCCAGAGTGATCATCGAGGACTGGCGTCGCGACTACAACGCCAACCGACCCCACACCGCCCACGGCGAACTCACCCCGGCCGAGTTTGCCCTACAGTGGGCCACGGCCCACCAACCGAAAGTTGCATAGCGGCTGGACCACCAAACGGGTCCCCCTCAATAGGGCCGATGCCAGACCTACTCTACCGTCAAACGCATGTTTCTCTGTCAGGAAAAACGCCGTGAGCGGGCGAAGTTTTCAACCAGATCGGCGGTGTTGGAAATGGTTTCGGCAGGCTTGGTCATCCGTGCTGCGAGCTCTCGGGCGCGGACGGCATATTCGGGAGCAAGGATCTTACGCAGGTCTTTGACGAGTGATTCGCGGGTCGTCGTGGAAAAGCGCCGGGACGTGCCCACCTTCAACCGTTTGAATTGAGCCCCCCAGATCGGCTGATCGGGCATCGTCCAGAGGATCAGCGTGGGAACCCCTGCGCGAAGGCTTGCGGCGGTGGTGCCCGCCCCGCCGTGGTGGACCACCGCGCGGCAGGCGGGGAAGGTCGCCGCGTAATTCACCGCTCCGACCACCTTGACGTGGTCGAACTGGGGAACGTCGCGGAAGTCGGTCCACCCCGAGCAAATCAACGCCCGTTCGCCCAATTCCGCGCATGCGCTGGCGATCATTTCGACTGTCGCGGAAGGGGATTCGACCGCAAAGCTGCCAAAGCCGAAGCAAATCGGCGGCGTGCCCGACGCAATCCAGGACGCGACTTCGTCGTCGGCTTCCGTGGTCAACTCCATTGTGAGCGGTCCGACGAAGGGCCGTTGACCATTCCATTTCGCCCACTCGGCCGCTAGCCCCGGAAAGCAAACCTCGTCGTACGCTTGGATTTCCAGCGCTCCGCTTTCGGCGAGGCGTCGCCAAGAGGTGCCTTTCGCCTTCGGCAGGCCTAGTTCGCGACGCTGAAGATCATCGAGCTTCTTGGTCAGAAGATGCCAAGACGCCAAGCCCATCGCCGTCATTCCGGCGCGGATCAGTGGCGGAGGTAGTGCCCCAATGAGTTGCCCGTTGGGTCTAATCGGAAAGAAGTGCAGCGTGGCAAACGGGATGTCGTAGTATTCCGCGACGTTGGCGGCGGCCTGTTCGAAATTGAGGCCGGTCAGTAACAAGTCGGCGTCTTGCGCCAACGACTTCAAAGTTGTATTCATATGCGCCCACATGTCGGCGACGGGGTCCCATAGCCCATGCCACGCCGCGCGCAGCTCGTCAAGCTTCCAGAAGTTATGGAAGATCAACGTCCAGAATTCGCGGTTCGCTTCGAGGCCCTCCTGGAGCCCATCCTGGGTGTCAAGCCCATAAGAGACCGTTGTGAGGCCAGTGGACTCGACAAAACTAACCAAGTTGGGTGGGACGGCAATGCGCACATCGTGTCCTCTGCGCAGCAGTTCGCGACCGACAGCGACGGAGGGCTCGATGTCTCCGCGAGTGCCAAAGCTTGCCAAAGCAAACTTCATGAGAATCCCACCCTTTTCACTCCATACCGCCGAAGTTCTGCGCCATCATGACATCCGAGGCATCTTGGGCGCAGCTCATTGGGCAATGTCGTAGGTCATTTCGGCTTGGGTCCTGGCAAGCGACCCGGTCAAGCTAGTGCGTTTCGCGAGATGCTGTTATTGGGCAGAGCTGTTTGCGCCTTATGGCTGTGGTGATTGGGTTACGTTACTGACATGGAAGGGCCCGGCGGTCATCGGGTTACGTGGTGATGGCGGAGTTAGGGTTGGGATTTGGTATACCCGCGGGCCAGCGATGCGGTACACGCAGATGAGACGGATCTTGTACACGCCGGCGTGCTGGATGTTAGATTCGCTCGTTTCGGGGAGGGTTGTCGGATGAACCGGATTAAGGCCGTGCAGCGGGCGCTCGAAGGGCGGCCGAACAGCATCTACTTGGAGATTGGTGTCTCGCGTGGGACAGCGTTCCGGCGCATCGCCGCCGACGAGAAGATCGCCGTCGACCCGGCGTTCAGGCTCTCGGCGCGTACGCGGCGACGTGCCGACTCGAAGGCTGGTGCGACCCACTACTTCGAGACCACAAGCGACGCCTTTTTCGCCAACGAGACAGCTTTCCTCAAGCAGCGCCGCATCGACGTCGCCCTGATCGATGGTCTGCACACCTACGGGCAGGTCGTTCTCGACGTGGAAAACACCTTGCGCTATTTGCGTGACGATGGCGTCATTTTCCTGCACGACTGCAACCCGACGCGACGATCGGTGGCATGTCCGGCAGACTCGTACGCTGATTTCCGCCGGCAGAACCGCTGGTGGGAGATTGACTGGAGTGGCGACGTCTGGAAGGCGATCGTCTTCCTGCGGAGCACGCGCCAGGATCTGCGAATCGCGGTGCTCGACTGCGACTGGGGCGTGGGCATCGTCAAGAAGGGATCTTCGGAGTCACGACTGTCTTACTCTCAGGAGGAGATCGAGGCGCTCAGTTACACGGATCTGGCCGCCGAGCGTGATCGGTTGCTCAATCTGAAACCACCTGCTTACCTTGATCGATTGCTCGCCTCAGAGGGCCGAATCTCATCTACGCCGTAGGGCGGCCGATGCCACGCCTATCGCGGCAGTAGTTGGTGCTACCATCTGCTGCGTGTCTCGTGCGGCCACGGTGCGGATTGGCATTCTTGGCACGGCGCGTATCGCGCCGATGGCACTGATTAACCCAGCCCGCGACAACGATGAAGTCGTGGTTGCCGCAGTGGCCGCCCGAGATGCGTCGCGCGCTCAAGCTTTCGCCGCCGAACACGACATCGACGGAGTCCTCGATAGCTACGAGGCGCTGATCGCCGAGCCAAATGTCGATGCAGTCTACATAGCTCTGCCAAACAGCTTGCACGGCAAGTGGACTAAAGCTGCACTTGCCGCGGGCAAGCATGTTTTGTGTGAGAAACCGTTCACTGCCAATGCCGAAGAGGCCCGCGAAATCGCCAACCTGGCCGCGAAGTCAGACAGGGTCGTGATGGAGGCGCTCCATTACCGTTATCATCCATTGGCTTTGCGCGTCGAGGAGATCATAGCCTCGGGGGAGCTGGGCAAGTTGCGGCGGGTGGAAGCGACTCTCTGCTTTCCGCTTCCGAAGTTCTCCGATATCCGTTACGACTACTGCCTCGCCGGCGGGGCGACAATGGATGCCGGGTGCTATGCCGTCGATATGGTTCGCATATTCGGCGGTTCAACGCCGGAGGTCGTTTCAGCACAGGCGAAGCTGCGTGGGCCTCAGGTGGATCGAGCGATGACGGCCGAGCTGCGATTCGACGCCGGTCATACGGGACGGGTCCGCTGCTCCATGTGGTCCACAAATCTGTTGCAGATGAGCGCCAAGGTGACCGGCGATCGCGGTGAGGTGCGTGTGTTGAACCCGGTGATGCCACAGTCTTTCCATCGGCTGTCAGTCCGGTCTGCGGACGGCAAACGAGCGGAACGCTTCCCGCGCCGCCCTTCGTACGCATATCAACTCGACGCTTTCGCCGCCGCGGTATTACGGGGCGAGCCTGTGGCAACAACACCGGAAGCTGCGATCGAGAACATGGCCGTCATTGATGCGATCTATTGCGCGGCGGGACTTCCGGTCCGCCAGCCGGCCTAGGCCAATCGCCGTGGGCGAGTGGACGTTTCCGACGGCGCGCGTTGGCGGTCGTTAGGTATTGAAGTGCGCCTGGTTCACATGCGCGGCCACGCGTAAAGCATTGGCCGCGATCGTAAGACTGGGATTCAAGCCGGCGCTCGACGGGAAGAACGAGCTGTCCACTACATAGAGGTTGTCGAGTTCATGCGCCCGGTTGTTCGGATCCAGCACGCTCGAGCTGGGATCGGTGCCGAATCGGCATGTGCCGCAGACGTGAGCCACGGCCTTATTGTCTTCCGCACCTCGCAGCGTGATCTTGCGGAAAGGGGCCAATACTTCTTGTAATTGCTGCAAGAAGATTGCACGGCGTTCGATCTCACTGGTGTGAAGACGATATTGCAGTCGCAAGCGCTGACGGCCATCCGTGCTCTGCTTTTTGGTTGGTAGGACGCGATTGTCCAGATAGGGGAGGTCCTCCATGATCGTCGCGAGCACCAGTCCACCACTGAAGAACCGCTCATAGACTTGGCGAACGGCTGGATTCATCATGCGTAATGCCCTGGCCCGCCACCCAGGGGTGCTGGTCAGAATTTCCATGGGCGCCATGGAGCCGAATGACTGTATGGTGCCGTATTTTTGGCCCTCCCAGAAGTAAAAATCGTTGAGCCCGATCTCCTTATTGGCGCCTGACATCCGCTGACGGGGCTGCGGCCAGATCTCGACCAAATCCACAAGATGACGCATCAGGTTGCGGCCCACCAAATCTGAGCCGTTGGCCAGTCCGCGCGGCCAGTCTGCGGAACGGGAATTGAGCAACAGCACCGGCGTGACCAATGCGCCGGCAGCCATTGCCACCACCTTCGCCCTGAGAGCCACCTTGCCCTCGCGGCTCTCGCAGATCACTTGTCGTACCTGTGTGCGGTCCGCCTCAACACGCACGACCTGGCATTCCGCAAGTAAGTGAGCGCCGTGCTCAGCGACAGCCGGCAACACGCAATTTCGGGCAGCGTCGTTTTTACACGACCGGTGGCAGAGAAAGCTCTGACAGGTAGAGCAGTTTTCCGTGTAGTCACAAGCCATCGGCAGGTGATAGGGATGCAAGCCGCGACCCACCAGATAGTCGACCAATGGCTGGTTTTCCACCGAAAACGGCGGTGACGCAGGGAGATCCGTCGAGACCGCCTCCGGCCGTAGCGGGTCGGGCTGGCCTCGGACCCCCAAAAGCCGCTCGGCCGCGGCGTACCAGGGTCGCATCTCGTCGTAATTGATCGGCCACGCGTCTGGCACGGTGGAATCGCCGGGACTTCGGAAGTGCTGACGAGGTGTGAAATCCTCAGCGAAAAATCGCTCGCAAACCATGCCGTAGAGGGACGATGAGCCGCCCGTCCCGCTGCCTAGAAAAGGCACAAACCGGTGTGATGAGCGCCCGCTGATGTCTTCGATTTCGTCGGTTGAGCGTCCAGATCGCGCCAACACTTCGTAGTAGGTCTTGGGCGAACGGCACGCGCGGGCCTCGGCCACTTCGGGCATCGACGCGCGGATTGTTCCCGGCGCCCCCGGAAGGGTCGAGCGGCCCTTCTCGACGAACAACACCCTTCGACCCGAACGGGCCAGGGAGTAACCGAGCACCCCGCCGCCCATCCCGGTGCCGACAACGATTATGTCCCACACTTGGCGTTCCGCCTCGCGCGCGCTCAGCTCACGGTCAGCCAAAATCCATTTCCTCAGCGGATGATTGCCCCAGCTCTGCCCCGTCTGGGCGAACCCCGACAGTACCACCTGCCATTGGTATGGAGGTGGAAGTTTCCGGCTCGAGAACATTAGCTGTGAGCGGGCAAGTGGATGATGACCCTGTCATGGCGCGGCGGGGCGGGTCCACCCGACGACCGTCGCGCGATGTGTAAGGTGACGCCTGAACCGCTGCGAACATGCCTCTTTTGACAGAACCGGTACATGGGGCGTCTGTGACTGCGCAAGACTGGACGGGCAATCGGCGATAGGTGAATACGCATGAAACTGGGGCAGGTATTCGATCCGCGAAGAAATGCGCTCAATGTGTGGCGTCTGGTGATGGCCAGCGCGGTCGTCCTGCAGCACTCCTGGCCACTCACCGGCCATATGGCTCCGGGACTGGGAGGTCTTTATGACGTCGCGGTCGACGGGTTCTTTGTCCTCTCCGGATTCCTCATCACCGCTAGCTGGCTGCGCAACCCGCGTCCTCGCGAGTACTTCGTGGCGCGTGCCCTTCGCATCTTTCCTGGGTTATGGGTCTGCCTGATCATCATCGCGTTCGTTATCGCGCCGATTGGCGTGGCGGTTCAGGGCGGCTCGCCGAAAAAGTTGCTGATGTCCACCGCGCCAATCGAATACGTCCTAAACAACGCCGTGCTCAACGTGTATCACGCCAGTATCGCGGGAACACCGAACGGCGTCCCGTGGCCGCATGTCTGGGATGGCACTCTTTGGACTCTCATCTTTGAACTGTTCTGCTACATCGGAGTTGCCGCGGCCGGCATGACCGGGTTGCTCAGTCGCCGTTGGGCGGTGCCTGTGGCGTTCCTAGCGGCCGTTTCGGTGGCAGCGGTCGTGTCCTACCCGGCTTTCGCGGTGCAAACAATCCCGCAGATGATCGCGCGCTTCGCTGTCGTCTTCCTCGCCGGAATGCTCATACATCAATTTCGTGAGGTGCTTCCCGCTCGGTGGTCGCTCGTCGCACTGAGCATGGCTATCGTTGTGGTGTCCGCGCTGCTCATGGTCAATTATCGGGTGGTGGCCGCCATTCCATTGGCCTACGCCGTGATTGTTTCAGGTGCATTGATTCGCAATCCGCGCTTGAGATTGCGTACCGACTTGTCCTACGGCGTCTACATCTATGGATGGCCGTTGCAACAGTTGCTGGTTATCTGCGGCCTTGGGATTTTTGAATCCGTTCGCATTCGCGGTCATTGCGGGCGCCGCGACCCTGTTGCTCGCCGCCGGCAGTTGGTTCATGGTGGAAAAGCGAGCGATTGCCTTGAAATCCCGATTCACTCGCAAGGGGCTTGGTGCGCCCGCAGCCACCGTCCAGCAGGAGGCGGCTTCGGGCTGAACGGGTCGGCGCGCAAATACGCAAATAGACGTGCGTCCCGCTCTCTACGTGCGTCAGCCCCCGGTCTCCGCAACCAGCAAAGCGTTAAGGCTCAGCTGAGCAATTGCTGTTCCGTCTTTTGCGGTTGGCTTCCATTATGCGCAGAATCTGCGATCGAACTAGGGGCTGGGGGCGTCTTCACCCAATCCGCCAGGCCATCGACAAATGCTACCTTTTTCTGCAGAATGATTTGATAGTGGGCATGCAGAACTTTGTATTCGCCAGTATGGTATTTCAAAAATTGGTGGATTGCCCACGCTGTATTGGCGCGTGCTCGCGGATATGCCGGCCACATGACGTCATCGAAGATTATTATTCCACCTTGCTTCAGCAAGCGCCAAGAATTGATCGAGTCTGTTATAGCGTCATCCGCTAAGTGCGATCCATCCACATAGATGACATCAAATTGCTGTTGCTCATCGAGCAGTTGCGGCAAGACATGCAGCGATGATCCCTTGCGCTTCGTTACCCGTGTCCCACCCGAGGCGACGTTATTGTCAAAGCGCGCTTCAAGGTCCTGCAAATCAGGGGTTGCATGGTAGTGCCACTCGTCACTGCCGGCCCAAGTGTCAACCGCTGTCAACTGGCCTTGCGCAAAGTAGGTCAGGAAAAACAGGCTGGAACGCCCTTCCCATGACCCGATTTCGAGAATGCGCACGGGGTCCGAACGGTCGAAGACTTTCGGAAAGGTGACAGACCAGGGCACGACATTCATGTCGAACCAGCGCTCTTGAAATTGTCCCTGCGCGGCATGCCCATCGAACTCCGCACGAACTTCAGCGACATGCTTTGCCGTGCGGGATGGGATCCCCAGGTTGACCAGACGGTAACGCAATGCGTCAGTAAGGTAATGCCGAACCACCGAAGGGCGCATTCCGCCGATCCACCAAAAGAATAGGAATGTAAGTGTTCGGGGTGTCCAACGAAATCTCAGGGTGGTCATGTTTTCCTTGGTCTTGTTTCAAATGTCTGCGGTCTTGTCTCGCAACTTCAATTACCCGAATTATACCGTTTCGGTGAGATCGTTGACCGGCGTCGTTGGATACTAACAGGCAGTCGCGCGGCAGCGCGGCGCTTTGGCGCATCGCGGCAGGCCCGGGGGAGGTCAGCGGCGCCTCCGCGGCCAGGAGAGGTTAATCATGAACGGCGGCGTGGGAAGCCGGGTTGTTCGCCATCGCCGGTCAGGCGAGATGCTTCGCACGTGCAAAGTCTTCCACGAGATCGGCGGCATGGGTGAGGCTTTCGGCCGGCGTGGTCATCCGGGTGGCGAGCTCTCGGGCTCGGGTCGCGTACTCCGGGTCGAGGATGCGTCGTAGGTCCCTGACCAGTGATTCCCGAGTGGTATTCGAAAAGCGCCGGGCGGTACCGACCTTCAATCGCTTGACCGCGGCCCCCCACAATCTCTGGTTGACGTCCATCGACAGGATGAGGGTGGGAACTCCGGCGCGCAAGCTGGCGGCCGTGGTGCCTGAACCGCCGTGGTGAACGACTGCCCGGCAGGCACGGAAGATGGCCGCGTAGTTCACCCCGCCCACAACCTTGACGTGGTCGGCATGCGGGATGTCGCTGAAGTCGCTCCACCCAGCGCAAATCAGGGCGCGTTCGCCCAGCTCTGCGCAGGCGGATCCGATCATTTGGATCGCGTCGGCGGGGGATTCCACCGGCATGCTGCCGAACCCGAAGCAAATGGGCGGTGTTCCCGCAGCGATCCACGATGCGACTTCGTCGTCGGCCCCCGTCGTCAATTCCATCGTCAGTGAGCCGACGAAAGGCCGGTGGCCGTTCCATTTGGCCCATTCGGCTGCCAGCCCGGGGAAGCACGCCTCGTCATAACCTTGGACTTCCAGCGCTCCGCTTTCCGCGATGCGCCGGGCGGCGGGGCTCGTCGCTGTGGGTAACCCTAGTTCGCGGCGTTGCGCCCGCTCGACTTTCATGTTGAGGAACCACCCGAGCCAGTCGAACGCAGTCATCGCGAAGCGGGCCAGCGGTGGAGGCAAGATCGGCACAAGCTGTCCATTGGCACGTACTGGTACGTGGTGCAGGGTGGCTAATGGAACCCCTAGGTGTTCCGCAACGTTAATGGCGGCCTCTTGGTAGCTGAGTCCTACAAACAGGAGGTCAGCGTCGCCCGCCACCGACGTCAGGGTCCTACTCATCTGCGTCCAGATCTCGTCGCTGAGCTGCCACATCTCGTGCCATAGCCGGCGCAGTTCTCTGAGCTTCCAGAACGCTCCGAAGAATGACGTCCAGAAATTGCGGTAGACATCCAACCACGTTTGCGTGTCGAGCCCGTATGCGACCGCCGAGACGCCGGCCGCCTCGACGAAACCAACCGAGTCGGGCGGCACGGCCATGCGCACCTCGTGCCCTCTGCGCACAAGTTCACGGCCGACAACCAAGGAGGGCTCGATATCTCCCCGAGTTCCGTAACTTGCCACCACAAATTTCATCGCTAGTCCCGAAGCCTCACACTTCTGTGCGCAGTGCTGTGGTCCGCGCGCGCTGGCGCCGGCGCAGACGGTAAGCGCCTAGACAGCAAAACGCGTCCCGGCCGGTTCCAGCCACTTACTTGCGCCAGAACACACCGCATTGGTCGATGGTGACGATTTCTGCGGAGATGCCATGCTTGGCGCGGTAGTCCGTGACTGCTTGCCGACACCCGGCGAGGTTGTAGTCATCGATGATGCAGAAGCCCCCTGGGGACAACCGCGGGTACAGCCCATCGAGCGCTTGAATCGTCGACTCGTAGAGGTCGCCATCCAATCTCAACACCGCGATCTGTTCGATCGGGGCGTCGTGCAGCGTGTCCTTGAACCAGTCCGGCAGGAAGCGGACCTGCTCGTCTAACAGTCCGTAGCGCGCGAAATTCGCGCGGACATCCGCCTCCGACACCGCCAGAACGGGTGCGGCGTGATGTAGCCCGAGCGCGAATCGCGGCAGCTTGTCCGCCTCGTAATTCGCGGTATCAGGAGGCGGCACTCCCTCGAACGAATCGCATAGCCAAACCTGCCGCGTCTTGTCCCCGTAGGCCGCCAGCACGGCCCGCATCAAGATTGATGCCCCGCCTCGCCATACCCCGCACTCGACCAAATCGCCGGGGATGGCTTCGTTGAGCACCGTCTCAACACACTGCTGCAGGCTGGTTAGCCGCGTCATTCCAATCATCGTCTCGGCGTCCACGGGCCAGTCCATGCCCAGATCACGCGCCCGCTGATCGAAGGGGCGCTTACGCACCAGCATCATGTTGCGGTTTTTGAGGAAGGGAAGCCACGTCAACCACCCCACGCTGGCGCGCATCCCCAATGGCCACCCTACGGGCACTAATTGGTCCATGCCGTACCTCGTGAGATCACGCCGGATCTGATCGAGGTAGAGAGATCGGACGTCGCTATCGGTCACGGTCAAAACCGCCCCCTGTCTCGCATGCCAGTAGTGCCGGAGGTGAGCTTAGACGCCCACCGAAGTCGTCAATGCGCGTTTGAAGTTTTACATCGGGTTTGCCGGAGTTCGATTCCTCACATCGGAATGTTCCCGCGTCAGCAGAACTTTGGTTTGGTACCCGTGTGCCGCCCCTGGAATGTGTGCCACAGGCAGTCGCGTGGCACAGGCTACCCGAGGTCTCGCTTTGCGGGTGCGGCACCAAACGACCGGCGCCGCTAACGGTGCACTGGAGAGGGCGCAAGAGCCTGATCGCTTGCCGCCGATGGAAGATCGGGTTGGTCGTCAATCCACCCGAGTAGCGCGCGCAACCCATCATCGAGCGCCCACTTGGGGCGCCACTGGAGTTCGTTGCTCGCCGGTTCGACGTTACAACTCGCGGCGCGTATGTCGCCGTCGCGAAATTTCGGCACGACCACTGGTTCGGGGGCGTCGAAGGTGGCGGCGATCTTGCGAGCCAGCTCATGGATCGTGATGCCGTTGCCCGACCCGATGTCGAGGCAGCGAGATTCCGCCGCCGGTTTTTGCACCGCGGTGAACAGTGCATCAACGACGTCATCGATATAGACGAGGTCGCGCACGATACGTCCGTCCTCGTACACCTCCGACGGGAGTTTCTCGCGCGACAGCCTCGCGAAAAAAGGAACCACCCCCGTGTACGGATTGGTCAGCGACTGGCCCGGCCCGTACGCGTTCTGCAGGCGCAGCACGCTGAGCTTGGTGTCGTGCGCGGACGACCAGGCGGCCAACAAATGCTCCTGAGCGAGTTTTGTCGCACCGTAGATGTTGGTCGGTCGCGGCTCCGTTTCGCCGGCGCAGTTCGGCAGCGGTACCGCCGGTTCGCCGGTGGGCCCTACGGGATCCCAGACCCCCGCTAGCAGCTGTGCATGGCTGCGTGGGCGCGGATAGAAAATGTCTGGGCCGGATTGCCACGCGCCTTCGCCGTAGACGGCCCGCGAGGACGCTAGCACGAGTTGGTCAGGTACAAATTGATGGCGGCTCAGAGCGTCGAGGAGCTGCGTGGTACCTACCACGTTTACCGAGCCGTGGCGGGTTGCGTGGGAAAGCGATTGCGCCGTTCCCGTCTCGGCCGCCAAATGCACGATCTGCGACGGTTCGAACAATCTGAGTACCGCATCCCAGTCGGGTGCATGGGTGACATCGCCGGTGAAAAACCGCACCGGCGGCGCTAGCTTCAGGGTTGGACGCTCACCATGTACCTGCGGAAGCAGGACATCCATGACGGCGACGTCGTAACCGGCTTCGACGAGACGGCGCGAAAGCAGGGAACCGATGAATCCCGCCCCGCCAGTGATGAGCACAGACGCTGACAAAAGTCGACGCCTCCTGTTCGAGTGCAGCGAAAATGAGTGAGGGGCATACCGTGCCGGGAATTGGATCCGGATCGATCATATCGGTGAGTCCGCAACGCCTCCGAGTTAGCCCGCAATCGTGCGCGATCCCCACCCGAGCCGCTATCACACAAGATGGACCTTCGGCGCGTACAGGATCCAGCGTCCACCGCTTTCGTGAAACTGGCGTTCCTTGGCCATGATCTCTTCGGCATGGTTCCAGGCGAACAGCAACGCGTATTCAGGGTACGGGTCTGAGAACGATTCGGGCGCAGATACCGGAATCTTCGTGCCTGGAGTCAAACAGCCCTGCTTCTCCGGGGTCGAATCAAACACCATGGGCAGCAACTCGGGACCGATACCGCAATAGTTCATCACCGTGGCACTTCTCGATGTCGCCCCGTACCCGACAACACGTCGCCCGTCGGAACGCAGGTCATGGAGTAGGGAGAGCAGGTCCGTCCGAATTTGGTCGATGGCGGTGGAGAACTCGGCGAAGGTCGCTTCCTCGGCGAGTCCTGCGGCCTTCTCACGCGCCAGCAGTTGGTCGACGACGGCGGCCGGCTTAGAAATGCCCCTGCGGGCAACCGTGTAGCGGATGGAGCCGCCGTGCAGGTCAAGGTGCTCGGCATCGATTAGCTCGAAGCCGAACTGCGCAGCCATCGCCTGTACCGAGCGCACTGAGAACAGGTAGATGTGTTCGTCGTAGATTTGGTCGAAGTAGACGCAGTTCACGATGTCGCCGAGATAGCGATCCTCGAATACGAATAGTCCGTCCGGCGCAAGCAGAATATCGACTCCGAGGAAAATGGAGTCAAGGTACGAAATATGACTGATCGTGTTTGCCGAATAAATCAGATGAGCCGGACCGTGCTCGTCGCGGATCCTCGTTGCCGTCGATGCGTTGAAAAATTCTTTCCACACGTGCACGCCGTAGGTCTGCGCCACGTCCGCCGCCACAGCAGCAGGGTCAACCCCGAGATGTCGAATTCCTGCGTCGCTCAGCCTTTTCAGCATGACGCCGTCGTTGCTGCCGATTTCGACAACGAATCCGTCCTTGGTACTCGAGCATTTTTGCATTATTCGTTCTGCTACGTCTTCGCCATGTTTGCGAATCAGTGAGGAACCAGACGCGCGGTAGGGATATTCTGCATGAAACATTTTGTTTGGTGGGACCACGTCAATCTGTTGAAGCATCGTGCAAGAGGTGCACAGTCCCATTGCAAGGCGAAAAAATGGTACTTTCGACGCTTCCTCGGGCCGCACGAAGGCGTTCGATATGGGCTGGCGACCGAGATCCAGAACCTCGTGAACCCCGCCTCTGCATAGACGACATCTGTGCTCGGTCAACCCTGGCCCCTATCGCGCATATCAGTACCGGTCCGTGGCGACCTAGACTCAAATATTGACCTCACCGAAGAATTCCAGAGTTTTAACCTGAAGTCGCCACGGCACTGATCATGGCATCCCGCCAGGGACCCAGCAACTGTTGTTTTGGGCGTATTTTGGCGACGGCGCGCTAGCGCGCACCTGTGGCTGAACGTGGTCTGCGACGAACCGCGTCTTCTAAGAGGTCGGCAGCCCTGGCGATGCTGTCGGCAGGTTTGGTCATCCTCCCAGCGAGTTCGCGGGCTCGGATCGCGCATTCGGGGGAGAGCGTGCGGCGCAGGTCGGCTACTAGCGATGCGTGGCTGATGGCCGAGAAGCGCCGCGCCGTGCCTACGTTTAGACGTTTGACCTGATTTCCCCAGTACGGCTGGTCGGCCGAACTCCAGAGGATCAACGTGGGCACTCCGGCGCGCAGGCTCGCAGCCGTAGTGCCAGAGCCACCGTGGTGGACGACCGCGCGGCAGGCGGGAAACACCGCAGCGTAATTCACCACTCCTACCATTTTGATGCCATCCTGCGGTGGCACGTCGCTGTAGTCGCTGCCGCCGAAGCAGATCAACGCCCGCACGCCCAACTCCGCGCATGTTGCGCTGATCATCGTGACAATCTCTGCAGGCGATTCCACAGGAATGCTGCCGGAAGTGAAGCACACCGGGGGCGTTCCGGCGGCAATCCAGGACGCGACATCCGCGTCGTCATCGGTCGCCAACTCCATGGCCAGCGCGCCAACAAAGGGACGTCGCTCGCCCCACTTCGCCCATTCAGCCGCCAACCCGGGGAAACACACCTGGTCGTAGGCTTGGATCTCGAGCGACCCACGCTCGGTGATGCGGCGCGACGAGCGACGATTCGCCGGCGGCAGCCCGAGCTCACGGCGCTGCGCGTTCTCGACTTTTCTTGTCGAGCGCCAAAACAGCCACTCGGTCGCATTCATTGTCGACCGGACCACCGGTGGGGGCGCGCTGGGTACGAGCTGACCATTGGCTCGCATCGGGAAATGGTGGAGTGTGGCCAGCGGGATACCGTAGTACTCGGCAACATTGGCGGCGGGCTGCTCGAAATTTATTCCGGTGGACAGCAGATCGGCACCCTCCGCCAACGACAACAGCGTCGTGCTGGCCTCGCCCCAGTGCCGGATGATGGGCTCCCACACTCTTCGCACTACGTTGAGCGGGCCGCGGACTGTCCAAAGGCCGCGGAAGAAATCTCGCCACATGTTGCGAAGGAACTCTTCGTCCAAGAAATCCTGCACCTTTGGGCCGTAGGGCACCGCGGCAAGGCGGGCTGACTCCACGAATCCAACGAGATCGGGCGGGACGGCCATACGAACTTCGTGCCCTCGGCGCTGCAGTTCTCGGCCAACTGCGGCGGAAGGCTCGATGTCACCGCGAGTTCCGTAACACGCAAGAGCGAATTTCATTGCAGATCCTCGGCCGCCGTTGCTGTTCGCCTAGACGACATCAAAAGCATCAATCATTGCCTCTGGAAACTTGAGATCACAACGGTGGCATCCAACGTCCAACGGGCGCGTAGCGTCGCTGCGCATCGGAATGGTCTCGCCCGGCTAGGTCGGAGGCCGACGAACGGGAGACTGCGGTCCTTGGAGCGCTGGTCTCGGGAACTCCACTGTGGGGGCATCCGCGTCGTCGTCACTATGCAGTAGCGCGCGCACCGATGGACGCGTGCCCACCGAGCGAAGCAGCAGGCTGGCTGGCCTCGGCCGAACCAATTGCGGCCACCAGAACCACCGTCCGAGCAGAGCAGCGATGGTGGGCGTCATGAACGAGCGCACGATCAACGTGTCGAACATCAGGCCCAGGCCGATCGTGGTACCGACCTGACCGATGATCCGCAGGTCGCTGACCACCATCGAGGCCATGGTGAATGCGAACACCAGACCGGCGTTTGTCACGACCTTGCCGGTGCCCCCCATCGCGCGAATGATGCCCGTATTGATGCCGCCGGCTAGTTCCTCTTTCATTCGGGACACTAGCAATAGGTTGTAGTCGGATCCGACCGCCAGCAAGACGATCACTGACATTGGCAGCACCATCCAGTACAACTTGATGCCAAAGATGTACTGCCAGATCAGCACCGAGATTCCGAACGATGCGCCCAACGAGAGGGTCACTGTGCCGACGATGACCAGGGCGGCCACGAAACTTCGGGTCAGGATGAGCATGATGATGAAAATCAGGCACAGCGCACCAATGCCCGCGATAAACAGGTCGTACGTGGAGCCGTCCCGGAAGTCCTTGAATGTCGACGCGGTACCCGCGATGTAAATCTTGGAGTTTTCCAGCGGGGTGTTCTTGAGCGCCTCTTCGGCCGCCAGCCGGATCTTGTCGATGCGGTTGACACTTTCGGACGTCGCGGGATCGCCCCGGTGCGAGATGATGAATCGAGCGGCTTTCCCGTCCGGCGACAAGAACTGGGCCATCGCGCGCTTGAAGTCCGCATTGTCGAAAATCTCAGGCGGCAGATAGAACGAATCGTCGTTTTTCGAATCGTCGAACGCCTGCCCCATGACGGTGGCGTCCTTGTCATTGCTGGTCATCTGGCCGAGGATGCCGGACATGGTGCTGTGATTCGTCAGCATCATGTTCCGCATGTCCTCGGACATCGCGATCATCGGTGGATACTGCTCGAGCAGCTGAGGCATCAGCTGGTCCATGTGATCGAGATCGTGAAGGAGATATTGGATTTTATCGCTGAGCGTATCGACGCCATCAAGCACATCAAAGATACTCCGCAATGCAAAGCAAATAGGTATGTCGTAGCAGTGCTTTTCCCAGTAGAAATAACTCCGAAGCGGCCTGAAGAAGTCCTCAAAATCCGATAAATGATCGCGTATCTCAGAAACAATGACGGCCATCTCATGGGTTCTGGTGATGGATTCGTGCGTGATTTCAGTCATCCGCGTTTGCAGTTCGTAGATGCGCTTCATAATTGCAATTTGTTTGCCGATCATGTCCGCTTGAATAAGCATGTCGTCCATGCGCGCCTGCATGTACTTCATGTCCTGGCCCATCGTCGCCTGCTGCATGCTGAGCAGAAACGGAATCGACGTGTGCTGGATCGGTGTTCCCTCGGGCCGGGTGATGCCCTGCACGCGAGAGATGCCATGAACTGCGAAGACCGCCTTCGCAAGTCGGTGCAGCAACAGAAAGTCTGCCGAGTTCCGCATGTCGTGATCGGATTCGATCATCAAAATCTCGGGCATCATGCGCGACTGGTTGAAGTGGCGGTCGGCTGCCGCGTAACCGACGTTGGCCGGAACATTGTCAGGCATGTAGAGCCGGTTGTTGTAGCTTGTCTGGTAGCCGGGGAGGGTCACCAGGCCGACCAGGGCGACGGCGATCGTCGCGCACAGAATTGGCGCGGGCCAACGCACGATCGCCGTGCCGATCCGCCGCCACCGGCCGAACCCGATCGCGCGCCTCGGATCGAACAACCCGAAGCCACTCCCGACGGTCAGCACCGCGGGAACCAACGTCAGGGCGATTACCACCGAGATGAGCATGCCCACGGAGCAAGGCATGCCCATGGTTTGGAAGATGGGCATGCGGGTGAAGCTCAGGCACAACATCGCCCCGGCGATCGTTAGGCCGGAACCCAAGACGACGGGCGCGACGCTGCGATAGGTGGTGAAGTACGCCGTTTGCCGGTCTTCGCCGGCCTGGCGCGCCTCCTGATAGCGGCCGAAGAAGAAGATCGCGTAGTCCGTGCCCGCGGCCATGGCCAGCGCCACCAGCAGGTTGACGGCAAACGTGGAGAGTGCCATCCAATTGTTGTTGGCGATAAACGCGATCACACCGCGGGCGGCGAAGACCTCGATACCGACGGTGATCAACAGCAGAATGACGGTCGTGATCGAGCGGTAGACCAGGAGCAGCACGACGAAGATGATCAAGGCACCGATCATCGTCATTTTCAGAATGGATCGGTCGCCGGCGAGCTGCATATCGGAGAACAGCGCCGACGGACCGGTGACGTAGGCCCTGACCCCGGGGGGCGGCGGCGTCCGCGCGATCACGTCGCGGACCGAGGCCACGGATTCCTGACCCAAGGTCGTGCCTTGGTTGCCCGCCAGATTCAACTGCACATAGACGGCCTTGCCGTCCGGGCTCTGGGCGCCCGCCGCGGTGAGGCGATCGCCCCACAGATCTTGCACATGCTCGATATGCTTTGTGTCGCTTTTTAATTCAGCAACCAGTTTGTCGTAGTAGGCATGTGCCTGGTCACCCAGCTGCTGCTGCCCCTCCAGGACCAGCATCGCAAAGCTGTCCGAGTCGGATTCCTTGAAATCGCGGCCCATGCGCTGCATGGCCTCCACCGCCGGCGCGTCCTGGGGCGCGAGCGGAACCGAATGCTGTTGCCCGACAATCTCGAGCCGTGGCACACCGAACGTCACCAGCAGGGTCAGGGCCACCCACCCGATGATGATGAACACTGCAAGGTGGCGGATGGACCGCGCGACGCGCGAAGGCCGCGGTGGATGCGTGGTCATAAGGCCTCCGGCAGGCCGACGACGCTATTGCCCTGTGTCACAGTGTTCCCCACGGTCGCTGCTCCCATCCTGAAGTGGAAAGCCGCCACTTATTGCGGTTGCTTCAGGAGCAGTGAACGCACCAACGGACGGGGGCCGGTGTGCCGCAGCATCGTGCTGGCCGGGCGCGGGCGCACCAACTGTGGCCACCAGAACCAGCGTCCCAGCAATGCCGCGACGGACGGCGTCATGAATGCCCGCACGATCAGCGTGTCGAATATCAAGCCGATACCGATAGTCGTGCCCACCTGGCCGATGCTGCGCAGCTCGCTAACCGCCATCGAGGCCATGGTGAAGGCGAACACCAGGCCGGCGTTCGTCACCACCTTTCCGGTACCGGCCATGGCGCGGATGATGCCCGTGTGGATCCCCGCAGCCAACTCCTCCTTCATTCGGGAGACCAAGAGCAAGTTGTAGTCGGAGCCCACCGCCAACAGCACGATCACCGAGGTGGAGAGCACACTCCAGTGCAGTTGCATGTGCAGCAAGTACTGCCAGACCAGCACGGACAACCCGAAGGATGCGCCGAGCGAAAGCAGAACCGTGCCGACGATCACCATGGCGGCAATGAAGCTCCGCGTCATGATCAGCATGATGATGAAAATGAGGCAGATCGCGGATACGCCGGCGATCAGGAGGTCGAACTTAGATCCATCCACCAGATCTTTGGTGATCGCCGCGGTGCCGGTCAAATAGATCTTGGCGTTTTCCAGGGGAGTGCCCTTGAGCGATTCCTCGGCCGCGGTTTTGATCTGTTCGACCCGAGAGAGGCCCTCGGGTGTCGCTGGGTCGCCGCGCTGGGAGATCAGCAGACGAACGTCCTTGCCGTCCGGCGACATGAACACCTTCTCGACCCGCTTGAACGACTCGGACCCGTTGATGATCCCGGGCGGCAGGTAGAACGAATCGTCGTTCTTGGATGCGTCGAACGCCTGCCCCATGGCACTGGGATCCTTTGCGCTCGAATCCATTTGGCCCATGACGCCGGACATGGTGCTGTGCATGGTCAGCATCATGTTACGCATGCCCGACATCGTTTCGATCATCGGCGGGATCTGCATAACCAGCTCGGGCAGGATCGCATCAAGCTGATCGAGGTTCTTCACCAGGTCGCCCAGTTTGTCGTTGACTTCGTCGACGCCGTCGAGTGCATCGAAGACGGACCGGAGCGAGAAGCAGACCGGGATGTCGTAGCAGTGTTTCTCCCAGTAAAAGTAGCTGCGAAGCGGCCGAAAGAAATCCTCGAAATCCGAAATGCGATCACGCAATTCCGATGTAATGTCTTGCATTTCGTGCGTCGTCTGCACCATGTGGTGAGTCGTGGCAACGAGCTCCCTCATCAGACCCAGCATGTGCTGCATGAGGCCGATCATCTTCCCCAGCTCATTGGCCTGGGTGAGCATGTCGTTCATGCGATCTTTTTGGAAAGCCATGTTCTGCATTTGGCTCGCCTGACCCATGCTGATGATCCAGGGAATCGTCGTGTGCTGCAGCGGCACTCCCTCAGGGCGGGTCACGGTCTGCACCGTCGCGATTCCGGGAACGGCCAGCACGCCCTTGGCGAGTTTGTTGATGACCAGCATGTCCGTCGGATTGCGCAAGTCATGATCGGTCTCGACCAACAGAATTTCGGGCATCGACATCCGCTGGCCCGGGAAGTGGCGGGCCGCGGCCGCATACCCGACGTTGGCGGGAATGCTGGCCGGAATGAATTTCTGGTCGTCGTAGCTGGGCTTGTAATTCGGCAGCGTCAGCAACCCGATCAGCGAGACGGCCAACGACGCGATGAGGATGGGCGCCGGCCACCGCACGATGGCCGTACCGATCCGCCGCCACCTGCGGGTCGAGAGTGCACGCCGCGGGTCGAACAGACCGAACCGGGCTCCGGCGGCCAGGAGGGCCGGGCCCAGCGTTATCGCGACCAGGACCGCAATGGAGATACCGACGGCACAGGGGATACCCAGCGGCTGGAAAAAAGGAAGTCGGGTGAAGCTGAGGCAGAGCACCGCACCGGCGATGGTCAAACCGGAGGCCAATACGACCTTGGCGACGCCGTTGAATGTGGTGTAGAACGCCTCTTCTCGGCTTTCGCCCGCGTGCCGCGCCTCTTGATAGCGGCCGACGAAGAAAATGCCGTAGTCCGTACCCGTCGCGATGACAGCGGCGACCAGCAGGTTGACGGCAAAAGTGGTCAGGCCGACCAACCCGAGATGGCCGAGCAGCGCGACCATTCCGCGCGCGATCTGCAATTCCAGGCCGACGATCAGCAACAATAGAATGACCGTGACGATCGAGCGATAGACAAGCAGCAACGTCAGGAAAATCACGGCAAGGCTGACCAGCGTAACCAGCATGATGCTCTGCTGACCCGCGATGTTCATGTCCGCAATGATCGGCGCCGGCCCGGTCACGTAGACCTTTAATCCCGGTGGTGGCGAAGCCTCCTGCACGATCTTCCGAACGGCCGCCACAGACGCGTCACCCGCGGCCGCGCCCTGGTTACCGTTCAGATTCACCTGGACATATGCGGCCTTGCCGTCCTGGCTCTGGGCGGCGCCGCGGGTCAGCGGGTCGCCCCAGAAATTCTGGACGTGCTGCACATGCGCGTGATCGTCTTCCAGGAGCTTGACCAGGCGGTCGTAATACTTGTGTGCGTCGTCGCCGAGTTGTTGCTGGCCCTCCAGCAGGATCATCGCCAACGCGCCGGAATTGGTCTCATTGAAGTCCTTGCCAAGGCGCTCCATGGCCTTGAAGGACGGTGCGCCCAAGGGGCTCAGCGAGACAGCGTGCTCTGCCTCGACCTGCTCCAGCGAAGGGACGCCGATGCTGATCAGGACGGCGATCGCGAGCCAGCCCAAAATGATGGGGACCGACAGGCGATGGATGATCCGCGCAATCCGTGGTCGCGCGGCCGGCTGGGTCTCCACGGGGGGCGCGCTCATGTGGCCGTCAACACGCAATAGGTGAAGGCATTCATTTCGTGCGAGATCCTCTCGGCTTTGACGACACCGTCGACCACGATGCGGCAGCCGAGACTATCGCTATTGCCCTGCGCGACTACATTGCCCACGATCGACGGCAGCGTCGTCGAGATGTCGAACGTCCACGGCAACGGTATGCCGTTGATGTGGTTCGGCTCGCCGTTGGCGTCGAAGTAGCTGATGTCGGCCATCGAGCCGGCGGGTCCGAAAACCTCGTACTTCACGTGCTTGGGGTTAAACGGCTTGGTGTCCTGCTGCCTGGATTCGGCGTAAGTCGGGCGCTTCTCGGAGCCGAAAACACCATGCAGCCGCGAGACGGTCATGCCTCCGGCGATGACGACGGCCACGATGACCAGCGGGATCCACAGCCGGCCCAGGAAACCGAAAAGCCCGGGGCCCTTTTTCGTTTTCGGACGGGCCTTGGCAGGACCGCTTTGCTGCTCGGGTTCTTTTGACGATCGACGACCAAAGCCCAGGAAACCGCGTTGGCTAATGTCTCGTCCTTCCGCGATGGTGTTGTCGGGCCGGGCCCGTACCTCCGATTCGACCACTGCACCCCCTCTAGCCGCGCCGTCGCGCCGTCGCGCCGTTCGCCCCCGACCATGCAACTACACACCGGCCGCAATCGCGCCACGCAACGGCGCTCCGAATGCCAGGACCACCGCCGACCAGTCGTTTCTCTGTCACCTCTGGCAGGTCCCGCCCCCGGGGAGCGCGACCAAGTCTTGATGAGTAAACCACGGCAGTCGCTTCCGTATCAGTGCTTTGCCAACGCGATGCGGGATCGTAATGCCTATGCGCGTGCGTAACGACATTCGTCGATCACCAATCCGCCCGAGGACTCCCGCAGCGTCGCACCGCCACCTAAGCACAACACACCGTACGTGTCACTGGCACAGTTGGTTCAAGGTTCCTCCGGTTCAAGATTCCTCGCGGAGCCGGAGCCATCCGCCTCTTGGTGAATTTCGGGGCCACCGTCGCTTCGGCTAAACTGTGTGGTGACGAGCACAAAAACTTCATCGGCCTGAAGGACATGCCTGCCCCAAAGCGATATCTCGCAATCAACGCCATTGGTGCAGGTCATGGCAGCGAAATCCGGGGCATCGGAGCCCCGCCGCACACCGACACTCGACGGCGTCAACAGCCTTCTCGGCCACACCAGGAACTTTGACCAAACCTCGGGCGAGCGCCTTCGGGCTCAACTATGGTTTGGATCTGTTCCACTCATGTCCACTTGCATCTGGAGAATTGTGAGCATCAATCCATTCGACGACGACAACGGCAGCTTTTTCGTCTTGGTGAACGACGAGGAGCAACACAGCCTGTGGCCGGCCTTCGCGGATGTTCCGGACGGCTGGCGGGTGGTTCACGGGGAAGCGGACAGGGCTGCGTGTTTGGAGTACATCGAGCAGCACTGGCCCGACATCCGGCCGAAGAGCTTGCGCGACAAGCTCGCAACGGGCCGGGGTTTTGATCAGTAAGCAGTCGGGGTACGGGGCGGTTGGGCGGAGACTTGGGGGAGTCGATGGAGCACGTTGACCGGGTACTTCCGCTCACGCGCGGACAGCTTGACATCTGGCTGTCGCAGGAAGCCGGTTTCGTCGGTACGCAATGGCAGCTTGGGCTGCTGGCGCGAATCGACGGCGCGGTTCATTTTGACGCTCTAGAGCGAGCTCTTGGCCAAGCCGTCGCCGAGGCCGAATCGGGCAGGGTCTCGTTTTTCGAGGTCGACGGTGAGGTCGTTCAAAAGCCTATCGATTACCCGAGCGTCAAGTTGGATTTTCATGACCTCACGAGTTCACCCGATCCCGTAGAGGAAGTGCGGAGGATGGCTTCGACCATCCAGCGCACGCCGATGGCGTTGAACGGTCAGCTGTTCAAATTCGTGCTCTTTCAAACAGGGCACGAGGAATTCTATTTGTTTGGTTGCTGCCACCACATCGCCGTCGACGGTCTGGGCATGGCCCTGGTGTGCCGCCGGCTTGCGACCATCTACTCGGCGATGGTGGCCGGCAAGCCGATCCCCGACGCCTACTTCGGCTCGGCACAAGACCTGGTCGACCTCGAGTCGGAGTACGAAGCCTCCGACGACTACGCCGAAGACAAGGCCTACTGGAGCGAGCACCTGCCGCCGGAGAGCGGGCCCGTCGACCGGCTGCCCACCGCCGCGGGGGAGCAAGACCACTACTCGCCGTCGGCGTCGGTGCAGCTGGCCCCCGCGGTCGCCAACCGGATCAAAGAGTTGTCGAAGAAGCTGGCCATCCGCCGGTTCTCGGTGACCACCGCCGCCTGCGCCCTGCTGGTACGTGGGTGGTCCGGCAGCGGTTCGGAGGTGGCGCTCGACTTTCCGGTCAGCCGGCGGGTGCGTCCCGAATCGAAGACGCTGCCCGCGATGCTCGCCGGCGTGGTGCCGCTGGTCCTGACGACCGAGCCGCAGTCGAGCGTCGCCGACTTCTGCAAGCACGTCGACAAGCGGATCCGCGAGCTCCTGCAGCATCAGCGCTTCCCCGTCCACACCCTGGAGGGCGACGGGCTGCGGCAAGCGCCGAACCGGGTTGGCATCAACTTCATCCCGTCCCGGCTGACGCTGGACCTCGCCGGTTCCCCGGCGACCGCGTCGTACACCAACCACGGCCCGGTCGGGCACTTCGGGCTCTTCTTCCTCGGCGCCGGCGACCAGTTGTTCCTCAGCACCGCCGGCCCGGGCCAGCCGTTCGCGAGCTTCGGCGTCGCCGACCTGGCGGGCCGGCTGCAGCAGATCCTCGAGGAGATGACCGCCGACCCGGACCGGCCACTGTCGTCGATCGATCTGCTGACCCCCGACGAGCCCGCCCTCATCGACCAGTGGAGTAACCGGCCGGCGCTGCACGAGCCCGTGCCCGATCCCATTTCGATTCCCCAGGCTTTCGCCGAGCACGTGCAGAACGCGCCCGACGCGGTGGCGGTGACCTTCGGTGACCGCGCCCTGACCTTCGCGGAACTCGACGAGGCCTCGACCCGGTTGGGCCATCTGCTCGCCGGTCATGGCATCGGACCGGGGGACTGCGTGGCGGTGATGTTCCCCCGCTGCGCCGACGCCATCGTCTCGATGCTGGGGGTGCTCAAGACCGGGGCGGCGTACGTGCCGATCGACCCGGCGCACGCGTCGTCCCGGATGGATTTCGTGCTCGCCGACGCGGGACCCCGCGCGGTGATCACCACGGCGGACCTGCGCTCGCGGCTCGACGACCACGACGTCCTCGTCGTCGACGTGCACGACCCGGCCGTCGACAGCCAGCCCACCACCGCGCTGCCGCTGCCGGCGCCGGAGAACACCGCGTACATCATCTACACGTCGGGAACCACCGGGACCCCCAAAGGCGTTGCGATTCCTCATCTCAACGTCACGTGGCTGATCGAGTCGCTCGACGCCGGCCTGCCCAAGGGCAACGTGTGGACCCAATGCCACTCGGCGGCCTTCGACTTCTCGGTGTGGGAGATCTTCGGCGCGCTGCTGCGTGGCAGGCGGCTGCTGATCGTGCCCGAATCGGTGGCGTCCTCCCCGCAGGATCTGCACGCGCTGCTGGTCGCGGAGAAGGTCAGCGTGCTGACCCAGACCCCGTCGGCCGTGGCGATGCTGCCGGCCGACGACCTGGAGTCCACGGCGTTGGTGGTGGCCGGCGAGGCCTGCCCGACCGACGTGGTCGATCGGTGGGCGGCGCCCGGCCGGGTGATGCTCGATGCCTATGGCCCGACCGAGACCACGGTGTGCGCGTCGATCAGCACGCCGCTGACGCCCGGCTCCCCGGTGGTGCCGATCGGTTCCCCGATCGCCGGCGCGGCGATGTTCGTGCTCGACAAATGGCTGCAGCCGGTGCCCGCCGGCGTGGTCGGCGAACTGTACCTGGCCGGTCGCGGCGTCGGACACGGCTATGTGCGCCGGGCCGGGCTCACCGCATCGCGGTTCGTAGCCAATCCCTTTGGCGGCCCGGGCGCGCGGATGTACCGCACCGGCGACCTGGTGTGCTGGGGCCCGGATGGGCAGCTACAGTACCTCGGCCGCGCCGACGAGCAGGTCAAGATCCGCGGCTACCGCATCGAACTCGGTGAGATCCAGGCCGTGCTGGCCGGCCTCGACGGCGTGGACCAGGCCGCGGTGATCGCCCGCGAGGACCGCCCCGGCGACAAGCGGCTGGTCGGTTACATCACCGGCACCGCCGACCCGGCGTCGCTGCGCGCCCAGCTGGCCGACAAGCTGCCGCCCTACATGGTCCCGACCGCCATCATGGTGCTGGACACACTGCCGCTGACCGGCAACGGCAAGCTCGACAAGCGCGCCCTGCCCTCGCCCGAGTACGCCGCGAGCGAGTATCGAGCCCCGGCCAACGCCATCGAGGAGATCCTGGCCGACATCTACGCCCAGGTGCTGGGCGTGGAACGCGTCGGCGTCGACGACTCCTTCTTCGACCTCGGCGGGGACAGCATCCTGTCGATGCAGGTGGTGTCGCGGGCCCGCGCGGCCGGCGTGATCTGCCGACCGCGCGACATCTTCGTGGAGCAGACGGTGGCCCGCCTGGCGCGGGTGTCCGAGGTCGCCGGCGACGGCGAGCTCGGCGCGGCCGACGAGGGGATCGGGCCGGTGGTGGCCACCCCGATCATGCGCTGGCTGCAGACCATCGACGGGCCGATCGACGAGTTCAACCAGACCATGGTGCTGGCGGCTCCGGCGGGCGTGACCGAAGACGACGTGACGGCGGTGCTGCAGGCGCTGCTGGACCGCCACCCCATGTTGCGGCTGCGGGTGCAGGACGACGGCGCCGGCGGCTGGTCCCTCGAGGCGCCCGAGGCGGGTTCGGTACAGGCTCGCGACTGCCTGCGTGCGGTCGACGCGCTGTCCGACGCGGCGCTGATCGAGGCCCGCGGCCGGCTGAACGTCGCCGACGGCGCGCTGATGAGCGCGGTATGGGCAAGCGGCACAAGCCAATTGGCGTTGGTCATCCACCACCTTGCCGTCGACGGCGTGTCGTGGCGGACCCTGATCGAAGACCTCAACATCGCGTGGGCCCAGCATCACAACGGCCAACCGGTGGAACTGCCGGTGCCCGGAACGTCGTTTGCCCGTTGGTCTTCGCTGCTGGCCGACTACGCGCAGAGCCCGGCGGTGGCCGGGCAGGCCGACGCGTGGCGGCAGGTGGCCGCCACGCCGGCGGCATTGCCGGCCGTGCAGCCCGGCGACACCTACGCGACGGCCGGGCAGTTGACGGCGTCGCTGGACGCCGACACCACCCGGCTGCTGTTGGGCGAGGTGCCCGCGGCGTTCCACGCTGGGGTGCAAGACATTCTGTTGATCGCCTTCGCGCTCGCGTTCACCGAATTCCTGGGTGAGGCCGCGCCGATCGGTATCGACATCGAAGGACACGGACGCCATGAAGAGGTGGCGTCGCGCGTGGACCTGTCCCGCACGGTGGGCTGGTTCACCACCAAATACCCTGCGGCCCTACGGATCAACGGCACGCTGAGCTGGTCGCAGGTGGCCGCCGGTGCGGCCGCGCTGGGTGCGGTGATCAAGGACGCCAAGGAGCAACTGCGCGCCCTGCCCGATGGCCTGACCTACGGACTGCTGCGCTACCTGAACGACGACGTCGACCTGCAGGGCGCAGACCCGGTGATCGGGTTCAACTACCTGGGCCGCTTGGCCGCGGGGGCCGACCTTTCCGAGGACCTGTGGCGCGTCAGCGAGGACAGCCTGTCGTCGGCGGCCGTGGCCACCGCGGTGGCAATGCCGTTGGCGCACACCGTAGAACTCAACGCCGGCACCATGGACACCGAGGCCGGCCCGCACCTGCACGCCAACTGGCGGTGGGCGCCGTCGGCGCTGACCGACGAGCAGGTGAACCGGTTGAGCCAGTTGTGGTTCGACGCGCTGACCGGCATCTGCGAGCACGTGCGCAATGGTGGTGGCGGGTTGACCCCGTCCGACATCGCCCCCGCCCGCCTGGACCAGCAGCAGATCGACGAGCTCTGCCGTCAGCACCAGATCGCCGACGTGCTGCCGCTCAGCCCCGTTCAGCAGGGGTTGCTCTTCCACACCAGCTTCGCGCAGGAACTGGAGGACCTCTACGCGGTGCAGCTCGGCATCACCGTGAGCGGTTCCCTTGACGCGCAACGACTTCGGGAGGCGGTGCAGACCGTCGTCAACCGCCACCCCAACCTGGCGGCCCGCTTCATCGACGAATTCGGTGAGCCGGTGCAGATCATCCCGGCCAAGCCGGTGATGGCATGGAACTACGTCGAGCTGGACGGCGGAGGCTCGGCCCCGCGGGACGAACAGGTCGAGGCGCTGGCCGCCGCCGAACGCACCGCCGTCTGCGACCTGACCGGCGAATCGCCGTTCCGGGCGGCGTTGATCCGCATCGCACCCGACCGGCACCGGTTCGTGCTGACCATCCACCACATCGTCATCGACGGCTGGTCACTGCCGGTCCTGATGCGCGAAGTGTTCGCGGGCTACTACGGCGAGCGGCTGCCCGCGCCGCCGTCGTACCGCAGCTACCTGATGTGGCTGGCCGCCCAGGATCGTCCCGGCGCCCAAGCGGCCTGGGGCGAGGCGCTCGCCGGATTCGAAGCGCCCACGCTGGTGGCGCCGCCCGGCAAGATCGGCCGGCGCGCCGTTGCCACTTATACGATTTCGGCGGACACCACCCGCGCGCTGACCGAACTGGCCCGCTCCAGCCGCACCACCGTCAGCACCGTGCTGCAGGGCGCCTGGGCGCAACTGTTGACCTGGCTGACCGGCCAGCACGACGTGGCCTTCGGCACCGCGGTCTCGGGCCGGCCCACCGAGCTGGCCGGCGCGGACGCCATGGTCGGCCTGTTGATCAACACCGTGCCGGTGCGGGCCAACATCGCCGCCGCGACCACCGTCGCCGATCTGCTGGAGCAGCTGCAGCGCGTCCACGCCGAGACTCTCGAGCATGAACACTTGGCGCTCAACGAGATTCACCGCGTCACCGGGCACGACCAACTGTTCGACACGCTGTTCCTCTACGAGAACTACCCGATCGATGCCGGGGCGCTGCTGGGTGTCAACGAGCTGGCCGTCACCGAGTTCAGCAGCCGCGAGTTCAACCACTACCCGCTATCGGTGGTGGCCACCCCGGGCCACGAGCTGAGCCTGCGCGTCGAATACGACACCGAGGTGTTCGATGCGTCCGGCGTCGAGACGCTGATCGAACGGTTACGTCAGGTGATGGCCTCGATGGCCGCCGATCCCGCGCAACGCCTGTCGTCGATCGACCTGCTCGACGCCGCCGAGCACGAGCGGCTCGACGCCTGGGGCAACCGGGCGATGCTGGCGCAGCGCCGGCGCGCACAGGCGTCCATTCCGGCGTTGTTCGCCGCGCAGGTGGCCCGCGCCGCCGACGCCGTGGCGATCACCTGCGGCGAGCGGTCGTTCACCTACCGCGAGGTCGAAGAGTCGGCAAACCGGTTGGCGCACTTGCTTTCCGAGCGTGGTGCGGGGCCGGGTGAGCGGGTTGCGGTGGTGATTCCGCGGTCGGCCGAAGCGGTGGTGGCGATCTTCGCGGTGCTCAAGACGGGTGCGGCGTATGTGCCGATCGATCCGAGCGTGCCGGCGGCGCGGTTGGAGTTCGTGCTCGGTGATGCCGCGCCGGTCGCGGCGGTGACCACCGCCGAGGTGCGGCCACAACTGGACGGCTTCGACGGGGTGATCGTCGACATCGACGACCCCGCCGTGCGCACCCAGCCCAGCACCGAGCTGCCGGTGCCGGCCCCGGAGAATATCGCCTACATCATCTACACCTCGGGAACCACCGGAACCCCCAAGGGCGTGGCGATTCCACACCACAACGTGACGTTGTTGCTTGAGACACTGGATGCTCAGCTCGGGTTGGGCCAGGTGTGGACGCAGTGTCATTCGCTGGCGTTTGACTTCTCGGTGTGGGAGGTCTTTGGGTCGTTGCTGTATGGCGGGCGTTTGGTGATCGTGCCGGATGCGGTGGTGCGTTCGGCCGAAGATTTGCATGCGTTGTTGGTGCGTGAGCAGGTCAGTGTGTTGAGCCAGACCCCGTCGGCGTTTTATGCGTTGCAGAGTGCTGATGCGTTGGCGCCGGAGTTGGGTGAGCAGTTGAAGTTGCAGACGGTGGTCTTCGGTGGTGAGGCGCTGGAGCCGCATCGGTTGTCGACATGGCTGCATCGCCATCCGGGTCTGCCGCGGATGATCAACATGTATGGCATCACCGAGACCACGGTGCACGCGTCATTTCGGGAGATCGTCGACGGGGATGTCGACAGCAACGTCAGCCCCATCGGGGTGCCGCTGGCCAACCTCGCCTTCTTCGTGCTCGACGGCTGGTTGCGGCAGGTTCCCGTGGGCGTGGTCGGTGAGCTCTACGTCGCCGGCGGCGGCTTGGCCACCGGCTATGTCGGCCGCCCGGGCCTGTCTGCCACGCGGTTCGTGGCGTGTCCGTATGGGGCGCCCGGCGGGCGGATGTATCGCACGGGTGACTTGGTGCGCTGGGGTGCCGACGGGCAGCTGGTGTACATGGGCCGAGCCGACGAGCAGGTCAAGATCCGCGGCTACCGCATCGAACTCGGCGAAATCCAGGCCGCCCTCGCCTCGCTGTCCGGGGTCGAGCACGCGGCGGTGATCGCCCGTGAGGACCGCCCCGGCGACAAGCGGCTGGTGGGCTACGTGACCGGGACGGCCGACCCGGCCGAGGTTCGCGCCCAGCTCGGCGAGCGGTTGCCGAGCTACATGGTGCCCTCGGCCGTGGTGGTGCTCGAGGCGCTGCCGCTGACGGTCAACGGCAAGCTGGACACCCGCGCGCTGCCGGCGCCGGAGTATCAGGACGCCGACCGCTACCGCGCGCCGGTGAGCGCCATCGAGGAGATCCTGGCCGGCATCTACGCCCAGGTGCTGGGTGTGGAACGCGTCGGCGTCGACGACTCCTTCTTCGACCTCGGCGGCGACAGCATCCTGTCGATGCAGGTGGTGGCCCGCGCCCGCGCGGCCGGGGTGGTGTGCCGCCCGCGCGACGTCTTCGTCGAGCAGACGGTCGCCAAGCTGGCGCGCGTCGCCACGGTGGCCAGCGGCGACGACGACGTGATCGACGAGGGGCTCGGGCCGGTGGTGGCCACCCCGATCATGCGGTGGCTGCAGGCCATGGACGGCCCCGTCGAGCAGTTCAACCAGACCATGGTGCTCGCGGCGCCCGCGGAGGTCACCGCCGACGACGTGCCGGTGGTGGTGCAGGCGCTGCTCGATCGGCACGCGATGCTGCGGCTGCGCGTCGAGGACGACGGCGTCGGCGGCTGGTCGCTCGAGGTGCCCGAGGCGGGTTCGATCCAGGCCGGCGACTGCGTCGAGTCGGTGGACGTGCTCTCCGAAGCGGTGCTGGTCGACGCCCGGACGCGGCTGAATCTGGCCGACGGCGTGCTGCTGCGTGCCGTATGGGCAAGTGCGACAAACCAATTGGCGTTGATCATCCACCACCTGGCCGTGGACGGCGTGTCCTGGCGGACCCTGATCGAGGACCTCAACATCGCCTGGGCGCAGCACCACAGCGGGCAGCCGGTGGCGCTGCCGGTGGGCGGCACCTCGTTCGCACGGTGGTCGTCACTGCTGGATGACTACGCGCGGCGCCCCGAGGTGGTCGAACGGCTGGAGGAGTGGCGGCAGGTGGCCGCCGTCCCGGCGGTGTTGCCGCAGGCCCAGCCCGAGGACACCTACGTGACGGCCGGGCAGTTCTCGGCGTCGCTGGACGTCGAGACGACGCGGCTGCTGCTGGGCGAGGTGCCCGCGGCGTTCCACGCGGGCGTGCAAGACATTCTGTTGATCGCGTTCGGTCTGGCCTGGACCCAGTTCGTGGGCACAGGCGCGCCGATCGCCATCGACGTGGAAGGCCACGGACGCAACGAGGAGCTGGGCCCGCAGGTGGACCTGTCCCGCACCGTCGGCTGGTTCACCGCGAAGTACCCGGTGTCGTTGCGGGTCGGGGGACTGTCCTGGGGCCAGGTGGTCGGCGGCGACGCGGCGCTGGGCGGGCTGGTCAAGGACGCCAAGGAACAACTGCGCGCCCTGCCGGACGGCTTGACCTACGGACTGCTGCGCTACCTGAATCCCGAAGCGGGACTGGATGATCCGGATCCGGTCATCGGGTTCAACTACCTGGGTCGGCTCGGCGGCGGGGCCGCCGAACTGTCCGCCGATCTGTGGCAGCTGGACCCGGACAGCTTCGCGCTGGCCGGCGCGGCGGGCGCGGTCGCGCTGCCGTTGCCGCACACGGTGGAGCTCAACGCCGGCACCATGGACACCGCGGACGGCCCGCACCTACAGGCCAACTGGACGTGGGCCCTCTCGGCGCTGGACGAGAAGCAGATCAGCCGGCTCAGCGAGCTGTGGTTCGACGCCCTCGCCGGCATCTGCGCGCACGTGCGCAACGGTGGCGGCGGGCTGACCCCGTCCGACATCGCGCCCGCCCGGCTGAGCCAGCGCGACCTCGACGAACTGCAGCAGCGGTACCGGATCGCCGACGTGTTGCCACTGACACCGCTGCAGCAGGGGCTGCTGTTCCACACCGGCACCGCCCAGGGCGGCGAAGAATCCGAAGACCTCTACGCGGTGCAGCTCGACATCTCGGTCGCCGGCGCCATCGACCCGGAACGGCTACGCCAGGCGGTGCACACCGTCATCACCCGCCATCCCAACGTGGTGGCCAGCTTCTCGGAGGACTTCGGGGAGCCGGTGCAGGTCCTCTCGGCCGACCCGGAGCTGGCCTGGCAATACGTCGAGCTGGACGCCGGCGGCGACATCGACGAGCAGGTGGAGCGGTTGTCCACGGCCGAACGCGTCGCCGTCTGCGACCTGGCCGGGCAGCCGCCGTTCCGGGGCGCCCTGATCCGCACCGCGGAGAACACCTACCGATTCGTGCTCACCAACCACCACATCGTGCTCGACGGCTGGTCGAAGCCGCTCCTGCTGCAAGAGATCTTTGCCAGCTATTTCGGCGTGCGGCTACCGGCGCCGGTGCCGTATCGCAGCTTCATCACCTGGCTGTCGGAGCAGGATCGGGCCGCCGCACAGGCGGCGTGGCGCGAGGTGCTCGAGGGTTTCGAGATCCCGACGCTGGTGGGGCCGTCGGGCCGCACGGGGCTCGGACCGCGCGGCGTGGCCGAGTTCGGAGTGTCCGCGGAGACCAGTCGACTGCTGGGCGAATTGGCCCGCTCGTGCCGTACGACGGTCAGCACGGTGCTGCAGGCGGCATGGGCGCAGCTGCTGATGTGGCTCACGGGACAGCACGATGTGGTGTTCGGCACAGCGGTTTCGGGCCGTCCGACGGAATTGGCCGGCTCCGACGCGATGGTGGGCCTTTTGATCAACACCGTGCCAGTGCGGGCCACCATCGGCGCCGAAACCACCATCGCCGACCTGCTTGACCAGCTACAACGCGCCTACACCAACACCTTGGACCACCAGCATTTAGCACTGAATGAAATCCATCGTGTAACGGGACACGACCAAATTTTCGACACAATGTTCGTGTATGAGAACTATCCCATCGATACTGCCGCGCTATCGGCCGTGGACGAGTTAACTATTAGTGGATTCACGAATCGGGAATACAACCACTACCCGCTTTCGGTGCAAGCCGTGCCAGGCCACGAAATAGGTCTTCGCGTCGAGTTCGATACAGACGTGTTTGGCGAGGCGAGGATCGAAAAGCTTGTTGAGCGATTTCGGCGGGTGCTGGAAGCCATGACCGTGGACTTGGAGGAGCAGTCATGACCGTCGGTGCGGGACGGCGATTGTTGTCGATCGATCTGCTGGATGGCGGAGAGCACGACCGACTCGATGAGTGGGGTAACCGCGCGGTCTTGACGAAGCCGGTCAAATCTCCGGCGTCGATTCCCGAGGTGTTCGCGACCCACGTGGCGCGCGACCCTCAGGCCGTGGCGCTGACCTTCGGTGAGCGCTCGTTGACCTACCGCGAGCTCGATGAGGCCGCGAACCGGCTGGCGCACCTGCTGGCCGAGCAGGGCGCGCGCCCTGGTGAGTGCGTCGCGCTGCTGTTCTCCCGTTCCGCCGAAGCGATCATCTCCATTCTCGCGGTGCTCAAGACCGGGGCCGCCTACCTGCCGATCGACCCGGCGTTGCCGTCGGCGCGCATGGAGTTCATGCTCGGCGACGCCACGCCGATCGCGGTGGTGACGACGGCCAGCCTGCGCAGCCGGCTGGACGGGTTCGACCTGCCCGTCGTCGACGTCGACGAAGCCGCGGCCGACGACCAGCCCAGCAGCGAGCTGCCGGGCCCGGCGCCCGACGACATCGCGTACATGATCTACACCTCGGGCACGACGGGAACCCCCAAGGGCGTCGCCGTCACGCACCGCAACGTGACCGAGTTCCTGCGGACGCTGCACGCCGACCTGCCGACCGGACCAGGGAAGGTCTGGTCGCAGTGGCACTCGCTCGTCTTCGACGTCTCCGTCTGGGAGATCTGGGGTGCGCTGCTGCACGGCGGACGCCTGGTGGTGGTGCCCGAGTCGGTCGCCGGCTCGCCCGATGAGCTGCACGCGCTGCTCGTCGCCGAGAAGGTCAACGTCCTGAGCCAGACGCCGTCGGCGGTGGGCATGCTCTCGCCGGAGGGCCTGGAGTCGACGGCGCTGGTGGTGGCCGGTGAGGCCTGCCCGGCCGAGGTGGTCGACCGCTGGGCGCCGGGACGCGTCATGATCAACGCCTACGGCCCGACCGAGGCCACCGTGTACGCCGCGATGAGCACGCCGCTCGCGGGCGACTCCGGGGCACCGCCGATCGGCTCCCCGGTTCCCGGGGCGGCGCTGTTCGTGCTGGACAAGTGGCTGCGGCCCGCGCCGGAAGGCGTGGTCGGTGAGTTGTACGTGGCCGGGCGCGGCGTCGCCACCGGCTATGCCCGCCGGTCCGGATTGACGGCCTCGCGCTTCGTCGCCTGCCCCTTCGGCGGGCCGGGCTCGCGCATGTACCGCACCGGTGACCTGGTCCGCTGGGGCGCCGACGGCCAGCTGCAGTACCTGGGCCGCGCCGACGAGCAGGTCAAGATCCGCGGCTACCGCATCGAACTCGGCGAAATCCAGTCGGCCCTGGCCGCGCTGGACGGCGTCGAGCAGGCGGCGGTGATCGCCCGCGAGGACCGCCCCGGCGACAAGCGCCTGGTCGGCTACATCACTGGGACCGCCGACCCGACCGAGCTGCGCACCCAGCTGGGCCAGCGGCTGCCGGCCTACATGGTGCCGGCCGCGGTCGTCGTGCTGGAAAGCCTGCCCCTGACGGTCAACGGCAAGCTGGACAAGCGCGCCCTGCCCGCCCCCGAGTACCACAAGCGCGGCGGCCAGTACCGCGCCCCGAGCAACCACACCGAGGAGATCCTGGCCGGCATCTATGCCCAGGTGCTGGGTGTGGAGCGGGTCGGCGTGGACGACTCCTTCTTCGACCTCGGCGGGGACAGCATCCTGTCGATGCAGGTGGTGGCCCGGGCCCGGGCGGCCGGCGTGATGTGCCGCCCGCGCGACGTGTTCGTCGAGCAGACCGTCGCCCGGCTGGCCCGCGTGGCCACCGACGGCGCCGACGAGGACGACGTGGTCGACGAGGGGATCGGGCCGGTGCTGGCCACCCCGATCATGCACTGGCTGCAAACCGTCGAAGGTCCGATCGACGACTTCAACCAGACCATGGTGCTGGCCGCGCCCGCGGGCGTCACCTCCGACGACGTCGTCGTCGTGCTGCAGGCCCTGCTGGACCGGCACCCGATGCTGCGGCTGCGCGTCGAGGACGACGGCGAGGGCGGCTGGTCGCTGCAGGCGCCCGAACCGGGCACCGTGCAGGCCGCCGACTGCCTGCAGTCGGTCGACGAACTGTCCGACGCCACCCTGGTGGCGGCCCGGTCCCGGCTGAACCCGGGCGCGGGAATCATGGTGAGCGCCGTCTGGGCAAGCAAGACAAGCCAGTTGGCGCTGATCATCCACCACGTGGCCGTCGACGGCGTGTCGTGGCGGACGCTGATCGAGGACCTGAACATCGCCTGGGCGCAGCACCACAGCGGCCAGCCGGTGGCGCTGCCCGCCGGCGGGACCTCGTTCGCCCGCTGGTCCTCGCTGCTCGCCGAGCACGCACTCAGCCCCGAGGTCGTCGCGCAGGCCGACGCCTGGCGCGAGGTCGTCGCCACCCCGGCCGTGCTGCCGGCGGTGCGCCCCGAGGAGGACACCTACCAGACGGCCGAGCAGCTGTCGGTGTCGCTGGACGTCGAAACGACCCGCCTGCTGCTGGGTGAGGTGCCCGCGGCGTTCCACGCCGGGGTGCAGGACATCCTGTTGATCGCGTTCGGGATGGCCTGGACGCAGTTCCTCGGCGACAGCACGCCGATCGGCATCGACGTCGAGGGCCACGGCCGGCAGGAAGAGCTGGGCCCGCGCGTCGACCTGTCGCGCACCGTGGGCTGGTTCACCACCAAGTACCCGGTGTCGCTGACGGTCGACGGCCTGGACTGGGCGAAGGTGGTGGCCGGCGACGACGCGCTGGGCGCGGCGGTCAAGGCCACCAAGGAGCAGCTGCGCGCCCTGCCCGACGGGCTGACCTACGGCCTGCTGCGCTACCTGAACCCCGACATCGACCTGGGCGGATCCGACCCGGTGATCGGGTTCAACTACCTGGGACGGCTGGGCGCGGCCGCCGACCTGCCCGGCGAGTTGTGGCGGCTCAGCCCCGACAGCCTGTCGCTGAGCGGCGCCGCCGCGGCCGTCGCGATGCCGCTGATGCACACCGTCGACCTCAACGCCGGCACCATGGACACCGAGGAAGGCCCGCACCTGCACGCCAACTGGACGTGGGCGGCCTCGGCGATGGACCGCGAGCAGATCAGCCGGCTCAGCCAGCTGTGGTTCGAGGCCCTGACCGGCATCTGCGCCCACGTGCAGGGCGGTGGCGGCGGGTTGACCCCGTCCGACATCGCGCCCGCGCGGCTGAACCAGCGCCAGATCGACGAGCTGAGCAAGCAGCACCAGGTCGCCGACATCCTGCCGCTGACCCCGCTGCAGCAGGGGCTGCTGTTCCACGCCAGCTTCGCGCAGGACCCCGGTGATGACGTCTACGCGGTGCAGCTCGGCATCACCGTGACCGGCGAGCTGGACTCGCACCGCCTGCACGACGCCGTGCACACCGTGGTCAACCGCCACCCCAACCTGGCGGCCCGGTTCTGCCCGCAGTTCGGCGAGCCCGTCCAGGTCATCCCGGCCGACCCGGTCATGGCGTGGCGGTACATCCAGCTGGGCGCCGAGGACCTGGACCCCGAGCAACGGGTCGACGAGCTGTGCGCCGCCGAACGCGCCGCGGTGAGCGATCTGGCCAACCGGCCGGCGTTCCGCGCCGCGCTGATCCGGACCGCGGACAACAGGTACCGGTTCGTGCTGACCAACCACCACATCGTGATGGACGGCTGGTCGCTGCCCATCCTGCTCCGCGAGATCCTCGCCAGCTACTACGGCGACCAGCTGCCCGCGCCGGCGACCTACCGCAGCTACCTGACCTGGCTGGCCAGCCAGGACCGTGCCGCCGCGCAGGCGGCGTGGCGCCAGGTGCTCGACGGGTTCGACACCCCCACCCTGGTGGGACCGGCCGGCCGGATGCGGCTCGGCCGGCGGGCCGTGGAGTCCTACCGGCTGTCCGCGGAGACCACGCGCGCCCTGGGCGAGCTGGCCCGCACCTGCCACACCACCGTCAACACCGTGCTGCAGGCCGCGTGGGCACAGTTGCTGATGCGGCTGACCGGCCAGCATGACGTCGCGTTCGGCACCGCGGTGTCGGGCCGGCCGGCCGACCTGGTCGGCGCCGAGTCCATGGTGGGCCTGCTGATCAACACCGTTCCGGTCCGGGCCAGCATCACCTCGGAGACCACCGTCGCCGACGTGCTGGACCAGCTGCAGCAGCACCACAACGACACCCTCGAACACGAGCACCTGGCGCTGAGCGACATCCACCACGTCACCGGCCACGACGCGCTGTTCGACACCTTGTTCTTGTACGAGAACTACCCGATCGACACCAGCGTGCCGTTGGGCTTCCACGAGTTGGCCATCACCGATGTCACCAACCGCGAGTACAACCACTACCCGCTGTCGGTGATGGCGCTGCCGGGCCGGGAACTGGGCCTGCGCGTCGAATTCGACACCGACGTGTTCGACGCCGCCGGCATCGAAAAGCTGACCGAGAGGTTCCAGCGGGTGCTGTCGGAGATGACGGCCGACCCGACCCGACGGCTGATGTCGCTGGACGTCGTCGACGAGCACGAGCACGCCTGGCTCGACGAGCGCGGCAACCGTGCGGTGTTGAGCCAGCCGGCGCCCGCGAAGTCGATCCCGGCGATGTTCGCCGCCCAGGTGGCCAGCGCCCCGGACGCGCCGGCGCTGACCTTCGGCGGCAGCACGATGACGTACCGGGAGCTCGACGAGGCCGCCAACCGGATGGCGCACCTGCTGACCGAAGAGGGCGCCGGGCCGGGCGAGCGGGTCGCGCTGCTGTTCTCGCGATCCGCCGACGCGATCGTCGCCATCCTCGCGGTGCTGAAGACCGGGGCGGCCTACCTGCCGATCGACCCGGCGCTGCCGGCCGCCCGGATCGAATTCCTGCTCACCGACGCCGAGCCGGTCGCCGTGGTCACGACCGCGGCTCTGCGGGAGCGGGTGGCGGGCTGCGGCCCGACGGTGATCGATGTCGACGACCCGGCGCTGGCCACCCAGCCCGCGACGGCGCTGCCGATACCGGCGTCGGACAACATCGCCTACGTCATCTACACGTCCGGAACCACCGGCGTCCCGAAGGGTGTGGCCGTCACGCACGCCAACGTCGCCCAGCTGGTGGAGACGCTGCACGCCGACCTCCCGCAGGGCGGGGTGTGGGCGCAGTGGCACTCACTGGTGTTCGACGTCTCGGTGCACGAGATCTGGGGCGCGCTGCTGCACGGCGGACGCCTGGTCGTGGTGCCCGAGTCGGTCGCGGCCGCGCCCGACGAGCTGCACGCGCTGCTGGTCTCCGAACAGGTCACCGTGCTGAGCCAGACGCCGTCGGCGGTGGGCATGCTCTCGCCGGAGGGCCTGGAGTCGACGGCGCTGGTGGTGGCCGGTGAGGCCTGCCCGGTCGAGGTCGTCGATCGGTGGGCGCCGGGACGCGTCATGATCAACGCGTACGGCCCGACCGAGGCCACGGTCTACGCGGCCATGAGCGCGCCGCTGAAGAGCGGAACCGGATCGGCGCCCATCGGTTCGCCGGTGCCCCGCGCCGCGCTGTTCGTGCTGGACCGGTGGCTGCGCCCGGCGCCCGAGGGCGTCGTCGGCGAGCTGTACATCGCCGGTCATGGTGTGGCGACCGGGTATTCGCGCCGGCCCGGCCTGACGGCGGGACGCTTCGTCGCCTGCCCGTTCGGCGGCCCGGGTTCGCGGATGTACCGCACCGGCGACCTGGTCCGGTGGGGCCGCGACGGTCAGCTCGAGTACCTCGGCCGCGCCGACGAGCAGGTCAAGCTGCGCGGCTACCGCATCGAGCTCGGTGAGGTCCAGGCCGCCCTGGCCGCGCTGGACGGCGTCGAGCAGGCGGCGGTGATCGCCCGCGAGGACCGCCCCGGCGACAAGCGCCTGGTTGGCTACATCACCGGAACCGCCGACCCGGTCGGCATCCGCATCCAGCTGGCCGACCGGCTGCCCGCCTACATGGTGCCGGCCGCGGTGGTGGTGCTGGACGCGCTGCCGTTGACGGTCAACGGCAAGCTGGACCGGCGTGCCCTGCCCGCACCGGAGTACCAGAAGCGCGGCGGCGAGTACGTCGCGCCGTCCGACCCCACCGAAGAGATCGTCGCCGACATCTTCGCCCGCGTCCTCGGGATGGAACGGGTGTCGGTCGAGGACTCCTTCTTCGAGCTGGGCGGGGACTCGCTGTCCGCGATGCGGGTGATCGCCGAGATCAACACCGCCGTCGATGGCGCGCTGTCGGTGCGCACCCTGTTCGACTCGCAGTCGGTCCGCAGCCTGAGCCAGCGGATCACCAGCGGGGCCGACACCGAGGGCGCCGCCGGACCCGGCTTTGCCGCGGTGCACGGCGCCGACGCGAAGGAGGTCCACGCCCGCGACCTCACCCTCGACAAGTTCATCGACGCGACGACGTTGTCGACCGCGCCGACGCTGCCCGGCCCGAGCGCCGAGGTCCGGACGGTCCTGCTGACCGGGGCGACCGGTTTCCTGGGTCGCTACCTGGTGCTGGAATGGCTCGAGCAGCTGGAAGTCGTGGGCGGCAAGCTGATCTGCCTGGTGCGGGCCAAGTCCGACGAGGACGCGTGGCTGCGGTTGGAGAAGACCTTCAACAGCGGAGACCCGGAATTGCTGCAGCACTTCCAGGAATTGGCCGAAGAGCACCTCGAGGTCGTCGCCGGCGACAAGGGCCAGGCCAACCTGGGCCTGGACGAACAGACCTGGCAGCGGCTGGCCGACACCGTCGACCTGATCGTCGACTCCGCGGCCGTGGTCAACGGCGTCCTGCCCTACAACGAACTGTTCACCCCCAACGTCGGGGGCACGGCCGAGCTGATCCGGTTGGCGCTCACCACGAAGAAGAAGCCGTACGCGTACGTGTCGACTTCAGACGTGGGCCGCCAGATCGACCCGGCGGCGTTCACCGAGGATGCCGACATCCGGGTCATCAGCGCCACCCGCGTCATCGACGGCGGCTACGCCAACGGGTACGGCAACAGCAAGTGGGCGGGCGAGGTCCTGCTGCGCGAGGCCCACGACCTGTGCGGCCTGCCGGTCTCGGTGTTCCGCTCCGACATGATCCTGGCCGACACCAGCTACGCCGGTCAGCTCAACGTCGCGGACATCTTCACCCGGATGATCCTGAGCGTCGTGGCCACCGGCACCGCGCCCAAGTCGTTCTATCAGCTCGATGCCGACGGCAACCGGCAGCGCGCGCACTTCGACGGCCTGCCCGTCGAGTTCGTCGCCGAGGCGATCGCCAAACTGGGCGCCCAGGTGATGGACGGGTTCGAGACGTACCACGTGATGAACCCGCACGACGACGGCATCGGCCTCGACGAGTACGTCGACTGGCTGATCGAAGCGGGCTACCCCATCGAACGCGTCAACGACTTCGGCGAGTGGCTGCAGCGCTTCGAGACCGGCCTGCGCGGCCTGCCGGAACGGCAGCGGCAGAACTCGGTGCTGCAGATGCTGATGTTGCTGCTGCGCGACCCGAAGAACCTGCAGCCCGCCGAGCCGGCCCGGGGCGCCTTCGCGTCGACGGACCGCTTCCGGGCCGCCGTGCAAGAAGCGAAGGTCGGTTCCGACAACGACATCCCGCATGTCAGCGCGCCGGTGATCGTCAAGTACGTCACCGACCTGCAACTGCTCGGTTTGCTGTAATCCCTTCGGGGAGCTCGAAAGCGGCGTGGTCCACCGGGGCCACGCCGCTTTGGTGTGATGCGCAATTCGTTGTGATGGTCGGGCACAGGCGGCGGGGGTCCGGCCGCCGATAACGCGGCGATAAAGATCCATGCCGCAATGCGTGGCGACCAACGCCGAAACCCCCCGAAACATGCCATACCGTACGTTGCTGCGACCATCTTAACCAGTACTGGAGGTATGTATCAAGACCCTTGCCTTGAGTGAAATATATTATTTTGGCAATTCACAGGACATTAAGTTTGTATAACCCTGGACTAACGGGGTAGTCCTCTACTAAATTTTCGAACTGTTGCACTCATGTTGACTACGGCGTCTTCGGAGTGGGTGAGCGTCGACCGTTCCACCGTCGGCACCGCCCAGCCCTGTCGCTCCGGCCAACGACGAGCGGCAACGAAGGTTGCGGTCGGTCTTTGCCGACGCTGCGCCCGATCGCCGGGTGTGGCGCCGCGAAGCTGACCGCGCCGAAGGCGGGGCTACCTCGAGCAGCAGCGGACCGGTTTCCGGCCCGAATGCCTGCGCGAGCGGCTCCACTCAACCGGGGGGTTGAAAGGAACACCCTGTGGTTGGGGAGATGGATGGAGCTTGACGGCCGGGCGCTTCCGCTCACTCGCGGACAGCTAGACCTCTGGCTTGCGCAGCAGACGGGTCACTCCAACACGGAGTGGCAGCTGGGGTTGTTCGTGCGGATCAACGGCCCGGTCCAGCGCGACGCCCTGCAGTGGGCGATCCGGCAAGCCGTCCAAGAAGCGGAACCGACCAGGGTCGCCTTCTTCGAGGTCGACGGCGCGGTCTTCCAGCGCACGATCGACGACCCGAACGTCGAGCTGACGTTCGACAATCTCATCGACTCGCCCGAGCCGGTCGAAGAGGCCCGGCGCAGAGCGCTGACCATCCAGCGAACGCCCATGCCGCTGACCGGTCCGCTGTTCAAGTTCGTCCTGTTTCAGACCCGGCGCGACGAATACTTCCTGTTCGCCTGCTGCCATCACATCGTCATCGACGGGACCGGCGTCGGGCTGGTCGGCCATCGCATCGCCTCCATCTACTCCGCGATCGTGTCCGCCGGACCGATCCCGACGGCCGTCTTCGGTTCATTGCGCGACCTGGTCGACTGCGAATCCCACTACGAGGCCTCCGCCGATTACCGGGATGACGAGGCGTACTGGCTGGCGAACCTGCCCCCGGACCGCGACGGCCAGCCCGTGCCCGTCGGCGCGGGGGAGCGTGACCCGTGGCCGTCGGCTCCGGTGGCGCTGGACGCCGCGGTAATGCGCCGGGTGCACCGGTTCTCCGACGTGTGGGGCGTATCCCAGACATCGGTCATCACCGCGGCCTGTGCCCTGTTGGTCCGTGGGTGGTGCCCCGACGGCCCCGACGTGGTCCTCGATTTCCCGGTCAGCCGGCGCGTGCGCCCGGAACTCAAGACGCTGCCCGGGATGGTCGCCGGCGTCGTGCCGCTGGTGTTCACGACCGCACCGGAATCGACGGTCGCCGATTTCTGCAAACACGTCGAGGCGCGCATCGACGAGGCGGTAGTGCACCAGCGATTCCCGGTGCACGCTCTCGAGCGCAAGGTCCGCGGCCTGACGAAGTCGCCGGAGCGGGTCAGCGTCAACTTCATCCCGTCGGCGTTCACGTTGCCCTTCGGTGGGGTCACCGCCTCGGCGTCCTACACGAATTCCGGTCAGGCGGACGGCTTCGGCCTCATCTTCACCAGCGACGGCGACGAGCTCTTCCTCAGCACGGCGGGCAGGTGGGCACCCTGGTCCGGCCTCGACGCCCCCGACCTTGCGGAACTGCTGCAGCGGCTCCTGATCGCGATGACGGCCGACCCCACCCGGCGGCTGAGGGCGCTGGATGTGGTGGATGAGGTTGAGTGTGTGCGGCTTGGTGTGTGGGGCAATGTGTCGGGGTTGGGTCGTTCGGTGGTGCCGGTGTCGGTGGTGGAGGTGTTTGTCGGGCAGGTGGGGCGTACCCCGGATGCGGTGGCGGTGGTGTGTGGGGGTCGGTCGCTGACGTATCGGGAGCTCGATGAGGCGGCTAATCGGTTGGCGCACTTGTTGGTTGGGTGTGGTGTTGGTCGGGGTGGGGTTGTCGCGGTGTTGTTGTCGCGCTCGGTCGAGGCGATCGTGGCGATCCTGGCGGTGCTCAAGTCCGGGGCGGCGTATCTGCCGATCGATCCGGGGTTGCCCGGTGCGCGGGTGGAATTCATGCTGTCCGACGCCGCGGCGCGCGTCGCGGTCACCACGGCTGATCTGGTCGAGCGGTTGGACGGGTTCGCTGGGGTGGTCATCGACGTTGATGATTCGGCGGTGGCTGTGCAGTCGAGCGCGGCGCCGCCGGGGCCGTTGGCGGGTGATGTGGCGCATGTGATTTATACGTCGGGGACCACGGGTGTGCCCAAAGGTGTTGCGGTGACGCATCGTAACGTCACGCAGCTGTTCGATGGCCTGGATCTGGGTTTTGTCCTGTCGGCTGCGCAGGTGTGGACGCAGTGTCATTCGTATGCGTTTGACTTTTCGGTGTGGGAGATCTGGGGTGCGCTGCTGCATGGGGGGCGGTTGGTGGTGGTGCCCGAGGTGGTGGCCCGCTCGCCGCAGGAGTTTCACGCGTTGTTGGTGCGTGAGGGTGTGACGGTGTTGACCCAGACCCCGTCGGCGGCGGGGTTGCTGCCTACCGAGGGTTTGGATTGCGCGGCGTTGGTGGTGGGGGCCGAGCCGTGTCCGCCGGAGTTGGTGGAGCGTTGGGCGCCGGGGCGGGTGATGGTCAACGTCTACGGGCCCACCGAAACCACCATGTGGGCGAGCAAGAGCGTGCCACTGTCGCCCGGGCCGGGTGCGCCGCCGATCGGTGCACCGGTCACCCATGCGGCGTTTTTCGTGCTGGATGGGTGGTTGCGCCCGGTGCCGGTCGGCGTGGTGGGGGAGCTCTATGTTGCCGGTGACGGCGTCGGCGTCGGGTATTGGGGTCGCCCGGGGTTATCGGCGTCGCGGTTTGTGGCCTGCCCGTGGGTCGCGGGTGCCCGGATGTATCGGACCGGGGATCTGGTGCGGTGGGGGGCTGATGGGCAGCTGCGGTATGTGGGGCGTGCTGATGAGCAGGTCAAGGTGCGTGGGTATCGCATCGAGTTGGGCGAAATCCGCACCGCGTTAACTGCATTGGACGGCGTGGCGCAGGCCGCGGTCGTCGTGCGTGAAGATCGTGTCGGCGAGCGGCGTCTCGTCGGCTATGTGACTGGAGCCGCTGACCCCGCCGACATTCGGGCCCGGTTGGGTCAGCGGCTCCCTCCATACATGGTGCCCGCCGCGGTGGTGGTCCTTGAGGCGTTGCCGTTGACGCTTAACGGCAAGCTCGACACCCGCGCCCTGCCCGCCCCGGACTATCAGGGTCAGGGGTATCGGGCGCCGCAGACCGCTCTCGAAGAAATCCTGGCCGGCGTCTATGCCCAGATCTTGGGTATCGAGCGCGTCGGCGTGGAGGACTCCTTCTTCGACCTCGGCGGTGACTCGCTCTCGGCCATGCGGCTCGTCTCCGCCCTCAACGCAGAACTCGACGCCGACCTCAACGTCCGATCCCTATTCGAAGCACCCACCATCACACAACTGGCGCCCCACGTGGAGGCCGGCGTCGGTCGCACCGACCGATTGGTAGCCGCCGAACGGCCGGCCCTGGTGCCCTTGTCGTTCGCCCAATCCCGCCTGTGGTTCATCGACCAATTCCAGGGTCCGTCGCCGGTGTACAACATGGCGGTCGCGCTGAAGCTGAGCGGGCCGGTGGATGCCGAGGCGATGGGCGCCGCCCTGGACGACGTGGTGACCCGCCACGAAAGCCTGCGCACACTGTTCGTCGCGCCCGAAGGCACACCCCAACAGGTGGTCCTGCCGCCCGAACGCAGCGAGGCCGGCTGGCAGGTCATCGATGCCAGCCGGTGGCCCGCCTCCTGGCTGGCCGAGGCCACCCACGAGGCCGCGCGTTACACGTTTGACCTCGCCAACGAATTACCCTTGCGGGCATGGCTTTTCCGCACCAGCGACCGTGAGCACGTCCTGGTGGCGGTGGTGCATCACATCGCCGCCGACGGGTGGTCCCTGACCCCGCTGGTGCGCGATCTCGGAACGGCCTACGCCAGCAGGTCGTCCGGCCGAGCCCCCCAGTGGGCACCCCTGCCCGTGCAATACGTCGACTACACGCTATGGCAGCGCGCCCAATTCGGCGACCTCGAAGACCCGCACAGCCCCATCGCCGCGCAGCTCGCCTACTGGGAACGAAGCCTTGCCGGGTTACCGGAACATCTCGAGCTGCCCACGGACCGGCCGTATCCCTTGGTGGCCGATCACCGCGGGGCCAGTGTGGCCGTGCAATGGCCTGCCGAACTTCAGCAGCACATCGCCGACCTAGCCCGGGCCCACAACGCCACCAGTTTCATGGTCGTGCAGGCCGCCCTGGCTGTGCTGCTGTCCACCCTGAGCGCCAGTTCCGATGTCGCCGTGGGCTTCCCGATCGCCGGCCGGCGCGACCCGGCTCTGGACGACGTCGTCGGGTTCTTCGTCAACACCCTGGTGTTGCGCATCGATCTCGGCGGCGATCCCAGCGTCGCCGAACTGCTGGCCGGGGTGCGGCAACGCAGCCTGGCGGCCTACGAACACCAAGACGTCCCCTTCGAAGTGCTCGTCGAAAGGCTCAACCCCACCCGCAGCCTGGCCCACCACCCGCTGGTCCAGGTGATGTTGGCCTGGCAGAACAACGAACCCGTCGACCTGAGCCTGGGCGACGTGCAGGTCACGCCCGTGCCGCTGGAGACCCAGGTGGCCCGGATGGATCTGGTCTTCTCGCTCGCCGAAAGCTGGGACGAGGACGGCCGGGCCGCCGGCATCGGCGGAACGGTGGAATTCCGCACCGACGTCTACGACGCGTCGAGCATCGAGACACTTATCGCGCGACTGCGGCAGGTGCTTTCGGCCATGACCACCGATCCCGCCCGGGCGCTGTCAACGATCGACCTGCTCGCCGGCTCGGAGCACGCCCGCCTCGATGCGATCGGGAACCGCGCCGTGCTGACCCAGCCGGAGACCGGCCCGGTGTCCATCCCCGCGCTCTTCGACGAACAGGTGTCCCGCGCGCCCGGGGCGGTAGCGATCACCTGCGGCCAGCGGTCGTTCACCTACCACGAGATCGACGCCTCGGCGAACCAACTGGCCCGCTTGCTCATTGGCCGCGGCGCGGGCCCCGGCCAGCGGGTGGCGGTGGCGATCCCGCGGTCGGCCGAGGCGATCGTGGCGATCATGGCCGTGCTGAAGACCGGCGCGGCGTACGTGCCGATCGACCCCGCGCTACCGTCGGCCCGCATCGAATTCATGCTCACCGATGCCGCGCCGATCGCGATGATCAGCACGGCCGAGGCCCGAGCCCACCTGCCCCGGTCCGTACCGGTCATCGACATCGACGATCCCGCCGTGCGCGTCCAGCCCACCACCGGGCTGCCGGCGCCGGCGGCGGACAACATCGCGTACATCATCTACACCTCGGGGACCACGGGCGCCCCCAAGGGTGTCGCGGTCACCCACCACAACGTCACCCAACTGTTGCTGTCGCTGGATGCCCAGCTCGGTCTGGGCCACGTGTGGAGCCACTGCCATTCCCTGGCCTTCGACTTCTCCGTCTGGGAACTCTTCGGGTCGCTGCTGCGAGGCGGGCGCCTCGTCGTCGTCCCCGATCCGGTGGTCCGGTCTCCAGAAGACCTGCGCGCCTTGCTGATTGCCGAAGGCGTCCAGGTGTTGAGCCAGACCCCATCGGCGGTGGCGGCGCTGGCGTCCGACGGGCTGGAATCGGTGGCGCTGATCGTCGGCGGCGAACCGTGCCCGGTCGAGGTGATGGATCGGTGGGCGCCCGGTCGGGTGATGATCAATCAATACGGCCCGACGGAGACCACGATGTACGCGGCGATGACCGCGCCGCTGACAGCCAATCTCGACGTGGTGCCGATCGGTTCGCCGGTGCCCGGCGCCGCGCTGTTCGTGCTGGATCACTGGTTGCGGCCCGTGCCGTCCGGGGTGGTGGGGGAGTTGTACATCGCCGGCCGCGGGGTCACCGCAGGCTATCTAGGCCGGTCCGGATTGACGTCATCGCGGTTCGTCGCCTGCCCGTTCGGCGGGTTCGGCGCGCGCATGTATCGCACCGGCGACCTGGTGCGCTGGGGCGCCGACGAGCAACTCGAATACCTCGGGCGCGCCGACGAGCAGGTCAAGATCCGCGGCTACCGCATTGAACTCGGCGAAATACATTCCGCGCTCACCGAATTGGACGGCATCGAGCAAGCGGCGGTGATCGCCCGCGAAGACCACCCCGCGACCGTGCAGCTGGTCGGATACGTCACCGGAACGGCGGACCCGGCCGAAGTGCGGTCGCGCCTCGCCGAGCGGCTGCCGGCCTACATGGTGCCCGCCGCGGTTGTGACGCTCGACGCGCTGCCGCTGACCGTCAATGGCAAACTCGATACCCGCGCCCTGCCCGCCCCGGATTACGGCTCGAACGCCTACCGCGCCCCGGCCGACGCGATCGAGGAGATCCTCGCCGGCATCTACGCCCAGGCCCTCGGGGTCGAACGGGTCGGGGTGGACGATTCGTTCTTCGATCTGGGCGGTGACAGCATCTTGTCGATGCAGGTGGTTGCCCGGGCCCGCGCCGCCGGCGTAATGTGCCGGCCGCGTGACATTTTCGTCGAACAGACCGTGGCGCGGCTGGCCCGGGTCGTCACGCTCGTCTCCGCCGAGGACGACGCGGCCGACGCCGGGACCGGGCCGATGGTGGCCACCCCGATCATGCGGTGGCTGCAGAATATGGACGGTCCCGTCGAGCAGTTCAACCAGACCATGGTGCTGGCGGCGCCGGCGGGCGTGGGCCACGCCGACGTAGCGGTGGTCCTGCAGGCATTGCTGGACCGGCATCCGATGCTGCGGCTCTGCGTCGACGACGACGGCGCGGGCGGTTGGTCCATGCAGGTGCCCGAGGTGGGTGCGGTGGACGCCCGCGCCTGTTTGCGGACCGTCGACGTGCTCTCTGAGGCCGCGCTGAGCCAGGCCCGGTCCCGACTGAACCCCGGCGCCGGTGTGCTGCTTAGCGCGGTATGGGCCTGCGCGACAAACGAATTGGCGTTGATCGTTCACCATCTGGCCGTCGATGCCGTGTCCTGGCGGACCCTGATCGAGGACCTCAACATCGCCTGGGCGCAGCATCACCGCGGCCAGCCCATCGAACTGCCCGCGGGCGGGACCTCGTTCGCCCGCTGGTCGTCGCTGCTGTCCGACCACGCCCGCAGCGCGGCGGTGCTCGACCAGGCTGGGGCCTGGCGGCGCATCGAAGAGACGCCGGCCGTGCTGCCGGCGGTGCGGCCGGAGGACACGTTCGCGACGGCGGGGCAGCTATCGGCGTCGCTGGACGTCGAGACGACCCGGCTGCTGCTCGGCGAGGTGCCCGCGGCGTTTCACGCTGGGGTGCAAGACATCCTGCTGATCGCCTTCGGGATGGCGATCACCGAGTTCTTGGGTGCGGCGGGGCCCCTCGGGATCGACGTCGAGGGCCATGGGCGCAGTGAAGAGCTGGGCCCCTCCGTGGATCTGTCGCGCACCGTGGGGTGGTTCACCGCCAAACACCCGGTCGCCCTGAACGTTCCCGGTCTGGACTGGGGCCGTGTGGTGGCCGGTGACGCCGCGCTGAGCGGGCTGATCAAGGACGCCAAGGAGCAACTGCGCGCGCACCCGGACGGACTGACCTACGGGCTGCTGCGCTATCTGAATCCCGAAGCGGGACTGGAAGGTCCGGATCCGGTGATCGGGTTCAACTATCTGGGCCGGCTCGGCGGCGGAACCGCGGAGTTGTCCGGCGACTTGTGGCGACTGAGCCCGAACGGTCCGTCGCTGAGCGCGGCGGCCGCGGCGCCGGCGCTGCCGTTGCCGCACACGCTGGAGCTCAATGCGGGCACCATGGACTCCAACGACGGACCCCATCTGCAGGCGAACTGGACGTGGGCACCCTCGGCGCTGACCCACGGCGAGGCAACCCGCTTGAGCCGGTTGTGGTTTGAGGCGCTGTCGGGGATCTGCGCCCTGGTGCGGCGCGGCGGCGGCGGCTTGACCCCGTCCGACATCATCCCGGCCCGGCTCAGCCAGCCCCAGATCGACCAACTGGAACGGGAATACGACGTCGCCGACATCCTGCCGCTGACCCCGCTGCAGCAGGGGCTGCTGTTCCATGCGACCGCGGGCCGAGGCGACGCCGACGTGTACGCGGTCCAGCTGACCATCACGCTGCGCGGTGCCCTCGATCCGCACCGACTGCATCGGGCCCTGCATGCCGTCGTCCGCCGCCACCCCAACCTGGCCGCCCGATTCTGCTCCGACTTCGACGATCCGGTGCAGATCATCCCCGCCGCCCCGGACCTCGCCTGTCAGCATGTCGAGATCCGCGACGGCGACATCGAGGAGAAGGTGCAACGGCTGTGCGCCGCCGAGCGCGTCGCGGCGCGCACCGTCGGTGACGAACCGCCGTTGCGGGCCGCGCTGATCCGCACCGCGGACCCCGAACACCGGTTCGTCCTCACCGTCCACCACATCGTGATGGACGGCTGGTCGCTGCCGATCCTGCTGCAAGAGATCTTCGCCTGCTACTACGGCTCTCGCTTGCCGACGGTGCTGCCGTATCGCGGGTTCGTCAGCTGGCTGGCCGATCGGGACGTCGCCGCCGCGCGCCTGGCGTGGCGCGATGCGCTCGACGGTTTCGACACCCCGACCCTGGTGGCCCCGGCGGGTCGCGTCGAGCTCGGGCCGCGCGCCGTGGCCACACTGCGGTTGACGGCCGAAACCACCCATGCGCTAGGCGAACTCGCCCGCTCCTGCCGTACCACCGTCAACACCGTGCTGCAGGCCGCATGGGCGCAGCTGCTGATGTGGCAGACCGGTCAACGCGACGTCGCCTTCGGCGCCGCCGTCTCGGGCCGTCCGGCCGATCTGCCCGGCGCGGAATCCATGGTGGGTCTGCTGATCAACACCGTGCCGGCGCGCGCCCGCGTCACGGCGGCGACCACCGTCGCCGACTTGCTGGGTCAGCTGCAACGGGCCCACAACGACACCCTGGAGCACCAGCACCTGGCGCTCAACGAGATTCATCGCATCACCGGGCACGACCAGCTGTTCGACACCTTGCTGGTGTACGAGAACTATCCGGTCGACGCCACGACGTTGAAGGCGACGCACGACCTGACCGTTACCGAATTCACCAGCCACGAATACAACCATTACCCGCTGTCGTTGCAGGCCGCGCCCGGGGAAGAACTGCGCCTGCGCGTCGAATTCGACACCGACGTGTTCGCCCCGGCCGAAATCGACAGCCTGACCGCGCGGTTGCACCGGCTGCTGGTCGCTATGGCCGTCGATCCGGCGCGGCCGGTGCTGTCGGTGGACGCCCTCGACGGCCGGGAACATGCGCGACTTGCCCGGTGGGGGAATCGGGCGGCGTTGACCGGGGGCGCGGACGCACCGGCGTCGCTCCCTGCGCTGTTCGCCGCACAGGTGATCCGCGCTCCTGACGCGATCGCGGTGACCTTCGAGGGCCGCGCGATGACCTATCGCGCGCTCGACGAGGCGTCGAACCGCTTGGCGCACCTGCTTGTCGGCCACGGCATCGGCCCGGGCCACTGTGTCGCGCTGCTGTTTCCCCGGTCGGCCGAGGCGATCGTGGCCATCCTGGCGACCCTGAAAGCGGGCGCCGCGTACCTGCCCATCGACCCGGCGCTCCCGGAATCCCGGATCCACTTCATGATCGACGACGCCGCACCGACCATCGCGCTCAGCACGACCGTCCTGCGTTCGCGCCTTGCCGGGTTCGGCCTGCCGGTCATCGACGTCGACGGCACCGCCGCGCAAGACCACCCCAGCACCGCGTTACCGGCGCCGGCGCCCGAGAACGTCGCCTACATCATCTACACCTCGGGCACCACCGGCGTTCCCAAAGGCGTTGCCGTCACGCATCGCAACGTCGCGCGGCTGCTGGAGTCACTGCACGCCGCACTGCCCGAGGCCGGCACGTGGTCGCAATGCCATTCCTACGGCTTCGACGTCTCGATCCAGGAAATCTGGGGCGCGCTGGCCGGCGGGGGCCGACTGGTGATCGTGCCCGAGCCGGTGACGCGCTCGCCGGACGAGCTGCACGCCTTGCTGATCGCCGAAAACGTCACGGTGCTCAGCCAAACCCCGTCGGCGCTGGCGGCGCTGTCACCGCACGGACTGAACACCGCGCTGATCATCGGCGGCGAACCCTGCCCGGCCGCACTCGCCGACCGGTGGGCCCCGGGACGCGTGATGATCAACGCCTACGGTCCCACCGAAACCACCGTGGACGTGACCCTCAGTGCGCCGCTGGCCGCGGGCGCGGGCCGCCCGCCGCTCGGCGCACCGGTGGCCGGGGCCGCCCTGTTCGTGCTCGACGCGTGGCTGCGGCCGGTGCCCGCCGGCGTGGTCGGCGAGCTGTACGTGGCCGGTGCCGGGGTGGCCGTCGGCTATGCCCGCCGGGCCGGTTTGACGGCATCGCGGTTCGTGGCCTGCCCGTTCGGCGGGTCCGGGGCGCGCATGTATCGCACCGGGGACCTGGTGCGCTGGGACGCGGACGGTCAGCTGCGCTATGTGGGGCGTGCCGACGAGCAGGTCAAGATCCGCGGCCATCGCGTCGAGCTCGGTGAAATACACAGCGCCCTGGCTCAATTGGATGGGGTAACGCAGGCGGCGGTGATCGCCCGCGAGGACCGGCCCGGTGAAAGGCGGCTCGTCGGCTATCTCACCGGCACCGCCGATCCGGCCGGGGTCCGCGCCCGGCTGGCCGAGCGGTTGCCGGCCTACATGGTGCCCGCCGCGGTGATGGCCGTCGAGGCACTGCCGCTGACGCCCAACGGCAAGCTCGACACCCGCGCGCTCCCGGCGCCCGAATACACGGCCGGTGAATACCGGGCCCCGTCCACCGCGGTCGAGGAAATCCTGGCCGGCATCTACGCCCGGGTCTTGGGGCTCGAGCGGGTCGGGGTGGACGAGTCGTTCTTCGATCTAGGCGGCGACTCGCTGTCGGCGATGCGGGTGATCGCCACGATCAACACCACCCTCGACGCCGGCATCGGGGTGCGAATGTTGTTCGAGACGCCCACCGTTGGCCGGTTGGCCGCGCGCGTGCACGCGGGCGGGGGCAGGCTCGACGGCGTGGTGGCCCATCAGCGGCCGCCGGTGCTGCCGCTGTCGTTCGCGCAATCGCGGCTCTGGTTCATCGACCAGTTGCATGGCCCGTCACCGGTGTACAACATGGCGGCGGCCCTGCGGCTCAGCGGGCACCTCGATGCCGGCGCGCTCGCGGCGGCACTGCGAGACGTAGTGGCGCGCCACGAGAGCCTGCGCACGGTGTTCCCCGCCGCCGAGGGCATCCCGCGCCAGGTCGTGCTGCCCCCGGAGCGCGCCGATGTCCCATGGCAGGCGGTCGACGCCACGGGCTGGTCACCGGCACGCCTGGACGACGCCATCCGCGACACGGCGCGGCACACGTTCGACCTGGCCACCGAAATCCCCTTGCGCGCCCGGCTTTTCCGCCTCGACGACGAGCGGCACGTCCTGGTGGCCGTGGTGCACCACATCGCCGCGGACGGGGGCTCGCTGGCCCCGCTGGTGAGCGATTTGGCGCTGGCCTATGCCAGCCGTGCGGCCGGTAACGCCCCGGACTGGACGCCGTTGCCGGTGCAATACGCCGACTACACGCTATGGCAGCGCGCCCAATTCGGCGATCTGGAAGATCCGGACAGCCCGATCGCGAAGCAGCTGGCGTACTGGGAGCAGGCGCTGGCCGGGCTGCCCGAACGCCTCGAGTTGCCCACCGACCGGCCGTATCCGGTGGTCGCCGACTACCGCGGGGCCAGCGTGGCCGTGCAGTGGCCGGCCGAGCTGCAGCAGCGGGTGCGCGCGACGGCCATGGCGCACAACGCGACGAGCTTCATGGTGGTGCAGGCCGCCCTGGCGGTGCTGCTGGCCAAAGTCAGCGCGAGTTGCGATGTGGCGGTGGGCTTCCCGATCGCCGGCCGGCGCGACCCCGCCCTCGACGACGTGGTCGGGTTCTTCGTCAACACCCTAGTGCTGCGGGTCGACGTCGGTTCGGACCCCACCGTCGCCGAACTGCTCGCACAGGTTCGCCGGCGCAGCCTGGCCGCCTACGAGCACCAGGATGTGCCCTTCGAGGCGCTGGTCGAGCGGCTCAACCCCACCCGCAGCCTGGCACACCATCCCTTGGTCCAGGTCATGCTGGCCTGGCAAAACCACGAGCCGACGGACCTGAGCCTCGGCGACCTGCGCGTCATCCCGCTGGCCGTCGACACCCGCACCGCCCGAACCGATTTGGCCTGGTCGTTGGCCGAACGCTGGACCGATGGCGGCCAGCCCGCCGGGATCGCCGGCGCGGTGGAATTCCGCACCGACGTGTTCGACACCGCCACCGTCGAGACGCTGATCGAACGCCTGCAGCGGGTACTGGCGGCGATGACGGCCGACCCCGCCCGGCGACTGTCGTCGATCGATCTGCTCGACGGCGACGAGCACGCGCGCCTCGACGCCGTCGGTAACCGCGCGGCGCTGTCACGACCGGCCATCGGGTCGTCCTCGATTCCGGCGCTGTTCGCCCACCAGGTGGCACGCGACCCGCTGGCGGTGGCGCTGACGTCCTGCGACCTGTCGATGACCTATCGCGAGCTCGACGAGTCCGCGAACCGGTTGGCGCACCGGCTGATCGACGAAGGCGCCGGTCCCGGTGAATGCGTGGCGCTGCTGATGGAACGCTCGGCGCGGGCCGTCGTCGCCATCCTGGCGGTCCTCAAGACCGGCGCGGCGTACCTGCCGATCGACCCCGCGGTGCCCGCGCAGCGGATCGGATTCACGCTCACCGACGCCGCTCCCATCGTCGCCATCACCACCGCGGCCCTGCGGACGCGGCTCGACGGCTGCGGCGTCGCGGTCATCGACGTCGACGAGCCCGCCGCAGACAGCCGACCCGTCAGCGCCTTGCCCGCGCCCGAACCGGCCCACCTCGCCTACATCATCTACACCTCCGGCACGACCGGAACCCCGAAGGGTGTGGCGGTCACCCACCGCAACGTCACCGAGCTGCTGGCCTCCCTGACCGGCCGGCTGACGTCGCCGACCGGCGTGTGGAGCCAATGCCATTCGCTGGCCTTCGACTTCTCGGTGTGGGAGATCTTCGGCGCGCTGCTCTCGGGCGGACGGCTGCTGATCGTTCCGGACGACGTGGTGCGATCACCGGAAGAGCTGCGCGCCTTGCTGATTGCCGAAGACGTCAGCGTGCTCAGCCAGACCCCGTCCGCCTTCTTTGCCCTGCAGAGCGCCGACGTGCCGCGGCGGGCGGACCAGTTCGGCCCGCGGACCGTGGTCTTCGGCGGCGAAGCGCTGCTTCCCCAGCGGCTGGGCACATGGATGCACAACCACCCGCGCCGCCCGCAGCTGATCAACATGTACGGCATCACCGAGACGACGGTGCACGCCTCCTTCCGGGAGATCTGCGACGCCGACATCGACGGCCACGTCAGCCCCATCGGAAAGCCGTTGGCGCATCTCGGCTTCTTCGTGCTCGACGCGTGGCTGCGGCCGGTGCCCGCCGGCGTGGTCGGCGAGCTGTACGTGGCCGGTGCCGGGGTGGCCGTCGGCTATCTGGGCCGGGCCGGTTTGACGGCATCGCGGTTCGTGGCCTGCCCGTTCGGCGGGTCCGGGGCGCGCATGTATCGCACCGGGGACCTGGTGCGCTGGGGCGCGGATGGTCAGCTGCGCTATGTGGGGCGTGCCGACGAGCAGGTCAAGATCCGCGGGCATCGCGTCGAGCTCGGTGAAATACACAGCGCCCTGGCTCAATTGGATGGGGTAACGCAGGCGGCGGTGATCGCCCGCGAGGACCGGTCCGGTGAAAGGCGGCTCGTCGGCTATCTCACCGGCACCGCCGATCCGGCCGGGGTCCGCGCCCGGCTGGCCGAGCGGTTGCCGGCCTACATGATGCCCGCCGCGGTGATGGCCGTCGAGGCACTGCCGTTGACTCCCAACGGCAAACTCGACACCCGCGCCCTGCCCGCACCCGACTATCACGGCCGCGATCAGTACAGCGCCCCGACCACCGCCGTCGAGCAGACCATGGCCGACATCTACGCCCACGTCCTGGGTATCGCCCGCGTCGGAATCGATGACTCCTTCTTCGATCTCGGTGGCGACTCGCTGTCGGCCATGCGGCTGGTGGCCGAGATCAACGCCGGTCTCGATGTCCACCTCGGCGTCCGGGCCCTCTTCGAGGCGCCCACCGTCCGCCGATTGGCGGGCCGCCTTGGCGCCGACGGGGCGGGGCGCCTGCCGTTGGTCGCCGCTGCCCGGCCGGCGGTGGTGCCGCTGTCGTTCGCCCAGTCGCGGTTGTGGTTCATCAGCCAATTGCACGGGCCGTCGCCGGTGCACAACATGGCCATCGCCTTGCAACTACACGGGCGCCTCGACGGCGAGGCGTTCGGCGCCGCGCTGGCCGACGTCGTCGCCCGCCACGAAAGCCTGCGGACCCTGTTCCCGGCGCGCGAGGGCATACCGCAGCAGCTGGTCGTCGAGGCGGACGAGGCCGACTTCGGGTGGCAGATCAGCGATGCGCGCGGGTGGCCGGCCGGCCGGCTGGGCGACGCCATCGACACCGTGGTCGGCCACCGCTTCGACTTGGCCACCGAACTCCCGTTGCGGGCGTTGCTGTTTCGGCTGAACGACAACGAGTACCTGCTGGTGGCCGTGCTGCATCACATCGCCGCCGACGGGTGGTCGCTGACGCCGCTGGTGCGCGATCTGGGCGAGGCCTATGCCAGCCGCGCGGCCGGCGAGGCCCCGGACTGGGCACCGTTGCCCGTGCAGTATGTCGACTACACGCTGTGGCAGCGCGCGCAATTCGGCGAATTGCAGGACCCGCACAGCATGATCGCCGGGCAGTTGCGGTATTGGGAACACACCCTGGCCGGAATGCCCGAGCGTCTGGAACTGCCGACCGACCGGCCCTATCCGTTGGTGGCCGACTTCGGCGGGGCCAGCGTGGCGGTGGACTGGCCGGCGGAGTTGCAGCAGCGGGTGCGCGCGACGGCCATGGCGCACAACGCCACGAGCTTCATGGTGGTGCAGGCCGCCCTGGCGGTGCTGCTGGCCAGGATCACCGCGAGTTCCGATGTGGCGGTGGGCTTCCCGATCGCCGGGCGGCGCGACCCGGCCCTCGACGACGTGGTCGGGTTCTTCGTCAACACCCTGGTGCTGCGGGTCGACCTGGCCGGTGATCCCACCGTCGCAGAGGTGCTGGCGCACGTTCGCGCGCGCAGCCTGGCCGCCTACGAACATCAGGATGTGCCCTTCGAGGTACTCGTGGAGCGGATCAACCCGACCCGCAGCCTGGCGCACCATCCGCTGGTACAGGTCATGCTGGCCTGGCAGAACACCGATTCCGCCGAGCTGAGCCTCGGCGACGTGCGGGTCACGCCCGTGCCGGTCGACACCCGCACCGCCCGAATGGATCTCGCGTGGTCGTTGGCGGAACGCTGGACCGATGACGGCCAGCCCGCGGGGCTCGGCGGCGCGGTGGAGTTCCGTACCGACGTGTTCGACACCGCGACCATCGAAGCGCTGGTCACCCGGTTGCACCGGGTGCTGACGGCCATCACCGCCGACCCGGCCGCGCGGTTGTCGTCGATCGATGTGCTCGGTGCCGGTGAGCATGCGCGCCTCGACGCGATCGGTAACCGGGCGGCGCTGACGCGCAAGGGGCACACACCCGCGTCGATCCCCGGGGTATTCGCCGAGCACGTCGCGCGCACCCCGGAGGCGGTGGCCGTCACCGACGGAGCGTGTTCATGGACGTACCGTGAACTCGACGAGGCCGCGAACCGGTTGGCGCACTTGCTCGTTCGTCACGGCGTGGGGCCGGGCCAGTGCGTGGCACTGCTCGTGGAACGCTCCGCCCGCGCCGTCGCCGCGATCCTGGCGGTGCTCAAGACCGGCGCCGCATACGTCCCGATCGACCCGGCCCTGCCGGCGGCCCGAATCGATTTCATGCTCGACGATGCCGCGCCGACGGCGGTGCTCACCGTAGCCGAGTTACGTTCGCGTTCAAGCATTCTCGTCCCGATCGTCATCGAGATCGACGACCCGGCCATCGAGATCCAGCCGACGACGCCGCTGCCGGCACCGGCGCCGCAGGGCGTCGCCTACACGATCTACACGTCGGGCACCACGGGGATCCCCAAGGGCGTGGCCGTGACCCACCACAACGCCACCCAACTGTTCGCCTCGCTGGGCGCGGCCGGCCTGCCCGCGGCGCCCGCGAAGGTGTGGAGCCAGTGCCATTCGCTGGCCTTCGACTTCTCGGTGTGGGAGATCTTCGGTGCGCTGCTGCACGGCGGCCGGGTGCTGGTCGTGCCCGACGAGGTGGTGCGCTCGCCGAAAGACCTGCACGCCTTGCTCGTTGCCGAACGCGTCGACATGCTGACCCAAACACCGTCCGAGGTGGGGATGCTTTCCACCGAGGGGCTGGAACGGACGGTGCTGGCCGTCGCGGGGGAGGCCTGCCCCCTCGATGTGGTGGACCGCTGGGCCGCCGGGCGCGTGATGGTCAACGTCTACGGGCCCACCGAGATCACGATCGTCGCGGCCGTCAGCGCGCCGCTCACCCCGGGGCCCGAGGCGCCTCCGATCGGTTCGCCGGTGGCGGGCGCCGCGTTGTTCGTGCTCGACGGGTGCCTGCAGCCGGTGCCCGCGGGTGTGGTCGGTGAGTTGTATGTGGCCGGCGCCGGCGTGTCGACCGGCTACCTGCGCCGGGCCGGCCTGACCGCGTCGCGGTTCGTGGCCTGCCCGTTCGGCGGGGCCGGGACGCGCATGTACCGCACCGGGGACCTGGCCTGGTGGGGCCCGGACGGTCAGCTGCGCTACGTCGGGCGCGCCGACGAGCAGGTCAAGATCCGCGGCTACCGCATCGAACTCGGCGAGATCCAGGCGGCCCTGGCCGGGCTGGACGGCGTGGAGCGGGCGCTGGTGATCGCACGCGAGGACCGCCCCGGCGACAAGCGGCTGGTCGGCTACATCACCGGAGAGGCCAACCCGGCCGAACTGCGCACGCTGCTGGCCGAACGCCTGCCCGCCTACATGGTGCCCGCCGCGGTGGTGGTGTTGCCGGCCCTGCCGTTGACACCCAGCGGCAAGCTCGACACCCAGTCGCTGCCGGCGCCGGACTATCAGGGCACCGACGACTACCTGGCTCCGGCCACCGCCGTCGAGGAGATCCTGGCCTGGCTGTACGCCCAGGTGCTCGGCCTGGAGCGGGTCGGCGTCCAGGAATCGTTTTTCGACCTGGGCGGCGATTCGCTGTCGGCCATGCGCCTGGTCGCCGCGATCTACAACGCCCTCGACATCCACCTCCCGGTGCGCGCCGTCTTCGAGGCGCCGTCGGTGCGCGCCCTGAGCCAGCAGCTGAACGGCGATCACGATGCCGCAGAAGGGCTTCGGGCCGACTTCGCGTCCGTGCACGGCCGCGACGCGACCGAGGTGTACGCCAGCGATCTCACGCTGGACAAGTTCATCGACGCCCCGACGCTGTCGACCGCACCGGGGCTGCCCGGCCCGCGTGGCGACGTGCGCACGGTCCTGTTGACCGGGGCCACCGGCTTCCTCGGTCGTTACCTGGTGCTGCAGTGGCTGGAACGGCTGGAGCTGGCCGACGGAAAGCTGATCTGTCTGGTGCGGGCCACCTCCGACGAGGAAGCGCGCCGCCGCCTCGAAAAGACCTTCGACAGCGGCGATCCGGCGCTGTTGCGGTATTTCCACGAACTCGCCGACGACCATCTGGAGGTGATCGCCGGCGACAAGGGGCGCGCGAACCTCGGTGTGGACGAGCAGACCTGGCAGCGGCTGGCCGACACCGTCGACCTGATCGTGGACTGCGCGGCCGTGGTCAACGGCGTGCTGCCCTACAGCGAGCTCTTCGCTCCCAACGTCGCGGGCACCGCCGAGCTCATCCGCCTGGCGCTCACCACCAGCCGCAAGCCGTACACCTTCGTGTCGACGGCCAACGTCGGCGACCAGATCGAGCCGTCGGCGTTCACCGAGGAGGCCGACGTCCGCGCGGCCGGCCCGATCCGCACCATCGACGGCGGCTACGGCAACGGCTACGGCAACAGCAAGTGGGCGGGCGAGGTGCTGCTGCGCGAGGCCAACGACCTGTGCGGGCTGCCGGTTTCGGTGTTTCGCTGCGACATGCTCCTGGCCGACACCACCTACGCCGGCCAGCTGAACCTTTTGGACATGTTCACCCGGATGGTGCACAGCGTGGTGGCCAGCGGGGTCGCGCCGCGCTCGTTCTACGAACTCGACGCGCACGGCCACCGGCAGCGCGCCCACTTCGATGCCCTGCCGGTCGAGTTCGTCGCCGAGGCGATCACCACGCTGGGCGCCCAGGTGATGGACGGGTTCGAGACCTACCACGTGATGAACCCGCACGACGACGGCATCGGCCTCGACGAGTACGTCGACTGGCTGATCGAGGCCGGCTACCCGATCGAGCGGGTCGACGACTTCACCGAATGGCTGCAGCGGATGGAGACCGCCCTGCACGCCCTGCCGGAGCGGCAGCGCCACCAGTCGGTGCTGCAACTGCTGCAGTTGCGCAACGCCCAGCACGTGCCGCCGGCGGACCCCGCTCGCGGGTGCCTGGGCCCGACCGACCGGTTCCGGGCCGCGGTGCAGGAAGCCAAAATCGGTCCCGACAACGACATCCCGCAGATCAGCGCGTCGGTGATCGTGAAATACGTGACCGACCTGGAGCTGCTCGGCCTGCTCTGAAACGCGTTGGCCCGCACCGTGTTTGGCTGTCGGACGCAAACCCGTCGTCGCCGCGCCCCCGGCTGACTACCATGACGGGAGAACGCGACGGTCCCGCCCGCACGGAGGAGTGCCCATCCGATGACAACAGCGCGCCTGCCCCGATTGCCGCTCGACGAAGCCAAGGCCGCCGCCGACGAGGCGGCCGTCCCCAACTACATGGCCGAGCTCAGCATCTTCCAGGTGCTGCTCAACCACCCGCCGCTGGCGCGCGGCATCAACGACTTGCTCGCCACCATGCTCTGGCACGGCGCCCTCGACTCGCGGCTGCGCGAGCTGGTGATCATGCGGATCGGCTGGCTCACCGGCTGCGATTACGAATGGACCCAGCACTGGCGCGTCGCATCCCGGCTCGGCGTGCCGGCCGAAGACCTGCTCGGCGTGCGGGATTGGCACAACCACGCCGGCTTCGGCGTCACCGAGCGGGCCGTGCTCGCGGCCACCGACGACGTGGTGCGCGACGGCGCGGTGAGCGCCGCGAACTGGGCCGCATGTGAGCGCGAATTCCAGGGTGACACAACGGTTCTCGTCGAGCTTGTCACGGTCATCGGGGCCTGGCGGATGGTGGCCTCGATCCTGCAGAGCCTGGAGGTGCCGCTCGAGGAGGGTGTGGCGAGCTGGCCCCCGGACGGCCGCTCGCCCTGAGTTGCCCACGCCCCGTGGTCGATTGACTTCGGAATCGATAACTTTTAGCGTCGGGCGATGAGAACCAGGGTCGCCGAGATGCTCGGAGTCGAATTCCCGATCTGCGCCTTCAGCCACTGCCGCGACGTGGTGGCCGCGGTGACCAACGCCGGAGGCTTCGGGGTCCTGGGCGCCACCGCGCACAGCCCCGGGCGCCTGCAGAGCGAGCTGGCCTGGATCGAGGAGCAGACCGGCGGCAAGCCGTACGGGGTCGACCTGCTGTTGCCGCCCAAGTACGTCGGTGCCGAACAGGGCGGCATCGACACGAGCCAGGCGCGCACCCTGCTGCCCGACGAGCACCGCGCGTTCGTCGACGACCTGCTGGCCCGCTACGGGGTCACCGCGGCCGCCGCCGAGCCGCGGGGCTCCCTGGGTGGCCTGAACATTTCGCCCAAGACCTACGAGCCGCTGCTCGACGTCGCCTTCTCCCACAACATCCGGCTGATCGCCAGCGCGCTCGGCCCGCCCCCGGCGGATCTCGTCGAGCGCGCGCACGACCGGGACGTGCTGGTGGCGGCGCTGGCCGGGACCACCCGGCACGCGCAACGGCACGCCGCCGCGGGCGTCGACCTGATCGTCGCCCAAGGCACCGAGGCCGGCGGCCACACCGGCGAGGTGGCGACCATGGTCCTGGTCCCCGAGGTCGTCGATGCCGTGGCGCCGGTGCCCGTCCTGGCCGCCGGCGGGATCGCCCGCGGTCGCCAGATCGCGGCGGCGCTGGCCCTGGGCGCCGAGGGCGTGTGGTGCGGCTCGGTGTGGCTGACCACCGAAGAGGCCGAGACCGTGCCCGTGGTCAAGGAGAAGTTCCTGGCCGCCAGCTCCTCGGACACCGTGCGGTCGCGGTCGATGACGGGCAAGCCCGCGCGGATGCTGCGCACCGCATGGACCGACGAGTGGGAGCGGCCGGAAAACCCCGACCCGCTGGGCATGCCGCTGCAGACCGCGCTGATCACCGAGCCGCAAGTGCGCATCAACTCCGCCGCCGCCCACCAGGGCGCCAAGGCACGCGAGCTGGCCACCTACTTCGTCGGGCAGGTGGTGGGCTCGCTCGACCGGGTCCGCCCGACGCGCTCGGTGGTGCTCGACATGGTCGAGGAGTTCATCGACACGATCGGCCGGCTCGAGGGCCTCGTCGAGAAGTGACCCCGGGGGTCGTACGCCCAGGTCAGGGCCCCGAACCTGACCGAATGCTGTACGCCTCCCGCATGAATCCGTAGAGAATCACCGACACGCTATCCGGGGATTTGACCCCGCCATACCCGTCGTGCATTATCGGTCGGGTATGCACCTCGTTAGGTGAGGCGTCTACACGAATACAGGCCACTGACCCCGAACGTCGAAAGACGCCCCGGGTCAGGACAGCTCCTCCCGGCTTAAGGGTTGAGCCCAGGTGGCTTCCGCTCGGATCGGTTTCCGGGCCAGGACACGTCGTGTAGTGCCGAAGCTCTGACGAGAGGGGTGCGGATTTCCGACGGTCGTCGGGTTCTGCTCCTCTGCTGCGCATAGATCGCATGCGACCCGCGCATGCGTCGTGACCGCGAGGAGGTGAGGGGCACATGCGTTCCAGCGATAGTCCGGATCGAAGTCCGAACCGTGTTTCGTCCCCCTCCGGTCTCCGGCGCGACCTTCTCGGCTGAGTCTTCGCAACGCGAAGTGCCTGCCGGCCAAGCGTTCTCGAGATCGGAACCGACACGGGACGGGACACGTCAGTCCAATCAATCCCCGTTTGGATCTCCCCTCTAGGAGGCGATGATGACCGCAGCTTTCTACGACGAAGTGGTAACCGGAGCGCCCGCCCGCACGCTGACCGTGGTGCGCGACACCGACGCGATCCCGGCCCTGCCGCAGGCCCCGGTGGCCAAGGCCCCCCGCCGCACCGACACCCCGCCGTTCGGCGCCGGTGGCGACCCGCTGGTGGACGGCGCCGCCCGCCTGCTGAGCGTGCCGCTGCGCCACGTGTACGCCGCGCTGTGGCGCGCCGGTGTCCTCGAAGTCCGGGCCTGAACGCCGAACTTCGATGGACGTCGAGCAACTCGAGCTCCAAGGGGTCGCTTGGTCGCAGAGGTAGCTCTGCGCCCCGGCGACCCCTTGGAGTGCACCCCGATTTGCGGGTCTTCGTAGAATCGTTGTACTGGCGCCGATCCGGCCATCACCGGGGAGCCTTCGGAAGAACGGCCGTCCTGGCTCAGTAGAACCGAACGGGTAGGCCCGTCACAGCCGTCATCGAGCGGCCACGCGAAAGCGCGGCAAGCGGGGTGGTACCGCGGCGCTCGCGCAGCCAGCGCGTCGTCGTCCCCGGTTTGCACCGTGGCACAGGAGACAACGCGCACCGTGACCGATAACGCTGACCTCGACGCTTCGCAGGTGGACTCCGTCCAGGCCTACCCCAAGCCGGCCGGCGGAGCGCCCGACTTCCCGGCGCTCGAGCTCGAGGTGCTCGACTACTGGGCCCGCGACGACACCTTCCGCGCCAGCATCGCCCGCCGCGACGGCGCACCGGAATACGTGTTCTACGACGGGCCGCCGTTCGCCAACGGGCTGCCGCACTACGGTCACCTGCTCACCGGCTACGTCAAGGACATCGTCCCGCGGTACCGCACCATGCGCGGCTACAAGGTGGAGCGCCGCTTCGGCTGGGACACCCACGGGCTGCCGGCCGAACTCGAGGTGGAGCGCCAGCTCGGCATCACCGACAAGTCGCAGATCGACGACATGGGCATCGCCGCGTTCAACGACGCCTGCCGCGCCTCGGTGCTGCGCTACACCGACGAGTGGCAGGCCTACGTCACCCGCCAGGCGCGCTGGGTCGACTTCGACAACGACTACAAGACGCTGGATCTGCCCTACATGGAGTCGGTCATCTGGGCGTTCAAGCAACTGTGGGACAAGGGCCTGGCCTACGAGGGCTACCGGGTGTTGCCGTACTGCTGGCGTGACGAAACCCCGCTGTCCAACCACGAATTGCGGATGGACGACGACGTGTACCAGAGCCGCCAGGACCCCGCCCTGACGGTGGGATTCAAGGTGGTCGGCGGCCCGCTGGACGGGGCCCACCTGCTGGTCTGGACGACGACACCGTGGACCCTGCCGTCCAACCTCGCCGTCGCCGTCAACCCCGAGGTCACCTACGTCGAAGTCCGTTCCGAGAACGGGCGTTTCGTGCTCGCGCAGCCACGGCTGGCCGCCTATGCGCGCGAGTTGGGCGACGAACCCGAGATCCTGTCCACCCATCGCGGGGCGGACCTGCTCGGCACGAGGTACCTGCCCCCGTTCCCGTACTTCATGGACACTGACAAGGCATTTCAGGTGCTGCCCGGCGAGTTCGTCACCACCGAGGACGGCACCGGCATCGTGCACATGGCACCGGCCTACGGCGAGGACGACATGGCGACCACCGACAAGGTCGGCATCGTCCCGGTCACGCCGGTCGACTCCAAAGGCCGCTTCGACGCCACGGTGCCGGATTATCAGGGACAGCACGTCTTTGACGCCAACCCGCACATCATCCGCGACCTGAAGAACGGCAGCGGACCGGCCGCGGCCAACGGCGCAGTGTTGCTGCGCCACGAAACCTACGAGCACCCCTACCCGCACTGCTGGCGTTGCCGCAATCCGCTGATCTACCGGGCGGTGTCGTCGTGGTTCGTCGCGGTCACCGAATTCCGGGACCGCATGGTCGAACTCAACCAACAGATCACCTGGTATCCCGAGCACGTCAAGGACGGCCAGTTCGGCAAGTGGCTGCAGGGCGCGCGCGACTGGTCGATCTCACGAAACCGCTACTGGGGCACCCCGATTCCGGTGTGGAAGTCCGACGACCCCGCCTACCCGCGCATCGACGTCTACGGCAGCCTCGACGAACTCGAACGCGACTTCGGGGTGCGCCCCACCAACCTGCACCTCCCGTTCATCGACGAGCTGACCCGGCCCAACCCCGACGACCCCACCGGAGCCAGCACGATGCGGCGCATCCCCGACGTGCTCGACGTGTGGTTCGACTCCGGTTCGATGCCCTATGCGCAGGTGCACTTCCCGTTCGAGAACGATGAATGGTTTTTGGGCGGGGCGGCGGGGGATGCCGAAGCCCACTATCCCGGCGACTTCATCGTCGAGTACATCGGGCAGACCCGCGGCTGGTTCTACACCCTGCACGTGCTGGCCACCGCGCTGTTCGACCGGCCGGCCTTCAAAACCTGTGTGGCACATGGCATCGTGCTGGGCTCGGACGGCCAGAAGATGAGCAAGTCGCTGCGCAACTATCCCGACGTGTCCGAGGTGTTCGACCGCGACGGCTCCGACGCCATGCGCTGGTTCCTGATGGCCTCGCCGATCCTGCGCGGCGGCAACCTCATCGTGACCGAGCAGGGCATCCGCGAGGGCGTGCGCCAGGTGCTGCTGCCGTTCTGGAACGCCTACAGCTTCCTGGCCCTCTACGCGCCCAAAGTCGGTACCTGGCGCACCGATTCGACACAGCTGCTGGACCGCTACATCCTGGCCAAGCTCGCCGAGCTGCGCGACGACCTGACCCAGGAGATGGACACCTGCGACATCTCCCGGGCCTGCGAGCAGCTGCGCCAGTTCACCGAGGCGCTGACGAACTGGTATGTGCGGCGGTCGCGTTCGCGGTTCTGGGAGGAGGATGTCGACGCCATCGACACCCTGCACACCGTGCTGGAGGTGACGGCGCGGCTGGCCGCGCCGCTGCTGCCCTCGGTGACCGAGATCGTCTGGCGCGGCCTGACGTCGCAGCGGTCGGTGCATCTGACCGATTGGCCGCAGGCCGGCGACGTGCCCGCCGACCCCGACCTGGTCGCCGCGATGGACCAGGTCCGCGACGTCTGCTCGGCCGCGTCCTCGCTGCGGAAGGCCAAGAAATTGCGGGTGCGGTTGCCGCTGCCGAAACTCACCGTGGCCGTGGAGGATCCGCGACGGCTGGAGCCGTTCGTCGACCTCATCGCCGACGAACTCAACGTCAAGGCCGTCGAGCTGACCGACGCGATCGACACCTACGGCCGCTTCGAGCTCACCGTCAATGCCCGGGTGGCCGGGCCACGGCTGGGCAAGGACGTGCAGGCGGCCATCAAGGCGGTCAAGGTGGGGGAGGGCGTCGTCAATCCCGACGGCACCCTGACCGCCGGTCCCGCGGTGCTGCAACCCGAGGAATACAGCTCACGCCTGGTCGCCGCCGACCCGGAATTCACCGCGGCCCTGCCCGACGGCGCGGGCCTGGTGGTGCTCGACGGCACGGTGACCCCGGAGCTGGAGGCCGAGGGTTGGGCCAAGGACCGGATCCGCGAACTGCAGGAGCTGCGCAAGTCGACGGGTTTGGATGTGTCCGACCGGATTTCGGTGGTGATGGCGGTGCCCGACGAGCGGGCCGACTGGGCACGCACCCACCGCGACCTGATCGCCGGTGAAATCTTGGCCACCCGTTTCGAATTCGGTGATCCGGGCGACGGCGCCGAAATCGGCGACGGCGTGCGGGTGAGCATCGCCAAGGCCTGACCCCGCGGCGGTCAACTTCTCGATCGCAGCGCCCGGTGGGCGTGCGCCCAGAACGGCATGCCGGCCACCACGGTCGCCCCGGTCGCGATGACGCCGACGGCGACGTCCACGCTCTCGCGGCCATCCGATGCCCAGTACACGTCCTTGAGGTCGAGCAGCAGCGCCAGCTCGTCGACGATCATGGCGTTGGCGGCGCCGTACGCCACCGCGGCCGCGGGGTGCCGGCGTTGCTCGTCGCTGCCGCGCAGCCCCACCCCGGCCACCGTCGCCAACAAGCCGATGCCGATGTTGTAGTGATGGAAGTGCTTGCCGCCCAACGACACCCCTCCGCCGGAGGGGCCGTGCCCGGCGCGGATCCAGTGGGTGAGCCCGCGCAGCCCGGCGAAGGTGAGGGTGAACGAGGCCCAGGCCAGCACCGTGGCCTGCTCCCCGGGTCGCAGGCGCTCGTTCCATTGGTGGCGCAGCCGCGTCCATCGCGTCGTCGGTGCGTTGGTGCCGTCAGGCTCCATACCCAACGACGCTAGACCAATAGCATCGATCGGGTGGAGTCTCGGTGGGTGCTGCACCTGGACATGGATGCGTTCTTCGCCTCCGTCGAGCAACTCACCCGCCCGACCCTGCGCGGTCGCCCGGTGCTGGTCGGCGGCGTGGGTGGGCGCGGCGTGGTGGCCGGGGCCAGCTACGAGGCGCGCGTGTTCGGGGCGCGCTCGGCCATGCCCATGCATCAGGCCCGCCGGCTGGTGGGGGTGAGTGCGGTGGTGCTGCCGCCGCGTGGCGTGGTGTACGGACTGGCCAGCCGACGCGTCTTCGACACCATCCGCGCCGTGGTGCCCGTCGTCGAGCAGCTGTCCTTCGACGAGGGCTTCGGCGAACCCGCCCAGCTCGCCGGGGCGTCCGCCGAGGACGTCGAGGCGTTCTGCGAGGACCTGCGCCGACGGGTCCGCGACGACACCGGGCTGATCGCCTCGGTGGGCGCCGGTTCGGGCAAACAGATCGCCAAGATCGCCTCCGGGCTGGCCAAGCCCGACGGGGTCAGGGTGGTGCGCCGCGCCGAGGAACGCGCGCTGCTGGGCGGGCTGCCGGTGCGCCGGCTGTGGGGGATCGGCCCGGTCGCCGAGGAAAGGCTGCATCGCCTCGGCATCGAGACCATCGGGGAGCTGGCCGCGCTGTCCGAGGCCGAGGCGGCGAACATTCTGGGCGCCACGACCGGGCCGGCGCTGCACCGGCTGGCCCGCGGCATCGACGACCGCCCGGTCGCCGAGCGCGCCGAAGCCAAGCAGATCAGCTCCGAATCGACCTTCGCCGCCGACCTGACCAGCCTGGAGCAGCTGCGGGAGGCGATCGAGCCGATCGCCGAGCACGCCCATCAGCGCCTGCTGCGCGACGGGCGCGGCGCGCGCACCGTGACGGTCAAGCTGAAGAAGTCCGACATGAGCACGCTGACCCGGTCGGCGACGCTGCCGTACGCCACCACCGAGGTGGCCGCGCTGCTCGGTCTGGCCCGGCGGTTGCTGCTGGATCCGCGCGAGATCGGGCCGATTCGCCTGCTCGGCGTTGGCTTTTCGGGGCTGAGCGACGTGCGCCAGGAATCGTTGTTTCCCGACCTGGAAGTGCTTGAGCCGCAACATGATTCGGCGTCAGTGGAAACGGCGTCGGACGCCATGTTCGCTCCCGGCCCCGACGACGCCGGGTGGCGGGTCGGCGACGACGTGGCCCACCGCGACCTCGGGCACGGCTGGGTGCAGGGCGCGGGCCACGGCGTGGTCACCGCGCGCTTCGAGACCCGCAGCTCCGGGCCCGGCCCGGCCCGCACGTTTCCCGCCGACGGCGGGGACCTGGTCCGCGCGAACCCGGTCGACTCGCTGGACTGGCCGGATTACGTCGGGGGGCTGCAGGCCTCAGAAGTCCGAGCGGTGTCAGCCCCACCGGGCAACGACGTCGCCGGCGGGTAGCTTCGCGGCCAGCGCGGCGATCAGCAGCACGCGCGCCTGGGGCGGCCGCAGCCGCGGCACCATCACCGCCCCGGCGGCCGCCATGTCGTGCCCGGGGCCGTAGCTGGCGCCGACCCGCCCGCCGGGCACGCGGGTGGAGACCGCGACCACCACCCCGTCGCGGCAGTGCCGGCGCACCGCGTCGACCACCGCCGGCCCGGCGTTGCCGGACCCCAACGCCTCGAGCACCACGGCCCGCGCCCCGGCGGCCACGCACGCGTCGATGGCGACCGCGTCACTGCCCAGGTAGGCCGCGACGATGTCGACGCGCGGCGCGGTCGCGGCCCGCAGCTCGCCGACGTACGGGCGGGTCTTGGGGCCGGCCAGTCTCACGTCGCCGGCCACGGTGCCGAGCAGCGGGCCGGTGAAGCCGCTCAGGTCCTCGGTGGCCACCTTGCTCATCCCCAGCGGTTGCAGCACCCGCCCGGCGAAACACAGCAGCACGCCCAGGCCCCGGGCGGCCGGGCTGGCCGCCACGGCCAGCGCGTCGCGCACGTTGCCGGGGCCGTCCGCGTCCGGCGCGTCGGCGCTGCGCATGGCGCCGGTCAGCACCACCGGGGTCTGGCCCGCATAGGTGAGCTCGAGCCACAGCGCGCTTTCCTCCATGGTGTCGGTGCCATGCAGGACCACCACCCCGTCGGCGCCGCCGTCGACGGCGGCCGTCACCCCGTCGCGGATCCGGTCCCAATCGGCCAGCGTCAGCTCCGAGCTGTCGACCGCCAACAGGTCGACGACCTCGACGTCGTGCTGTTCGCGGAAGGGGGCCGTCAGATCGGCCCCGCTGTACGAGGGCCGGTGCACCCCGTCGTCGCCGGTCCCGGTCGATATCGTGCCCCCGGTGGCGATCACGGTCAGGCGGGCCATGCTGGCATCATTGCGCATCGCCGCCGGGCGAACAGGGTGAGCCCGCGCGGGGCGGTAGGGGATGATGGGGAAGTGCCTGAAGAACCGACGAAATCGACTGAGCCGGTGACCTCAGCCGAACAGGCTGGTGAGGCCGCCCCGATCGAGCGGGACGCGGAGCCCGGCACCGTGGCGCCGCCCGAATCCGCGCCCAGGAGGCTGCGGCTGCTGCTGTCGATCGCGGCCATCGTGCTGGCCCTCGACGTCGTCACCAAGGTCCTCGCCGTCAAACTGCTCCCGCCCGGCCAGCCGGTGCCCATCATCGGTGACACGGTGACCTGGACCCTGGTCCGCAACTCGGGGGCCGCGTTCTCGATGGCGACGGGCTACACCTGGGTGCTGACGCTGATCGCGACCGGGGTGGTGGTCGGCATCTTCTGGATGGGCCGGCGCCTGGTGTCACCCTGGTGGGCGGTGGGCCTGGGCATGATCCTCGGCGGCGCCATGGGCAACCTGGTCGACCGCTTCTTCCGCGCCCCCGGACCGCTGCGCGGCCACGTCGTCGACTTCCTCTCGGTCGGCTGGTGGCCGGTGTTCAACGTCGCGGATCCCTCGGTGGTCGGCGGCGCCATCCTGCTGGTGGTGCTGTCGATCTTCGGCTTCGACTTCGACTCGGTCGGCCGGCGCACCGCCGGCGACCGGCGCAAGGACGAGGACGACGCCGGAGACGGCGCGGGTGAGTGACCGCTCGATGCCCGTCCCGGAGGGACTGGCGGGCATGCGCGTCGACGCCGGCCTGGCGCGGCTGCTGGGGCTCTCGCGCAGCGCGGCGGCCGCGATCGCCGAGGACGGCGGCGTCGAGCTCGACGGCGTGCAGGCCGGCAAGTCCGACCGGCTAACCGGCGGCGCCTGGCTGCAGGTGCGGCTGCCCGACGCGCCACCGCCGCTGCAGAACACGCCGGTGGACATCGAGGGCATGACGATCCTGTACTCCGACGACGACATCGTCGCGGTCGACAAGCCGGCGGCGGTGGCCGCGCACGCGTCGGTGGGCTGGACCGGACCCACCGTCCTCGGGGGTCTGGCCGCCGCCGGGTACGGGATCACCACCTCGGGGGTGCCCGAGCGGCAGGGCATCGTGCACCGCCTGGACGTCGGCACGTCCGGGGTGATGGTGGTGGCGCTGTCCGAGCGCGCCTACACCCTGCTCAAGCGGGCGTTCAAACAGCGCACCGTCGACAAGCGCTATCACGCGCTGGTGCAAGGACATCCGGACCCGTCCAGCGGGACCATCGACGCCCCGATCGGGCGGCACCGCGGCGGCGAATGGAAGTTCGCGGTCACCAAGGACGGCCGGCACAGCCTCACCCACTACGACACCGTGGAGGCGTTCGTCGCCGCCAGCCTGCTCGACGTGCACCTGGAAACCGGCCGCACGCACCAGATCCGGGTGCATTTCTCCGCGCTGCATCACCCCTGCTGCGGCGACCTCGTCTACGGCGCCGACCCCAAGCTCGCGAAAAAGCTTGGCCTGGAACGGCAATGGCTGCACGCCCGCTCGCTGTCGTTCGCCCATCCGGCCGACGGCAGGCGGATGGAGATCGTCAGCCCCTACCCGCCCGACCTGCAGCACGCACTGGACGTGCTGCGCGACGAGGGCTGACTCACGCCGGCTTGCGGGCCTCGACGAGCAGGCGCACGGAGTGGCCGACGAACGGCCCGTCGGATTCGATGCGCTCGTGCAGTTCGGCCAGCCGGTCGCGATACCGCTGCACGGTGAAGTCGGGCACCGTCCAGATCACCTTGCGCAGGAAGTACACGACCGCGCCGATGTCGAAGAACTCGGCCCGCATCCGCTCCATGCGGATGTCGACGATCTGCAGCCCGGCCGCCTCGGCCTGCGCGCGCACGGTGTCCGGGTGAAACTCGGTCCATTTCTCCGGCTGCGGCCCGATGAAGTATTCGACCAACTCGCCCAGGGTGGCGGGGCCGATCTGCTGCGCGAAGTAGGTGCCGCCGGGGCGCAGCACCCGCAGGATCTCCGACCACCAGACGGAGATCGGATGCCGCGTGGTCACCAGGTCGAACGCGTCATCGCCGAACGGCAGCGGCGGTTCGTCGCGGGTCGCGACCACCACCGCGCCGAGCGGATGCAGGCGACGGGTGGCCAGGGCCGCGTTGGGGGGCCACGTCTCGATGGCCGCCATGGTGGGCGGGAACGGTGCCGCGCCGGAGAGCACCTCTCCGCCGCCGGTGTGAATGTCCAGCGCGGCCGACACCGTCGCCAACCTGGCGCGCAGCAGCCGCTGGTAGCCCCACGACGGACGTTCCTCGGTGGCCCGGCCGTCCAACCAGGAAAAATCCCAACCGTCGAGTGGGGCGGCGTCCGCCTCCGCGATCAGGTCGTCAAATGTGCGGGACATGCATAGCATTGTCGCCGCGCGGCGAGCCGGTGTCACCGACGCGAGACCGCCGGCGCGTTCACACCGTGGTGGTTTCGGCCGTGGCGATCTCGGGGGCCAGCGGGGCGATCGCGCCGAGTATCTCGGTCACCGTCTCGGACGGCACCCCGGCGGCGGCCAGCGCGTCGGCCAAATGCCCGGCCACCAAACTGAAGTGGCGCATGGTGATCCCGCGACCCTGGTGCACCTGCTTCATCGGCGCGCCGGTGTAGGGCTCCGGGCCGCCCAGGGCCGCGGCGAAGAACTCCACCTGTTTGCCCTTGAGGCGGCTCATGTTCGTGCCGGTGAAAAAGCCGGACAGCTGCGCGTCGGCAAGCACCCGGACGTAGAAGTCCTCGACCACGACTTCGATCGCCTCGTGCCCACCGATCCGGTCGTAGATGGGTGCCGGTGCGGCCTTGCGGAAGCGCGCCAGAATTTTCATGACCACGATTGGAACATTTCGGCGTTGCCCGTCGGTTTATCCGCGATCACGCCCGGATTGCGTTGTGTAACAGGGTGATTGCCCAAGGCTGACGGGTGTTCTCGGCGACGCGTGAGGGTGGGGGTCGGGATACATGACGGCAATCGGCGGCACGGCGGCGCGATGATGCCCTAGGTTGGCTTAATGATGCACGTCACATCACTCGCCCAGCCCCGTAAGGCGGTCGTGGCCATCGGGCAGGCCAGTTGCGGTCGGGGGGCTCACATCATCAGGAGCGATTGCCGATGAACCTTGGTGACTTAACGAACTTGGTGGAGAACTCGCTCGGGAACCTGGTGGAAAAGCCGCTCGCGGCGGTCTCTCACATCGTCAACACCCCGAACTCGGCGGGACGGTACCGGCCGTTCTACCTGAGGAATCTGCTCGACGCGGTGCGGGGCCGCACGCTCGAGGAGGCCGTCACGGGCAAGACGGTCCTGATCACCGGGGGATCGTCGGGCATCGGTGAGGCCGCGGCGAAGAAGATCGCCGAGGCCGGGGGGATTGTGGCGCTGGTCGCCCGCACCCGGGAGAACCTGGAGAAGGTCGCCGACGAGATCCGCGAGAGCGGTGGGACCGCGCACGTCTACCCGTGCGACCTGTCCGACATGGACGCCATCGCCGCCATGGCCGACCAGGTGCTCAGCGAGCTGGGCGGCGTCGACATCCTGATCAACAACGCCGGGCGGTCGATCCGGCGCTCCCTCGAGCTGTCCTACGACCGGATCCACGACTATCAGCGGACCATGCAGCTGAATTATCTGGGCGCGGTCCAGCTGATCCTCAAGTTCATCCCCGGCATGCGGGAACGCGGCTTCGGCCACATCGTCAACGTCTCCTCGGTGGGCGTGCAGACCCGCGCGCCGCGCTTCGGGGCCTACATCGCCAGCAAGGCAGCGCTGGACAGCCTGTGCGACTCGCTGCAGGCCGAGACGGTGAACGACGGCGTCAAGTTCACCACCGTGCACATGGCGCTGGTGCGCACGCCGATGATCAGCCCCACCACGCTCTACGACAAGTTCCCGGCGCTCACGCCCGAGCAGGCCGCGGGGGTGATCGGCGACGCGATCGTGCACCGGCCCCGCCGCGCCAGCTCACCCTTCGGGCAGTTCGCCGCCGTCGCCGATGCGGTCAATCCGGCGGTGATGGACCGGGTGCGCAACCGCGCGTTCGCCATGTTCAGCGACTCCAGCGCCGCCAAGGGGGATGAATCACCAAACGACACAACGGAATTCGATAAGCGCAGCGAGAACTTCGTGCGGGCCACCCGCGGGATACATTGGTGAGACCATGAGCCTTCCGAAACCTGACCTGCAGACCACCGTTGTCATCACCGGCGCCTCGTCCGGTATCGGCGCCGAACTGGCTCGCGGATTGGCCCGTCGCGGCTTCCCGCTGCTGCTGGTCGCCCGCCGCCGCGAGCGCCTCGACGAACTGGCCAACGAGGTGGGCCAGGAGTATTCGGTCGCCGTCGAGGTGCTGCCGCTGGACCTGGGCGACAGCAAGGCCCGGGCCAAACTGGCGAGCCGGTTGCGCACCGAACCGATCGCCGGCCTGTGTAACAGCGCCGGTTTCGGCACCAGCGGGGTGTTTCACGAACTGCCGCTGGAACGCGAGAGCGAAGAGGTGACCCTCAACGCGCTGGCGTTGATGGAACTCACCCACGCGACGCTGCCGGGCATGGTGTCGCGGGGGGCGGGCGCGGTGATGAACATCGCGTCGATCGCCGGATTTCAGCCGGTTCCCTACATGGCGGTGTACTCGGCCACCAAGGCGTTCGTGCAGACGTTTTCCGAAGCGGTGCACGAGGAGCTGCACGGGACGGGCGTGTCGGTCACCTGCCTGTGCCCGGGGCCGGTGCCGACCGAGTGGGCCGAGATCGCCAACGCCGAACGGTTCAGCATCCCCATCGCGCAGGTCTCGCCGCGCGACGTGGCCGAGGCGGCCATCGGCGGCATGCTGTCCGGCCGTCGCACGGTGGTGCCCGGGGTGGTGCCCAAGGTGGTCAGCACCGGCGGGCGGTTCGCGCCGCGCAGCCTGCTGTTGCCCGGCATCCGGATCGGCAATCGATTCCGCGGCGGCCCCAAGACCTGAGCGATCCGGTCGCGGATCAACGTGAGAGGCCGCGACACTGAACCTACGCACACGACACGCCGGGACGGGTGTGCGTGGATGCAGTCTCGAGGAATGGGGCGGCGCATCGCGCGCAGGTGGCGCACGACGCGGGCGCTAGGCTCGGGCGGTGGCCGCCGTGGATCTGACCGCCGATGTCCCGATGACCCCGCAGGACATGTGGGACCGCGTCTCCGACCTGTCGGACCTGGGCGACTGGCTGACCGTGCACGAGGGATGGCGCAGCGAGCTGCCCGACGACATCGCCGAGGGCACCCAGATCGTCGGCGTGGCGCGGGCCAAGGGCTTCCGCAACCGCGTGACCTGGACCGTGACCACCTGGGACCCGCCGCACGAGGTGGCGATGTCGGGAGCCGGCAAGGGTGGCGCCAAATACACCGTCACGCTCACCGTGCAACCCACCGCCGAGGGCTCGACGCTGGGTCTGCGCCTGGAACTGGGAGGACGGGCGCTGTTCGGTCCGGTGGGCTCCGCGGCGGCCCGCGCGGTCAAGGGCGACGTCCAGAAGTCGCTGAAGAACTTCGTCGAGTTGTACGCCGGCGACTGATCGCAACACACGCGGCGACACGCCCAACTAGTGTCGGTCCGCGGTCATAGACTGGCGTCCCTATGAACCACTCGTCCTTCGTGCACCTGCATAACCACACCGAGTATTCGATGTTGGACGGTGCCGCGAAGATCGGGCCGATGCTGGCCGAGGTGGACCGGCTGGGAATGCCCGCGGTCGGGATGACCGATCACGGAAACATGTTCGGCGCCAGCGAGTTCTACAACGCGGCGACCAAGGCCGGGATCAAGCCCATCATCGGCGTCGAGGCGTACATCGCGCCGGCCTCGCGCTTCGACACCCGGCGGATCCTGTGGGGTGACCCCGGCCAGAAGTCCGACGACGTGTCGGGCAGCGGCTCCTACACGCACATGACGATGATGGCCGAGAACGCCACCGGCCTGCGCAACCTGTTCAAGCTGTCCTCGCTGGCCTCGTTCGAGGGCCAGCTGGGCAAGTGGTCGCGGATGGACGCCGAGATCATCGCCGAACACGCCGAGGGCATCATCGCCACCACCGGCTGCCCCTCGGGCGAGGTGCAGACCCGGCTACGGCTGGGGCACGAGCGCGAGGCGCTGGAATCGGCCGCCAAGTGGCGCGAGATCTTCGGCGCCGACAACTACTTCCTGGAGCTGATGGACCACGGGCTGTCCATCGAGCAACGGGTCCGCGAAGGGCTGCTCGAGATCGGCCGCAAGCTGGGCATCCCGCCGCTGGCCACCAACGACTGCCACTACGTCACCCGCGACGCCGCCCACAACCACGAGGCGCTGCTGTGCGTGCAGACCGGCAAGACGCTGTCGGACCCCAACCGGTTCAAGTTCGACGGCGACGGCTACTACCTGAAGTCGGCCGCCGACATGCGCGAGATCTGGGACGACGAGGTTCCCGGCGCGTGTGACTCCACCCTGCTGATCGCCGAGCGGGTGCAGTCCTACGACGAGGTGTGGGCGCCGCGCGACCGGATGCCGATCTTCCCGGTCCCCGAGGGGCACGACCAGGCCAGCTGGCTGCACCACGAGGTGCTCGCCGGGCTGCAGCGCCGGTTCCCCTCCGGGGTGGGCCAGGACTACATCGACCGGGCCGAGTACGAGATCAAGGTCATCTGCGACAAGGGTTTCCCGTCCTACTTCCTGATCGTCGCCGACCTGATCAACTACGCGCGCTCGGTCGACATCCGGGTGGGTCCGGGCCGTGGCTCGGCGGCGGGCTCGTTGGTGGCCTACGCGCTGGGCATCACCAACATCGACCCGATTCCGCACGGTCTGCTGTTCGAGCGGTTCCTCAACCCCGAACGCCCGTCGGCGCCCGACATCGACATCGACTTCGACGACCGTCGTCGCGGCGAGATGGTGCGCTACGCGGCCGAGAAGTGGGGTTCGGACCGCGTCGCGCAGGTGATCACCTTCGGCACCATCAAAACCAAAGCCGCGCTGAAGGATTCGGCGCGCATCCACTACGGCCAGCCCGGATTCGCGATCGCCGACCGGATCACCAAGGCGCTGCCGCCGCCGATCATGGCGAAAGACATTCCGCTGTCGGGCATCACCGACCCGGCCCATGAGCGGTTCAAGGAGGCCGCCGAGGTCCGCGGCCTGATCGAAACCGATCCGGACGTGCGCACCATCTATCAGACCGCGCGGGGCCTGGAGGGCCTGATCCGCAACGCCGGCGTGCACGCGTGCGCGGTGATCATGAGCAGCGAGCCGCTGACCGAGGCCATCCCGCTGTGGAAGCGGCCCCAGGACGGGGCGATCATCACCGGCTGGGACTACCCGTCCTGCGAGGCCATCGGCCTGCTGAAGATGGACTTCCTGGGCCTGCGCAACCTGACGATCATCGGCGACGCGCTGGAAAACATCAAGTCCAACAGGGGAATTGACCTCGACCTGGAGTCGGTGCCGCTGGACGACAAGCCCACCTACGAGCTACTCGGCCGCGGCGACACCCTGGGCGTGTTCCAGCTCGACGGCGGGCCGATGCGAGATCTGTTGCGCCGCATGCAGCCCACCGAATTCAACGACATCGTCGCGGTGCTGGCGCTGTACCGTCCGGGCCCGATGGGCATGAACGCCCACAACGATTACGCCGACCGCAAGAACGGTCGCCAGGCGGTCAAGCCGATCCATCCGGAGCTGGAAGAGCCGCTGCGCGAGATCCTGGCCGAGACCTACGGCCTGATCGTCTACCAAGAGCAGATCATGTTCATCGCCCAGAAGGTCGCCTCCTACACGATGGGCAAGGCCGACGCGCTGCGCAAGGCGATGGGTAAGAAGAAACTCGAGGTCCTCGAGGCCGAGTACAAGGGCTTCTACGACGGCATGACCGCCAACGGCTTCTCCGAAAAAGCGGTGAAAGCCCTGTGGGACACCATCCTTCCGTTCGCCGGGTACGCGTTCAACAAGTCGCACGCGGCCGGCTACGGCCTGGTCTCCTATTGGACGGCCTACCTGAAGGCCAACTATCCGGCCGAGTACATGGCCGGCCTGCTGACGTCGGTGGGTGACGACAAGGACAAGGCCGCGGTCTACCTGGCCGACTGCCGCAAGCTCGGCATCACGGTGCTGCCGCCCGACGTCAACGAGTCCCTGGTGAACTTCGCCTCGGTGGGCCAGGACATCCGCTTCGGGCTGGGCGCGGTGCGCAACGTCGGCGCCAACGTGGTCGGCTCGCTGATCGGCACCCGCAACGGCAAGGGCAAGTTCACCGACTTCTCGGACTACCTGAACAAGATCGACGTGGCGGCCTGCAACAAGAAGGTCACCGAGTCGTTGATCAAGGCCGGCGCCTTCGACTCGCTGGGGCACGCCCGCAAGGGCCTGTTCCTGGTGCACACCGACGCGGTCGACTCGGTGCTGGGCACCAAGAAGGCCGAGGCCATGGGCCAGTTCGACCTGTTCGGCGGCGACGGCGATGGTGGCGGCATCGACTCCGTGTTCAACATCAAGGTGCCCGACGACGAGTGGGAGGACAAGCACAAGCTGGCCCTGGAGCGAGAAATGCTGGGGCTCTACGTGTCCGGGCACCCGCTCAACCAGGTGGCGCATCTGCTGACCGCCCAGGTCGACACCCAGATCCCGGCCATCCTCGACGGCGATGTCCCCAACGACACGCAGGTGCGGGTGGGCGGCATCCTCGCGTCGGTCAACCGGCGGGTCAACAAGAATGGGATGCCCTGGGCGTCGGCCCAATTGGAGGACCTCACCGGTGGCATCGAGGTGATGTTCTTCCCGCAGGCCTACTCCGTCTACGGGGCCGACATCGCCGACGACGTCGTGGTGCTGATCAAGGCGAAGGTGTCGCTGCGCGACGACCGCGTCGCGCTGATCGCCAACGAGCTTGTGGTGCCTGACTTTTCCAACGCCCAGCCGAACCGGCCGCTGGCGGTCAGCCTGCCGACGCGGCAGTGCACCATCGACAAGGTCACCGCGCTCAAGCAGGTGCTGGCCCGTCACCCCGGCACGGCGCAGGTGCACCTGCGGCTGATCAGCGGTGACCGGATCACGACGCTGGAACTGGATGCCTCCCTTCGGGTTACGCCGTCCCCGGCGCTGATGGGGGACCTCAAGGCGCTGCTCGGCCCCGGCTGCCTGGGCGGCTAGGCGGAGCGCCGGAGTGCCGGATCGCCAAACCTCCGCGAGTGTGAAATTAGCCGCACATTCGCGCCCCAACGTGAAGCTAGCCGCACACTCGAGCGCCACCGGCTACCCGGCCAACCGCAGCGCCGCCTGGTGGTCGTGGGTCGGGACGATCGTGACCGCATGGCGCGCCAGGTGCAGGCGGTGCAGGGTCTTGAAGGTCTGCTCGCGGTCCTCGTCCACCAAAACACCCGGGTAGCTTGATTTTTGGCGGACCTTCTCGATCTGCATGGCGTGCCAGGCCGCGTCGCCGGCGATCAGGATCCACCCGCGTGCGGTGTGGGCGAGCACCCCGACGCTGCCCGGGGTGTGCCCGGCGAGGTCGACCAGCAGCACGGAGCGGTCGCCGAAGAGGTCTCGGCTTCGGGTGAAGGTGAGCACCGGCGGACCGTCCAGTTCATAGTCGACAACGGCCCGGCCGCGCAACGAATCCCGCACGCCGCCGACGGGTGCGACGGGCCCGGCGCCGATCCAGTCGTGTTCGGTGCGGTGCAGGTGGACGGGCAGGCCCGGTAGGTCCAGCAGGCCCGAGACGTGGTCCCAGTGCGCGTGGGTGGGCAGCGCGAAATCCAATCGCGTCGCCTCGGGCAACCGACCCAGCGCGTTGATCGTCGGGACGGTGCCGGCGGGGGGACGGACGGCGACCCGGAGCACCGCGGGCAGTTGGGCGATCGCCCGTCTCTCGACGTCGACGCACACGGCGGGGTCGACGATGAAGGTGGCGTCCGGGTGACACACGACGAACGACGTCAGCGAGTTCTCGATGCGGGCCGGCGTGAAGACGCCCTCGACGATGGCCGCGGTCGGCACCGAGCGGGGCACCTGTGGTAGCGCGGTCACCGTCACCGTGCGCCCGGGCGTGGGCAGCCCGGCGTCGGTGATTGTGCGGATGAAGCGCTCGTCGGGCCGCCTCGGACGCATCATGCCGAACACCAGTCCCGTTGCGGCGCTGCAGCATTGGCGGATACCGGGCGAGCGGACGGGGTCGGCCACGGGTGCGTGCGTCATGGCAGTTCCACCCGCACGATCACGCTGTCCGGCCATACCCCGCGGTCGCGAGCGCGCCGCAGTTTCTCGCGGGCACACAGGTTTTGGTGCACGTTGGTCACGCCGGGAACCTTGATCAGCGGCACGATGTTCCATTGCCAGCCGTAGCGCCGGTGCAGCACGCGGTTGGCGCGTTCGGCCTCGGCGCCGGAGAGCACCGTGGCGTGCCCGGTCACCCAGGACGCCTCAGCCGCGCCCGGGCGCAACCGTCCCCGGTAGTCGCACGCCGCGAGTTCGACGTCACGACGCGCGGCCAGCCGCCGGGTCTTCGGGCCCACCTTGGTGCGGAACAGCAAGCCGCCGTCGTCGACGGCGAACCAGATCGGGGTGTCGACGGGCGTGCCGTCGCGGCGAAACGACCGCAGCAGCGCGTAGCGAGACTCGGCGAGTTCCGCGTATCGGGGGATGGTCATGACCATAGTCAAGGACTTAGAGTTGACTCGAAGTCAAGCCGTGGATTCTCGGGAGGTCGTGATGGCGCCAAGCCTGACGATCGGGGAGGTGGCGCGCCAGGCCGGGGTGGCCGCGACCGCGTTGCGCTACTACGAGCAGATCGGCCTGGTGCCCGAGCCGGCGCGGCTGGGCGGTCAGCGCCGCTATGACGACTCGGTTCTGGCCCGCCTCGAGGTGATCGCGCTGTGCAAGGCCGCCGGGTTCTCGCTGGAAGAGATCCAGTTGCTGTTCGCCGACGACGCGCCCGGGCGGCCGGTCAGCCGCGCGCTGGCCGAGGCCAAACTCGCCGAGATCGACGCGCAGATGGAGTCGCTGGCCCGCGCCCGGGCCGTCATCGAATGGGGGATGCGCTGCACGTGCCCCTCAATCGACGCCTGCACCTGTGGCATTCACCCACCCCACGCCGGCAAGGAGCCCGCATGACCCAGCAGCACCCCATCGCCGTGCAGAACTTCTCGCACATCTGCGTCGGCGTCTCCGACATCGAGGCCTCGCTGGCCTTCTACACCGGCGTGCTGGGCATGGACGTGGTGTTCGACGTCGAACTCGAGGGCGCCGGACTGGAATCGGTCACCGGCGGCGCCGCCCAGCGGGGCCGCATGATCGGCGGGCTGATCGGCGCGGCGATGGTGGAGCTGTTGTCGTTGGGCGCGGTGCCCGAGTGCCCGAGCGGCCCGCACCTGGGTTATACCAACATGTCGTTTCGCGTCGACGATCTGGACGCCGCCTACCAGACCGTCACGCGCCACCACCCGGGTGTGCGGGCCGACCCACCCGTCGACATCGGGGGAGTGCGAATGTTCTTCGTCTACGACCCCGATGGCACACCGATCGAGTTGGTCGAGCTGCCCGGCGGCGTGACGAGCACCGTGCAGCTGTGGCGCCCCGGGTCATGACCCGGCCCCCGGCGAAGTCACGCGATATGTTCCCTGCCCCTGTGCGCGGACGTAGGCTCACGAAGGCAGTGCTGATGCGGCGCCGAGGAGGACGGAAATGACGACAGCGCAGGCTCCCGCCACCCTATGCGAGGCTTTCCAGCGCACCGCGTCGATCGACCCGCAGGCCGTCGCGCTCCGGACGCCCGGCGGCGCCCAGACGCTGACGTGGCGCGAGCTCGCGGAGCAGGTGCGCATGGTCGCCGCCGGCCTGGCCGGTCTGGGGGTCCGGCGGGGCGACACGGTGTCGCTGATGATGGCCAACCGGATCGAGTTCTACCCGTTCGAGATCGGCGCCCAACACCTTGGGGCCACGTCGTTTTCGGTGTACAACACGTTGCCCGCCGAGCAGTTGACCTACCTGTTCGACAACGCCGGCACCAAGGTCGCGATCTGCGAGGAGCAGTATGTGGACCGCATTCGCGCCAGCGGTGCACCCATCGAGCACATCGTCTGCATCGACGGCTCGCCGCCCGGTACCATCTCGGTCGACGACGTGTATGCCGCCGCGCACAAGGATTTCGACTTCGAGGCGACGTGGCGGGCGGTACGACCCGACGATGTCGTCACGCTCATCTACACCTCCGGGACCACCGGAAACCCCAAGGGCGTGGAGATGACGCACGCCAGCCTGCTGTTCGAGGCGCGCGGGCTCGACGCCGTGCTCGGCAGCCGGTTCGGTGATCGAACCACGTCCTACCTGCCGTCGGCGCACATCGCCGACCGGATGATGGCGCTGTATCCCCTGGAGGTGTTCGGCACCCAGGTGACCACCGTCGACGACGCACGCGCCGTGGCGGCGGCGCTGCCCGACGTGCGGCCCACGGTCTGGGCCGCGGTCCCTAGAGTGTGGGAAAAGCTCAAGGCCGCAATCGAATTCGTCATCGCCAGCGAGACCGACGACGTCAAACGCCAGGCGTTGCACTGGGCGATGTCGGTGGCAGACAGGCGCGCCGGCGCGCTGGTGTCAGGCGGGCCGGAGCCCGCCGAGCTTGCCGTCGAATGGGCCAGGGCCGACGAGCTCGTGCTGTCCAAGCTGCGCGAGCGGCTCGGGTTCGGCGAACTGCGCTGGGCCGTGTCCGGTGCCGCTCCGATCCCCAAGGAGACCCTGGCGTTCTTCGCGGGCATCGGCATCCCGATCAGCGAGGTCTGGGGCATGTCGGAGCTCAGTTGCGCTGCGAGCGTGGCGCATCCGGACGACACGCGACTGGGCACCGTCGGCAAGCTGCTGCCCGGCCTGGAGGGCAAGGTCGCCGAGGACGGCGAATATCTGATCCGCGGCCCACTGGTGATGAAGGGCTACCGCAAGGAACCCGCGAAAACCGCCGAGGCGATCGACGCCGACGGCTGGCTGCACACCGGCGACATCATCGAGGTCGACGCCGACGGTTACCTGCGAATCGTCGACCGCAAGAAGGAGCTGATCATCAATGCGGCCGGAAAGAACATGTCCCCGGCCAACATTGAGAATGCCATCCTGGCGGCGTGTCCCATGGTCGGGGTGATGATGACCATCGGCGACGGGCGACCGTACAACACCGCGCTGATGGTCTTCGACGCCGACTCGGTCGGCCCGTACGCGGCCCAGCGCGGCCTGTCCGACGCCTCGCCCGCCGCCCTGGCGGCCGACCCGGAGGTCATCGCGCAGATCGCCGCCGGGGTGGCCGCGGGCAACGAGAAACTGTCCCGCGTGGAACAGATCAAACGGTTTCGGGTCCTGCCCACCGTGTGGGAACCCGGTGGTGACGAGATCACGCTGACGATGAAGCTGAAGCGCAAACCGATCATGGCGAAATACGCCGAGGAGATCGAGCAGCTCTACGCTCCCGAATCGCATCCGGACGTGCACGAGCCGGCCGAAGCCGTCACGGTGCAGCCGGCATGACCGGGGGACCGGTGGGCACGGCCCGCGAAATCGGCCGGGCCGGTGTTCGAAAGCTGTTGCAGCGCACCGGCATTGTCGAGGAGTCGACGTCACCGCTGTCGACGGACCCGGCCGAGGTCGCCGATTTGCTCGGCGCGCCGTGGTACGACGAGCGGCTGGGCAAGCTGGCACATGAGCTCGGGCGCGAGCTGGACAGCGTGCGCGCCGAGGCCGCCTGCTACCTGCGCGAGATGGCGCCCTCGCTCGACGAGCGGGCGGTGAAGGCCTGGCGCAGCTTCAGTTGCTGGCTGATGCGCGCCTACGACGTGCTGACCGACGAGGATCAGATCGCCCAGCTGCGCAAGCTGGACCGCAAAGCCACACTGGCGTTTGCCTTTTCGCATCGCTCCTACCTGGATGGGCTGCTGTTGCCCGAGGTGATCCAGGCCAACCGGCTCTCGCCCGCGCTCACCTTCGGCGGCGCCAACCTCAACTTCTTCCCGATGGGCGCCTGGGCCAAGCGCACCGGAACCATCTTCATCCGGCGCCAGACCAAAGACATTCCGGTCTACCGCTTCGTGCTGCGCGCCTATGCCGCGCAACTGGTGCAAAACCACGCCAACCTGACCTGGTCCATCGAAGGCGGCCGGACCAGGACGGGCAAGCTGCGGCCGCCGGTGTTCGGAATTCTGCGCTACATCAGCGACGCCGTCGACGAAATCGACGGCCCCGAGGTGTATTTGGTGCCGACGTCGATCGTGTACGACCAGCTGCACGAGGTGGAGGCCATGACCACCGAGGCCTACGGCGCGACGAAGCGGCCCGAGGACTTTCGCTTCCTGATCCGGCTGGCGCGACAGCAGGGCGAGCGGCTGGGCCGCGCCTACCTCGACTTCGGTGAACCACTGCCGCTGCGCAAGCGCCTCGAGGAGCTGCGCGCCGAGGAGTCCGGCACCGGCACCGAAATCGAACGCATCGCGCTGGACGTCGAACACCGGATCAACCGCGCCACGCCCGTCACCCCGACCGCGGTGGTGAGCCTCGCGCTGCTGGGCGCCGACCGCTCGCTGTCCATCAGCGAGGTGCTGGCCACCGTGCGCCCGCTGGCGAGCTACATCGCGGCGCGCAACTGGAAGGTGGCCGGCGCCGCCGACCTGACGAACCGCTCGACCATCCGCTGGACGCTGCACCAGTTGGTCGCCTCCGGCGTCGTCAGCGTGTACGACGCCGGCACCGAACCGGTCTGGGGCATCGGGGCGGAGCAGCACCTGGTCGCCGCGTTCTACCGCAACGCCGCCATCCACATCGTCGTCGACCGCGCGATCGCCGAGACGGCGTTGCTGGCCGCCACCGAGGACGCCGAGGGTTCGGTCGACGGGCTGGTCCAGCCGACCGCCGTGCGCGACGAGGCGCTCAAACTGCGCGAATTGCTGAAATTCGAGTTCTTGTTCTCCGCGCGAGCGCAATTCGAAAAGGAGCTCGCCGACGAGGTCCGCCTGCTCGGGCGCGTGGATGACACCAGCAAGGCGGCCAGCGCGGCCGACGTGCGCGGCCTGCTGGAAAAGGCCGACGTGCTGCTGGCGCACCTGGTGCTGCGCCCGTTCCTCGACGCCTACCACATCGTCGCCGACCGGCTCGCCGACTACGACGACGAATCGTTCGACGAGGACGCGTTTCTCGCCGAATGCCTCGAGGTGGGCAAGCAATGGGAGCTGCAACGGAGGATCGCCAGCGCCGAGTCCAGATCGATGGAGTTGTTCAAGACAGCGCTGCGATTGGCCCGGCATCGTGAACTGGTCGACGGCGTCGAGGACCTGGACATCGCCCGGCGGCGCCGTGAGTTCGCCGAGGAGATCGCCGCGGCCGTCCGGCGGGTGAACACCATCGCGGAGCTGGCCAGGGCCCAGTGATCGTGCGTTCAGCGCGGGCGGTGCGGTTCACGGACCGTTAACGTGTGGTCGCGATAGTGCGTGGGCGACGTCGGTGAGGGTCGACGGTGTTCGATAGCGGCCGGTGAAGCGAGGATGCGATGAGTGAGGAATCGGGCGGGCGGTCCCGCCCGCTGATCGGGTATGTCACCCACGACATCGCGCCGCCGATCAGCCCCGCGCCGATCGGCCGGGAGTGGATGTCGGAGATACGCCAGGGCTGGCCGCACCGGTGCCTGCCGATGCTGATCGCCAACCAGAGCGGCTGGGAGGTGCGCAACCGCAGCGCGTTCACCGCGACGTGGATGGGCGGCAACGACCGCACCAACCTGATGATCGCCCCCGACACCCGCGACAGCGGCCAGTTCCTGCCGTCGAGTCACTTCGGCTACGGCATCCTGACCTGGCACCTGCCGATCCTGTTCCGCACCCCGCCGGGTTACAACCTGCTCGTCCGCGGGCCGGCCAACCATCCGAAGGACGCCATCTCCCCGCTGGAGGGAATCGTCGAAACCGATTGGTCCAGCTCGAGTTTCAGCATGAACTGGAAATTCACCCGCGAGTTCATGCCGGTGCGATTCGAGATCGACGAGCCCATCTGCATGATCGTGCCGCAACGCCGGGCCGAGCTGGAGGAGTTCGCGCCGGAGCTTCGGCCCATCGAATCCGACGAGGAGCTGCACCGCAAGCACGAGCACTTCCTGGGCTCGCGCGGGGCGCTGGGTCGCGAACAGGAAGCGGCGGGCGGCGCGCCCAACGAGAAGGTGCCGTGGCAGGGCGATTACACGCGCGGGCGGCACAGCGACGGAGAGCCCGGCGCCGACGACCACCAGACCCGCCGCCGACTGCGGCCGTTCGTCGCGCACGAATCGGAGAACGCGGACTAGCGCGAAATCACCGCGCCCGCACGGGAAGTGCGGCGGGTGCCGCCGCCTGGGTGATCGCGTGGGGCGCCTGCGCCGAGGCGCCGGCCCACGCGATGTATCCGTCGGGACGCACCAACACGGCCGGGCCGCGGTCGGCCCGCTGCCCCTGCAGCATGGCGGGTGCCTCGACCGGGGCGGCACCGTATTCGCGGATGAAGACGTAGCCGCCGCCGCGCTGCAGGCGCGCCAACCGTCCCTCGACGAGGGGGATCGCGGCGGCCCGGGTGCCGACCAGTCCGCGCCGGCCGTACCGCAGCCCGGTACCCGCGAAACTGCCGGCCACGAAGTCCTGCACGGCGGGTATGCGAAGAAGGTTGGGGACCAACAGGTTACGCAGCCAGATGGCGGGTCGCCGGTGCAGCGTCGCGGCGCGGGCGATCATGCCGGACTGCACCAGCACCCGCTTGCCGATCGGATGGCGTTCGCTGTGGTAGGTGTCCAGGAGCGCGTCGTCGGCGCCGGAGAGCACCGCGTCGAGCTTCCAGGCCAGGTTCGCGGCGTCCTGGATGCCGGTGTTCATGCCCTGGCCGCCCATCGGGGAGTGCACGTGCGCGGCGTCACCGGCGAGGAACACCCGGTCGTGTCTATACCGGGCGACTTGCCTTTCGTCGCAATGGAATCGCGACTTCCAGCCGATCTCGGTCACGCCGAAATCGGTGCCCATGGCGCGGGCCAGGACATCGACGATCTCGGCGTCGTCGACGGGCGCGTCGTCGGGCAGCTGGTGGTCGCGGTCCCACACCAGGGCCCGGTACCACGAGCCGTCCTCGTCGTGGCGGTTATATGGCGCCAAAAATCCCAGGACGTCACCGGCGGTGCCCACCACCAACCCGCCCCGGGACGGGCCGTGGGCCAGCTTGACGTCGGCCAGCATCAGCGAGGTCAGCACCATCTTGCCGGGGAAGTCCGCGCCCAGCAGGGTGCGGACGGTGCTGTGCGCGCCGTCGGCGCCGATGACATACCGGGCCCGCCACGTCTGCCGGTGCGCGGGATCGTCGTCGCCCTTGGGGCGGGCGGTGACGGTGACGCCGTCGGCGTCCTGCGCGAGCGCGACCACCTCCACGCCGCGGCGGATGTCGGCGCCTTCGGTCACCGCGTAGCGGCGCAGCGCGGCGTCGACATTGGTCTGCGGGGTGATCAGGACGAACGGGTAGGCCGAGTCCAGCCGGGTCAGGTCGAGGCGGGCCTTGGCGAACAGCGTCACGTCCGGGCCTCGCTGCCCGACCGCGAGTAGCTCGTCGGCCGCGCCGCGGGCGTCGAGGACCTCCAGGGTTCGCGGCATCACGGCGAACGCGCGGCTGGTCGGGTTCTCGGCGGCCCAGCGCTCCAGCACGGTCACCGCCCGCCCGGCGCGGGCCAGGTCACCCGCGGCGGTCAGACCCGTGGGGCCGGCCCCGACCACCAGGACGTCGACCTCGTGAACGGCGGTTGTGGTCATCGGATCGCTCCTTCCGGTTCGGGGTACCAGCGACGGATGTCGCCGGGGGTGGATTGCGCGGCCCGGTTGAAGACGAAGCGGCAACCGGGCTGGGTGGTGTGCGCGATGTTGACGATCGACTCGAACAGCAGGGTGTTGCCGGGCACCAGGCGGATGCCGGCGCCGATCAACACTGCGTCGTAGCGCTTGGCGCGCAGCCACTCACCGGCCTTGTCGGCGCCGGCGACGCCGACGTCGATCAGGCAGTTGTCGACCTGGTAGCCCGCGGCGCGCAGACCCGCGACGTTGGCGTCGTTCGCGGCCCGCAACACGTCCTTCGACAGGCCGCGGAACTGGGCGAACTCCGGCGACGAGTAGTCGATCGCGTCGGGGTCGAGCCCGATCTGGATGACGGTCACGGTCATGTCTGCGCCTCCTCGGCCACCCGATTCAACAACTGTTGAAATCAACGTAAGCCCGGCCGCTGGCGATGTCAACAGTTGTTGAACTAGAATTTCGGCATGCCCGGTAAAACCCGCGACGGCAAGGTCACCCGCGCGACGATCCTGAGCGCCGCGCGGACCCTGTTCTCTGCCCACGGCTTCGAGCGGACCACCATCCGCGCGGTCGCGGCCGAGGCCGGTGTCGACCCGGCGCTGGTCATGCACTACTTCGGCAACAAGGCCGACCTGTTCGCCGCGGTCTCGCGGCTCGACATCACCTTTCCCGACCTCACCGGGGTCGCCCCGGAACGCATCGCCGACATCCTGGTGCCGTTCCTCATCCGGGTGTGGGACCCGGCCGGGTCGTTCCTGCCGCTGCTGCGCGCGGCCGCCACCAACCGGACCGCCGCCGACGCCCTGCTGGAGGTGTTCGTCGACAAGGTCGCCCCGGCGTTGGCCACCGTCACCCCCGACCGGGCCGCCGAGCGGACCGCGATGGTGGGATCGCAGGTGTTGGGAATCGCTATGGCGCGCAACGTCGTTGGGGTGCCCGCGCTGGTCGCGATGGACGACGCGACGCTGACCGAATGGCTGCGCCCGGTGCTGGCGCACTACCTCACCGGCGCGGCGCCGTGATCGCGCCGCATGGGGCCACTGCGCTGAGCCGACGGGACCGGCGAATCCGCGCCTAAAGTTGATGCCATGCCGCTTACCGGAGAATACGAACCGTCGCCATGGGATTGGTCTCGCGAGCAAGCCGACAAATACGCCGAGTCGGGGGGAGCCGAGGCCGCCGACATGAAGGGCAAGCCGATCATCCTGCTGACGACGGTGGGCGCCAAGACCGGCAAGCTGCGCAAGACGCCGCTGATGCGCGTCGAACATGACGGCCAGTACGCGGTGGTCGCCTCGTTGGGCGGGGCGCCGAAAAACCCGGTCTGGTACCACAACATCAAGAAGAACCCCCGCGTCGAGCTGCAGGACGGCTCGGTGACCCGCGATTACGACGCCCGCGAGGTCTTCGGCGAGGAGAAGGCGACCTGGTGGGAGCGCGCCGTACAAGCGTGGCCCGACTACGCCGAGTACCAGACCAAGACGGACCGCCAGATCCCGGTGTTCGTGCTGACCCCGGTCGACTGAATTCCGGAGTTGGTCGGCTGTCGTGGCACCATTGATCAGTGTCCGCCGAATTGAGCCAGAGTCCGAGCGTCTCGCCGCTGTCCGCGGCTGACATCGACGGCGCGGCCAAGCGGATCGCCGCGGTGGTCACGCCCACCCCGTTGCAGTTCAGCGACCGGTTGTCGGCGATCACCGGCGCGCAGGTCTACCTCAAGCGCGAGGACCTGCAGATCGTGCGCTCCTACAAGCTGCGCGGCGCCTACAACCTGCTGGTCCAGCTGTCCGAGGCGGAGCTGGCCGCCGGCGTGGTGTGTTCGTCGGCGGGCAACCACGCGCAGGGCTTCGCCTACGCGTGCCGGATGTTGCAGGTGCACGGCCGCGTCTATGTGCCGGCCAAGACGCCCATGCAGAAGCGCGACCGGATCCGTTACCACGGCGGCGACTTCATCGACCTGATCGTCGGCGGCAGCACCTACGACCTGGCCGCCGAGGCGGCCCTGGCCGACGTGGCAAGCACCGGCGCCACACTGGTGCCGCCCTATGACGATCTGCGCACCATGGCTGGTCAGGGCACCATCGCCGCCGAACTGCTCGATCAGCTCGACCAGGAGCCGGACCTGGTGGTGGTCCCGGTCGGCGGCGGCGGCTGCATCGCCGGCATCACCACCTACCTCGCCGAACGGACGAGCAACACCTCGGTGCTGGGCGTCGAGCCGGCCGGCGCCGCGGCGATGATGGCCGCGCTGTCGGCCGGGGAGCCGGTGACGCTGGACGACGTCGACCAGTTCGTCGACGGCGCCGCGGTCCGACGCGCCGGCGACCTGACCTACGCCGCGCTGGCGGCCGCCGGCGACATGGTCTCGATCACCGCGGTCGACGAGGGCGCGGTGTGCACCGCGATGCTGGACCTGTATCAGAACGAGGGCATCATCGCCGAGCCCGCGGGCGCGCTGGCCGTCACCGGATTGCTGGACGCCGACATCGAGCCCGGATCGACGGTGGTGTGCCTGATCTCGGGCGGCAACAACGACGTGTCGCGCTACGGCGAAGTGCTCGAGCGTTCGCTGGTGCACCTCGGCCTCAAGCACTACTTCCTGGTGGACTTCCCCCAGGAGCCCGGCGCGCTGCGCCGCTTCCTCGACACCGTGCTCGGACCGAACGACGACATCACCCTGTTCGAGTACGTCAAGCGCAACAACCGGGAGACCGGCGAGGCGCTGGTCGGCATCCAGTTGGGATCCTCGGCCGACCTGGACGGCCTGCTGGCCCGGATGCGCGCCACCGAGCTGCATGTCGAGACCCTGAAACCGGGGTCGCCGGCCTACCGCTACCTGTTGCTCTAACTCCCGGACCGCGATAGATGCACGAGCCGTATGGATCCGGTACCAGCGGTTTCGGCCTGGTCAGCGCCGGCTTGGCGGCGTGCCTCCTGCTGCTGGCGTGGGCGGCGATATGGATCGCGCGGCGTGGGCCCCGGGTGGCCCGGGTGTGGCGGCGGGTGTCCGACAACGCCGCGATCGGCGAGGCGTTGACCTGGGTGCGCGACCGGATCGGCGCCGGGGAGGGGGCGCTGGCGCGTCGGTTGCGGGGCAGCGAGGTCGCCGCTGTGGCGTTGCTGGTGGGGCTGGTCGTGGTCGTGGCGCTGGCGGTCGGCTTCACCGAGGTGCTCGACGACGTGCTCGAGGGCGACGGCATCGCCGGATTCGACCGGCCCGCCACGAGATGGCTGGCGACCCACCGCGATCTGTGGCTGACCGGCGTCCTGCGGGTGGTCACCGTCGCGGGCAGTCCGCTTTTTCTGGCCGCGGTCGCCTTGCCGATCTCCGTCGTTGCCGGTTGGCGGTGCGGGTCGTGGCGGCCCGTGGTGCTCGCCCTGGCCGCCGGCGTGGGCATCCCGGTCGTGCTGTTCACGGCCAAGGTGTTGGTGGGCCGGCAACGCCCGTCCCTACCGTTCGCCCTCATCGACGCGGACGGGTATTCGTTTCCCTCCGGACACGCGACCGGCACCGCCGCGAGCATGGTCATCGCCGCGTGGCTGCTCACCCGCTGGCTCGTCCCGTGGTGGGCCGGGCGCGTGGCGGTATGGGCGCTCGCGACCGCCGTGACGTTCGTCGTCGGGTTTTCCCGCGTCTATCTGGGAGTCCATTACATCAGCGACGTGCTGTCCGGCTGGTTGCTGGGGATGGCCTGGGCCGGCACCGTCATGCTCGTCGGGTCCTGGTGGGACAACACCCGACGCGCGCGCGGCTCAGCGGCGATACCCCCGTAAGTACGGGGGCACCGCCGTGCCGAGGGGCAGGTCGTCGGCCGGCGCCGGCGGCCCGGCCGTCAGGCTCAGCGGCACCACGCCCGCCCAATGGGGCAGCGCGAGGTCCTGCGGATCGTCAGCCGGTGGCCCGCTGCGCACCTTCGCCGACACCTCGAGGAGGTCGAGCGCGAGCACCCCGGTCGCGGCGAGCTCGCGGGCATCGGGGGCGCGGCAGTCGGCGGCGCGCCCCGCCGCGATGTGATCGAGCAGGCCGTCCAGCGCCCGCGACTTCTCCGCCGGATCGTCGACCACGCGCGCGTCACCCAGCACCACCACCGAGCGGAAGTTCACCGAGTGCTGCATCGCCGAGCGGGCCAGCACCAGGCCGTCGACCAGGGTCACGGTGACGCAGACCGGCAGCCCCGATCCCGCGGCTGTGGCCGCCTTCGCCGCCAGCACCGGGCCGCCGCCGGTCGACCCGTGCAGGTAGAGCGTTTCGTCGAGCCGGGCGTGCGTGGTGGGCAAGACCACCGGGCGGCCGGCGCTCAGGTAGCCCAGATGGCAGATCAGCGCCTCATCGAGGATGCCGTGCACGGTGCGCCGGTCGTAGTGCGCGCGCTCCCGGTAGCGGGTCGGGGTGGTGCGTGTGGTCGGTGGGTATGCGGTGTCCACGGCGTGGCCCTTACATTTGTTCTAGTACATACTATATTGCGTGCCAGTACAAAACAGCATAACCGGAACGGGCGCGGAGTCCATAGCCGCCAGCATCGAGGCGGCGATCTCGGGCGGTTCCCTGGCGCCCGGGGATGCGCTACCGCCGGTGCGCGAGTTGGCCGCACAGCTCGGCGTCAACGCCAATACCGCCGCCGCGGCCTACCGCCTGCTGCGTCACCGCGGGGCCGTCGAGACCGCCGGTCGGCGCGGCACCCGCGTGCGCCATCGCCCCGCGACCACGCCACGCTCGCTGCTCGGCCTGGACGTGCCCGCCGGCGTGCGCGACCTGTCGACCGGGAATCCGCACCCGGCACTGCTGCCCATCGCGGGCGCCGTGCCGCCCGGCCCGGGTGCGGACCCGCCAGTGCTCTACGGCGAGCCGGCCGTCTCGCCGGCGCTGGCAGAGTTCGCCGCCCGCGCGCTATCCGCCGATGGGATCCCCGCCGACCACCTGGCGGTGACCAGCGGCGCGCTGGACGGCATCGAACGCGCGCTCACCGCGCATCTGCGCCCCGGCGATCGCGTCGCCGTCGAGGACCCGTGCTGGGCCAACCTCCTCGATCTCCTTGCCGCGCTGGGCCTTTCGGCCGAACCGGTGCGCGTCGACGACGACGGCCCGCTGGCCGACGACCTGGCCCGGGCGCTGGGTGCCGGGGTGCGGGCGCTGGTGCTCACCAACCGCGCCCAAAACCCCACGGGCGCCGCGCTTTCGGCGGAGCGCGCCGACGCCCTGGGCGGGCTGTTGGCGCGGCGGGCCGAGGATCTGCTGGTGGTCGAGGACGACCACTGCGCCGGCATTTCCGGGGCGCCGCTGCACACCCTGGCCGGCCACACCGCCCATTGGGCGTTCGTCCGCTCGGCGTCCAAGGCCTACGGCCCCGACCTGCGGGTGGCCGTGCTCACCGGCGACCACCGCACCGTCGAGCGGGTGCACGGCCGGCTGCGGCTCGGGCCCGGTTGGGTGAGCCACCTCCTGCAGCGCATGGCCGTCGGCTTGTGGTCCGACCCGGCGGCGGCGGAGCTGGTGGCAACCGCCGAGCGCCGCTACGCCGACAGCCGAATCCGGCTGTGCGACGCCCTGGCCCGGCGCGGCATCGACGCGCATGGGCGCTCCGGGCTCAACGTGTGGGTGCCGGTTCCCGACGAGGCGGTCGCGGTGTCGCGCCTGATGGGCGCCGGCTGGGCGGCCGCACCGGGCAGCCGGTTCCGGATGCACACGCCGGCGGGCATCCGCATCACCATTTCCGAGCTGAGCGCCGCTGAGATCGATCCACTCGCGGACGCGGTCGCCCGCGCGGTGCGCCCGGCCGGCCGGACCATCGTGTAACCGCAGCTCACGCGCCCTCGTCGTCGTCGGTGCCGGGCCCGGGACCCCTCCACAACAGCTCGACGCTGGGATACGGCGGCATGTCGTGGCGCACGGTGTGGCGGCCCGACGGCGGCTTGGCGGTGCGGCGGCTCGGCTTGCGCCGGCAGATGCGCCGCAGGGGATGACCGAATTCCGATTGACTCATGGCGGCATCATCGGGGGTGAGCCCGCCGGGCCGCTATTCAGTTATCCACAGCCCGCTCGGGCCGGGAGAATCGCGACGACGAACTGGCAAGGATTCCGGCGGCCTGGGCAACTTCGCCGTACGCGGCCGTCAGGCTCGACAACGTCGAATGCGCGTTGCGGCCACTGGGATTGGGGACCACCCACAGTTCGGTGGCGCCATACGGCGACGGCTGTTTGCCCGCCTGGGCGCGGCGCTGACCGAAAGCGGCCCGGTACGCGGTGATCCCGAGGACCGCGACGACACGCGGCGAGAACTGTTCCACCATCCGGTCCAGTTTCCGCCTGCCGTTGATCAGTTCGGCGGCGGTGAGCTCGTCCGCGCCCGCGGTCGCCCTGTCGACCAGGTTGGTGATGCCGATCCCGCGCCGCACTAGGTATTTCCAGTCGTCCGGCGCAAGCCCCGACGAGGCGTCGATCAAGTGATCGGTGATGCCGGCGCGGGAGAGCGACGGCCAGAACCGATTGCCGCGAGGCGCGAAATGTGCTTGTACCGCAGCGGTTCTCAGGCCGGGATTGATGCCCACGAACAACAGTCGGACCTGGTCGGAGATCAGGTCGGGCACGGTGCTGCCGTGGAATCGTTTCAGCTCCTCCCGGGTGAAGCGGAGCTCATCCATGGTGCAACGACGCGTGATCAGCCGGGGCCACCCGCGCTCCGCAGTATCGCGAACGAATGCCCGGGCAACTCGGTCTCGTCGGGGTGAACCGCCGGCTCGTCCCAGGCCAGCACCACCTCACCGCTGACCGGGACCCGCACCCGCTCGGCGCCCAGGTTGCACGCGATGCGCAGCCGCCCGCGCGAGACGACGATCCAGCCCTGGCCCTCGTCGTAGTCCACGGTCAGGTTTTCCAGCCAGGGGTCGGCCAGGTCGGGGTGGTCGCGCCGCAGCGCGATCAGGTCGCGGTAGAGGCGGTGCAGCCGGGCGTGCTCGCCGGTGTCGACCTCGGCCCAATCCAGCTTGGAGTTGGTGAACGTCCGCGGGTCCTGCGGGTCGGGGATCTCGTCGGCGTCCCAGCCGTGTTCGGCGAACTCGGCCTTGCGCCCCTCGGCGGTGGCCTTCGCCAGTTCCGGTTCGGGGTGCGAGCTGAAGAACTGGAACGGGGTCGACGCCGCATATTCCTCGCCCATGAAAAGCATTGCGGTATAAGGAGTCCCAAGGACGAGCGCGGCCTTGATCGCCAGCTGGCCGACGGTCAGGTTCTGCGACGGCCGGTCGCCCAGGGCCCGATTGCCGACCTGATCGTGCGTGCAGGTGTAGGCGACCAGCCGGGTGGCCGGGATGCCCGATTGCGGGCTGGTGTCCAGCGGCCGGCCGTGGCGGCGACGCCGGAACGACGAATAGGTGGCGGCGTGAAAGAAGCCGTGGCGCAACGTCTGCGCCAGGGTGGCCAGGCTGCCGAAGTCGGCGTAATAGCCCTGGCGCTCGCCGGAGACCGCGGTGTGGATGGCGTGATGGATGTCGTCGGCCCACTGCCCGGTCAGGCCGTAGCCGCCGCGCTCGCGCGCGGTGATCAGCCGTGGGTCGTTCAGGTCGCTCTCGGCGATCAGCGACAGCGGTCGCCCCAATTGCTGTGCCAGCCAGTCCGTTTCGGTGGCGAGCTCCTCGAGGATGTGGATCGCGGTCGTGTCCACCAGCGCGTGCACGGCGTCCAGTCGCAGGCCGTCGGCATGGAAATCGCGCATCCAGCGCAGCGCGCAGCCGATGATGTAGCGGCGCACCTCGTCGGAATCGGCATCGGCGATGTTGATGCCCTCGCCCCACGGGTTGCTCGCCGACGACAGGTAGGGCCCGTAGCGCGGCAGGTAATTGCCCGACGGGCCGAGGTGATTGAACACCGCGTCGATCAACACTCCCAGGCCCCTGCCATGGCAGGCATCGACGAAGCGCACCAATCCGTCGGGACCCCCGTAGGGCTCGTGCACGCTGTACCACAGCACGCCGTCGTATCCCCAACCATGGGTTCCGGCAAAGGAATTCACCGGCATCAGCTCGACGAAGTCGACGCCGAGATCGACCAGGTAGTCCAGCTTGTCGATGGCGGCATCGAAGGTGCCCGCCTCGGTGAACGTGCCCAGGTGCAGCTCGTAGATCACCGCGCCCTCGACCGGGCGGCCGGCCCACCCGCTATCGGTCCACCGCGCGGCGGCCGGATCCCACAGCTGCGAGCGGGCGTGCACGCCCTCGGGCTGGCGCGCCGAGCGCGGGTCGGGCAGGACGGTGGGGTCGTCGTCGAGCAGATAGCCGTAGCGGGCGTCCGGGGCGGCGTCCACGGTCGTATGCCACCAACCGTCGGCCGAGTGCGTCATGGCGTGGGTCTGGCCGTCGACGTCGAGGCGAACCAGCGCGGGTTTGGGCGCCCAGACCCGGAATTCAGTCATGGTGGCGTTCCAGCAGCACGACGGGCAGGTCGGCGAACAGTTGGGCCGCCGACGTGGGGCCGTCGGCGATCGCCCCGGTGAGCGCGTCCTTCCAGGTGCCGTCCGGCAGCGGCAGCACCGTGTTACCCCAGCCGGCTTCGGCCAGCCGCACGGTCCAGCGGGTCACCGCCACCACGATGTCCTCGCCGCGGCGATACGCCAGCACGTGATCGGCGGCGTCGCCGTCGGCCAGGATGGGTACGTAGGCGCCGTGCAGGAAGGTGTCCGGATGGTCACGGCGCACACGGAGCGCGGTGGTGACGACGCGGATCTTCGGATGCTCCAGCGCCTGCAGGGCGGCGCGCCGTGCCGAGTAGTCGACGGCCCGGCGATTGTCGGGATCGACCAGGCTGTCGTCCCACAGCTCGGTGCCCTGGTACACGTCGGGAATCCCGGGCACGGTCAGCGCCAGCAGCTTCTGGGCCAGCGCGTCGCTGGCGGCATGCGGATTGAGTTGGGCGACAAGCTCGGTCAGCTGGCCCGCCACCGGGCCGTCGAGCACGGTGTCCAGCCACCGGTGCACCGCGTCCTCGAATGCGGTGTCCGGGTCGTTCCACGAGGTGTGCCAGGCCGCTTCGCGGATGGCCTTCTCGGCGTAGGCGTGCAGGCGCTCGCGCAGCTCGGCGGTGACCTCGCCGTTGACCGGCCATACGCCGAAGATGTTCTGCCACAAGAACTGTCCGGTCGCCGGGTCGGGGGACGGCGCCTTGATCTCCCAGCGGGCGAGGAACTCGGTCCACAGCGACGGCACCTGCGACAGCACCGAGATGCGGGCGCGCACATCCTCACCCCGCTTGGTGTCGTGGGTGGTCAGCGTCGTCATGGCCTGGGGCCACAGCCGGGCGCGGGTGGCGGCGCTGTGGTGGAACTCGGCGGCGCCGACGCCGAAGCGGTGCGGCTCGCCGCCCACCTCGTTCAGCGAGACCAGCCGGGCGTCGCGGTAGAACAAGCAGTCCTCGACGGCCTTGGCGGTGACGGCGCCGCACAGCTGCTGCAGGCGCGTCGCCGGCTCACCGCTGCGGGCCAGCGCCGCGGCCAGCACCTGCAGCGCCGGACCCAATGCCGGTGCGCCCGCCTGGGTTTCGGCCAGCGCGGTGGGCAGCAGCGCGACCAGGCCGGGGTAGTCGCAGCGGTAGACCCCGATGTGGGTGAGCAGCGCGGCCACCGCCTCGGGCAGCTGCGGGTGGTCGACGCCTGCGGTGGCCGCGATGCTGCGGCGCAACCGGCGTAGCTCGCTCGCCAAGGTGTCGGTGGCCGAACGGGTCTTGAGGTCCGCCAGCATGTCCGGCATCGCCTGGTAATCCACCCCGGCGGATTCCACCAGCGCCGTCAGCGCCGGGGCGCCGTCGGGATCCACCAGAACACCGCCGATTTCGCGCAACACGTCATAACCGGTGGTGCCCCCGACCGGCAGGGTGGGCTCGAGCGCCTCGTCGACGGCCAGGATCTTCTCGATCACGATCCAGGCGTCGGGGCCGGTCAATTCGCGCAGCCACGCCAGGTATCCGCACGGGTCCGACAGGCCGTCGGGGTGGTCGATGCGGATGCCGTCGACCAGGCCCTCGGTGAACCACCGGGCGACCTCGGCGTGGGTGGCGTCGAAGACGGCGCGATCCTCCTGGCGCAACCCGGCCAGCGAGGTGATCGAGAAGAAGCGGCGGTAGCCGCACACGCCGTTTCGCCAGCCGACCAGGCGGTAGTGCTGGCGGTCGTGCACCTCGGGGCCGGTGCCGGCCGCTGTGCCGGGCGCGATCGGCAGCGCCAGGTCGCCCAGCCGCAGCAGGTCGCCGTCGACGGTGAGGTCGGCGGCGTCGTCGTCGGACCCCAGCACCGGCAGTACGATGCGGCCGTCGTCGTCGAGGTCCCAGTCGATGTCGAAATACGTTGCGTAGGGCGAGGAACGGCCGTTGCGCAGGACGTCCCACCACCACGGGTTCTGCTGGGGCACGTCGATGCCGACGTGGTTGGGCACGATGTCGACGATCAGGCCCATGCCGCGTTCTCGCGCGGCCGCCGACAACCGCGCCAACCCCTCGCGGCCGCCGATCTCGGGGGACACCGTCGTCGGGTCGGTGACGTCGTAGCCGTGGCTCGATCCCGCCGCCGCGGTCATGATGGGGGACAGATACAGGTGCGACACCCCGAGGTCGTTCAGGTAGTCGAGCAGGTTTTCGGCGTCGGCGAAGGTGAACGCGAACCCACTGGATTCACCACGTAGTTGCAGCCGGTAGGTGGAGATGACGGGTAATGCCATGCGTCACTGCGTCTTACGCAATACCAGCAGCGAGCGCGAGGGTAGCGACACCTTCTCCTCGGCGGTCACCACCTGGTCGGCCCCTTCTTTGCGGCCCGTCGGTTCGTTGGTGTCCAGTTCCACGGTCCACTCTTTCGCGTAGTCGCTGTGCGGCGTCGCGAACTCCACCGGCTCGTCACCGGCGTTGAAACACAACAGGAATGAGTCGTCGACGACCCGTTCCCCGCGCGCGTTGGGTGCGCTGATGGCCTCACCGTTGAGGAACACCGCCACGCACTTGTGAATGCTTTCGCCCCAGTCCTCATGCGTCATCTCGCGGCTGCTCGGATTCAGCCAGGCGATGTCGCGCACCTCGTCGCCGGTTCGGATCGGCTCGCCCTCGAAGAACCGGCGCCGGCGAAACACCGGATGCCGCTTGCGCAGCGTGGTCACCCTGCGGGCGAACGCCAGCAGGTCGGCGTTCTTGTCGACCAAAGACCAGTCCATCCAAGACAATTCGGAGTCCTGGCAGTACACGTTGTTGTTGCCGTTCTGGGTGCGGCCGAACTCGTCGCCGTGGGCGATCATCGGCGTGCCCTGGCTGAGCATCAGCGTCGCCCAGAAGTTGCGCATCTGCCGGTAGCGCAGCTCGGTGATGTCCGGGTCGTCGGTGGGGCCCTCGACGCCGCAGTTCCACGACCGGTTGTGGCTCTCGCCGTCCCGGTTGTCCTCCCCGTTGGCCATGTTGTGTTTCTCGTTGTAGGACACCAGGTCGTTCAGGGTGAACCCGTCGTGCGCGGTGACGAAGTTGATGCTCGCGCTGGGACGGCGGCCGGTCGCCTCGTACAGGTCCGACGACCCGGTCAGCCGGGAAGCGAACTCGCCAAGGGTTGCGGGTTCGCCCCGCCAGTAATCGCGCACAGTATCGCGATACTTCCCGTTCCATTCGGTCCACAAACCCGGGAAATTTCCGACTTGGTAGCCGCCCTCGCCGACATCCCACGGTTCGGCGATCAGTTTGACCTGGCTGACGATCGGATCCTGCTGCACCAGATCGAAGAACGCGCTCAACCGGTCGACGTCGTGCAGTTCGCGGGCCAGCGTGGCGGCCAGATCGAAGCGGAACCCGTCGACGTGCATCTCGGTCACCCAGTAGCGCAGCGAGTCCATGATCAGCTGCAGCACGTGCGGGTGGCGGGGGTTGAGGCTGTTGCCGGTGCCGGTGTAGTCCTTGTACCGCCGCAGGTCGGTATCGTCGAGCCGGTAGTAGGCGGCGTTGTCGATGCCGCGGAAATTGATGGTCGGCCCCAGGTGATTGCCTTCGGCGGTGTGGTTGTACACCACGTCGAGGATCACCTCGATGCCGGCTTCGTGGAAGCTGCGCACCATGGACTTGAACTCGGCGACGCTGGACGTACGGTTGGCGGCGTACTGGTTGTGCGGCGCGAAATAGCCGAACGTGTTGTAGCCCCAGTAGTTTCGCAGACCCAGGTCCAGCAGCCGCGAGTCGTGCATGAACTGGTGCACCGGCATCAGCTCGATGGCCGTGACCCGCAGCGAGCGGAGGTGGTCGATGATCGCCGGGTGGGCCAGCCCGGCATAGGTGCCCCGAAGCTCCTCGGGGACGCTGGGATGGGTCTGCGTCATCCCCTTGACGTGGGCCTCGTAGATGACGGTCTCGTGGTACGGGGTCAGCGGAGCGCGGTCGGATCCCCAGTCGAAGAACGGATTGCTCACCACGCTGGTCATGGTGTGGCCCAGCGAATCGACCATCGGCGGAACGCCCGGGTCGAGCCCGTCGGCGTTGGGTCCGTCCGGGTCCCTCTCGTTGAAGGCCTTCATGTCGTAGGAGAACAGCGCCTGACCGAAGGTGAAGTCGCCGTGAAAAGCCTTGCCGTACGGGTCGAGCAGCAGCTTGCTGGGGTCACACCGGTGGCCGGCGGCCGGGTCGAAGGGGCCGTAGACCCGAAAGCCGTAGCGCTGGCCCGGAGTGATGTTCGGCAGGTACGCGTGCCAGACGAATCCGTCCACCTCGTCCAGGGGAATCCGCGACTCGCTGCCGTGATGGTCGATCAGGCACAGCTCGACCTTCTCGGCGATTTCGGAGAACAACGAGAAGTTGGTTCCCGCGCCGTCGTAGGAGGCGCCGAGCGGATACGGGTTTCCCGGCCACACGGTGGCCAGCTTGGGTTGGTGGTTACCGCCTGGTTCTGAAGCGGGACTGTTGGTTGACACCTAACGACCTTATCCGCGCGGGGTTGGCCTCACGCGCGGTAGCGGCCAGGAGTAAGCCGGGTCACCACCAGCCGGTCGCCTCGGCGATCTGGCGGCCCAATTCGGGTGCCATGGTCCGCACGTAGGTGGGCGAGAGGTGGTGGGCGCCGTGATAGATCAGGATGTTCCCCTCGACCGGGCGGCACACGTCGGCGCGGCAGATCGCGTCGGACATGTCGAGCACCTTGAGCTGCGGGAACTGCGCGACGAAGTCGAGCGTCTGGTTGCGGTCGGAGAGCATGTCGGAACGCTTGATCGCGCAGGACTGCGGCGTGCCGTTGCGTTTGGCGAGGCAGTCCGCCGGGTCGAACGGCTGGCCGTTCTTCACCAGCCACGGCGTGTCCCGCATCCCGAGAATCGGAATGTTGTTGTCGGACAACGTCTGCCAGATGCCGATATAGGTGGCGGGCATCACGTCGCCGGACTTGATGTTCCACGGCCGCGTGGTGGTGGTGAACACGTAGTCGGGCCGGTCGGTGACGAGTTTGGTCATCGTCCGCTGCACCCACTCCCGGCATTGCGGGTACGGGGCGTTGTTGCCCATGATCAGCGGGACCTGCTCGGTCGACAGCGGGCAGCCCATCTTGAGGTACGTCACGACCTTGAAGTGGTGCAGCTTGCCCAGGATGTCCAGCGCGGGCAGCCAGTGTTCGGCGTGCGATCCGCCCGCCAGCGCGATGGTCCGGTCGGCGGCGATGTCGCCGTAGGTGCAGGTGACCACCGCGGGGTTGACGAAGTCGCTGATGCAGCCGTCCCGGGTGGAGGCGGGCAGGTCCTGTTTGACCTCCAAGACGGTGGGACGCATGGGCAGCGCGGGCACCCGCACGTGTTCGGTGAGGGCGCGAGCGCCGGGGTAGTCCTGCGGGTTGAGGACGCTGAGCTCCTTGCCGGCCGACCGCAGGACGGTGACGTGCTGACGCCAGGTGAATGAGGTCGCCGTCAGGGTCACGCCCAGCAGCACGATGGCCGATCCCAGGGCCATCGTCGGCCGGGCCAGCCGCGTGGCCCACGGAATGGTCGGTGCCGGCGCGGCGGCCGGTTTCGAGGATGCGCGGTAGCGCAGCGGGTCCTCGACGAGCCGGTTCGTCAGATACGCCAGCACCCCGGACACCAACAGCAGCACCGCGCCTTCGACGACGCCGGCGTGCTTGTGCCCGCTGTAGGACAGCCAGAAGATGAGCAGCGGCCAGTGCCACAGGTAGAGCGCGTACGCCATGGCGCCCAGCTCGACCAGCGGCCGCGTCGCCAGCAGCCGATTGGGCAGCGGCAGCCTCCCACCCGCGCCGCCGCCCTGCAGGTTGGCTCCGACCAGGATCATCAGCATGGCGGCGCCGACCGGCACCAGCGCCCACGGGCCGGGGAACTCGTGCACGCCGTCGATCAGCGCCCCGCAGGACAGCACCGCCACTAGCGCGACCGTGGCCAGCATCGTCCGCAACCACATGGGCCAGCGGATGCGGCCCACCAGCGCACCGACCAGCGCTCCCAGCAACAACTCCCACCCTCGCGCGAAGCTGTTGTAGTAGGCGGCCGCCTGGTCCTGCTGATGGGCGATGATCGCGTACACAAACGAGGCCACCGTCAACGCGGTCAGGACCCCCACCAACGCGGGCCGCAGCCGGGGCGGGCGCCGGAACAGCAGGGCCAAGCCGGCGATCAACAGCAGGAAGCTGACGTAGAACTGGCCCTGCACCGACATCGACCAGATGTGCTGCAACGGGCTGACGGCCTCGCCCGCCCGCAGGTAGTCCGAGGCGGTGTTGGCCAGCTCCCAGTTCTGGTAGTAGCCGAGGCTGGCCAGGCTCTGGTCGGCGAAGGTCTCCCACCGGGTCTCGGGCTGCACCAGGATGGTCAGCACCGCGCAACCGGCCAGCACCACGACCAGGGCCGGAACCAGCCGCCGGATGAGCCGGATCACCTCGGCCACCGGCGACAGCGTGACGGCCGGGTTCAATGCGGCGCGAATGATCTTGCCGCCGAAGAAGAATCCCGACAGCGCCAGGAACACGTCCACGCCGCCGGAGACCCGGCCGAACCAGATATGGAAGGCGGCGACCAGCGCAATGGCGACACCGCGCAGGCCGTCCAGGTCGTAGCGGTAGAACCCCTGGGACCCCGTGCTGCGCGTTCCCGCGGCGGACGAATCGGCGGTGGCGTCCGGTGCGGGAGACGGTGGCGGGGTCGGCATGATCGCCAGTCAATTTACCGAAAACCCGCCACCGGCTCCCGACAGCTCGCGGTGGGGAGGCTGCTCAGCGGGTCGCTGAGCCTCCGCCCGGGCGGCCGGGGTGCCGGTGGCGGGTGCCGGATCGCCAAGAAACGGCCCGGAATTTACCTGCCGATGCCGGCGCCGGTCGGCTGCAACGGCGACTGCTGGGCCGGCAGCTGCACGGGCGCCTGCTGGTACGGCGACTGCTGCAGCGGTGCCTGCTGCGTGGGCAGCTGCTGCGGGGCCTGCTGGTACGGCGACTGCTGGGCCGGGGCCTGCTGCAGCGGGGCCTGCTGGGTGGGCAGCTGTTGCGGGGCCTGCTGGTACGGCGACTGCTGAGCCGGCAGCTGCTGTGCCGGTGCCTGCTGCAGCGGCGCCTGCTGGGTGGGCAGCTGCTGCGGGGCCTGCTGCAACGGGGCCTGCTGCGCCGGCGTCGCGCCGAGCACCCGGACCATGTAGGGCGTCATGCCGTTGGTGCGCACCGGGGAGACCTGCACGACGTCGCCGACCTCGAGCATCTGGTTGTTGCCCAGGTACATCGCGACGCTCTGGGTGCCCTCGGGGCCGTAGAAGATCAGGTCACCCTTGCGGGCCTGCTGCGGCAGGATCTTCTGGCCGACCCGGTAGATCGCGCCCGACGACCGCGGCAGCTTGATGCCGGCGCCGGCGTAGGCGTACTGCATCAGCCCGGAGGCGTCGAAACCGACGGTGTTGATACCGGTGCCGCTGCCGCGGGTGGGGCCGTTGATGCCGCCACCGGCCCAGGAGAACGGCACACCGCGCTGCGAGAGACCGCGGGCGATCACCACGTCGGTGGCCTGCTGGTAGTCCATCGACCTGGCGCCCGGGTCGGCGGCCGCGATGGTGGGAACCACCATCGGCGCCCCGAGCAGGGCCAAACCGATCGCGAAGGCGTAGATGCGTTTCATTTTTCTGGCCTCTCCAGGCGCTCAATGGGCCTCGACGCGGTGACCTCGCGCGTCCGCCCCCGGTCCATGAACCGAGCGACGGCCCCCACGCTGGGGCCGGCGCCGTCCATGGCGCTTGCGACGTGAATCAGCGGTCGCCCGCTGTATTCACATCAGTCACACAAGCCACTTTGACAACAGATGGTGTTAGCCGCCAGGTCCAGGCGGGATTTTTTGTCGTACCGTGACCGGACGGTGACAGGCGCCCCGAATTCCGTATGCGCAGTTGTGATTTCGGTCTCACTCGGCGATGGGATCGCCGGTCGCGGCGGAGGGCGCCGGCGCGGCGATCAGAGCCAGTAGCGTTCGCTGAACATCGTCAGCAGCGTTCCGGCCACCGAGCTCACCATGACGAGCGCCAGGGCCAGCACCGGCCAGAAGGACATGTACCAGCCCTTCAGGATCGAGACGACCGGTCCGACGACGGCGGCCGTGATGGCCGCACCGATCCCGCCCCACACCACCGGGTGGATGTACAGGTCCAACCCGTACGGAACCGGTCCGCAGGTCTCGTCCTCGCAGACGTTCGCCAGAAAGCCGAAAAGCCGCGTCGGCCAGGTGGTCGCCGTGGCCAGCACCGCGAGCAGGATCAGCAGCACGACGGTGCACACGACGTCCCATGGCGCCAGCCGCACCCGGATCACCCGGGGAGCCTCGTCGTCGTAATCCACCAGCGGGTAGTGGGTGTCCCTGGACCATCCGGGCCCGAGCGCGGGGCCGGCCTCGGGTCCCGGCGCTGCGCTGTCGGACTGCTGCGACGTGGCCATGATGTCCCATGGTTCCCGACGTCGGAGTTTTGCGCGAATCGGCTGCTTTACCCTCGATCACTATGCCCGCGGCGAAGGCCGGGCTCACGCCCGAGCAGATCAGCGCGATCGACGCCGCGCACCTGTGGCACCCCTACAGCACCATCGGCGCCGAAGCCGTCGCCCCCGTGGTCGCGGTCGGCGCGCGCGGCGCCTGGCTCACCCTGATCCGCGACGGCGCACCGATCGAGGCGCTCGACGCCATGAGCTCCTGGTGGACCGCCATCCACGGGCACGGCCACCCGGTGCTGGACGCCGCCGTCACGGGCCAGCTCGGCGCGATGAACCACGTCATGTTCGGCGGGCTGACCCACGAACCCGCGGCGCGGCTGGCCCAGCTGCTGGTGGACATCACCCCGGCGGGGCTGCAGACGGTCTTCTTCAGCGACTCCGGATCGGTGTCGGTGGAGGTGGCGGTGAAGATGGCGCTGCAGTACTGGCGCAGCCGCGACCGGCCCGGCAAGCACCGGCTGATGACCTGGCGCGGCGGCTACCACGGCGACACCTTCACCCCGATGTCCGTCTGCGACCCCGACGGCGGCATGCACTCGCTGTGGACCGACATCCTGGCCCGGCAGGTGTTCGCCCCGCAGGTGCCCCGCGAGTACGACCCCGCCTACAGCGCCGCGTTCGAGGAACAACTGGCCCGGCACGCCGCCGAGCTGGCCGCCGTCGTCGTCGAGCCCGTCGTCCAGGGCGCGGGCGGCATGCGCTTCCACGACCCGCAATACCTGCGCGACCTGCGCGACATCTGTCAACGGCACGAGGTGCTGCTGATTTTCGACGAGATCGCCACCGGCTTCGGGCGCACCGGCGAGCTCTTCGCGGCCGACCACGCCGGGGTGAGCCCCGACATCATGTGCGTCGGCAAGGCGCTGACCGGGGGATACCTCACCCTGGCCGCCACTTTGTGCACGACCGACATCGCCCACACCATCAGCGCGGGAGAGGCCGGGGCGCTGATGCACGGCCCCACGTTCATGGCCAACGCGCTGGCCTGCGCGGTGTCGGTGGCCAGCGTCGAGGTGCTGCTCGGGCAGGACTGGCGCTCGCGGGTCGCCGAGATCGGCGCCGGCCTGGCGGCCGGGCTCGAACCGGCCCGGGCGCTGCCCGGCGTGCGCGACGTGCGGGTGCGCGGCGCCATCGGCGTCATCGAATGCGAGCGGCCGGTCGACCTGGCCGTGGCCACGCCGGCCGCCCTGGACCACGGCGTCTGGCTGCGCCCGTTTCGCAACCTGGTCTACGCCATGCCGCCCTACATCTGCACGCCCGGTGAGATCGCCCAGATCACCTCGGCGATGGTCGAGGTCGCGCGCCTCGTCGGCTGACGGTGACGACCCGCGGCGCCCCGCTTCGCCGCGCGGGCGCTCGCCACTAGGCTGAACGCCGATGAAGGCACCGATCGAGCTGTCCCCGCTGGCCTGGCTGGAGGCGGTGGAACGGCAGCGCCGCGAGGCCGGGCTGCGCCGCTCGTTGCGACCGCGTCCGGCCGTCGCCGCCGAGCTGGACCTGGCCTCCAACGACTACCTCGGGCTGTCCCAGCACCCCGACGTGATCGACGGCGGCGTCGCCGCGCTGCGCCTGTGGGGCGCCGGGGCCACCGGATCCCGGCTGGTCACCGGCGACACCGAACTGCACCAGCAGTTCGAGACCGAGCTGGCCGACTACGTCGGCGCGGAGTCGGGGCTGCTGTTCTCCTCCGGGTACGCGGCCAACCTGGGCGCCGTCGTCGGCCTGTCGGGCCGGGGTTCGCTGCTGGTCTCCGATGAGCTGTCCCACGCGTCGCTGGTGGACGCGTGCCGGCTGTCGCGGGCGCGGGTGGCGGTGACGCCGCACCGCGACGTGGGTGCCGTGGCGGCCGCGCTGCAGGCGCGCGCCGAGGAGCGCGCGGTCGTCATCACCGAGTCGGTGTTTTCCACCGACGGTGCGCTGGCGCCGCTGCGCGAATTGCACGAGGTGTGCCGCGCGCACCGCGCCCTGCTCATCGTCGACGAGGCGCACGGCCTGGGCGTGCGCGGCGGCGGGCGCGGGCTGCTGCACGAAGCCGGGCTGGCCGGGGCCCCCGACATCGTCATGACCACCACGCTGTCCAAGGCGCTGGGCAGCCAGGGCGGCGCGGTGCTGGGGCCGGCGTCGGTACGGGCGCATCTCATCGACGCCGCGCGCACGTTCATCTTCGACACCGGCCTTGCCCCGGCGGCGGTGGGCGCCGCACGGGCCGCGCTCGGCGTGCTGCGGTCCGAACCCCGGCGCGCCGACGCGGTGTTGCGCCACGCGGCCCTGCTCGCCGAGGCGTGTGGGGTGGCCGAGGTGCCGCAATCGGCGGTGGTCTCGGTGATCCTCGGCGACCCGGACGTGGCGGTGGCCGCCGCGACCGCCTGCCTGGACGCGGGGGTGCGGGTGGGATGCTTCCGGCCCCCGACCGTGCCCGCCGGGACGTCGCGGCTGCGGCTGACCGCGCGCGCGTCGCTGGACGAGGCCGAGCTGGAGGTCGCGCGCCGGGTGCTGTCCGATGTGCTCGCTGAGCTGCGTTGAGGCACGCCGGTGACGGTTCTGGTCGTCACCGGCACCGACACCGGGGTCGGCAAGACGGTCGTCACCGCGGCGCTGGCCTGTCACGCCCGTCAGGCCGGGATCGACGTGGCGGTGTGCAAACCGGTCCAGACCGGCATCGACGACGGCGACGACGACCTCGCCGAGGTGGCCCGGCTGTCCGGGGTGACCGCGCTGGCCGGCGTCGGTCGCTACCCGCAGCCGATGGCGCCGGTGGCCGCCGCCGAGGCGGCCGGAATGGCGCTGCCCACCCGCGACGAGCTGCTGGCGGTCATCGAGGAGCTGGACCGGCCGGGGCGGCTGACGTTGGTCGAGGGTGCCGGGGGACTGCTGGTCGAGCTCGGCGAAAACGGTGTCACCGCACGTGATCTCGCCGTCGCGCTGGGTGCCGCGGTGCTGGTGGTGGTCAGCCCGTCGTTGGGCACCCTCAACCACACCGCGCTGACCCTGGAATCGCTTGCCGCGCAGAATCTTTCGTGTGCCGGGCTGGTCATCGGCAGCTGGCCCCGCCGGCCCGGCGTGGTGGAGACGACGAACCGGTCCGCGCTGGCCCGGCTGGCCCCGGTGCGCGCCGCGCTGCCGGAAGGGGCCGCGTCGCTGGAGGCCGCCGACTTTGCGACGCTGTGCGCCCGGGCATTCGAGCGCGACTGGGTCACCACGCTGGTGGGCTGATGGTCGGATCCATCGAGCTGGTCTTCGACCGCGACACCGAGGCGACGATCCGCACCATCTGGGCAGCGTTGGCCGCCGCGGGGATTCCCAGCCAGGCGCCGGCCAGCCGGCCGCACGTGACGCTGGCCGTCGCCGACGGCATCGCGCCCGACGTCGACGGGCCGCTGCGCGCGGTGCGCGATCGCCTGCCGCTGCCCTGCGTCATCGGGGCGCCGGTGCTATTCGGCCGCGCCACCGCGGTTTTCGCGCGGCTGGTGGTGCCAACCGTCGAGCTGTTGGACCTGCATGCCGAGGTGCACCGGTGCTGCGGGCCGCATTTGACGCCGGGGCCGATGCCCAACAGCCTGCCCGGCGAGTGGACCGCACACGTCACGCTGGCGCGGCGGGTCGGAGGCGCCCAGCTCGGGCGGGCGCTGCGCATCGCGGGCCGGCCCGCCCAGATCCGAGGCAGCTTCGCGGGTTTGCGCCGCTGGGACGGCAACAAGAAGGTCGAGCACCCGATCGGCGATTAGCCCCCGAAGAGCAAATACAAACCGGTGAAGGTGTAGCCGACCATCACCAGCATCATGGTCAGCTGCCCGGTGAGCTGATGGCCGGCGGGCAGCAGCCGCAGGGCCTTGTCGTGGGCCGCGATCACCGCGACGATATGGCCGGTGACCACGCAGGTCACCTTGACGGCGGCGAGCACCGGCGGGTGCATGGACAACACGTACGCCACGTGCAGGTGCGCCAGGCCGAGCAGGTTCCAGCCGTGGCCGAACGGATCGGCCAGGGCGAACACCGCCTGCTGGCCGCGCTCGACCAGGTAGGACAGGTAGTGCGCGAAGATGTAGCCCACCACGATCGGGATCAGCGAATGCGCCATCTGGCCGGGCAATTCGCGACGCTGCTCTTTGCTGACGCCGCCGGTGGCGCGTGCGGCGAGCGAAAAGGTCACCGCCACAACGCAAATGAAGACGATCAGCCCGAGCGTGCGTAGCATCGACGACGCCAGCGTCGGGGGCGCGCCGAACTCGCGGGTCAGCTGGTCGGAGAAACCACGCCACGTCGGCGACGACGAGAAGCTGTCGAACGCAGTCGACCCCAGCAGCACCGCCAGCACGACCACGACACCGGGCCGCACCGGCAGCGACGGCAGATGGTCGAGCGGGTTGCCGACGACGATCCGCTGCGTGTCGGGGTTGCGGCGAAAGGGCGAGAGCCGGGAGACGGCCACGCTGTACACGCCGAACGGGTCGGCGCGGGCCAGCCAGCGCTGTCCGCACAGCCACGCGCCGGCCAGCATCAGCGCGGCGTAGCAGGCGATCCACGTCGTGACCCAGGGCAGCGACGCGGAGTTCGGGGAGGCCAGCTCCATCCAGACGAAGGCGAACAGGCCGACTGCGGCGGGCCGGTAGCCCCAGGTTTCGGGGTAGGTCAGCCGCGGCCGGCCAAACCGTTCCGGGGTGACGCGCCGCAGCAGCAGATAGACGGTGCGCATCGGCGAGATGACCCGCCACACCGGACCGACGAACAACGACAACGCCACCAGCCCGACCCACAGCAGCACGTAGAACGCGCCCAGCAGGCCGTTGGACTCCGATTCGGGACCCCACACCCCGGCGGCCACCACCCAGGCCGCGAACACCAGGGCCAGCCCGGCGGCGAACCATCGCGTCACCCGGGAGTCGACGAAGGTCGTCAGCGCCGCCGGTAAGGGCCGACCCGGCTTCTGCGGATCGAACCGCGGCCGGCGCCAGGCGAACGCCACGAGGGCGAAGGTGAACGTCAGGGCCCAGGCCGCCCCGACCATCGCGTAGGCATACGGCACCGGCAGGTCACCCGAACCGCCGAGCCCGTGCGCGAGCACCACCGCCGCGGCGGCGAAGCTCACGGCTGGACTTGGATGGTCGCGACGGTGCGATCCAGATGGTGCAGCTCCACCGCGACGTTTCCGGGAACGTCGACGGCGAACTGGAACGTCTGGTTGGGCGCGGCCTGGACCGCGAACTTGTGATCGGGCGTCGAATGCACGTGCAACTCGTCGGTGGCGTCGCTGGTCACGTGCAGGGTGATCTGCTGATGCACCTTGGCCTGCAGCGTGGCGTTGGTGGGAGTGACCTGACCGTTGGCGATGGTCACGTCGACCGTCAGCGGGGCGGCCGGTGACTTGTCAGCCGAACCACCGCAACCGACCAGGCCGCACGCCAGCGCCGCCGCCGACGCCGCAATGAGGGTGGCGCGAAGTGTCATGGGTTCACGCCGCCCGGGGGATCTGTTGCTTGTCCTCGACGGGTTCGGGCTCGGCGACGGAGTTGTTCAGCCGGCCCGCGCCCCACGTCAATCCGGCGATCACCATCAGCGTCAGGAACAGCACCACGATCCCGCCGGCGGTGAACAACCAGGCCGGCGCGCTCTGGTCGCGTTCGCGCTGCAGGATGGTGACCTCCAGGACGAACGGCCGCGTGCTCGATGTCAGCGCGGGAACCTCGGGGGCCGGGATCGCCGCGTCCGCCGGTTCCCAGATCGGCACGGCCGTCATGGTTCGGCCGTCCTGCACGCGCAGCAGGGTCTTCCAGTCCCCCCACACCGGAACCGGCTGGGTGGAGCGGTAGTGGCCCGGCCCGACCTTGGCGAGCCGGTCGATGACCAGCCCCCGGTCGTTGTTCATGCGGCCCTGCCAGGACAGGATCGTCAGCCAGTCCGGATTGTCGCTGACCATGTCGGCGGGCAGGAGCTGGACGTCGGCCGACACCATGCGCTGTCCCGGCGCGCTGGGCAGATCGGTCAACGTGATCGTGGCGTTGTTCTGGCCCGGCACCACGATGTGCAGTCCGTTGGCCACCGCACCACCGATCACCAGCACCGTGGCCGCCACCACCGAGATCCCGACCGCCCGGCCCGGCAGGCGCTGTCCGGTGAGCACCATGCCGAACAGGGCGCCGCACATGCCCATCAGGACCGCGACCGGCACGGCCATGGCCAGGGCCTCACCCCACATGCTGATCGGCCATGGGTAGTGGTAGACCGCCGCAATCCACAGCGACTCCAGCCACAGCCCGACCGTGCCCACGCCCAGCCCGGCGACGGCGCCAAACACGATGGGGCGCTTGACAAGCGGAGTCAAGGCGATCAGCTCGACCGCCAGCGCGGGACCGAGGTAGAGCGGGAACCAATTGGTCGGGGCCCCGAGTACCGGCCCGACCAGCAAAGCCACCCCGCCGCGCAGGGCGATGGCGAAGACCGCCGCGATGACGGCCGCGCCCCGCCCCATGGTGGTGCGTGCGGCGACCGCCGCGAGGGCCGCCGCGCCGGCGATCAGCATGGGCTGGAACACCAGGCGGAACTGCGGGACGCCGAAGTCGAACTCGATCTGATAGACCGACAAGCCGATGAACAGTCCGCCGAAGGACAGGTAGCGCAAGAAGGTGATGACGACGCCGTGGTAGACGTCCTCGCCCTCTTCGGCCTCGCCTTCACGCTCCAGCATCAGCACCGCGAACAATGAAAAGCAGGCACCGCCGATCATCATCAAATGCGTTGGACCCCAGAGGGTTACGTCCTGGCCGAAGATGCGGTGCCAGATGTCGTCGAGCGGGAAGCCGATCATCGCGTACAGTCCGCAGCCGGCCATCAGCACGCCGCCCACCGGGGCGTACCAGTTCTGCGTGATCCGCACCGCGGCCGGGCCGGGCCTGTCGAACGGCAGCACCACCGCCGTCATGCCGCCCAGGAAAATACCGAACAATCCGATGATGATGAAGTAGTGCGCCGGGTTGGCCAACGGGCCGGGATCGCGGCCGTTGCCGATATGCCAGCTGACGTCCCAGATGAATCCGAACAGCGCGCAGATGATCGACGTGGTGAACACCAGGACGGGCAGCGCGACCCAGCCGGGCCGGTGGAATTTGTCGCCCAGCCGGTCGGCGACACGGGTCAGCCACTCGATGCGATGGGTGCGGTGGGCATACCCCACCCACAGCAACAGCAGGGTGATCACCAGCGCGGCAATCGACAGCCCGATCACCTGGTTCAGTCCCGCACCGCGGGCCGGTGCCTCAGCAACAATCGTCAGTTCGTTCGACCGCATCGTCGTGCCTCCCAACCGCGCCGGGCTGCCCCGGAGGATCCGATTCCGTCAACCCCTTATTACTGTCAAGTAGGGTCGTGATTGTTTTCTTAATGCCCCGATCCCGGGCTCGTCAATCACACTTTTTGTCCGGCGTGTCGGCACGGGAGTCGTCGGGCGCGGCGCCCGTGGTGTTGCGGCCCGCACGCCGGTCCCGCAGCGCGATGTACAGGATCACTCCGACGACGATCACCGCAGGCAGAAACGCCGGCGCCGCCAGCAGCAAGTAGTGGTGCGCCAGGTATTCGACGTGCGGAGTCACCGTGGTCGTATACCCATAGGTTGGTCCCGTCCTTCGGCCGTTACCCTACTTTGAACACCTTTTCATTCAACGCTGCCACCACCACGTGGCAGATGTGTCCCCACGCGCGGACACGAGAAAGAGGCAGGGGAGTACCTGGTGACTCAAGCGGCAACGCGACCGGCGGCCGAAATGGGCAACGACGAGGACATCGTGGCAGTGGCCCGGCAGCAGGTGCTTCAGGACGGCCAGGGGTTGAACCGGGACCAGGTGCTGCGGGTGCTGCAGCTGTCCGACGACCGGCTCGACGAACTGCTGGCGCTCGCCCACGAGGTGCGGATGCGCTGGTGCGGCCCCGAGGTCGAGGTCGAGGGCATCATCAGCCTCAAGACCGGCGGCTGCCCGGAGGACTGTCACTTCTGTTCGCAGTCGGGGCTGTTCGCGTCGCCGGTGCGCAGCGCCCGGCTCGACATCCCCAGCCTGGTCGAGGCCGCCAAGCAGACGGCCAAGTCCGGCGCCACCGAATTCTGCATCGTGGCCGCGGTGCGCGGCCCCGACGAGCGGCTGCTGGCGCAGGTCGCGGCCGGCATCGAGGCGATCCGCAACGAGGTCGACATCAACATCGCCTGCTCGCTGGGGATGCTGACGGCCGAGCAGGTCGAGCAGCTCGCCGAGATGGGCGTGCATCGCTACAACCACAACCTCGAGACCGCCCGTTCCTTCTTCACCAACGTCGTGACCACTCACAGCTGGGAGGAGCGCTGGGAGACACTGTCGATGGTCCGCGATGCCGGCATGGAGGTCTGCTGCGGTGGCATCCTCGGCATGGGTGAGACCCTCGAGCAGCGCGCGGAGTTCGCCGCCGAACTGGCCGAACTGGGCCCCGACGAGGTGCCGCTGAACTTCCTGAACCCGCGACCGGGCACCCCGTTCGGCGACCTGGAGGTGATGCCGGCGAGCGAGGCGCTGAAGTCGGTGGCCGCCTTCCGGCTGGCGCTGCCGCGCACCATGCTGCGGTTCGCCGGTGGCCGCGAGATCACCCTGGGCGACCTGGGCGCCAAGAAGGGCATCCTGGGCGGCATCAACGCCGTCATCGTCGGCAACTACCTGACCACGCTGGGTCGCCCCGCCGAATCTGACCTGGAACTGCTCGACGACCTGCAGATGCCCCTCAAGGGGCTCAACGCCAGCCTCTGACCGGGCTGCCGCGGCTAGGGTTGGAGAGTTGTGGTTCGCGATCTGGGCGCCCTGGGGGCAGCGGTCGGTGCCGGCGTCTACAACGTCTACACCGGGGAATTAGGGGGCACCTCAGTGCCGACAGCGGCCCAGTTGGGTCTTGAGCCGCCCCGGTTCTGCGCGGCGTGCGGGCGCCGGATGGTGGTGCAGGTTCGCCCCGACGGGTGGCGGGCGCGCTGTTCGAGGCACGGCGAGGTCGATTCCGCCGATCTGGAGACGCAGCGGTGAGCGAGCAGACCACGGCGCACGCCGCGGATCCCTGCGCAGCCACCGGCGCGTCGCGCCGGGCGCGGGCGCGCGCGCTCCTGGTGGTGGCCCTGGCGTCGGCGGCGACCGGTCTGGCGCTCGGCGGGCTGTGGGCGTGGATCGCCCCGCCGATTCGCGCCGTGGTGGCGCTCTCCCGCTCAGGCGAACGGGTGCATGACTATCTGGGCAACGAGTCTGAGCACTTCTTCGTCGCACCGGCCCTGATGCTGGGGCTGCTGACCGTGCTTGCCGTGGTGGCCGCGGTCTGGGTGTGGCAGTGGCGCGAGCACCGCGGGCCGGCGATGGTCGTCGCGCTGTCGACGGGCATGGTGGCCGCCGCCGCCTTGGCCTCGGCGGTGGGGGCCGGGTTGGTACGGCTGAGCTACGGGGCCCTGAACTTCGATGCGGTGCCGCTGTCGAAAAGCCCGTCGGTCGCCTATGTCACCCAGGCGCCGCCGGTGTTCTTCTCCGATGGCCCGCTGCAGGTCGCGGTCAGCCTGCTGTGGCCGGCCGGCATCGCGGCCCTGGTCTATGCCGTGCGGGTGGCCGCGGACGCCCGCGACGACCTGGGTGCGTTTCCCCCGCAGCCCGGGCCGACGGAGGTGCTGCCGGTGCGAGGGGGCGGCGCCGAGGCGCCCGTGTCATAGCGGACGGCGGCCGATCTTGCGGCCGGTGACGACCTTGGCCGCGATCTTCATCAGCCGGGCCATGCCGACGTAGGTCATCGGGTTGAACATCGTCGGCCATGTGGTCCGGACCAGGTGATCGGTCAGCGGGCGGCCTTCGAAGCGGTCCGTCAGCCAGCGCAGCGTCATGGGCGCCGACAGCGGATGCAGCATCATGTGCTCGTTGAAGGCGTCGCGGTGGTAGGTGACCCGCGCGCCGCCGGCCGAATACGCGTCGGCGAGCACGTCGATGTCGTGCACGTCGATCAGGTAGTCGTGCACGGCCTGCACGATCAGCACTGGTGGCGTCGGAACGGCGGCACCCAGCTTGATGTGGTCGAAGACCTGCGTGATCTCCGGAGTGGAGAGGATCTGCTCGAGCGGCTCGTCGAGGTAGTCGCCCATGTCCTTGCCGGCCATCCGCACGACGGCTTCCACCGTCGTCATCTTCTCCAGCGAGTCGAGCAGGGCGCGCCCCTCCTCGTTGGTGTGCTCGCGGATCACCCGGTCCAGATCGGGGTAGATGTGCGCGAGCGCGGCCACCACCAGCGCGGGCAGACCCGACAGGACGCTGCCGTTGAGCCGGCGGAACGTGTTGCCCAGGTCGCCGACGGGCGAGCCCAGCACCGCCCCGACGATGTCGAGTTCGGGCGCGTATTCGGCGCACATTTCGGCGGCCCAGGCGCTGGCCAGTCCGCCGCCGGAGTACCCCCACAGCCCGATGGGCGCCTCGGCGGACAGTCCGAGGCGCTCCGAACTCAGCGCGGCCCGGACGCCGTCCAGGACGCGGTAGCCGGGTTCGTACGGCGCGCCCCACAGGCCGCGCAGGCCTTCGTGGTCGGGCACCGAGACGGCCCACCCCTCGGCGACGGCGGCGGCGATCAGGAAGAGCTCCAGCTGGCCGATCGCCCCCAGCGCCTTTGCCCGGCGCCGCAGCGCGTAGGACGGGAAGCAGCGCGACGAGACGGCGTCGATCGCGCATTGGTAGGACAGCAGCGGGCACGGACGCCCCGGCGCCCGTTCGGCGGGGACGATCACCGTCGTGGCGGTGGCCTCCGGCTCGCCGTTCATGTCCATGGTCCGGTAGAGCAGCTGGACGGCCTTGATGGACTGCGGGATCAGGCCCAGGAAGGCCAGCTCGACGTCGCGCGAGCGCAGCACCGTCCCGGGTTCGGCGTGCTGGAAGCCCAGGGGCGGCTGGTAGAACGGGTCGTCCGAGGGCAGCAGCGGACGAACTTTATGCTGCAGTTCCTCGTGTGGCGGTCGGGCGATCCATTCCGCGCCCTGCGTGCCTGCCAGGTTGCCGAGCTCAGCCATTGAGGCTCCCTTCGTGGCCACCCGGCATTCTTGCGTACGAACGGCAGGTAACCAAAACGCAATCGCCGCACTGTGGGCGACTTCTCGTCACTCCAGCCAGGTCAGACGCGATTCACCCCCACGTCGCCCGCTTTTTCCCTAGCCTAGCCTGGCGAGCCGGGGGGCCTGAGTGCGGCGAACTCGTCGGTGACCCGCAGCGCCGCGTCGGTGAAGCGGTACAGCGCGGCCGGGCGGCCGCCGCTGCGGCCGGATTGCGCGATGGTGCCGGTCGCCGTGATGACGCCGCGCCGGGCCAACACCCGCTGCAGGTTGGTCGCATCGACCTGATAGCCCAGCGCGGCTCCGTAGATGTCCCGCAGCGTGGAAAGCGCGAATTCCCTTGGCGCCAAAGCAAATCCGATGTTCGTGTAGGACAGTTTGGCGTTCAGCCTGGTGCGGGCGTTGTCCACCATCTGGCCGTGGTCGAAGGCCATCGACGGCAGGCAGTTCACCGGGTGCCAGCGGGTGTCGGGCGGCAGTTCGGGGCTGGCGGGGGAGGGCACCAGGCCCAGGAAGGTGGACGCGATCACCCGGGTGCCGGGCACCCGGTGCGGGTCGGAGAACACCGCGAGTTGTTCGAGATGGGCCAGCTCTTTGAGGTCGACCTTCTCGGCGAGCTGGCGGCGCACCGAGGTGATCATGTCCTCGTTGTTGCGCAGCTGACCGCCCGGCAGCGACCACTTGCCCTGCTGTGGGTCCTGGGCGCGCTGCCATAACAGCACGTTCAGCTGCGGTTTCGCCGTGCTTAATCTGTTCGCCGGCCGCTTCGCGCCCTGGTCGGTCGCCTCGCGAACCTGGAACACGACCGCGAGCACTTCGTGGGCGGTGCTACCATGGGCCATGTTTTCGATTATAAGTCGAAAACCTCCTGGGCTGAAAGGAGCCGCCATGACGGTTATCAATCGCATGGACACGCTCGCCGCAAGCATGATTGCCGACATCACGAACTCGCCCATCGGCTACGCCGGGGTGGCCGGTGATGAGCAATGGGCCGCCGAGGTTCGCCGCCTGGCGAAGCTGCGCGGCGCCACCGTGCTGGCGCACAACTATCAGTTGCCCGAGATTCAGGACGTCGCCGATCACGTCGGCGACTCGCTGGCGTTGTCCCGGATCGCCGCCGAGGCGCCCGAGGACACCATCGTGTTCTGCGGGGTGCACTTCATGGCCGAGACAGCCAAGATCCTGAGCCCGGACAAGACGGTGCTCATCCCGGACCAGCGCGCCGGCTGCTCGCTGGCCGATTCCATCACCGCCGACGAACTGCGCGCCTGGAAGGACGAACACCCCGGCGCGGTCGTCGTCTCCTACGTCAACACCACGGCGGCGGTCAAGGCGCTCACGGACATCTGCTGCACCTCGTCCAACGCGGTGGAGGTCGTCGAGTCCATCGACCCGGACCGCGAGGTGTTGTTCTGCCCCGATCAGTTCCTCGGCGCCCATGTGCGTCGCATGACGGGGCGCGAGAACCTGCACGTGTGGGCGGGCGAATGCCACGTGCACGCAGGGATCAACGGCGACGAACTGGGTGACCAGGCCCGCGCCAATCCCGACGCCGAGCTCTACGTGCACCCCGAATGTGGTTGCGCCACTTCGGCGTTGTATCTCGCGGGCGAGGGCGCCTTTCCGCCGGACCGGGTGAAGATCTTGTCTACCGGCGGCATGCTGGAGGCCGCCAACCAGACCCACGCACGCAAGGTGCTTGTCGCCACCGAGGTCGGCATGCTCTACCAATTGCGCCGGGCGGCACCGCAAGTCGACTTCCGCGCCGTCAACGACCGCGCCTCCTGCAAGTTCATGAAGATGATCACCCCGGCGGCCCTGCTGCGTTGCCTGGTCGAGGGGGCCGACGAAGTCGATGTCGACCCCGATGTCGCCGCCGCCGGCCGGCGCAGCGTGCAGCGAATGATCGAAATCGGGCAGCCGGGCGGTGGCGAATGATCGCCCGTCCCCAGTGGACGCACAGCGCCGACGTCGTCGTGATCGGCACCGGCGTCGCGGGATTGGCCGCCGCGCTGGCCGCGCATCGCGCCGGGCGCAGCGTCGTCGTGCTGAGCAAGGCCGACCAGGCGCGGGGCGCGACCGCGACCCACTACGCGCAGGGCGGCATCGCGGTGGTGCTACCGGACAATGACGACTCGGTGGAGGCCCACGTCGCCGACACCGTGGTCGCCGGGGCGGGCCTGTGCGACCCCCAGTCGGTCTACTCGATCGTCGCCGACGGGTACGCCGCGGTCGCCGAATTGGTCGGCGACGGAGCACGATTCGACGAGTCCGCACCGGGCAAGTGGGCGCTGACCCGCGAAGGCGGGCATTCCCGGCGCCGCATCGTGCACGCCGGCGGCGACGCCACCGGCGCGGAGGTGCAGCGCGCCCTCGACCATGCGGCCCGCACGCTGGACATCCGCACCGGTCATGTGGCGCTGCGGGTGCTGCGCGACGGTGCGTCCGTGACCGGCGTCCTGGTGGGCAACCCGGACGGCTACGGAATCATCAGCGCGCCCTCGGTGATCCTGGCCTCCGGGGGCCTCGGGCACCTGTACGGCGCGACCACCAACCCCGAGGGCTCCACCGGCGACGGCATCGCGCTGGGCCTGTGGGCCGGTGTCGCGGTCAGCGATCTCGAGTTCATCCAGTTCCATCCCACGATGCTGTTCTCCCCGGATGCCGCCAGCGGACGGCGGCCACTGATCACCGAGGCCATCCGCGGCGAGGGCGCCAGACTGATTGACCGGCAAGGCGATTCGGTGACGGCGGGCGTTCACCCGATGGGTGATCTGGCGCCCCGCGACGTCGTCGCCGCGGCCATCGACGCCCGGCTCAAGGCGACCGGCGATGCCTGCGTTTTCCTGGACGCGCGGCACATCGGCGACTTCGCCAAGCGGTTCCCGACGGTGACGGCCGCCTGCCGGGCCGCCGGCATCGATCCCGTCCGCCAACCCATTCCCGTGGTTCCCGGGGCGCATTACAGCTGCGGCGGCATCGTCACCGACGTGTACGGCCAGACCGAGCTGCCCGGATTGTTCGCCGCGGGCGAGGTGGCCCGCACCGGACTGCACGGCGCCAACCGGCTGGCGTCCAACAGCCTGCTCGAAGGCCTGGTGGTTGGCGGGCGGGCCGGCAAGGCGGCGGCCGCACATGCGGCGGCGACCGGCCGTGTTCACGCTGTCGCCCCCGAGCCGCTCGTCCACACCGCCCCGCGGCGCGCCGACCTGCAACACGCGATGAGCCGGGACGCCTCGGTGGTGCGCGACGCCGCCGGCCTCACCCGGTTGTCGACCATGCTGGCCCAGGCCAAGGTCCGCCCCGTGTCCGGCCGCCGGGACTTCGAGGATGTCGCGCTGGCCCTCACCGCCCGCGCGGTCACGGCCGCGGCCCTGGCGCGCACCGAGAGCCGCGGTTGCCACCACCGCGCGGAGTACCCGCGGACGGCCTCCGAGCTGGGACGCAGCAACGTGCTGCGCCTGGCCGACGACCAGGGCGCGGTGCTGGTGGAGGCGTTGGCGGCGGTCGTATGACGTCGATGTCGGACTGCGAACTGACCGCCGCGCGCGACACCATCAAGCGCGGACTGGTGGAGGACCTGCGCTACGGACCCGACATCACCACCCTGGCGACGGTGCCCGCCGAGGCGGTGGCGACGGCGTCCATGGTGCCCCGCGAGCCCGGCGTGATCGCCGGCATCGACGTCGCGTTGCTGGTGCTCGACGAGGTGCTCGGCGCCCGCGGCTACGAGGTGGTGGACCGCGTCGAGGACGGTGCCCACCTACAGCCGGGTGAGTCGGTGCTGACGCTGCGAGCCGAGACCCGCGGTCTGCTGACGGCCGAGCGGACCATGCTCAACCTGATCTGCCACCTGTCCGGGATCGCCACCACCACGGCGCACTGGGTGGCCGCCGTGCACGGCACCAAGGCCAAGGTGCGCGATACCCGCAAGACGCTGCCCGGCCTGCGCGTCTTGCAGAAGTACGCGGTCCGGGTCGGCGGCGGGGTCAACCACCGGCTCGGGCTCGGCGACGCCGCCCTGATCAAGGACAACCACGTGGTGGCCGCGGGATCGGTGGTCGACGCGCTGCGGGCGGTGCGGGACGCGGCACCGGAGCTGCCGTGCGAGGTGGAAGTGGATTCGCTCGAGCAGCTCGACGAAGTGCTGCCCGAGAAGCCCGAGCTGATCCTGCTGGACAACTTCCCGGTGTGGCAGACGCAGATGGCCGTGCAGCGCCGCGACGCGCGCGCACCCGCCGTGCTGCTCGAATCCTCGGGCGGACTCAGCATCGACAACGCGGCGGCCTACGCCGCGACCGGGGTGGACTACTTGGCCGTGGGCGCCCTGACCCATTCGGTCCGGGTGCTCGACATCGGCCTCGACATGTAGGTCGGGCTGTGGCGTCCGGTATCGGGCGCGTCGAGTGGGCATCCCGGGCGTTGAGTGTGAATCGTGGGCGGCGCTTCCCGGCGTGTCGCCGCCCTGGGCGCACACCCTGCGCCACCGGCGCACACTCAGAAGGCCTTAACCGAGGCCAGCCTCAGGCGATGTCGGCGACGAACACCCCGATCCGGCGCAGCTGCATGCGCGCCATCGCCGGCAGCCCGTCCCCGTCCGAGCCGGCGGGCAGGATCCGCGGGTTGACCAGGTGCACCGTCCGGTTGCGGCTGAATTGCACGTCGGCCTCGCCGGCGGCCAGCACGTTCTTCACCCAGTTCGTTTTGCCGTGACCCAGCGCGATCGCCAGCACATTGCCCTTGCGGTAGGGCGTGACGACGGTCTCGTACGGCTTGCCGGAGGTGCGGCCGCGATGCTTGATCGTCGCTGTCCCCGGCAGAAAGCGGGCGATCGGCTTGACCGCGGGGTTGAAGTATTTGATCTGAAACCGCTCGAACCAGGGCGGGAACACCATCGGGACGCCCGGGGCGTTGTTGGGGTGATCCTTGGCGGACATGGCGCCTCCCTGGGTCGGCTCTTGCTTTCAGCGCGGGGTATGGCCTCGATACCGGCACTGTACCGGTCGGATATCGACTTGAGTTCCTCTGGGACAATGGACACCGTGAGCCCGACCCAACCGTCGCCGATGGCCCGTGTCGACCTGCGGGGCACGGAGTTGACGGCTGCGCGATTGCGGGCGGCGCTGCCCCGCGGCGGCGCCGACGTGGAGGCGGTGCTGCCCAAGGTCCGGCCCATCGTGCAGGCCGTCGCCGAGCGGGGCGCCGAGGCCGCCCTCGAGTTCGGCGCCACCTTCGACGGGATCCGGCCCGCGGCCGTCCGGGTGCCGGGCGCCGCGCTCGAGAAGGCCCTGGCCGAGCTGGACCCGCGGGTGGCCGACGCCCTGCGGGTGATGATCGAACGCACCCGCGCGGTGCACGCCGACCAGCGTCGCACCGACGTGACGACGACGCTGGCCCCGGGCGCGACGGTCACCGAGCGATGGGTGCCCGTCGACCGGGTGGGTCTCTACGTGCCCGGCGGCAACGCCGTCTACCCCTCCAGCGTGGTGATGAATGTCGTGCCGGCCCAGGCCGCCGGCGTCGCCTCGCTGGTGGTGGCCAGCCCACCGCAGGCGCAGTTCGACGGACTGCCGCACCCGACGATCCTGGCCGCGGCCCACTTGCTGGGGGTCAACGAGGTGTGGGCCGTGGGCGGCGCGCAGGCGGTGGCGCTGCTGGCCTACGGCGGCACCGACCTCGACGGCGCCGAGCTGGAGCCGGTCGACATGATCACCGGGCCCGGCAACATCTACGTCACCGCCGCCAAGCGGCTGTGCCGGTCGCGCGTCGGCATCGACGCGGAGGCCGGCCCGACGGAGATCGCGATCCTGGCCGACCACACCGCCGACCCGGCGCACGTGGCGGCCGACCTGATCAGCCAGGCCGAGCACGACGAGATGGCGGGCAGCGTGCTGGTCACCCCCAGCGCGGAGCTGGCCGCGGCCACCGACGCCGAGCTGGCCGCCCAGCTGCGCACGACCGTGCACCGCGAACGGGTGACCGCGGCCCTCGGTGGGCGCCAGTCGGCCATCATCCTGGTCGACGACCTGGACGCCGGCGTCACCGTCGTCAACGCCTACGCCGCCGAACACCTGGAGATCCAGACCGTCGACGCGGCGGCCGTGGCGGGCCGGATCCGTTCGGCGGGAGCCATTTTCGTTGGCCCGTATGCGCCGGTGAGCCTCGGCGACTACTGCGCCGGATCCAACCACGTGCTGCCGACCGCCGGCAGCGCCCGGCATTCCAGCGGCCTGTCCGTGCAGACCTTCCTGCGCGGCATCCACGTGGTCGACTACACCGAGGCGGCCCTCAAAGACGTGTCCGGACATGTGATCGCGCTCGCCGAGGCAGAAGACCTGCCGTCACACGGCGAAGCGGTGCGGCGGAGGTTCGAGCGATGACGACCGAGAGGCCCACCCTCGATGACCTGCCGCTGCGCGACGACCTGCGCGGTAAATCGCCTTACGGCGCACCGCAATTGGCTGTCCCGGTGCGACTGAACACCAACGAGAATCCGCACCCGCCCAGCAAGGCGCTCGTCGACGACGTGGTGCGCTCGGTGGGCGCGGCCGCCGCGGACCTGCACCGGTATCCCGACCGCGACGCGGTGGCCCTGCGCACCGACCTGGCCGCCTACCTGAGCGCCCAGACAGGTGTTGCGCTCGGAGTCGAAAACCTCTGGGCGGCAAACGGTTCCAACGAGATTCTGCAGCAATTGCTGCAGGCGTTCGGCGGCCCGGGGCGCAGTGCCATCGGGTTCGTCCCGTCCTACTCGATGCACCCGATCATCGCCGACGGCACCCGCACCGAATGGCTGCATGCGACCCGCGCCGACGACTTCAGCCTTGACGTGGATACCGCCGTGGCCGCCATCACCGACCGCCGTCCCGATGTGGTGTTCGTCGCCAGCCCGAATAACCCGTCCGGCCAAAGCGTTTCGCTGCCGGACCTGCGGCGGTTGCTCGACGTGGTGCCCGGCATCCTGATCGTCGACGAGGCCTACGGTGAATTCTCTTCGCAGCCCAGCGCGGTCGGGCTGGTGGCGGAGTATCCGACCAAGCTGATCGTCTCGCGCACCATGAGTAAGGCGTTCGCGTTCGCCGGCGGCCGGCTCGGTTATTTGATCGCCACGCCGGCGGTGATCGACGCGATGCTGCTGGTGCGGTTGCCGTATCACCTGTCGGTGCTCACCCAGGCCGCCGCGCGGGCCGCCCTGCGGCACGCCGACGACACGCTGGGCAGCGTGGCGACCCTGATCGCCGAGCGCGAACGCGTCGGGGCGGCGTTGACCGGCATGGGTTTTCGGGTGATCCCCAGCGACGCCAACTTCGTGCTGTTCGGTGAGTTCGCCGACGCGCCGGCCACCTGGCAACGCTACCTGGACGCCGGCGTGCTGATCCGCGACGTCGGAATCCCCGGCTACCTGCGCGCCACCACCGGGCTGGCCGAGGAGAACGACGCGTTCCTGCGCGCCAGCGCCCAGATCGCCGCCACCGAACTGGCACCCGAGACCCCCAGCCCTGTAGGAGCACCGTGACAGCCACCGCCACCCGGCGTGCGCGCATCGAGCGCCGCACAAAGGAATCCGACATCGTCGTCGAACTCGACCTCGACGGCACCGGCCAGGTCGACATCGACACCGGTGTGCCGTTCTTCGACCACATGCTCACCGCCCTGGGCAGCCACGCCAGCTTCGACCTGACCGTGCGCACCAAGGGCGACGTCGAGATCGAGGGACACCACACCATCGAGGACACCGCGATCGCGCTGGGTACCGCACTCGGCCAGGCCCTCGGCGACAAGCGCGGCATCCGCCGGTTCGGCGACGCCTTCATCCCGATGGACGAGACGCTGGCCCACGCCGCGGTCGACGTGTCCGGGCGGCCCTACTGTGTGCACAGCGGGGAACCGGATCACCTGCAGCACACCACCATTGCCGGCAACTCGGTGCCCTATCACACCGTCATCAACCGGCACGTGTTTGAATCGCTGGCCATGAACGCGCGCATCGCGCTGCACGTGCGCGTCCTGTACGGGCGCGATCCGCACCACATCACCGAGGCGCAGTACAAGGCGGTTGCCCGGGCGTTGCGCCAGGCGGTCGAGTCCGACCCCCGCGTCTCGGACGTGCCGTCCACCAAAGGGGTGCTGTGACGGCACCCAAGAAAGTCGTTGTCCTCGACTACGGCTCGGGCAACCTGCGGTCGGCTCAGCGCGCGCTCGAGCGGGTCGGTGCGTCGGTGGAGGTGACCGGCGACGCCGATGCCGCGGCCGCCGCCGACGGACTGGTGGTGCCCGGCGTCGGTGCCTACGAGGCCTGCATGACGGGACTGCGCGGCATCGGCGGGGACCGCATCATCGCCGAGCGGGTCGCCGCCGGGCGCCCGGTGCTGGGCGTCTGCGTCGGAATGCAGATCCTGTTCGCCCACGGCGTGGAATTCAGTGTGGAAACCGCGGGGTGCGCGCAGTGGCCGGGATACGTCACGCGGCTGCAGGCGCCGGTCATCCCGCACATGGGCTGGAACGTCGTCGAATCCGGGCCTGGCACCGTGCTGTTCAACGGACTCGACCCCGATACCCGGTTCTACTTCGTGCATTCCTATGCCGCCCAGCAATGGGAAGGCTCGCCGGATGCGGTGCTGACCTGGGCCACCCACGAAGGCCCCTTTCTGGCCGCGGTCGAGGACGGGCCGTTGTCGGCCACCCAGTTCCACCCGGAAAAGAGCGGGGATGCCGGCGCGGCCGTGTTGAGCAATTGGGTCCAGGGATTGTGAAGGACCACGCGCAAGCGCTTTTCGTCAAGCACCAGCCGCGCGCGCACGTAACCCGTTGCGCGCCCGGCACACAGGAGGAGATGTGTTGATCTTGTTGCCCGCGGTCGACGTGGTCGACGGCCGTGCCGTGCGTTTGGTACAGGGCAAGGCGGGCAGTGAAACCGAATACGGCTCGGCGCTGGACGCCGCGCTGACCTGGCAGCGCGACGGGGCCGAATGGATCCATCTGGTGGATCTGGATGCCGCGTTCGGGCGTGGTTCCAACCGGGAACTGCTGGCCGAGGTGGTCGGCAAGCTCGACGTGCTGGTGGAGCTGTCCGGCGGCATCCGCGACGACGACTCGCTGGCCGCGGCCCTGGCCACCGGCTGCGCCCGGGTGAACCTGGGCACGGCGGCCCTGGAAAACCCGCAATGGTGCGCCCGCGCGATCGCCGAGCACGGCGACAAGGTCGCGGTGGGCCTGGACGTGCAGATCGTCGACGGCGAACACCGGCTGCGCGGGCGGGGCTGGGAGACCGACGGCGGTGACCTGTGGGAGGTGCTGGAACGCCTTGACGGGCAAGGCTGTTCGCGTTTCGTGGTCACCGACGTGACCAAGGACGGCACGCTGGGCGGGCCGAATCTTGACCTGCTGGCGTCGGTGGCCGAGCGCACCGACGCCCCGGTGATCGCCTCCGGCGGCGTCTCCAGCCTCGACGACCTGCGCGCGATCGCCACCCTCACCGGCCGCGGCGTCGAGGGCGCCATCGTGGGCAAGGCCCTCTACGCCGGGCGCTTCACCTTGCCGCAGGCGCTGGCCGCGGTGGCGGAGTAACACCGCATGGACGTGCACGCGTTGGTGGCGCAGGCGTCGGCGATTCTCGACGACGCGACCGAGCCATTCCTTTCCGGGCACCGCGCCGATTCCGCGGTCCGCAAGAAGGGCAACGACTTCGCCACCGACGTCGACCTCGCGATCGAGCGACAGGTGGTCGCCGCGCTCGTCGAGGCCACCGGGATCGGGGTCCACGGCGAGGAATTCGGCGGTTCGGCCGTCGACTCGCCCTGGGTGTGGGTGCTGGACCCCGTCGACGGCACCTTCAACTACGCGGCCGGATCGCCGATGGCCGGGATCCTGCTGGGCCTGCTGCACCACGGCGATCCGGTGGCGGGGCTGACCTGGCTGCCGTTCTTCGACCAGCGCTACACCGCGGTGACGGGTGGCCCGTTGCGCAAGAACGGGGTGCCGCAGCCGCCGCTGACCTCCATCGACCTGGCCGACGCGCTGGTCGGGGCGGGCTCGTTCAGCGCCGACGCCCGCGGCCGGTTCCCGGGCCGCTACCGAATCGCGTTGCTGGAGAACCTCAGCCGGGTCTCGTCGCGGTTGCGCATGCACGGCTCCACCGGCCTTGACCTCGCGTTCGTCGCCGACGGAATATTGGGTGCGGCAATAAGTTTCGGCGGCCACGTGTGGGATCACGCCGCCGGGGTCGCGCTGGTGCGAGCCGCCGGCGGTGTCGTCACCGACCTGGCCGGCCAGGCGTGGACACCCGCGTCGGATTCGGCGGTGGCGGCGGGCCCCGACGCCCACGCCGAGATCCTCGAAATCCTGCGCGCCACGGGCCGACCGGAGGACTACTGAGATGCCCCCCAATCCCAACGGCCTTGCCGTGCGCGTGATCCCGTGCCTGGACGTCGACGACGGCCGCGTGGTCAAGGGGGTCAACTTCGAAAACCTGCGCGACGCGGGCGATCCCGTGGAGCTGGCGGCCGCCTATGACGCCGAAGGCGCCGACGAGCTCACCTTTCTCGACGTGACGGCGTCGTCGTCGGGACGGGCGACCATGCTCGACGTGGTGCGCCGCACCGCCGAGCAGGTCTTCATCCCGCTGACCGTCGGCGGCGGGGTGCGCACGGTCGCCGACGTCGACGTGTTGCTGCGCGCGGGCGCCGACAAGGTGTCCATCAACACCGCCGCGATCGCCCGGCCCGAGCTGCTGGCCGAGATGGCGCGCCAGTTCGGTTCCCAGTGCATCGTGCTGTCCGTCGATGCCCGCACCGTGCCCCCGGGCGCCGTGCCGACGCCGTCGGGCTGGGAGGTCACCACCCATGGCGGGCGCCGGGGCACCGGTCTGGATGCGGTCGAATGGGCTTCGCGCGGAGCCGATTTGGGGGTGGGGGAGATCCTGCTGAACTCGATGGACGCCGACGGCACCAAAGCGGGCTTCGACTTGGAGATGCTGCAGGCGGTGCGTTCGGCGGTCACGGTGCCGGTCATCGCCAGCGGCGGCGCCGGAGCGGTCGAGCATTTCGCGCCGGCGATCGCGGCCGGCGCCGATGCGGTGTTGGCGGCCAGCGTGTTCCACTTCCGGGAGCTGACCATCGGGCAGGTGAAGGCGGCGATGGCCGAGGCGGGGATCCCGGTAAGGATGGCCCGATGACGCTCGACCCGCAGATCGCCGCGCGGCTGAAGCGCAACGCCGAGGGCCTGTTCACCGCCGTCGTGCAGGAGCGCGGCAGCGGTGACGTGCTGATGGTCGCCTGGATGGACGACGCGGCGCTGGCCCGCACCCTGGAAACCCGTGAGGCGACCTATTATTCGCGGTCCCGCGGCCAGCAGTGGATCAAGGGAGCGACCTCCGGTCACACCCAATACGTCCACTCGGTGCGCCTGGACTGCGACGGCGACGCGGTGCTGCTGACGGTCGACCAGGTCGGCGGGGCGTGTCACACCGGCGACCACAGCTGCTTCGACGCCGACGAGCTGCTGCCGCCGCAGCGCTGACCCTACGACGCGGTCCGACGCCGGGCCGGTGGGCGCGGCCGGACGTGTCAAGGGTCACCTTTGGCGGGCATGGGCCCACGACATCGACAAGAATGGTGGTCAATGTCGAAATGGTCGTCCTGGAACATCGTCGTGCCGGTGCTTTCCGTCGTCGTGCTGGCACTGATCTGGGGCGAGACGCTCGGGCCGGTGCTGGTCGGGCTGACGGCGCTGTTTCTCATCGGCGCGGTGGTCGCCGCGGTGCATCACGCGGAGGTGGTCGCGCACCGGGTCGGTGAGCCGTTCGGGTCGCTGGTGCTCGCGGCGGCGGTGACGGTCATCGAGGTGGCCCTGATCGTCGAGCTGATGGCGTCGGGCGGCAACGAGACGGCCACGCTGGCCCGCGACACCGCGTTCGCCGCGCTGATGATCACTACGAACGGCATCGCCGGGCTGTCGCTGCTGCTCGGCTCGCGGCGCTACGGCGTGACGTTGTTCAACGCCGAGGGCAGCGGCGCCGCGCTGGCCACGCTGACCACCCTGGCGACGCTGAGCCTGGTGCTGCCGGCGTTCACCACCACGACCGTGGGCAAGGAGTTCTCGCCCGGCCAGCTCGCCTTCGCCGCGGTCGCCTCGCTGCTGGTCTACCTGATGTTCGTCTTCACCCAGACGGTGCGGCACCGCGACTTCTTTCTGCCGATCGCGCAGAAGGGCCAAAAGAGCCTGTTCACCGACGAAAGCCACGCCGAACCGCCGACCACCCGCGCGGCGCTGACCAGCCTGGGGCTGATGCTCGGCGCCCTGGTGGCGGTGGTGGGCCTGGCCGAGGAGGAGTCACCGGCCGTCGAGAAGGCGGTGACCGCGGTCGGCTTCCCGCAGTCGTTCGTGGGGGTGATCATCGCGGCGCTGGTGCTGCTGCCCGAGACGCTCGCGGCGGTGCGCGCGGCGCGGAAGGGCCGCATCCAGATCAGCCTGAACCTGGCCTACGGCTCGGGGATGGCCAGCATCGGGCTCACCATTCCGGCGATCGCCCTGGCGTCGATATGGCTCAAGGGGCCGCTGGTGCTCGGCCTCGGCGCCATCCAGCTGGTGCTGCTCGCGCTGACCGTGGTGATCAGCGTGTTGACCGTGGTGCCGGGCCGGGCCACCCGCCTGCAGGGCGAGGTGCATCTGGTGCTGCTGGCCGCCTACGTGTTCCTGGCGGTCAGCCCCTGACGGTCACGCCCGCGCGCGCAGCGTCGCCAGCGCCTTGTCGGCGTGGCTGTCCATGTTGAATTCGCTGGAGATCACCTCGAGCACCGTGCGGTCGGTGTCGATGACGAACGTGGTGCGCTTGACCGGCATCAGCTTGCCCAGCAGGCCGCGCTTGACGCCGAACTGGGTGGCGACGGCGCCGTCGGTGTCCGACAGCAGCGGGTAGTCGAACTTCTGCAGGTCGGCGAACTTGGCCTGCTTGTCCACGGCGTCGGCGCTGATGCCCACCCGGTTGGCCCCGACCGCGGCGAACTCGGCGGCCAGGTCGCGGAAGTGGCACGCCTCCTTGGTGCAGCCGGGTGTCATCGCGGCCGGGTAGAAGAACAGCACGACGGGCCCGCCGGAGAGCAGTTCGCTGAGCTTGCGCGGCGTCCCGGTCTGATCGGGCAGTTCGAAGTCCGCGACGGTGTCACCAGGTTTCATGGCGGACACGCTACGCCGGACGCTGTCCGGCTCGGTTGTGTACGCGTCTGGGAGGATGGATCGGTGCACGCCCACCTCGCCGCGACGACCTCACGAGAGGACTTTCGCCGGCTGGCGGCCGAGCACCGCGTGGTCCCGGTGACCCGCAAGGTGCTGGCCGACAGCGAGACCCCGTTGTCGGCCTACCGCAAGCTCGCCGCCGACCGTCCGGGCACGTTTCTGCTGGAGTCGGCCGAGCACGGCCGTTCCTGGTCGCGGTGGTCGTTCATCGGCGCGGGGTCGCCGTCGGCGCTGACCGTGCGCGACGGCGAAGCCGTGTGGCTGGGCGTGGTGCCGCGGGACGCGCCGACCGGGGGCGACCCGCTGCAGGCCCTGCGCACCACGTTGGAGGTGCTGGCCACCGGCCCGCTCGAGGGCCTGCCGCCGCTGTCGGGCGGCATGGTCGGGTTCTTCGCCTACGACATGGTGCGGCGCCTGGAACGGCTGCCCGAACTGGCCGTCGACGACCTCAAGCTCCCCGACATGTTGCTGCTGCTGGCCACCGATGTGGCGGCGGTCGACCACCACGAGGGCACGATCACGCTGATCGCCAACGCGGTGAACTGGAACGGGACCGACGAGCGCGTCGACGAGGCCTACGACGACGCCATCGCCCGCCTGGACGTGATGACCGCGGCGCTGGGTCAGCCGTTGTCGTCCACGGTCGGCACGTTCGAGCGGCCCGAGCCGCGCTACCGCGCGCAGCGCAGCGTCGAGGAGTACGGCAAGATCGTCGACTACCTCGTCGAGCAGATCGCCGCGGGTGAAGCTTTCCAGGTGGTGCCGTCGCAACGGTTCGAGATGGACACCCACGTCGACCCGATCGACGTCTACCGGATGTTGCGGGTCACCAATCCGAGCCCCTATATGTATCTGCTGCATGTGCCGAATGGCACTGGGGGAACTGACTTTTCGATCGTCGGCTCCAGCCCGGAGGCGTTGGTCACCGTCGCCGACGGCACCGCGACCACCCACCCGATCGCGGGCACCCGGTGGCGCGGGGACACCGACGAGGAGGACCAGCTGCTGGAAAAGGAGCTGTTGGCCGACGAGAAGGAACGCGCCGAGCACCTGATGCTGGTCGACCTGGGCCGCAACGACCTGGGCCGGGTCTGCGCGCCGGGCACCGTGCGCGTGGAGGACTACAGCCACATCGAGCGCTACAGCCACGTCATGCACCTGGTGTCGACGGTGACCGGCACGCTCGGCGAGGGTCGTACCGCCCTGGATGCGGTGACGGCCTGCTTCCCGGCCGGCACCCTGTCGGGCGCGCCGAAGGTCCGGGCCATGGAGCTGATCGAAGAGGTGGAAAAGACGCGCCGCGGCCTGTACGGCGGCGTGGTGGGTTATCTGGACTTCGCCGGCAATGCCGACTTCGCGATCGCCATCCGCACCGCCCTGATGCGCGACGGCACCGCGTACGTGCAATCCGGTGGCGGGGTGGTGGCGGACTCCAACGGCCCCTACGAGTACACCGAGGCGACCAACAAGGCCCGCGCGGTGCTCAGCGCGATCGCCGCCGCCGAGACGCTAACCGAACCCGCGGGCCATGAGTGAGGCCGACACCGGCCGTCCGGCCGGCCGCTGGCTGATCCGGATCGCCCAGCTCGTGCTCGTGGTCGCCGCGGCGGCGTTGTGGGTGGCCTCCCGCCTGCCGTGGGTCGTCATCCGTTCGTTCGACGGGCTCGGGCCGCCCAAGCAGGTGACCTTGGCCGGGGGTACCTGGTCGACGGCGCTGTTGCCGTTGGCGCTGCTGCTGCTGGCCGGGGCCGTCGCCGCCATCGCCGTGCGGGGGTGGCTGCTGCGCGCGCTGGCGGGGCTGCTGGCGGTGATCAGCCTGGCGGTCGGCTACCTCGGGGTCAGCCTGTGGGCGCTGCCCGACGTGGCGGTCCGCGGCGCCGAACTGGGCCACGTGTCGGTGATGTCGCTGGTCGGAAGCGAGCGGCGGTACTGGGGCGCGGGCGTCACGGTGGCGGCCGCCGCGTGCACGCTGATCGCGGCCGTCCTACTCATGCGGTCCGCGTCGGACTCGGTATCCACCCGCTCGAGCGCGAGAAAGTACGCGACACCGGCGACGCGCCGGTCGATTGTGCAACGCGAAGAGGCCGACGGGGCGATGCTGGAGCAGCCGGAGACGCCGGGAATGTCGGAGCGGATGATCTGGGACGCGCTTGACGAGGGGCGCGACCCGACCGATCGGGCAGGCGAGTCTGACACCGAGGGTCGGTGACGGACCGCAAGCCGCGGGCCGCTACCCTTCATTCACGTCGTCGCAATCGGCTGGGGACACCACAGTGGCCGTGGGATGACAGCGGACGAACAGGGCGAAGGGAAACGACAGGCATGAGTCCGGCAACCGTGCTTGACTCCATCCTCGAGGGAGTCCGGGCCGACGTTGCCGCGCGCGAAGCGCTCATCAGCCTGTCCGAGATCAAGGCCGCCGCGGCGGCCGCGCCGCCGCCACGCGACGTGATGGCCGCTCTGCGCGAGCCCGGAATCGGCGTCATCGCCGAAGTCAAGCGTGCCAGCCCGTCGGCGGGTTCTTTGGCGACCATTGCCGATCCGGCCAAGCTGGCCCGGGCCTACGAAGACGGCGGCGCCCGCATCATCAGCGTCTTGACCGAGGAGCGACGTTTTCACGGCTCGCTCGACGACCTCGACGCGGTGCGCGCGGCGGTCTCGATACCGATTCTGCGCAAAGACTTTGTGGTGCAGCCTTATCAGATCCACGAGGCGCGCGCGCACGGCGCCGACATGCTGCTGCTGATCGTCGCCGCGCTGGAGCAGTCGGCGCTGGTGTCGATGCTGGACCGCACCGAATCGCTGGGCATGACGGCGCTCGTCGAGGTGCACACCGAAGAAGAAGCCGACCGGGCACTGAAGGCCGGCGCCAACGTAATCGGTGTCAACGCCCGCGATCTGGCGACGCTCGAGGTGGACCGGGATTGCTTCGCGCGCATCGCTCCCGGGCTGCCCAGCAACGTGATCAGGATCGCCGAATCAGGCGTGCGCGGTACCGGGGACCTGCTGGCGTACGCCGGTGCGGGTGCCGACGCCGTGTTGGTCGGCGAAGGTCTGGTCAAAAGCGGTGACCCGCGCGCCGCGGTCGCCGACCTGGTCACCGCGGGCACCCATCCGTCCTGTCCGAAACCGGCTCGCTAGTCGCTTCGTCACTGAAGAGCCCCCCGCGCTGATACGTTGAACCCCATGAGCCATCCCCGCGTAGAGCATTGGTGATGGTGGACCTGTCCCGCCCGGACCTTCCGCATCCGAGCGCAGCCATCGCCGAACCCACCCGCCACGAACCCGATGCGGGTGGCCATTTCGGTGTCTATGGCGGCCGCTATGTCGCCGAGGCGTTGATGGCCGTGATCGAAGAGGTGACCGCCGCCTACGAGAAGGAACGGGTCAACCAGGATTTCCTGGACACGCTGGACTACCTGCAGGCGCATTACGCCGGCCGGCCCTCACCCCTGTATGAGGCGCCGCGGCTGTCCGAACACGCCGGCGCGCGCATCTTCCTCAAGCGAGAAGACCTGAACCACACCGGTTCTCACAAGATCAACAACGTGCTCGGACAGGCGTTGCTGGCGCAGCGGATGGGCAAGAAGCGGGTGATCGCCGAGACCGGGGCGGGGCAGCACGGCGTCGCGACCGCCACCGCGTGTGCCTTGCTTGGGCTGGACTGCGTGATCTACATGGGCGCCGTGGACACCGAGCGCCAAGCGCTCAACGTGGCGCGGATGCGCCTGCTGGGGGCGACGGTCGTGTCGGTCGAGAGCGGTTCGAAGACGCTCAAGGACGCCATCAACGAGGCGTTTCGGGATTGGGTTACCAATGCCGACAACACCTTCTACTGCTTCGGCACGGCGGCGGGCCCGCATCCCTTCCCCGCCATGGTGCGCGACTTTCAGCGCATCATCGGCCTCGAGGCGCGCGCCCAGATCCAGGCTCAGGCCGGACGCTTGCCCGACGCGGTGGTGGCCTGCATCGGCGGCGGATCCAACGCCATCGGCATCTTTCACCCGTTCATCGACGATCCAGGCGTGCGGCTGGTGGGATTCGAGGCGGCCGGTGACGGTGTCGAAACCGGAAGGCACGCCGCGACCTTCAGTGGCGGCTCGCCCGGGGCGTTTCAGGGATCGTTCTCGTATCTGCTGCAGGACGAGGATGGCCAGACGATCGAATCCCATTCCATCTCAGCCGGTCTCGATTACCCCGGCGTGGGTCCCGAACACGCGTACCTGCGCGAGATTGGGCGTGCCGAGTACCGTCCGATCACCGACTCGGAGGCGATGGAGGCGTTCCGCGTCCTGTGCCGGACCGAAGGGATCATCCCGGCGATCGAATCCGCGCACGCCGTAGCGGGCGCGCTGAAATTGGGCCCCGAATTGGGACCGGGAGCGATCGTCGTGGTGAACCTGTCCGGGCGCGGTGACAAGGACGTCGAGACGGCCGCGAAGTGGTTCGGGCTGCTGGGGTCCAGCGATCGATGAGTGTCAAGCAAAGCGAAGCGAGCAGGCTTCAGTCGATATTCGACGGCTGCCGCAACGACAACCGGGCGGCGCTGATCGGCTACCTTCCCACCGGTTACCCCGACGTGCCGACATCGGTGAACGGGATGACCGCGCTGGTCGAATCGGGTTGTGACATCATCGAAGTCGGCGTCCCCTATTCCGATCCGGGCATGGATGGCCCCACCATCGCGAAGGCGACCGAGACCGCGCTGCACGCCGGCGTGCGCGTGCGCGACACGCTTGCCGCGGTCGAGGCGATCAGCGCGGCCGGTGGACATGCCGTGGTGATGACCTACTGGAACCCCGTGTTGCACTACGGCGTTGACGCGTTCGCTCGGGATCTGGCCTCGGCGGGGGGGTACGGCCTGATCACTCCCGATCTCATCCCCGATGAGGCGGCGCAGTGGCTGGCGGCATCGGACGGGCATGGGCTGGACCGGATTTTCCTGGTGGCGCCGTCCTCGACCCCGCAGCGGTTGGCGATGACGGTCGAGGCGTCGCGTGGATTCGTCTACGCCGCTTCGACGATGGGGGTGACGGGGGCGCGTGATGTCGTGTCCAACGCCGCGCCCGAGTTGGTGAGCAGGGTCAAAGAGGTATCCGACATACCCGTCGGGGTGGGTCTGGGGGTGCGGTCGGGAGAGCAGGCCGCCCAGATCGGCAGCTACGCCGACGGTGTCATCGTGGGGTCCGCATTGGTGACGGCATTGGGGGACGGGGGGTTGACTGCATTGCGCACGCTGACTGAGGAACTCGCCGCCGGTGTTCGTCGGGGGGCGTCGGCCTCGTGACGAAGCTGCTGGCCTACTTCCCGAGCCCGCCGCAGGGTGTATGGCACCTGGGGCCGCTGCCCATCCGGGCCTACGCGCTGTTCATCATCGCCGGCATCGTGGCGGCGCTGTTGATCGGCGACCGGCGCTGGGAGGCGCGCGGTGGCGAGCGCGGCGTGATCTATGACATCGCGCTGTGGACGGTGCCGTTCGGATTGGTCGGAGGTCGGCTCTACCACCTGGCCACCGACTGGCGAACGTATTGGGGGCCGGGCGGCGCGGGACTCGGTGCGGCCGTGCGCATTTGGGACGGCGGCCTGGGCATCTGGGGCGCGGTGGCACTCGGCGGCGTCGGCGCCTGGATCGGCTGCCGCCGGCGCGGGATACCCCTTCCGGCCTTCGCCGACGCGCTGGCACCGGGAATCATTCTGGCGCAGGCGATCGGCCGGCTGGGTAACTACTTCAACCAGGAGCTCTACGGCCGCGAAACGACGCTGCCCTGGGGTCTGGAGGTCTTCTACCGCCGCGACCCCACGGGATACATCGACCCGCACTCGCTGGACGGCATCTCGACGGGCCAGATCGCCTTCGTGGTGCAGCCGACGTTTCTCTACGAATTGATTTGGAACGTCCTGGTTTTCGTGGCCCTGATCTATGCCGACCGGCGCTTCACGCTGGGCCACGGCCGGCTGTTCGCGCTGTACGTGGCGGGCTATTGCGTCGGGCGGTTCGGCGTCGAGCTGCTGCGCGACGATACCGCCACCCACATCGCCGGCATCCGGATCAACTCGTTCACATCGACTTTCGTGTTCATCGGGGCCGTGGTGTATCTGATGGCGGCGCCCAAGGGCCGCGAAGATCCCGAGAGCCTGCGCGGCAACGAATACCTCGATGAGGAAGCGGCGGAGGCCGAGGCGGACGCTGAGCCCGTGACGGTGGCGGCAGCGACCGCCGCGGCGGGCGCAGGAGCCGTCGCCGCCGCCGACGCGCCGTCGGGCGCGGGGGAGACGGCGGAGGCCGACGACACCGCGGCCGCCGCGCCGGAAGTCGAAGAAGCGGAGGCTGACTCCCCGGCGGCGGTCGGCGACGAGGGACCGGGCGAGGACGGGGCCGACGAGCCCGAACCCGGGCCCGAGGCCGAGGAACCCGAACCCGAGGAACCCGAGCCCGCGGCGGAATCCGATGAGCCCGAGGTCGAGGCGGCGGCTGACGAGGCCGAAACCGCGGCGGCGGCCGGGGATTCCGATGTGGAGGAAGCCGACGCGGGCGACCTCGAAGCCGCGGAGCTCGAGGCCGACGACGATGAGCCCGAAGAACGCGAAGACGACGAGTCCGAAACCAAAGACGCCGAGCCCGACGTCGAAGCGGAGGAGTCCGAGCCCGAAGGCGAAGCCGGAGAACCCGAGCCCGCAGCGGAGGAGCCGGAACCGGGGGCGGAGGCCGAGGAGCCGGAAGCCGAGGACGCCCAAGAGTCCGAAGCCGAAGAAGCCGAAGCGCCCGAAGCCGAGGACGCCCAAGAGCCCGAAGCCCAAGAGCCCGAAGCCCAAGAGCCCGAACCCGCCCCCGAAACGGCCCCGGTTCAACCGGAAACCCGTCGGCGATGGGGCTCGCGACTGCGGAACCGCCTGGGCCGCTGACCGCCGACCCGCGCCCGATTCCGTCGGGCGGGGTGCACCGCATCTGGCATGCTGACAAGCGTGACCACCGCAGGGTCAGCCGCTCGATGACCCAACCCCGCACACCCGCGCACGCCCCGGGGCAACCCCATCCGCACGGGTTGGCGCGTCATCGCCGCTCCGTCGCGGCCGGAACCGGCCTGGCGCTGGGCGGCGCGCTCACCTACGTCGCGCTGGCCGACCCACACAGGCCGAGCTCGATCTACCCGCCGTGTCCGTTCAAGATGCTGACCGGCTGGAATTGCCCGTTTTGCGGCGGGCTGCGGATGACGCACGACCTGTTGCACGGTGACCTGCTGGCCGGCATCCAGGACAACGTCTTCCTGCTGGTAGCCCTCCCGCTGCTGGCCGTGTGGGTCCTGGTCCGCCGCGCCCGCGGCGGGGCGTTGCCGTCCCGGGCGGCGTTGCTGACGGTCGTGGTGGTGACGATCGCCTGGACGGTGCTGCGTAACCTGCCCGCCTTCCCGCTGTTTCCCACCGTTCTTGGTGGGTAAGAGCACACTGCGCGGCGTCGGCTATCTGCGGGCCGTGGCGGTGTCACACGACTATGCTGGGTCGGCGTGAGTAGACGCGGAAAGATCGTCTGCACCCTTGGCCCTGCGACCAATTCTGATGAGTCGATCCAGGCCCTGGTTGAAGCCGGAATGGACGTCGCCCGGTTGAATTTCAGCCACGGCGACTACTCGGATCACAAGGCCGCCTACGAGCGCGTCCGTTCGGCTTCCGACGCCACCGGCCGAGCCGTCGGCGTGCTCGCCGATTTGCAAGGCCCCAAGATCAGGCTGGGGCGTTTCGCCACCGGGCCCACCTACTGGGCCGACGGCGAAACCGTGCGGATCACCGTGGCGGACTGCGAAGGCGACCACGACCGGGTGTCGACCACCTATAAGAAGCTGGCCCAGGACGCCGCCATCGGCGACCGGATCCTGGTCGACGACGGCAAGGTCGGCCTGGTGATCGACGCCATAGAGGGTGACGACGTCGTCTGCACGGTCGTCGAGGGCGGACCGGTCAGCAACAACAAGGGCATCTCGCTGCCCGGCATGAACGTGTCCGCACCGGCCTTGTCGGAGAAGGACATCGACGACCTCACCTTCGCGCTGGAACTCGGCGTCGACCTGGTCGCGCTCTCCTTCGTGCGATCGCCGTCGGACGTCGAGTTGGTGCACGAGGTGATGGATCGGGTGGGCCGGCGGGTGCCGGTGATCGCGAAGCTGGAGAAGCCCGAGGCCGTCGACAACCTGGAAGCCATCGTGCTGGCCTTCGACGCCATCATGGTGGCCCGCGGCGACCTGGGCGTCGAGCTGCCCCTGGAAGAGGTTCCCCTGGTGCAGAAGCGGGCCATCCAGATGGCCCGGGAGAACGCCAAACCCGTCATCGTCGCGACCCAGATGCTCGATTCGATGATCGAGAGCTCGCGGCCCACCCGGGCCGAGGCCTCCGACGTCGCCAACGCCGTCCTCGACGGCGCCGACGCCGTCATGCTGTCCGGGGAAACCTCCGTGGGCAAGTACCCGATGGCGGCCGTGCGGACCATGGCGCGCATCATCTGCGCGGTCGAGGACAATTCGACGGCCGCCCCGCCGCTGACGCACGTGCCCCGCACCAAACGCGGGGTGATCTCGTATGCCGCCCGCGACATCGGCGAGCGGCTCGACGCCAAGGCGCTGGTCGCGTTCACCCAGTCCGGCGACACGGTCAAGCGCCTCGCGCGCCTGCACACCCCGCTGCCGCTGCTGGCCTTCACCGCGTGGCCCGAGGTGCGCAGCCAGCTGGCCATGACCTGGGGCACCGAAACGTTCATCGTCCCGATGATGACCTCCACCGACGGCATGATCCGCCAGGTCGACAAGTCGCTGCTGGAACTCGGCCGCTACAAGCGCGGCGACCTGGTGGTCATCGTCGCCGGCGCGCCACCTGGCACAGTAGGGTCAACCAACCTCATCCATGTGCACCGGATCGGGGAGGACGACGTCTAGCTGAAGGAGAGCGTGTGCCGGCCGGCTGTGAGCCCCAGGAGCCGAATGCGGCGGAAGAAGCCGCGACACCGACCCATTCGGACTTCACCGAACTGCTGGCGACACTCGACCTCGAACGCGTCGACGACGACCTGTTCATCGGCTCGCATCCGAGCAAGAACCCCATGCGGACCTTCGGTGGTCAGCTCATGTCGCAGTCGTTCGTCGCGAGCAGCCGCAGCCTGGTTCGTGACGACCTGCCGCCGGGCGCGCTGTCGGTGCACTTCATCAACGGGGGAGACACCGCCAAGGACATCGAATTCCGCGTGACGAGGCTGCGCGACGAGCGCCGCTTCGCCAACCGGCGCGTCGATGCGGTGCAGGACGGCACGCTGCTGAGCTCGGCGCTGATCTCCTACATGGCCGGCGGCCGCGGCCTGGAACACGGCATCGAGCCGCCGGACGTGGCCGAGCCGCACACCCAGCCCACCATCGGCGAACTGTTGCGCGGCTACGAGGAGACCGTTCCGCACTTCGTCAACGCCTTGCAGCCCATCGAATGGCGCTACACCAACGACCCGGCCTGGGTGATGCGCACGAAGGGCGAACGGCTCCCGCACAATCGGGTCTGGGTGAAGGCGTTGGGGGAGATTCCCGACGACCCCGTATTGCACACGGCAACAATGGTGTATTCGTCGGACACCACCGTTTTGGACTCGGTTATCACCACGCACGGTCTTTCCTGGGGATTTGACCGCATATTCGCCGCCTCGGCCAATCATTCCATTTGGTTTCACCGGCAGGTCAACTTCAACGACTGGGTGTTGTACGCCACATCGTCGCCGGTCGCGGCCGATTCCCGCGGGCTGGGCACCGGGCACTTCTTCGACAGGTCCGGCCTACCGCTGGCCACGGTGGTGCAAGAAGGCGTGCTGAAATACTTCCCCTCTTCCCGCCGTTAAAACGTGACCCAATAGCCGCGGAATCTCTGCGCGAATTCGCCCTTGTAATGGCCGCGATGGGGCGTAGCTTTGACATAGCCGGGTATTCGGTGCAGAGGCGGCGTCAAGCCGCCCAGCTGTTGTCAGCGCATCGGGAGGTGAGTGTGAACGGGCCAGTGGTGGACGTCACGGTAGCAAGACCCCGCGCGCGCGAACGCGTTGTCGTCTCGGTCGATTCACTCGCGGCCCGGTTGCTCGGCGCGCTGGCGCTGTTCGGCGCGGCGTGCTGGCTCATCGAGATCCTCGCGCGCCACCACAGCCAACCCAATTGGCAGTACAGCGACCGGTTGGCCTGGTCGCTGACGGTGCTGGTGGCGGTGGCCTGGATGGCCCGGGGCATCTTCCTGGGGCGGCCGGTGACCACCATGCACGCCGCCGTCGCGGCCTTTTTCGTGCTGGCGGGGCTGGGCCTGCACGTGTTGTCCTTCGACCTGCTCGGCGACGTGGTGATCGCCAGCTCGGGCATGGTGTTGATGTGGCCGACGACCTCTCACCCGCGGCCCGCCGACCTGCCGAGGGTGTGGAAGTTGATCGAGGCGACCAGCGGCGACGCGCTCGCACCGTTCACGATGCAGACCGGCAAGAGCTATCACTTCACCGCCGACGGGACGGCGGCCCTGGCCTACCGGACGCGGATGGGGATCGCCGTGGTCGGCGGTGACCCGATCGGCGACGAGGCGCACTTCGGTGAACTGGTGGCCGATTTCGCCGCGTTCTGCCACGCCCACGGTTGGCGCATCGCCGTGGTGGGCTGCAGCGAGCGGCGGCTCGACCTGTGGAGCGATCCGGCGGTGCTGGGACAAGCGTTGCGGCCCATACCGATTGGACGCGATGTGGTCGTCGACGTGGCCGGCTTCGACATGGTGGGCCGTAAGTTCCGCAACCTGCGACAGGCGGTGCAGCGCACCCACAACTGCGGCGTCACCACCGAAATCGTGTCCGAGCAGGAGCTCGACGGCGAGCTGCTGGCCGAGCTGACCGAGGTGGTGCGCGAGTCGTCCAAGGGCGCCCATGCCGATCGCGGATTCCACATGAACCTCGACGGCGTGCTGGAGGGCCGGTTCCCCGGGATACGGCTGATCATCGCCAGGGACAAAACGGGCAAGGTGCAGGCGTTCCACCGGTATGCCACCGCCGGCGGCGGCAGTGACATCACCCTCGACGTGCCATGGCGCCGGCGCGGCGCGCCGAACGGGCTCGACGAGCGGCTCAGCGTCGACATGATCATGGCGGGTAAAGAGGCTGGAGCACAGCGTGTTTCGCTCGCGTTCGCGGCATTCCCCGAAATCTTCGACGCCAAGAAGCGAGGCTGGACCCAGGGGGTCTTCTACCGGTTGACCCACGTGCTCGACCCGCTGATCGCCCTCGAGTCGCTGTACCGGTATGTGCGCAAGTGGCATGCCCTCGACGCCCGGCGGTACGCGGTGATCTCCATGACACAGATTGTCAAGTTGTTGTTCGTGCTCTTGTCGCTGGAGTTCATGCCGCGCCGGCGTCACCTTTGAGCGCGCCGCGGCTCCTACTGTGGTCGCAAAACAGCCAGCGCGGTGTCGTGTCGTGTCAGAGGGTTGACTGCGGATTACACAACCACGTGGGAGATGACGAACTCAGTGTCCGATTGCTCTCCAATCCGGCAATGGTTACCCACGCGCTGGCCGCATTCGACGCTCTCCCGGCTCTGGCGGAAGCCCGTCGCTGGCATGACGGGCGCGTGATATCACGGCCGCTGACGTTGCGAAGCGGTCAGGTGCCGAATGTCGTTGTCACACCGGGGAAAGGATTGTCGACCACCTCTTCGGACGCTGGCGTTGTGGTAGAGCTCGCGCCTCACGAGGTACCGCTGGTGTTGTGGGGACGCTGCCCGAGCAGGTTGCGCGACCCGGCCGCCGGCGCCGAGACGCTAGACGAGGTCTTGCGGCGCCTCTGCAACGACGAGTAGCTGCTTACAGTTCAGCCCCTCGGGCAGGTGGTGAGTCGCCACCACCACCGTCCGCTGTGCCTGCATCAGCCGGGAATCGGGGGCCAACAGGTCGCGCAGGACCCGTTCGGCGTCGGTGACATCGAGGTGCTCGGTCGGCTCGTCGAGCAGCACGATCCGCGCGGGGGAGATCACCGCGCGGGCCAGCAACAGCCTCCTGCGCTGGCCGGCCGAAAGGGCCTGCGCGCCACCGGTGAGCACGGTCGACAAACCGTCGGGCAGCGCGGCGAGCCAGGGGCCCAGGCCCACGACGTCCAGCGCCGCCGCCAGCTCGTCGTCGCGGCTGTCCCCGCGCGCGACCAACAGGTTGTCGCGGACGGTGGTGGCAAAGATGTGGGCGTCCTCGGCGAAAAACCCGACAGCGCCGCGCAAGTCGACCTCGGGGATCTCGCTCAGGGCGATGCCGTCCAGCGTCACCTGCCCGTCCAGCGGCGGCAACAGGCCGGCCAGGGTCATCAACAGGGTCGTCTTCCCGGCACCGCTGGCGCCGGTGACGGCCAGCCTGGTACCCGGCGCCAGGTCGACCGCCATCCGGGTGCACCGCGCCGCGCCGTCGTGGCCGCAACGCACGTCGGCCGTCAACCGTCCGGTACCGGCCGGGGCGGGTGAGCTTGCCGTGGCGCCGCCGGGCCCCGACGGGGTCAGGTCGAGCAGGCGGCGCGCGGCGATCCGTGACCGCGTCAACTGGATCGCGGCGGCCGGCAACGGCGTCATCGCCTCGAAGGCCGACAGCGGCAGCAGCATCAACACCGCCAGCGTGGTGGGGGCGACCGCGTGCGCCAACCCGATCCCGCACACCACGGCCCCCAGCACGCTGGCCCCGATCGCCGCGGTGGTCATCGCCTCGGCGATGGCGGCCGGTTTGGCGGCCGCGTCCAGGGCGTCGCTCCACGCGCGTTGCCGGCGTTGCGATTCGGCGATGACCCCGGGAAGCAGGCCGGCGACCCGAAGCTCCGGGGCGTGTTCGAGCGCCAGCATCGCCGAGGTATCGCGTTCGGAATGATGCTGGCGCGCAACGCCTTCCTGGGTTGCGGCGGCCCGCCCCGCCAGACGGGGTGCGACGAACCCCGCGATCAGCAGGCAGGCCGCCAGCACGACCGCCGCCGCGGGTGAGATGGCGGCGACGACCGCGGTGGCCGCCACGGCCAGCACCGCCGCGACGCCGATCGGCACCAGCGCGCGCACCAGGACGTTGGCCAGTTCGTCGACGTCGGCACCCACGCGGGCGACCAGTTCACCGCTGTGCAGCCGGACGGCGGCCGCCGCGGGTCCGCGCGCCAGCCGCTGATAGATCTGCACCCGTGCGGTGCCGGCCGCGCGCAAGGCCGTGTCGTGGGTGGCCAGTCGCTCGCAATAGTGCAGCACGCCACGGGAGATCGCGAACATGCGGACCGCCACCGCCGCGACCGACAGGTCCAGCACGGGCGGCATCTGCCAGGCGCGCGTGATCAGCCACGCCGAGACACCGGCCAGCGCCAGCGCGCTGCCCAGCGAGAGCACCCCCAGGGCGATGGCCGCCAGCACGCGGGGCAGTCGCGGGCGCAGCATGCCGGTCGCGGCCAACAGTGGCTCGCGATGACGGAACGCGGGCTCAGGCTGGGGCATAACGCACCCCGTGTTCGGCGACCACCTCGACGATCTGGTCAGCGATGGCCAGCACCGGCGCGCGGTGGCCGACGACGATCACGGTGGCGCCGGCCCGGGCCCGTTCGACGATGGCCCGCAGAACGCGTTGCTCGGTGCGAGCGTCCAGGTGTGCGGTCGGCTCGTCGAGCAATAACACCGCGGCCGCCGAGCCGAGCGCGCGGGCCAGGCCCAGCCGTTGGCGTTGCCCCAGCGACAACCCGACACCGCCGCGCCCGAGCACGGTGCTGCGTCCATCGGGCAGCTCGGCCAGCACCGCATCGAATCCGGAGTCGGCACAAGCCTTTTCGACGTCATCGAGTCGTCCGAGCAGCGCCAGGTTGTCCTCGACGGTGCCCGGGACGAGCACCGGGCGTTGCGGCAGCCAGGATAGTTGCGCCCACCAGCCGGCCGGCTCCAGCTCGGCGACATCGACGCCGTCCACCATGACCCGGCCCGAGGAGGGCCTGCCGATGCCGGCGATCGCCTGCAGGGCGGTGCTCTTGCCGGCGCCGTTACGCCCGGTGAGCACCGTCACCGAGCCCGGCTCGATGACCGCGCTCAGATCGCGTGGCGCCTGGCCGTCGCGGCCGTCCACACTCAGACGCTCGAGGCGAATCCGCGCGCCGCGCGCGGCGACCGTCCGGGTCCGCGCCGTCGACGCCGCCGGCGCGCCGATCAGGTCGAACGCCGCACCGGCGGCGGTCCTGCCGTCTTGTGCGGCATGGAATTCCACGCCGATGCGGCGCAGCGGCCAGTACACGTCCGGTGCGAGCAGCAGCACCGTCAGGCCGGTGGCCAGGCTCATCTCGCCGAACACCAGACGAAGGCCGATCCCGACGGCGATCAACGCCACCCCCAGCGTCGCCAGCAGCTCGAGCACCAGGGCCGACAGGAATGCGATCCGCAACGTCGCCATGGCCGAGCGGCGGTGCGCGGCCGCCAGTTCGGCGATCCGGTGTTCGGGCCCCGAGCTGCGACCCAGCGCCCGCAAGGTCGGGAGGCCGGCGATCAGGTCGAGCAACCGGGCCTGCAGCGTGGTCATCGCGGCCAGCGCCGCCGCAGACCGGTCGGCGGTTGCCAGCCCGATCAACACCATGAAGATCGGTATCAGGGGCAGCGTGATCGCCACGATGGCCGCCGATTTCAGGTCGTAGGCCGCGATCACGGCCACGGTGGCCGGGGTCAGGATGGCGGCGAGCAGCAATGTCGGCAGGTAACCGGTGAAGTAGGGGCGCAGGCCATCCAGGCCGCGGGTGACCACGACGGCGGCGGCGTCGCGTTGCGCGGCGAGTCGACGGGGGTGCCGGGCGGTCACCGCCGCGAGCACCTGCCCGGACAGGTCGGCGATGACCGCGCTGGCTCCGCGTTGCCCCAGCCGGGCCTGCAGCCAATGCGTCACCGCGCGAATTGCCCACAGCGCCAACAGGATTGACAGCGGACCGAGCCACCCACGCAGGCCCCGGGCCGAAGTGTCGCCGACGACACGGGCGACGATGCCCGCCAGCACGATCGCCGAGCCGATCGCGCAGCCGGAGATCACCACGCCGCAACCCACCACGGCGACCAGGTAGCGGCGCAACGATGCCGACGCCCGCCACAACCTCGGATCGAGCGGCGCCCGGCCGGCGCGGTCGGTACTGCTCAGGACGCGCGCCTTGCCAGCCCGATGGGCGCCGGTATCCGGTCGGCCGAGATCCGTTGCCGGAAAATCCAATACGACCAGGCTTGGTAAACCACCGTCAGCGGGGCCATGAAGGCCGTCACCCAGGTCATGACCTTGAGGGTGTAGTGCGTGGAGGACGCGTTGTAGATGGTCACACTCCACTGCTTGTCCAGCGTCGAGGGCACCAGGTTCGGATACAGCGCGCCGAAGAGCAGGACGACCACGGCAGCGACCACCACCGCGACGCAGGTGAACGCCCAGCCGTCGGACACCCGCCGCCACACCAACAGCACCGCCGCCAATTGCGCCACCACCGCCGCGGCCAGCACCAGCCAGGTCCAATCCTTGCCGTGGCCCAGTTGGGTCCACAGGCCAAATGCGGCAACCAATCCGGTGGCCGGGAGCGACAACCAGACACCGAACCGGTACGCGTCCTCGCGGATGGCCCCGGAGGTCTTCAAGGCGACGAACGTCGCCCCGTAGAGCATGAACAACGCGGCGGTGGCCAGCCCGCCCAACAGGGTGTAGGCGTTCAGCACGTCGGCGATCGACAGGTGGATGTGGCCGTCGGCGCCCACCGGCAGGCCGCGCACCAGGATGGCGAACGCGACGCCCCACAAGACGGCCGGCAGCCATGACCCGGCCGCGATGCCGGCGTCGGCCCAGCCGCGCCATTTCGTGTCGTCGATCTTGCCGCGCCATTCGATGGCCACGGCGCGCACGATCATGCCGAACAGGATCGCCAGCAGCGGCAGGTACAGCGTGGAGAACACGGTGGCGTACCAGCCGGGGAAGGCGGCGAACATCGCTGCGCCGCCGACGATCAGCCACACCTCGTTGCCGTCCCACACCGGCCCGATGGTGTTGAGAGCCGTGCGGCGCAGCGGTTCCGGCTCGCCGATGCCGACGCGCGCGAACGGCTCCATCAGCATGCCCACGCCGAAGTCGAAGCCCTCGAGGACGAAGAAACCCAAAAACAGCATCCCGATGATGCCGAACCACAACTCCTGCAGTCCCACCGTCTCAACTCCTTTCGGCGCCGCTAAGCCCTCGTCAGTACGCGAAGGACAGGGGTGCCACCTCGTCGTCGCTGGGCGCCTGCGGGGGAGCGGGTTCCGCGTCGTGCTCCAGCGGGCCTTCGACGACGTAGCGCTTGAGCAGGAAGAACCAGAGCACCGCGAGTACCGCGTAGACGAGCGTGAAGGTCACCAGCGAGGTGACGACCATGCCGGGCACGTGATTCGACACCCCTTCGCGGACCGTCATCCGAACCAATTGATCCCCAGTGGGATTGGGTGCCACCACCCATGGCTGGCGGCCCATCTCGGTGAACACCCACCCCGAGATGTTGGCCAGAAACGGCGTGGGAATGGTGAGCAGGGCGAACCACGACATCCAGCGCCGGCGGGGTGTTCGCCCGCCGCGGGTAACCCACAGCACGGTCAGGGCGAACAGGACGGGGATCGCCAGGAATCCGATCATCGCCCGGAAGGACCAGTAGGTGACGAACAGGTTCGGCCGGTAGTCATCGGGCCCGAAGCGCTGCTGATACTCCTGCTGCAGTTCGTCCACCCCGCGCAGGGTCACGCCGCTGAACTTGCCTTCGGCCAGGAACGGCAGCACGTAGTGCACCTTGATCACTTCGGCGACGCTGCCGCAGTTGTTGTGCGTTCCGATCGTCAACACCGAGAAGTCGGGGTCGTTCTGCGTATGGCACAAGGCTTCCGCCGAGGCCATCTTCATCGGCTGCTGGACGAACATCAGCTTGCCCTGGCGGTCACCGGTGAAGAACAAGCCGACCGTGGCGAGCAGCACGACCCCGCATCCCAGGATGGCCGCGGGCCGAAACATGGTGCGCGCGTCGGTTTGTGCCTCGGGGGTGGTGGCACCCGGCCGGCGCGAGCGCACCATCCACCATGCGCTCACCGCGGCGACGAACGTGCCTGCCACCAGCAGCGCCCCGGTCACGGTGTGTGAAAACGCCGCCTGCGCAGTGTTGTTGGACAGTAGGGCGAAGATGTCATCCAGCTCGGCGCGTCGCGTCGCGGGGTTGTAGTGGGCGCCGACCGGGTGCTGCATGAACGAGTTCGCCGCGATGATGAAGAACGCCGACGCGTTGACGCCGAACGCCACGATCCAGATGCAGGCCAGGTGTATCAGCTTCGGCAGCCGGCTCCAGCCGAAGATCCACAGGCCGATGAAGGTGGACTCGAAGAAGAAGGCGAACAGCCCCTCCATCGCCAGTGGCGCACCGAAGATGTCGCCGACGAACTTCGAGTACTCCGACCAGTTCATCCCGAACTGGAATTCCTGGACGATCCCCGTCGCCACGCCGATGGCGAAGTTGATCAGGAACAGCTTGCCGAAGAACTTGGTCAGCCGGTACCAGGCGGTGTTGCCGGTGGCCACCCACACCGTCTGCATGATGGCGATCAGCGGCGCCAAGCCGATCGTGAGCGGCACGAAGATGAAGTGGTAGACGGTAGTGATACCGAACTGCCATCGCGAAATATCGACGACATTCATCTGTCATCTCCCGAGACTGCGGAGGCCCGATCCAACGGCTACGACAGAGTGTAGTAGATGAGTCGGCGCCGCCGCCACCGGCGCCCCGCTCAGCTGGTAAGGGTCTTGGAGGCCTTGCGGATTCCGAAGGACGAAATGATTTCGAAGACGCCGATCACGACGAACCACGCACCGACCACGATCGCCAGCGTGACGATGGACTGGAACGGGGACGCCAGCACCACGATGCCGGCGAGCAGGCTGATCACCCCGACGAAGATGTTCCAGCCCCGCCCCGGCAGGTGCGGGTCGCTGACGGCCGAAATCGTCGTGGCCACACCGCGGAAGATGAACCCGATGCCAATCCAGATGGCCAGCAACAGGATTGCGTATCCCTGACCGAAATGGCGGAAGGCCAGCAACGCCAGGATCAACGACGCTGCGCCACTGATGAACAGCAGGATCCGGCTGCCCGCCGAGACGTGAAGCGAGAACGCGAAGACGACCTGCGCGATACCGGTAATCAGCAGATAAACGCCGAACGCAACGGCGGCGGTCAGGATGGAAATCCCCGGCCACGCCAGCACCAGGACACCGAGGACAAGAGACAGAATTCCCGACAGCAGAGCGGATTTCCACAGATGCGGCAGCAAGCTTGGAACGGGGTGGGTTCCAGGAGAGCCAGGAGAGCCAGGGGAGATAGTCATGGCCGCAGTCTGGCACAAACGTGTGCCGTGGTACAGGGACTTTGGTCAGACGTGAACCGTGCGTGGATCCTCGGCGCGCAGGTCGGTGGGTTCTTCGCCTGCCTTGCGGCCGATTAGATACCACGTGCGCATAACGCCCTTGCCCTTGATTTCGATGCGCCCGCGCTCTTGCAGCACGAAATCGTTTTTGAGGCGTTCGTACATCGCCTGGGGCACTTGAATGCGGCCCACCGAATCGGTCGATTCCATCCGCGACGCGACGTTGACGGCGTCGCCCCACACGTCGTAGAAGAACCGGCGCGAGCCCACGACGCCGGCCACGACGGGTCCGCAGGCCATGCCCATCCGTAACGCCACCGGCTGGCCGTGCGGATCACGCAGTGTCGCAGCGACATTGGCCATGTCGAGAGCGAACGCGGCCAGGGCGAAGGCGTGATCCGGCCGCGCCCGCGGGACCCCGCTGACCACCATGTAGGAGTCTCCGCTGACCTTGATCTTCTCCAGGCCGTAATTGTCCACCAACTCGTCGAAGGCGCTGTAGAGCCGGTCCAGGAACTGCACGAGGTCCGCCGGCGCCGTGCTGCTGGCGCGTTCGGTGAAGCCGACGATGTCGGCGAACAGGACGGAGGCCTCGTCGTACTTGTCGGCGATGACGTTTCGGTCGGCACTCTTGAGGCGCTCGGCGATGCTGCCCGGCAACATGTTGGCCAGCAGCGCTTCCGACCGCTGGTACTCGGATTCCATCACCGTCTCGGCGCGCTGCGTATCGCGCAGCGCGTACCACACCGTGATGAACACCATGACGCAGGCGGAGACGATGGTGACGACGAACATCATGGACTGTGCCCAGGCCGGCACCAGACCGGTGTCGCGGGGGACCAGAAATTCGAGGGCGATGATCAGGCCGGCGGCGATCGCCGCGAGGATCGCGGCCAGCACGATGTGGTCGAGTCCCAGCACCAGCACCACCAGGCAGGCGCCCACCACCAAGAAGAACTGGCCGCCCGAGGCGGTGCCCGAGTCCCAGCAGGTGGTGAAGACCGTGACGTAGGCCGTGCCCATGAAGATCAGCGGCGCAACCCGTTCGCCGAACCGGTGCAGCCACGGCACGGTCGCGAAGATCGGGGCCGAGACGACGTTGACGGCGACGATCTGCCAAATCCAGGCACCGGTGACCAGCTGCAGCACCACGAAAGTGGTGCAGACGACGACGGCCAGCCAGGCCGCGATTGAGAGCACCCGGAATTCGCGTGCGGCGCTGTCGGCGTAGTGCTGATTGCGGTCGCGTGACTGGGCGCGCGCCGCGGCCACGCAGTCCGGGCGCCCCGAGGAGCCTTCTGGGCATGTTGGTGGGCCACCACACTTCTTGGCCGCCACGGGTGCCAGCCTAACCGCTGGACGGCACGCTCGGGGGCTGTCTTTTAGGAAAATCAGCGTTTTCGCCCCCGTAAGTTTCCGGGTCTGATAACAGTTCTTGTTATCGGGTTGTAATCGGGTTTAGGAGTCATTGATTAGGGTTATTTAACACGTGTTCTGCAGGGCTCATGGACGCGTGTTTCGCCTCGACTAAGGGGTGCCTGATGGCGGGTCTCAAGAGGTTTGTTCTTGCGTCAATCCTGGTTTCCACCGCGTTCTTGATGGAGGGCTGTAGCGCCGCCTGCGGCGAGCCCGGCTGGCTACTGCGGGTCGCCACCGATTCCATCGGCAACTACTCGCCGGGTGCGGACGTGTCGGCCTCGGGTCAGATGTGTGTCACCCGCTCAATCGGCGATTGACCTGGCGCACTTGCCGTTTCGCCGCTGCGGCGCCGATGCGACGTCGGGCCCGGCGCGGTGTGCTGGGTCGGGGGGATCGCTAACCCGGTGGACGGCCGGGTGTCGCCGGTGCGTGTCGGCGCCGCCGGCCACGAGGGCGCGGATCGCGCGGCAACGACGGTGGAAAAATGAATGAATTCAAGCGAGCGATTATTTTCATAGAACTTGCCTCGGAATGCGTCCCATTAATTTATGCACGCAGTTAATCAAAACGAACGGAACGCATACCGTTGGGATGTTTTTAGCCGAATTTACAAACCGTCCGTTAACTTAAATGCTGGAGACCTGCTGGCCGGGTACCGAACAGAGGTGCCCCTCGGCGGTCCCACGCCGCGGTGTCGAACGCTTGCGGTGCCCTCGGTGAGATTCGAACTCACACTGGACGGGTTTTGAATCCGTTTCCTCTGCCAGTTGGGATACGAGGGCGTGCGGCCTCTTACCTTAGAGGCAGCCTCCCACCATAGAGGATCAGGAGTGCTCACCCGCCTCACCGCCCCCGAGGTCGCTGGTCTGCGGCGTGCACGACACAATATTCGTTATGACAGGCCCCACGACCGACACCGACGCCGCTGTGCCGCGCCGGGTCCTGATCGCTGAAGACGAAGCGCTCATCCGCATGGATCTCGCCGAGATGCTCCGGGAGGAGGGTTACGAGATTGTCGGGGAGGCCGGCGACGGGCAGGAAGCCGTCGAGCTGGCCGAGCGTCACCAGCCCGATCTGGTGATCATGGATGTGAAGATGCCGCGCCGCGACGGCATCGACGCGGCCTCGGAGATCGCCAGCAAGCGGATCGCGCCGATCGTCGTCCTGACCGCCTTCAGCCAGCGTGACCTGGTGGAGCGGGCGCGTGACGCCGGCGCGATGGCCTATCTGGTGAAGCCGTTCACCATCAGTGACCTCATCCCGGCCATCGAGCTGGCCGTCAGTCGCTTCAGTGAGATCGCCGAGCTCGAACGCGAGGTGGCCTCGTTGTCCGACCGGCTGGAGACCCGCAAGCTCGTCGAGCGCGCCAAGGGGCTGCTGCAGAGCGAACAGGGTATGACCGAGCCCGAGGCCTTCAAGTGGATTCAACGGGCCGCGATGGACCGCAGGACCACGATGAAGCGGGTGGCCGAAGTCGTCCTGGAAACCCTCGACCCGCCCAAAGACGCCTGACCTTCGGTCATGCGCCCGGGCGACGACCGTCGAGTGTGAACGCGCGGCATCGAGTGTGCGCTGAGGGCGGCGACACGCCGACGGCAGCCGCCGTGGTTGCACACTGAAAGCCGTGGTTGCACAACAACAGAGGCCGTAGCCCTTAACGCGCGACGATCACCGACGAGCCGTGGCCGAACAGCCCCTGATTCGCGGTCACCCCGACCGTGGCGTTCTCCACCTGCCGGCCGGTGGCCTGGCCCCGCAGCTGCCAGGTCAGCTCGCAGACCTGAGCGATCGCCTGCGCGGGAATCGCCTCGCCGAAGCACGCCAGCCCGCCCGAGGGGTTGACCGGGACCCTGCCGCCGATCGTGGTCGCGCCGCTGCGCAGCAGCTCCTCCGCCTCGCCCTTGGCGCACAGCCCCAGGTGCTCGTACCAGTCGAGTTCGAGCGCGGTGCTCAGGTCGTAGACCTCGGCCAGGCTCACGTCCTCGGGTCCGATGCCCGCCTCGGCGTAGGCCGCGTCGAGGATCTGATCCTTGAACACCCGCTCCGGTGCGGCCACGGCGGCGGTGGAATCCGTTGCGATGTCCGGCAATTCGGGAAGATGCTGCGGATACCGCGGCGTGACCGTGCTGACCGCGCGCACCGACGGCACGCCCTCGAGCGAGCCGAGGTGCTTGCGGGCGAACTCGGCGCTGGCCACGATCAGCGCCGCGGCGCCGTCGGAGGTGGCGCAGATGTCGAGCTGGCGCAGCGGGTCGGACACCACCGGGCTGGCCAGCACATCCTCGATGGACGATTCCTTGCGGTAGCGGGCATTCGGGTTCTGCAGGCCGTGCGCGGAGTTCTTCACCTTCACCGCGGCGAAGTCCTCGGACGTCGCGCCGTAGAGGTCCATGCGGCGGCGCGCGAGCAGCGCGAAGTACACGGGGTTCATCGCGCCGATCAAGTGGAAGCGCTGCCAGTCGGGGTCGTTTTTGCGCTCACCGCCGACCGGGGCGAACGCGCCCTTGGGTGTGGTGTCCGCCCCGATCACCAGCGCGACGTCGCAGAAGCCCGCCAGGATGTGGGCGCGCGCGCTCTGCAGCGCCTGCGAGCCGCTGGCGCAGGCCGCGTAGCTGGAGCTGACCGGCACGCCGTTCCAGCCCAGCTTCTGCGCGAAGGTCGACCCCGCGATGAAACCCGGGTAGCCGTTGCGGATGGTGTCGGCGCCGGCCACCAGCTGGATCTGTTGCCAGTCCAGCCCGGCCTCGGCCAGCGCGGCGCGCGCGGCGACCACGCCGTATTCGGTGAAGTCGCGGCCCCATTTGCCCCAGGGATGCATGCCGGCGCCCAGGATGTAGAGCGGTTCGGGAGTGCTCATTTCGCGATCCTCCAGGCGTGCACCAGGCGTTCGACGCCGTCGGCGTCGGTGAACAAGGTCATGGTGGTCAGCTCCATTTGCATGCCGACCTTCAGATCGGCCGCCAGCGTGCCCTCGACCACCTTGCCGAGCACGATGATGCCCTCGTCGGCCAGCTCCACCGCGGCGATGGCGAACGGCTCGAACGGGTCAGCCGCCGGGTAGGGCGCGGGCGGCGGGTACCGGTTCTCGGTGTAGCTCCACAGCGTTCCCCGGGTCGACAGGGCGACGGATTCCAGGGTGTCGCTGGCGCAGGCCGGGTTGGGGCAGTTGTTCTCCCGCGGCGGGAAGACATAGGTGCCGCACTCGGGGCACTTGCTGCCGATCAGATAGGGGCTACCGGCCCCGTCAGTAGTCGAGTCGGCGCCGAACCATCCGTCGATCGCGGGTTCTTGACTGGTGACCTCTGGCACCCGGCCAGACTACCCAGCCCCAACGCAAAACTGAAACGTGTTGCAGTTCTGCCGGCGGCACGGTCGGGACGCCTACCGCGTCACACCGGGTGCCTAGAGTGAGACCCGTGCCCGCCACGAAAACTACCCCGAAGGCCAGCGAGGAACAGACCACGCCGACGCTCATGCTGCTGGACGGCAACTCGCTGGCGTTTCGGGCGTTTTATGCGCTGCCCGCCGAGAACTTCAAAACCCGCGGCGGGCTGACCACCAACGCGGTCTACGGCTTCACCGCCATGCTGATCAACCTGCTGCGCGACGAAGCCCCGACCCACATCGCCGCGGCGTTCGACGTGTCACGCCAGACGTTCCGCTCCGAGCGCTACCCGGAGTACAAGGCCAACCGGTCGGCGACGCCCGACGAGTTCCGCGGCCAGATCGACATCACCAAGGAAGTCCTCGCGGCGTTGGGCATCACCGTGCTGGCCGAGGAGGGTTTCGAGGCCGACGACCTCATCGCGACGCTGGCCACCCAGGCCGAGCGCGAGGGCTACCGCGTGCTGGTGGTCACCGGCGACCGCGACTCGTTGCAGTTGGTCAGCGACAACGTGACGGTGCTGTATCCGCGCAAGGGGGTCAGCGAGCTGACCCGCTTCACCCCGGATGCCGTCGTCGAGAAGTACGGGTTGACGCCGCAGCAATATCCCGACTTCGCCGCCCTGCGCGGCGACCCCAGTGACAACCTGCCCGGCATTCCCGGCGTGGGGGAGAAGACCGCCTCCAAGTGGATCGGCGAATACGGGTCGCTGCAGGCGCTGGTCGACAACGTCGACTCGGTGCGCGGCAAGGTGGGTGACGCGCTGCGCGCCCACCTGGCCAGCGTGATCCGCAACCGCGAGCTGACCGATCTCGTCAAAGACGTGCCACTGGCCCAGACCCCGGACACGCTGCGGCTGCAACCGTGGGACCGCGACCAGATCCACCGGCTCTTCGACGACCTGGAGTTCCGGGTGCTGCGGGACCGGCTGTTCGAAACCCTGGCCGCGGTGGAGCCCGAGGTCGACGAGGGCTTCGACGTGCGCGGCGGCGCGCTGGAGGCCGGCGAGCTGGCCGTGTGGCTGGCCGAGCACAGCTCGGGCAAGCGGTTCGGCCTGGCCGTCGTCGGGACGCATTTGGCCTACGACGCCGACGCCACCGCGCTGGCCATCGTGTCCGCCGACGGCGAGGGCCGCTACATCGACACTTCCACGCTGGATCCCGAAGACGAAGCGGCACTGGCGTCGTGGCTGGCCGACCCGGGCCCACCCAAGGCGTTGCACGAAGCCAAGCTGGCGATGCACGACCTGGCCGGACGGGGCTGGACGCTGGCCGGCGTCACCTCCGATACCGCGCTGGCGGCCTACCTGGTGCGCCCCGGGCAGCGCAGCTTCTCCCTCGACGACCTCTCGCTGCGCTACCTGCGCCGCGAACTGCGTGCGGAAAACCCTGAACAGCAACAACTTTCGCTGCTCGACGATGACGAGGGCACCGACGATCAGGCGGTGCAGACGCTGATCCTGCGGGCCGTGGCGGTGCTGGATCTCGCCGACGCCCTCGACGAGGAGCTGGCCCGCATCAACTCCACCTCGCTGCTGAGCGGCATGGAGCTGCCGGTGCAGGCCGTGCTGGCGGGCATGGAAAACGCCGGCATCGCAGTCGATTTGGACCTGCTCACCGAACTGCAAAGCGATTTCGCCCAGCAGATCCGGGATGCGGCCGAGGCGGCGTACGCGGTGATCGGCAAGCAGATCAACCTGGGCTCGCCCAAACAGTTACAGGCGGTGCTCTTCGACGAGCTGGAGATGCCGAAGACCAAGCGCACCAAGACCGGATACACCACCGACGCGGACGCCTTGCAATCGCTCTTCGACAAGACCGGCCATCCGTTCCTGCAGCATCTGCTGGCCCACCGCGATGCCACCCGGCTCAAGGTCACCGTCGACGGACTGCTGAATTCGGTTGCCTCGGACGGACGCATCCACACCACGTTCAACCAGACCATCGCCGCGACGGGCAGGTTGTCGTCGACCGAGCCGAACCTGCAGAACATCCCGATCCGCACCGAGGCGGGCCGGCGAATACGCGACGCGTTCGTGGTCGGCGACGGCTACAGCGAGCTGATGACGGCCGACTACAGCCAGATCGAGATGCGGATCATGGCTCACCTGTCCAAGGACGAGGGCCTGATCGAGGCGTTCAACACGGGGGAGGATCTGCACTCCTTCGTCGCGTCGCGGGCGTTCGGCGTCCCGATCGAGGAGGTCACCGCCGAGCTGCGCCGGCGGGTCAAGGCGATGTCGTACGGCCTGGCCTACGGGCTGAGCGCCTACGGGCTGTCCGCCCAACTCAAGATCTCGACCGAAGAAGCCAAAGATCAGATGGAGCAGTACTTCGCCCGGTTCGGCGGGGTGCGCGACTACCTGATGGACGTCGTCGACCAGGCCCGCAAGGACGGGTACACGTCGACGGTCTTCGGCCGCCGTCGCTACCTGCCCGAGCTCGACAGCAGTAACCGTCAGGTGCGCGAGGCCGCCGAGCGGGCCGCGCTCAACGCGCCCATCCAGGGCAGCGCGGCCGACATCATCAAGGTGGCGATGCTCGAGGTCGACAAGGCCATCAAAGCCGCCGGGCTGTCCTCCCGGATACTGCTGCAGGTGCACGACGAGCTGCTGTTCGAGGTTGCGCCCGGCGAGCGGGAACAGCTCGAAGCGCTGGCCCGCGAGAAGATGGGCGGCGCCTACCCGCTCGACGTTCCGCTGGAGGTGTCGGTGGGCTACGGCCGCTCCTGGGACGCCGCGGCGCACTGACCACGCGTCCAAGCTTCGAGCACATACTTGCTGATCAATTGGCCGCCGAGCGTAACGTCACGGCGAAGAATCGCGGCGAAAATTCGCCGAGGCGTTACCTTCGGCGCGACCGTTCGCCCAGCGGCGCCGGTGCTGGGTTTGGCCAGCATGAGCCCAGTCGAGTAGCCTCGACAGGTAAATCCAGAATTGTCCCTACGACCCAACCTGTCCGGAGCAACCCAACAATATGCCGAGTCCCGCCGTCACCTCGCCGCAAGTAGCCGTCAACGACATTGGCTCGAGCGAGGACTTTCTCGCCGCAATAGACAAAACGATCAAGTACTTCAACGATGGCGACATCGTCGAAGGCACGATCGTCAAAGTGGACCGGGACGAGGTGCTCCTCGATATCGGCTACAAGACCGAAGGGGTCATCCCCGCCCGCGAACTCTCCATCAAGCACGATGTCGACCCCAACGAGGTCGTTTCCGTCGGTGATGAGGTCGAAGCCCTGGTCCTCACCAAGGAGGACAAAGAGGGTCGCCTGATCCTGTCCAAGAAGCGCGCGCAGTACGAGCGCGCCTGGGGCACCATCGAGGCGCTCAAGGAGAAGGACGAGGCCGTCAAGGGCACCGTCATCGAGGTGGTCAAGGGTGGCCTGATCCTCGACATCGGGTTGCGTGGCTTCCTGCCCGCCTCGCTGGTCGAGATGCGCCGCGTCCGCGACCTGCAGCCGTACATCGGCAAGGAGATCGAAGCCAAGATCATCGAGCTGGACAAGAACCGCAACAACGTGGTGCTGTCGCGCCGCGCGTGGCTGGAGCAGACCCAGTCCGAGGTGCGCAGCGAGTTCCTCAACCAGCTGCAAAAGGGTGCCATCCGCAAGGGTGTCGTCTCCTCCATCGTCAACTTCGGCGCGTTCGTCGACCTCGGCGGTGTGGACGGTCTGGTGCACGTCTCCGAGTTGAGTTGGAAGCACATCGACCACCCGTCCGAGGTCGTTCAGGTGGGCGACGAGGTCACCGTCGAGGTCCTGGACGTCGACATGGACCGCGAACGGGTTTCGTTGTCGCTCAAGGCGACTCAGGAAGACCCGTGGCGCCACTTCGCTCGCACCCACGCCATCGGCCAGATCGTGCCCGGCAAGGTCACCAAGCTGGTTCCCTTCGGTGCGTTCGTGCGGGTCGAGGAGGGCATCGAGGGCCTGGTGCACATCTCCGAGCTGGCCGAGCGTCACGTCGAGGTGCCCGACCAGGTGGTCGCCGTCGGCGACGACGCGATGGTCAAGGTCATCGACATCGACCTGGAGCGCCGCCGAATCTCGTTGTCGCTCAAGCAGGCCAACGAGGACTACACCGAGGAGTTCGACCCGGCGAAGTACGGCATGGCCGACAGCTACGACGAGCAGGGCAACTACATCTTCCCCGAGGGCTTCGATTCCGAGACCAACGAATGGCTCGAGGGATTCGACAAGCAGCGCGCCGAGTGGGAGGCCCGCTACGCCGAGGCCGAGCGCCGGCACAAGATGCACACGGCGCAGATGGAGAAGTTCGCCGCCGCCGAGGCCGCCGGGCACGCCGAGCAGTCGCCGGGCAACGGTGCGCGCGAGGAGAAGGCGGGCGGATCGCTGGCCAGCGACGCCCAATTGGCCGCGCTGCGGGAGAAACTCGCCGGCAACGCCTAATCGCGGATGCTGCGTATCGGGTTGACCGGTGGCATCGGCGCCGGTAAATCGGCGCTGTCGTCCACGTTCGCGCGGCGCGGTGCCGTCATCGTCGACGGTGACGTCATCGCGCGTGAGGTGGTCCAGCCCGGAACCGAGGGCCTGGCCGCGCTGGTCGAGGCGTTCGGGAGCGACATCCTGCTCGCGGACGGATCGCTGGATCGGCCGGCGTTGGCGGCCAAGGCGTTTCGCGACGACGAGGCACGCAAGACGCTGAACGGGATTGTCCACCCCCTGGTGGGCAATCGCCGTTCGGAGATCATCGCGTCGGTGCCCGAGGATTCCGTGGTGGTCGAGGACATCCCGCTGCTGGTGGAATCCGGGATGGCCCCGCTGTTCCCGCTCGTCGTCATCGTGTTCGCCGACGTCGAGGTGCGGCTGCGGCGGCTGGTCGACCAGCGCGGCATGGCCGAGGAAGACGCGCGGGCGAGGATCGCTGCGCAGGCCAGCGACGAGCAGCGCCGCGCGGTCGCCGACATCTGGCTGGACAACTCGGGCACCCCCGAGGAGTTGGCGCGGCGCGCCGAGGACGTGTGGGACAACCGCATCGTGCCGTTCGCGCACAACCTGAGCGCGCGCCGGATCGCCCAGGCGCCGGCCCGACTGGTGCCGCCCAACCCGAGCTGGGCCGACCAGGCGCAACGAATCGTGAACCGGTTGAAGACCAGCTGCGGTCACCGCGCCCTGCGCGTCGATCACATCGGCTCGACGGCCGTACCGGACTTTCCGGCCAAGGACGTCATCGACATCCAGATCACCGTCGAATCCCTCGCCGTCGCCGACGAACTCGTCGAACCGTTGCTGGCCGCCGGGTACCCGCGGATCGAGCGGATCGTCGAAGACGTCGCCAAGACCGACGCCCGTAGCACCGTGGGCCGCTACGACCGCCAGGACGATCCAGCCCTGTGGGCCAAGCGAATTCACGCCTCGGCGGATCCCGGTCGGCCCACCAATGTGCACATCCGGGTCGACGGCTGGCCCAATCAGCAGTTCGCCCTGCTGTGCGTGGACTGGCTCAAAGCCAATCCCGCTGTGCGCGCCGAGTATCTGACCGTAAAACGCAGAGCCGACAGCACTGGCGGCGGAGACATCCTGCGCTATGTCGAGGCCAAGGAGCCGTGGTTCCTCGACGCCTACCGGCGGGCCTGGGAGTGGGCCGACTCGTCGGGCTGGAAGCCCTAGCCGGGCAGGGGCGCCCCGCACTGCAGCGCCCCGTTATTGGGGTCGGCGCTTCCCGCCACCGCCCTGACCATCTGGTCGGCCTGGACGAAAACGTTGTCGTCCACATCGATTTCACAGTGCACGTTCGCCGCGTACGGGAAGCGCACCACGATGCGCATGCCGGCCTGTTGCGGGTCGGGCAACACCGTGTCGGCCTCGAATGCGTTGCCGGGCATCGAGCTCAGCCCGGCCGTGTTCGTCTGACCGCCGTTGATCACGAAGGTGGCCTGGCTGCCGGTCGTGACCCCGTCGATCCTGGCCCGGTAGGTGATGTTGTGCAGATCCGCCCGTGCCGTCGCAGCATTCACCACGGCGATCGCGGTCACGGCGGCGATCGGTAACAGCCGGCGGGCTTTGCAGCTCATAGCCGCTGACATTACAACCAGCCCGATCGGGTGGCCAGATCGTTTGCCCTACGGCTGGCAGTGCGGGCACCACAGCGTCGTGCGGCCACCCACCCGGGCACGCGCGAGCCGGGTGCCGCAGCGCGGGCAGTGCGGGTCCGGTTCGTCACGCACCCCGGTCAGCCAGCGCGGCAGGCCCGGGACCCGGCCATGCCGCACCGCGGTCTTCAGCACCTGCGTCATCGCGCGATGCAGGCCCCTCACGTCGTCGTCGACCAGCTTCGTAATCGGCAGGGTGGGACGAAGTTTGGCCCGCCAACAGATCTCGTCGGTCAGCAGATTGCCGAGCCCGGCGATCACCGACTGGTCCATCAGCGTGGGCTTCAGCCGCCGCGATCGCGCCGATCGCCGGCCCACCACGTCGCGGAACTCGCGCAGGTCCAGCGCCAGCGCGTCGGGGCCTTGAGGACCGGTGACATGGGCGATATCGTCCGGATCGTCGGCCAGCCACACGCCGCGCAATTTGCGGAGGTCGGCATAGCGCAGCTCGCCCTCGTCCAGCGAGAGGGCCAGTCGCTCGTAGGGGTCATGGGCGGCGTCGTCGGCGGCGTAGTACGGTCGGCCCGTCATCCCGCTGTGGATCAGCAGCGTCGAGCCGTCGGTGGGCAGCACCAGCCACTTGCCGTGCCGGCGTGGATCGGCAAAGCGCCGCCCGGTCAAGCGGCGGGCCAGCGTCGTCGCGGTGGCGTTTCGCAGCACACCGGGATCGTGCACCTGCACGTGCCGGATCCGCCGTCCCGGCAGTGCGGCGGCCAGTTGCCGCCGAAACCCTTCCACGTCAGGCAATTCAGGCATGCGGCTGCGGCGGTGGTTGTCCCGGCCCTGCTTCAAGGCCGGGCATCAGCGTGTCTCCCTGACCACCTCGGTGGGGGCCTTGTCGGTGCGCACACCGAGATAGCGTGGATGGCGGAGCTTTCCGTCGCGGGTCCATTCGCTGAAGCCGATCTCGACCACCAGCTCGGGGCGAACCCACCGCGCACCGGTCTCGCGCACCGCGCCCCGCACAAACGGCGACGCGTCTTGCGCGAGGGCCGAGAGCCGCTCGTGCAAGCGGTGCAGTGTGGCGTCGTCGAAACCGGTGCCGACCTTGCCGGCGTAGCGCAACTCATCGCCCTGGTAATACCCCAGCAGCAGCGCGCCTAACTCCACTCGGCTGCCCTTCGGGCCGGTGTAGCCACCGACCACGAATTCCTGGTCGCGCACGCATTTGAACTTCAGCCACGTGCGCGAGCGACCGCCTGCATAGGTGGAGTCGGCCAGTTTGGCGATCACCCCTTCGTCACCGCGCGCGCACGCGGCCCGGTAGACGGCGATCCCGTCCTCGACGCGGTGCGGCGCGTAGCGCAGCGGGTCGGTGAAATCGATCGCCTTGCGCAGCAACCTCTTACGCCACAACAGGGGCACGTCGACGGTGGATTCGCCATCGAGATGCAGCAGGTCGAAGACGTAGTAGAAGACACGCACCGGGGAGGCGCGGGCCAGTTCGGGGTCGGTGATGCCCAGCCGGCCCTGCAACCGGGCAAAGCTGGTCCGGCGACCCTCGAACGCCACCACCTCGCCGTCCACGACGAAGCGAGTGGTGCGCTGGGCGGCGAGCGCATCCACCAGCTCAGGATAGGTTCCGTTGAGCGGCTGACGGTTTCGCGACAACAGCCGTATCCGGTCGCCGTCGCGAAACGCCAGGCAGCGCATGCCGTCGAACTTGCGCTCGAAGATCCAGTGCGGATCGCAGAATCGATCCTCGGTGAGCGTGGCCAGGGTGGGGGCCCGCCAGTCCGGCACGGGCTCGTCGCGCAGCGCCGCGCGCACCGCGGGAGGCAGACCGGCGAAGTCCGTCATGACCCGTCCGGCGATGCGGGCCGCCCGCGCCAAGTCAACTCCATGCCGTGGTGTGCCAGCCACCGCGACAGGTCATAGCTGTTGTGGGCCAGCCCGTCGACGGCGGCCACCGCGCGCCGCACCGCCTGCGCGGCGACCTCGGGGGTCAGCAGGCCGTGGCGGACGGCGTCCAGCAGCTCGTCGACGTCGGTGAGGTCCGCCCCGATGCCGGTGCGGACCTCGATGTCCAGGTAGTGGTCCTCGGAATGCCACGCGGTGGGGCCGGGCGAGTATTCGCCGACATCGAGGTAGAAATCGAGGTCGCGTTCGTGGCCGGGGTTGAAGTGAAACACCGTGGCGCGCAACCCCAACGACGGCAGCAGCCACGACTCGAGGTAATGGAACTGCGCGCGACCGGGAGTGGGCCGGGCGACGTAGAGGCCCCACGGGTGCACGGCGTACTCGTCGACGGTCCGCACGATGCCCTTGGGATCGGTGTTCGTGCGGGCCACCAGGTCGAACGTCTCGTGCTTGGGCGGGTGAATGGTGTCACCCTACCGCCGGCGGGCTCGTTACCGGCGCAACCGGATCTTCCATCGCACGAAGCCGGCGTAGAAGATCGACAAGGCGGCGAGCATGCCCATGTCGAGCAGCCACATCTTCGGCGTGTGCTGCCAGAACCGGTCCTGGGACAGCAGAGTGTCGGGCACCAGGTGACGCAGATCCACCGTCGACGACGCCGCGGCGTAGCCCCACCGCGCCGGCATCGCCCACGACAGCTGGTTCAGGCCGAGCCGCCCGGTCACCGGCACCATCCCGCCGCACAGCACCAACTGCGCCATCACCGCCACCACGAACAGCGGCATGATCTGCTCGCTGGAGCGCACCAGCGACGAAATCGCCAGTCCCAGAACGGCCGAGGCGACGCACGTCGCCGCGACGGTGGCGAACAGTTCGACGGTGGCCCCGACGCTCGAGTGGCCGAACAGCACCGCGCCGCGCGTCGGGGCGCTCTTGCCGATCACCACGATCGCCGTCACGATCGCCGACTGCAGTATCGCGAACCCGCAGAACACCGCGCTCTTGGCGAGCAGGTAGGCGGTCGTCGACAGGCCCACCGCCTGCTCACGCTGGAAGATGGCGCGCTCGCCGACCAGGTCGCGAATTGTCAAGGCGGTGCCCATGAATGCCGCGGCCGGCATCAGCAGGGCCAGTATCTGCGCGGCCTCATCGGGCGTCCCCGCGTTCGGTGCGGGAACGTGAAAGCCGTTGCTGCCCGGGACGGTCAACGACAGCGAGCCCAAAATGAACGGCAGCAGCGCCAGGAAGACGAAGTACGCGCGGTCGGCGATCACCAGGCGAACCTGCCGTCGGGCGATCGTCGAAATCTGGCGCCGCACGCTGGTGTGCACCGGTTCCCCGAGGCTGCTCGGCTCGTCGGTCTTGTCCGGCAGGTACCGCTGCGGCCGCTTCTGGGCCTCGTTCTGTTCCAGGAAGCGGCGATTGGCTTCTTCCGGGTCGGCGCCCACCTGGGTGAAGATCTTCGCCCAGTTGGTGGTGCCCATCGCCCCACCGATCTGGTCCGGCGCGCCGCAGTAGGCGGTCTTCCCGCCGGGGGCCATCAGCAGCACCTGGTCGCAGACGTCCAGGTAGGACAGCGAGTGCGTCACCACCAGCACGACCCGGCCGGCGTCGGCCAGCTGCCGCAGCATCGTCATGACCTGCAGATCCAGCGCGGGATCCAGCCCGGAGGTCGGCTCGTCGAGGATCAGCAGCGAGGGCCCTGTCAGCAGTTCCAGGGCCACCGAGGCGCGTTTGCGCTGCCCGCCGGAGAGCTTTTCGACGCGGGTGTCGGCGTGCCGGGTCAGGTCGAGTTCCTCGAGCACCTGGGCGACCACCCGCGCCCGGTCGGCCTTGCTGGTGTCGGGCGGCAGCCGCAGCTCGGCGGCGTAACCGAGCGCCTGGTTGATGGTCAGCTGGCGGTGCACCACGTCGTCCTGCGGGACGATGCCGATCCTGCTGCGCAGGGACGCGTATTCGGCGTGAATGTTGTGTCCCTCGAACGTCACTGAGCCCGACGTCGGGGTGGTGTATCCGGCGATCAGCCGGGCCAGCGTGCTCTTGCCCGCACCCGAACCGCCGATGACGGCGGTCAGCGTGCCGGGTCGCGCGGTCAGCGAGATGTCGTCGAGCAACTGCTTGCCGTTGTCGACGACGTAGCCGACGTTGCGCACCTCCAGGCCGCCGGTGCGGGTGGCGGCGCCGCCGCGTTCGGTCAGGGTGCCGTCGCGGAACACCAGGTCGACGTTGCCGATGGTGACGATGTCGTCCTCGGACAGGATGGCCGACCCGACCCGGGTGCCGTTGACGAACGTCCCGTTGACGCTGTTGTCGCGGATCTCGGTGCCCAGCTGAGTGGGCACCAGCATGGCGTGCTGACGGGAGGCCAACACGTCGGAGACGACGATGTCGTTCTCGGCGGCCCGGCCGATCGTCATGGCGCCGACGGTGCCCGCGGCGGACGACGCGCGCGGCGAGAGCAATTTCACAAAACGCGTCGCCAGGTTCGACACGTCGGCCGTCTTGGCGTCGATCACCGTGAATTCCGCTGCGGGCGTTGCGGCTACCGGTGGTGGGGAGTCGGTTTCGCTCGCGGGGGGCGGGGTGACCTGCAGCCTTGCCGGTGAGCCGGGGTCGATGACGGTCCGCTCCTCGGGCGGCGTGCCGCGCGGCGCCGGTGGCGGCGGGATGCGGGGCGGTGGCGCCTGGCGAGGCGGCACCGCCGGCTGTCGCGGGGGCGCGTTCGGCGGCCTCGCCGGTTGCCACGGTGGCATGGGGCGCGACGGCGCGGCCTGCGGGCCGCCGCGGGCCGCGCCCCTGTTCGGGCCGCCGGGCCGGCCCTGCGGGGGTCGCGGCGGGTGCGTCGGATTCGTTTGCTCGGCAAGCGCGCCCCAGGCCAGGGTCGGCGGCCCGGAATCGTGACTCGGCCGGGTCCGTGGCGGCTGGCCGGCATGACCCTGCTGTGGACCGACCGCGAAGGTCAGCCGGGGCCCCTGCGGGTTTCCGAGGTGAATGCTCTGCCCGTCGTGAATGTCGACCACCGGCATCCGGTAGCCGTTGAGGTAGGTCCCGTTCAGCGAGCCGTTGTCGATTGCCAGCCAACGGCCTTGATCGAACCGCAGGATCAGATGCGCGCGAGAGATCCGCGGATCGGCGATGCGCACATCGGCCTGCGCGTCGCGCCCGACGACCACCTCGTGGCCGGCCGCGAAGGATCGCTGGGACCCGTCGTGCCGGATTGTCAGGATGGGCGGGGCGGGTCGAGTCACCACTCAAGTATCGACCAGCGTTGGTAGTGCCCTCTATTGGAGCCGCCTGTGACTTCCCTTTGTCTCGATGCGGCCACTCATAGCCTCCTCATAGCCTGCTGAGACGAATCGCCTACTGCCGTGCGGCATTATTCGAACGAAAGGGGTGCAAGAAGGGTTGCGTCCGCGCGCGTCGTGCACACTGTTGTGCCGGCGGCGACGCAGACGGCGTAGAGGGCCCAATCGCGATGCGCATGCCCGGGGTGCTGCGATCCGCATCACAGTGCGGGACACCGGGGGCGGCGCCGGGACACGAGGGGGCGGGGCATTGATGAACGAGCACAAGGGAACTACTCGGCGCATCGGCGCCGGGCGACGGCTGAGCCCGCGACAAGCGCGGGAGGCGTTGCGGGCGGGCTTTCACTCGTTGCCCGCCATGCCGATCGGGCAGCTGTTCCGCCGGATACCACCGGTCGATTCGGCCCCGCACGCGGAACCCGCCGTCGCGCAACGGCTCAACGAGTCGAGCGGGCAGCGCCTTGCCGTGGGCAACGGCGCCTCGTTCGCCGGTTACACGATCTTGCGGCAACTCGGCGCCGGCGGCATGGCCGAGGTTTACCTGGCGTTGCACCCCCGGCTGCCCCGCCGCGACGTGATCAAGGTGCTCGCCGAGGCGGTGACCGCCGACCCCGAGTTTCGCGAAAGGTTCAACCGCGAGGCCGATCTCGCCGCGACACTGTGGCACCCGCACATCGTGGGCGTGCACGACCGGGGTGAATTCAACGGGCACCTGTGGATTTCGATGGATTATGTCGAGGGCACCGACGCCTCCCGGCTGGTCAAGGAGAACTACGCCGAGGGGATGCCGATCCACGAGGTGTGCGCCATCGTGCACGCGGTGGCGGGCGCGCTGGACTACGCCCACGACCGTGGCCTGCTGCACCGCGACGTCAAACCGGCCAACATCTTGCTCACCCATCCCGAAGCGGGGGAGCGTCGAATCCTGTTGGCCGACTTCGGTGTCGCGCGCCACCTGGGCGATATCAGCGGGATCACCGAAACCAACGTCGCCGTCGGAACGGTGGCCTATGCCGCGCCCGAGCAGCTGACGGGTTCGCCCATTGACGGTCGGGCCGACCAATACGCCTTGGCCGCAACGGCTTTCCACCTCCTCACCGGCGCGCCGCCGTTCCAGCATTCCAACCCGATCGCGGTGATCAGCCAGCACCTGCACGAGGACCCGCCGCGGCTCAGCGATTTCCGCCCCGATCTGGCCGAGCTCGACGGGGTGTTCGCCCGGGCCCTCGCCAAGCGACCCGAGGACAGGTTCGAGCGGTGCCGCGCGTTCGCCACCGCCGTCAGCGAGTCCTTCGGCGCCGTCGGCGACTCCGGGCGGGGCGCCGCCGCCGGCGCCGTCGTAGCGACCGGGCATCGCAGGCGCGGACCGGTGCACATGATTGCCATTCTGGGGCAACGGGTTTCGTCGAAAGCGCGCTGGGCGACCGCGCTGGTGTGCGCGGTGCTGATCGCCGTCGCGGCGACCTGGTCCATCCTCTACTCCGTCCAGCCCGACCCGCCCCCGAGCAACCCGGCCCTCGCCTCCAAACCGTCCGCGCCCGCCGCCAGCGCGGCACCGACCGCGGGCGGGCCGGTGCTCAACGGGACCTACCGGCTTGCCTACGACCAGACGAAGCGCACCACCAACGGCATCTCGATCCGGCACGACGGGGCCGCGACCGGCTGGTGGGCCTTCCGGTCGGTATGCACCACCAAGGGGTGTGCGGCCACCGGCACCCAGCTGGACGACGCCACCCATCAGGTGGCCGACACCACCGATGGCGGACAGGCGGACACCCTGCGCTTCGTGGGCGGCTACTGGCAGGGTGCGCCCGTGCAGCAGCGGGTGGGCTGCACTCAGCCCAATGGACAGGTGCGGGCCACGCAGCAGGAAACCATCGCGTGGTCGCTGGCGCCGCAGGCCGACGGCACCCTGCGCGGCACCCGGACCGAGACCGTGCTCAGCAACGAGTGCGGGGCCCAGGGGGCGGTGGTGCGGGTGCCCGTGGTGGCCACCCGGGCTGGCGATGTGCCGGCGACGGTGGCGTTGGGGGATCCCACCCAGGTCATCAACGCCTCGACCACCGCGTCCGCCCCGGCGCCGCCGGTGCTCGGCGGCCTTTGCAGCGACGTCGGCAAGGTCGCCTACGACCCGACCAACAACGAGCAGATCGTCTGCGAAGGCAGCAGCTGGGCCAAAGCGCCGATCACGATGGGCGTGCACGCCGCCGGCAGCTCCTGCGACCGGCCGGGCACCTCGGTGTTCGCCATGAGCACGTCCAGCGACGGCTATCTGCTGCAGTGCGATCCGGTCACCCGGACGTGGACGCGCCCGGCGGGATAGTCGGCCTGCGGGTACCCCGAGGCCAGTTTCACACCCCGCCCACCTGGTAAAACCGCCTCCAGCACACTTGTCGGTGATCGCCTCTACCCTGGTGGCATGGCATTCGCCACGGAGCATCCCGTTGTAGCGCATTCGGAATACCGGCCGGCCGAAGAGGCCGTCAAAGGGTTGGTGCGCGTCGGCGGCGACTTCAAGGTCGTCAGCCCGCACGCCCCTGCCGGCGACCAGCCGGCCGCCATCGAGGAGCTGGAACGCCGGATCAGGGCGGGGGAGCGCGACGTCGTGCTGCTCGGCGCCACCGGTACCGGCAAGTCGGCGACCACCGCCTGGCTCATCGAGCGGCTGCAGCGGCCCACCCTGGTGATGGCGCCCAACAAGACGCTGGCCGCGCAGCTGGCCAACGAGCTGCGGGAGATGTTGCCGCACAACGCCGTTGAGTACTTCGTCTCGTACTACGACTACTACCAGCCCGAGGCGTACATCGCGCAGACCGACACCTACATCGAAAAGGACAGCTCGATCAACGACGACGTGGAGCGGCTCCGGCACTCCGCGACGTCGTCGCTGCTGTCGCGCCGCGACGTGGTCGTGGTGGCGTCGGTGTCCTGCATCTACGGCCTCGGCACGCCGCAGTCGTATCTGGATCGCTCGGTCGAGTTGCGCGTCGGCAGCGACGTGCCCCGCGACGGGCTGCTGCGGCTGCTGGTCGACGTCCAGTACAGCCGCAACGACCTGTCCTTCACCCGCGGCTCGTTCCGGGTGCGCGGCGACACCGTGGAGATCATCCCGTCCTACGAAGAGCTGGCCGTGCGCATCGAGTTCTTCGGCGACGAGATCGAGGCGCTGTACTACCTGCACCCGCTGACGGGTGACGTCATCCGCCAGGTCGACTCGCTGCGGATCTTCCCGGCCACCCACTACGTCGCCGGCCCGGAGCGGATGGCGATGGCGATCTCGACGATCGAAGCGGAGCTGGCCGAGCGGCTGGCCGAGCTGGAGGGCCAGGGCAAGCTGCTTGAGGCGCAGCGGTTGCGGATGCGCACCAACTACGACATCGAGATGATGCGGCAGGTCGGCTTCTGCTCGGGCATCGAGAACTACTCGCGCCACATCGACGGCCGGGGTCCGGGCTCCCCACCGGCCACCCTGCTCGACTACTTCCCGGAAGACTTCCTGCTGGTCATCGACGAATCGCACGTCACCGTCCCGCAGATCGGCGGGATGTACGAGGGCGACATGTCGCGGAAACGCAACCTGGTCGAATACGGCTTCCGGCTCCCGTCGGCGTGCGACAACCGCCCGCTGACCTGGGAGGAGTTCGCCGACCGGATCGGGCAGACGGTGTACCTGTCGGCCACCCCCGGCCCGTACGAGCTCAGCCAGTCCGGTGGCGAGTTCGTCGAACAGGTGATCCGTCCCACCGGCCTGGTCGACCCGAAGGTGGTGGTCAAACCGACCAAGGGGCAGATCGACGACCTGATCGGCGAGATCCGCAAGCGCACCGAGGCCGACCAGCGGGTGCTGGTCACGACGCTGACCAAGAAAATGGCCGAGGACCTCACCGACTATCTGCTCGAGATGGGCATCCGGGTGCGCTACCTGCACTCCGAGGTCGACACGTTGCGCCGGGTGGAGCTGCTGCGCCAGCTGCGGCTGGGAGAGTACGACGTGCTGGTCGGCATCAACCTGCTGCGGGAAGGCCTGGACCTGCCCGAGGTGTCGCTCGTCGCGATCCTGGACGCCGACAAAGAGGGCTTCCTGCGGTCCTCGCGCAGCCTGATTCAGACCATCGGCCGCGCCGCCCGCAACGTCTCCGGTGAGGTCCACATGTACGCCGACACCATCACCGACTCGATGAAAGAGGCCATCGACGAGACGGAACGGCGCCGGGCCAAGCAGGTCGCGTACAACGAGGCGCACGGCATCGACCCGCAGCCGCTGCGCAAGAAGATCGCCGACATCCTCGACCAGGTCTACCGCGAGGCCGACGACAGCGAGACCGTGGAGATCGGCGGGTCGGGCCGCAACGCGTCCCGTGGCCGGCGCGCGCAGGGCGAGCCCGGCCGCGCCGTCAGCGCCGGTGTGTTCGAGGGTCGCGACACGGCCAGCATGCCGCGCGCCGAACTGGCCGACCTGATCAAGGACCTCACCGCGCAGATGATGGCCGCGGCGCGCGACCTGCAATTCGAGCTCGCGGCGCGGTTCCGCGACGAGATCGCCGACCTGAAAAAGGAACTGCGTGGGATGGACGCCGCCGGCCTGAAATGAGTTTGCTGGTAACCGATCTGCGGGCCCGCTCGCCGCGTGACCCCATACGGTGGAGGAGTGACCGACGCGGCGACTATCACCGGCGGCTGGCGTGAGCTGCTGGGCCCGAGGTATCTGAGGACTTCCATCCTGCTGGCCGGCGGGGTAGCGCTCTACGCCACCAACGAGTTCCTGACCACCAGCTTGTTGCCCAACACCATCGCAGAAATCGGCGGCAGCCGGCTCTACGCGTGGGTGACGACCCTATATCTCGTCGGGTCGGTGGTCGCGGCGACGATGGTCAATCCGATGCTGCTGCGCGTCGGCGCTCGGGCGTCGTATCTGCTGGGACTTGTCGTGTTCGGCATCGCCAGCCTGGTTTGCGCTGCCGCCCCGACCATGCACGTGTTGATTGCTGGACGGGCCATGCAGGGGGTGGCCGGGGGCTTGCTGGCCGGCCTGGGCTACGCGGTGATCAACTCCGCCTTGCCCCGCTGGTTGTGGACGCGGGGCTCGGCGCTGGTGTCGGCGATGTGGGGGGTCGCGACCGTCGTCGGGCCCACGACCGGCGGCCTGTTCGCGCAGTTCGGCATCTGGCGCTGGGCGTTCGTCGCGATGGCCGTCCTGACCGTGCTGATGGCGCTGCTGGTCCCGGTCGCGCTGGCCCGCGTCAGCCCCACCACCGGCGTCCCGAGGATGAGGGTGCCGGTGTGGTCGCTGCTGATCATCGGGGTGGCCGCGCTGGCCGTCAGCGTCGCGCAGATTCCGCATAACACCGCCGCGACGTATGGGCTGCTGGCGGCGGGCATCGGCCTGGTCGGCGTGTTCGTGATCGTCGACTGGCGCATGCACGCGGCCATCCTGCCGCCCAGCGTCTTCTCGCCCGGGCCGCTGAAGTGGATCTACCTCACCATGGGCGTGCTGATGGGCGCGGCGATGGTGACCACCTACGTGCCGTTGTTCGGGCAGCGACTGGCCCACCTGACGCCGATCGCGGCGGGGTTCCTGGGGGCGGCGCTCGCGGTGGGCTGGACGGTCAGCGAAATCGTCAGCGCTTCACTGGAGCACCCGCGGACGATCGGGCGGGTGGTCCTGGTGGCGCCGATGGTGGTGGCGGCGGGCCTGGCGCTGGGTGCGGTGGCACGCCACGGTGACGGTTCGGCCGGCACCGCGGCGCTCTGGGCGGTCGCGCTGCTGGTCGCCGGCATCGGGATCGGGATGGCCTGGCCGCACCTGTCGGCCCGCGCGATGGCGTCCGTCGCCGACCCGGCCGAGGGCAGCGCGGCGTCCGCGGCGATCAACACCGTGCAGCTGACCTCCGCAGCGATCGGAGCCGGGTTGGCCGGCGTCGTCGTCAACACCGCCACCGGCGGCGAGGAGATGGCGGCGCACCTGTTGTTCACGGTGTTCACCGCGTTGAGCGCCGCCGGCGTGGCGGTGTCCTACGCCGCCACGCGCGCGACGCGCCAAGCCCAGCCGGTCGCCACCAACGGCTGAACGCCGACATCACCGCGTGGACTTGACGACCTGCGAGTAATGGAATTGCCACCGTTCGACAATGCGGAAGCCCAGATAGCCCGGGAATCGATACGCCGGCGCGCGCCCGAACGCGGTGCCCGGCGGTAGCGACGGGCCCGCTTGATGGTCCGGCAGCGAATTGTCTTTGTTGGTGATCGTCCAGATCGCCGGGCATTTGTTGATTTTGGCGGTCGTCAGCCACACGGCGACGTGCCCGTCCCACAGCGATCCCACCTTCGGCCCGTACACGCCGCGCTCCACGTCGATCAACGACCGGAAGGCCGCCGGGCGGGTGGCCAGCAACGCACGAATCGGCCCGGGCCGCCACGGCACGGTGTTGTCCACCATCAGGCAGTCGCCGGGGGCGGCGTGCGAGCTGATCAGGTCGGCGACCTGGCTGTAGTCCCAGCCCTCCTTGGCGTACGGCCACCGCTGCACGAACAGGTAATTCGGCACGGCGGCGACGGCGAACACCAGCACCGCGCCGGCGATCGGCCAGGGTCGGCGGGCGACGGTGACGACGCAGACGGCCAGGACGACGGCCATCGCGGGCGCGGTGAAGATCAGGTAGCGCGGGTAGTAGATCGGCTCGATGACGGCCGAATAGACGACGACCAGCGCGGTGGGAATCACCGTCCATGCCGTGGCGATGATCAGCAGCCGGCGTAGGTCGCCGGCCGGGGACGGCACGCCGGCCAGCCGGGTCGCGACCGCCGCGACGATCAGGACCGCGCTGGCGATGGCGAAGGCCACGCTGTGGTCGAAGTACTGGCGCAGGATGATGTCGAACGCGTAATGCCAGCTGACGGGGTAGATCCAGTTGACCTGCCACACCTGGTTGTGCGCGAAGAGGATGAACGGCGTCATGGCGGCCACCGCGACGACGGAGCCGCCGGCCCACCAGAGCACCCGAGATCTGCGGGCGCCCTTCGGTGCGAGCAGCGGCAGCATGGCCCCGTACACCGGCACCAACAGCACCAGGTTGAGGTTGAGCAGTATCGCCAGCATCAACCCCAGCGCGTACCACACCCATCCGCGCGGCCTGCCGCGCCGGACGGCGGCGACGAACAACACCGTCAGCCAGGCCGCCGCGGCCGCCACGAAGGCATACGGACGCGCCTCCATGCCCGCCCAGGTGGTGCGCGGCAGGATGGCGAAAATCGCGCCCGCGCATATCGCGGTGGGCCGGGTGGAGAACTGCTTGGTGAACACCGTGACCCCGGCGGCGGCGGCCCCGACGGCCAGCGAGCTCGGGAAACGCGACCAGAACTCGGTGGGCGGGAAAAGGGCGAACCAGCCGTGCATCAGCAGGTAGTACGCCCCGTGGACGGCGTCGATGTGGCCGAGCAACCGCCACAGCTCCGGCAACGTCCGGCTGGCCGACGCCGATATGGTCGCCCCCTCGTCGAACCAGAGCGACGGACGACAGGCCCACGCGGCGCTGACAGCGGTGGCGAACAGGGCGATCGCCCACGGGTCCAGCAATCTGCCGCGGGTCCTCGCGGGCCCGGGCTCGGCGGCGGCATCCCCGGCGCGCGGCTCGAGGGTGGGCTCGAGGGTGGGCATGGACATGATGCTTGTTACTTTAAGGCGCGGCCCACCGAAGGGCTCACAAACTGCGTCCGGCGCATCCATTGTTCGTGGCGATATTCACGAAAAGCGGCTTAATGCAATGTTTTCCACGTTGGCCGCGCGCTTTTGATTGTTTTGCCATTGCCGATATTGTCCGTTGGCCCAGCCCACACCCGTAAATTGCGGGCGCGCCACGCCGCGCGGTGTGGCTAATCTGTCTCCTGCGCATCGAGCAAACGCGCTACTGTCTTGGGTTGGCTGACCAACCGAAACTGGGAGGGTAAATGGGCGCCTATCGGACTGTGGTGGTAGGAACCGATGGCTCGGATTCGTCGATGCGCGCGGTAGAGAAGGCGGCACAGATCGCCGGGTCCGACGCCAAGCTGATCGTGGCGTCGGCGTATTTGCCCCAACACGAGGACGCCCGGGCGGCCGATGTCCTGCGGGACGAAAGCTACAAGGTTTCGGGGACCGCGCCGATTTACGCGATTCTGCGTGACGCCAAGGACCGCGCCCACGCCGCCGGTGCGAAGAACATCGACGAGCGACCCATTGTCGGGGCCCCGGTCGACGCGTTGGTGCACCTCGCCGAGGAGGAGCAGGCCGACCTGCTCGTGGTCGGCAACGTCGGCCTGAGCACCATCGCCGGCCGGCTGCTGGGGTCGGTGCCGGCCAACGTCTCGCGTCGGGCCAAGACCGACGTGCTGATCGTGCACACCACGTCCTAGCGTCCCGACGCCGGGCGGCTACCAGCCCCGCTCGCGCCATTCGCCCAGGTGGGGACGCTCGGCGCCCAACGCCGTGTCGTCACCGTGGCCGGGGTAGATGACGGTGGAGTCGTCGTAGACGTCGAACACCCGGGTGCTGACGTCCTCGATCAGCTGGGTGAAATCGCCGGGCTGCCAAGTCTTGCCGAGGCCGCCCGGGAACAGGCAGTCGCCGGTGAACAACTGGGTGACACCGCCGGTCGCCGGGCCGTCCAGGGCCAGCGCGATCGATCCCGGGGTATGCCCGCGCAGGTGGATGACGTCGAAGGTCAGCTCACCGATCTGCACGGTGTCACCGCCCGACAGCAAACGGTCCGGCTTGACCGGCAGCGGCTCCGCGTCGATCTCGTTGGCGGCCGTCGGCGCGCCGGTGGCGGCGGCCACCGCCTCCAGTGCCTGCCAGTGGTCGAAGTGCTGATGGCTGGTCACGATCAGCGACAGCTTCGGCGCGTTCTGCCGGATCAGATCGAGCAGGAGGTCCGCGTCGTTGGCGGCGTCGATCAACAGTGTTTCGCCGGTAGCGGAACAAGTGATCAGATACGCATTGTTGTCCATGGGGCCGACCGAGACCTTTAGGATCGTGGCGCCGGGTAGGGTCCGGCGGGCCGCGGTGCCGGGGTCGACGTGTCCGGTGTAGTTGTCGTCCACTGCAGTCATACCGGTCACGCTACTGGTCAAAACTTGCTTGTCGGTATGGGCACATAGCATGGAATGCGCCGTGCGCAATTCCGGTTCGGGATGCGCACTTGGGCTACCAGGAGGCCACGAGAAGTTGCCAGAGAGTTCTGAGAGGGGCAGCGTTGGCTGACCGTCTGATCGTCAAGGGCGCCCGCGAACACAACCTGCGCGGCGTCGATCTCGACCTGCCCCGCGACGCGCTGATCGTCTTCACCGGGTTGTCGGGTTCGGGGAAATCGTCGCTGGCCTTCGACACGATCTTCGCCGAGGGGCAGCGCCGCTACGTGGAGTCCCTGTCCGCCTACGCGCGCCAATTCCTGGGCCAGATGGACAAGCCCGACGTCGACTTCATCGAGGGACTGTCGCCGGCGGTCTCCATCGACCAGAAGTCGACCAACCGCAACCCGCGATCGACCGTCGGCACCATCACCGAGGTCTACGACTACCTGCGGCTGCTCTACGCGCGGGCCGGCACGCCGCACTGCCCGATCTGTGGCGAGCGGATCGCCCGGCAGACCCCACAGCAAATCGTCGATCAGGTCCTGGCGATGCCGGAAGGCACCCGATTCCTGGTGCTCGCGCCGGTGGTGCGCACCCGCAAGGGCGAATTCGCCGACCTCTTCGAGAAACTCAACGCCCAGGGCTACAGCCGGGTGCGGGTCGACGGCGTCGTGCACCCGTTGACCGACCCGCCCAAGCTGAAGAAGCAGGAAAAGCACGACATCGAGGTGGTGGTGGACCGCCTCACCGTCAAGGCGTCCGCCAAGCAGCGGCTCACCGATTCCGTGGAGACCGCGCTGAACCTGGCCGACGGCATCGTGGTGCTCGAGTTCGTCGACCACGAACACGACGCGCACAACCGGGAGCAGCGGTTCTCCGAGAAACTGGCCTGCCCCAACGGGCACGCGCTGGCGGTCGACGACCTGGAACCGCGGTCGTTCTCGTTCAACTCGCCCTACGGCGCCTGCCCGGAGTGCAGCGGCCTGGGCATCCGCAAGGAGGTCGACCCCGATCTGGTGGTGCCCGACCCGGAGCGCACCCTGGCCGAGGGCGCGGTGGCCCCGTGGTCGACGGGCCACACCGCGGAGTACTTCACCCGGATGATGGCCGGCCTCGGCGACGAGCTGGGCTTCGACGTCGACACCCCGTGGCGCAAGCTTCCGGCCAAGGCCCGCAAGGCGATTCTGGAGGGCTCCGACCACCAGGTGCATGTGCGGTACCGCAACCGGTACGGGCGCACCCGGTCCTACTACGCCGATTTCGAAGGCGTGCTGGCGTTCCTGCAGCGCAAGATGGCGCAGACCGAATCCGAGCAGATGAAGGAACGCTACGAAGGATTCATGCGTGACGTGCCCTGCCCGGTCTGTGAGGGCACCCGGCTCAAGCCGGAGATCCTGGCCGTGACGCTCGCCGCGGGGGACCGGGGCGCGAAGTCCATCGCCGAGGTCTGCGAACTGTCGATCTCGGACTGCGCGGACTTCCTGAACGCACTCACCCTCGGCGTCCGCGAGAAGGCGATCGCCGGTCAGGTGCTCAAGGAAATCCAGTCGCGGCTGGGCTTTTTGCTCGACGTCGGGCTGGAGTACCTGTCGCTGTCGCGCGCCGCGGCCACGCTGTCCGGCGGTGAGGCGCAACGCATTCGGCTGGCCACCCAGATCGGGTCGGGTCTGGTCGGCGTCCTCTATGTGCTCGACGAGCCGTCCATCGGGCTGCATCAGCGTGACAACCGCCGGCTCATCGAAACCCTCACTCGCCTAAGGGGTTTGGGCAACACGCTGATCGTCGTCGAGCACGACGAGGACACCATCGCGCACGCCGACTGGATCGTCGACATCGGCCCGCGGGCCGGTGAGCACGGCGGCGAGATCGTGCACAGCGGCACCTACAGCGAGCTGCTGGCGAACAAAGACTCGATCACCGGCGCCTACCTGTCGGGCAAGGAACGCATCGAGATGCCCGCGAAGCGGCGCCCGGTCGACAAGCGGCGGCTCACCGTCGTCGGCGCCCGCGAGCACAACCTGCGCGGCATCGACGTCTCGTTCCCGCTCGGCGTGCTCACCTCGGTGACCGGGGTGTCGGGTTCCGGCAAGTCGACCCTGGTCAACGACATCCTGGCGGCGGTGCTGGCCAACCGGCTCAACGGCGCCCGCCAGGTTCCCGGCCGGCACACCCGGGTCACCGGGCTCGACCACCTGGACAAGCTGGTGCGGGTGGACCAGTCGCCGATCGGCCGCACACCGCGGTCCAACCCGGCCACCTACACCGGGGTGTTCGACAAGATCCGCACCCTGTTCGCCGCCACCACCGAGGCCAAAGTCCGTGGCTATCAACCGGGTCGGTTCTCCTTCAACGTCAAGGGCGGCCGCTGCGAGGCGTGCACCGGTGACGGCACCATCAAGATCGAGATGAACTTCCTGCCCGACGTGTACGTGCCGTGCGAGGTCTGCCACGGCGCCCGCTACAACCGCGAGACCCTCGAGGTGCACTACAAGGGCAAGACCATCTCCGAAGTGCTGGACATGTCCATCGAGGAGGCGGCGGAGTTCTTCGAGCCCATCACCGGCATCCACCGCTACCTGCGCACCCTGGTCGACGTCGGGCTGGGCTATGTGCGGCTCGGCCAGCCCGCGCCCACACTGTCCGGCGGCGAGGCGCAACGCGTCAAGCTGGCCGCCGAACTGCAGAAGCGCTCGACCGGGCGCACCGTGTATATCCTCGACGAGCCCACCACGGGTCTGCATTTCGACGACATCCGCAAGCTGCTGAAGGTCATCAACGGCCTTGTCGACAAAGGCAATACGGTCATCGTCATCGAACACAACCTGGACGTGATCAAGACCTCCGACTGGATCGTCGACATGGGTCCGGAAGGCGGCGCCGAGGGCGGAACCGTTGTCGCGGAAGGCACTCCGGAGGATGTCGCCGCGGTGCCGGAGAGCTACACCGGCAAGTTCCTCGCCGAGGTGATCGGCAGGGGCCCGGCGGCATCGGGCGCCCCGCAGCGATCGAACCGGCGTCGCAAAGTCACCGCCTGAGCCCGCGCGTCAACCTTTCTCGGGCTTCATCGCGTCGCGAATCTGGGCCAGCCGCTCGGCCGCGGCGCGCCGTCGTTCGTCGTACTGTTTGTCGACCGAGCGGCCCTCGGGTGATTCCGCATCGAGCTCGGCGGCGCCCTGCGCCGTCGCGTACCGGGCCTCGATCTGATCGCGCACCGACTCGAAGGTCGGCACACCGGAGTCGTCGTAGTCCGGGCCGGGTCCGCCGGCCCCGGAAGTGGTTGGTGTGTCGGGCATGCCGTCACGGTACTGCGACGAGCGGTCGAAATCGCGTCGGCGTTTTGAATGCGGAAGCGTCAATATCGGTGTCGCCGGACGGTCGCGGCCCCGCCCACCAAAACAAAAGGTACACAAGGGTCTTTTGCGCCCTATGCCCTGGCTGAGCGGTCGAATTCGTCCGTTTATGTCACAATCCCTTTGGTTAATTCGTCGCGAGTCGAATTAGCAAACCAAACCGTTCAAAAAAATACCCGTTAGTAACGGCGAATAAGCGGAGGTCACGTATGGAAGCGGCGCAAATCGCGGAGCCCGGGATTGCCGGCCCGTGGTCGGAATCGGGGTTCGGTTGGCACGATCACGCGACGGGGTGCCGGGTCATCGCGTCGACACCGGCCGCGGAGCCTGATCTGTGGAATCAGTACTTGGAAGGCGCGCTGAACAGCTATCGCCGGCACGGGCTGGATTGGGTGCTTGACCTCGAGCACATTCAGGACGGGGTCGACACGTCCCTGTTTTTTGCCGCGCTCGACCCACACGGGCGCGTCGTCGGCGGTACGCGTGTCGTCGGGCCTTTGCGCTCGCCGGAGGACTCCCACGCTCTCGAGGAATGGAAAGGCAACCCGGGTCTTCCGTTGCTGCGCCATATGATTTCCAACCGGCTTCCGTTTGGCGTCGTGGAGGTGAAAAGCGCGTGGACTAATTCTCGCGAATATGGCAATCGGGCGTTGTCCACGGTGCTGGCCCGCACCGCGCTGCCGATGATGACGTTGCTGGGTGTTCAGTTCGTGATGGCCACCGCGGCGGCGCACGTGCTCGAGCAGTGGCAGTCCTCCGGGGGTGTCGTGGCCAACCGGGTGCCTGCGGCGGCCTATCCCACCGAGGACTACCGAACCAAGGTGATGTGGTGGGACCGCCGCACCATTGCCACCCACGCGGAACCCGGTCAATTCAAGCTGATGTGCGCAGAGAACGCCGAAATCCTCAACCGCATCTCGGCGTAGCGGGAAATGACGTGGTGCCGAGGCGTTCCCGGCTGCCCGCGACAGTGTGCTAGGTCGTCGCATCCCACCGGTGAAACCGGGAAGCCGCTGTCGGGCCGGTTGGCGCGAATGTCATCATTGCGGCTATGGCTTCTCGACACACGCGATTTCGGTTCTTCTACCGGATCGGCTTCACGCCGTGGGAGGGCCACCCGATCGGCCAAGGTCTGCGGGATCTCGTCGAGGGAACTGGGGACACGCCCGCGCTGCGCACCGGGCGGGCCCTCGACGTCGGCTGCGGGACCGGGGACTGCGCCGTCTACCTTGCCCAGCGGGGCTGGCAGGTCACTGCGGTCGACTATGTCGCGAAGCCGCTTGAAAAGGCGCAAGCGAAGGCCGGCAAAGCCGGTGTCTCGGTCGACTTCGTCCGTGCCGACGTGACGCAGCTGAGTCAGTCCGGGATCGGAACAGGCTTCGACTTGATCGTCGACAACGGTTGCATCCACAACATGAGTGGCGCCGACCGTGAGGCGTACGTCCGGGAAGTCGGCGCCGTGGCGGCACCGGGCGCGCGGTTGTTCATTGCCGCGTTCCCTCCCGGAGGCCGGTTCGGCGTGCCCGGCATCAGTCACGCCGAGATCCAACAACGTTTCACTCCCGACTGGACGCTGTTGTTCACCGGCGACGAGCAGGAGCTCGACGATAGGAAGACCCGGGCGTATTACTACCTGCTGCAATATCGCGACTGAGCGCGTGCCGTGGGTTCGGCGGGTTTACACCGCGTTCCCTGTTCCCGGGAACCGGGTGGTGGAGAAGTTCATCGGTATGGCGCGCTTGGCCAGGAGCGACTCCATTGCCACGCTGTCGAGGGGGCGTGACAGCAGAAAACCTTGTGCGCGATGGCATCCCAGGCTGAGCAGCCTCTCGGCCGCGGCCACGGATTCCACCCCCTCGGCGACGACATCGAGCCCGAACGCGTCGGCCAGGGCCATCGTCGAGCGCACGATCGCCAAATCGCCGGCGTTGGTATCCAGATTTTGGACAAACCCTTTATCGATCTTCAGCGAATCGACGGGCAGAGATTTCAGATAGGTCAACACGCTGTAGCCGGTGCCGAAGTCGTCGATGGCGATCTGTACCCCGACGTCCTTCAAGCCGAACAAGGTCTGACGTGTGGCGTCGATATCCTGGACCACAACGCTTTCGGTGATTTCCAGACATACGGTGCTGGGATCCAGCCCGAACTCGTCGAGGGTGGCCGCGACCGTGTCGACGATACCGGCGGTGACGAGCTGCACGGGGGATACGTTGATGCGAAGCACCATGCCGTTGCCGACACCGTGTGACCGCCAGAGCCCGAATTGCGCGCACGCCGAGCGCATTACGAGGCGGCCCAGTTTGGCACCGAGGTTGATCGATTCCACGACCTGGATGAACGAATCGGGCATCAGCAGCCCCAGAGTCGGGTGTTGCCAACGTATTAGCGCCTCGGTGCCGAGGATCTCGCCGGTGCGCATGTCAAACTCCGGGAGGTAGTGCAGCACCAACGCGCCGCCACCGCCCTCGATCATCCCTTCCAGGTGCAGCTCGATGTCGTTGCGGATCATGTCTGTCGTCGACATTTCCGGGCGGAAGGTCGCGACGCTGTTGCCGCCGGACGCCTTGGCCGACCGGGTGGCCTGGTCGACCCGCCGTAGCAGGTCCGACGTGGTCTCGTCCCCGGGTAGGCCGGCCGCGACGCCGATACTCACGGTGCGACTGAGCGTCTCACCGTCGATGGGAATCGGCAGGTGGACCCGATCGTGCAGCGAGCGGGCGAACGTCTCGGCGGCCTCGACATCCATGGCCGCGGCGGGCACGACGCCAAACTCGTCACCGCCGAAACGGGCGATGACGGAGGGAATCTGGGTGGCCTCGCGCAGCAGCGCGGCGAAGTTCTCGATGAATCGATCGCCAGCGTCTTGGCCGAGGCGACCGTTGATGACCTTGAAGCGGTCTATGGCGAGGAACACGACGGAAACCGGCCCGGGCTGCCCCTTCTCGAGCCGGTCGTCGAGGTACGCGATGAGCGCCCTGCGGTTCAGCAGTCCGGTGAGTTCATCGTGCTCAGCGAGGTAGTGAATTTGCTGTTCGGCGACGACGCGGGCCTGCAGTTGCGCGAAAAGCGCGGCGATCGCCTGTAGCGCGTTGAGTTCTTCGGCTAACCATTCACGGTCGCCGAGCTTGCCGAAGGCGAGCGTGCCGGTGGTGACGTCGCCGGACAGCAGCGGAACAGCGGCCAGCGAGACGGCGGGAGCGCCAGTGCCCTCTTCGATCCGGTGCTGATAGTCGGCGTTCTCAGGCTCGGGACGGACCACCTCGGGCGCCTTGAGGTGTTCGGTGCGCGCGAAGATGGAGTCGGCGTCGGCGAAATACACCAGACCGATCGGGTCCGGGTCGGCGTTGCGTGGCGGGAATTCGGCGATGAGGCGCGTCGCGCGGATGGTGTGGTCGTTGTGGCGCAGGAAGCTGAAGTCCACCCCCAGGTCGCGAACCAGGTTGCCGAGCACGCGTTGGCTGATCGCGGCAGAGTCCGCCACGGTGGCCGCCATCAACTCGGCGGCGGCAGCGGTGACCAGGTGGTCCAGGGTGCCCGACATTGCCCTAACCGTAGCGGTAACCGCTGCGCTGCGTTTGGCATTGCATAGGGTGTCTAGCAATGATTCGCTCACGTTGACGCCCGAGTGTGATCAAGACCGCATGGGCTCGGCTCCGATGAGCTTTCTCGACGAGGGAACGCGGCGCAAGCGCGTTAGCTGGTCGGCGCACCGGGCGAGCGACGCGGTCGAATGCGAGCGCGCACCGGACCGCCGGCAATCATGGTGAAGTGCAGCGCGAGCGGAAATTCGTCGTCGAGAGAGCGGATTTCGGCTCCTCGGATGAGGGTTGCCAAGGCGAGCGTCACTTCGAGCATGGCGAAATGGTCGCCGATGCAGGAGCGCGGTCCGCCACCGAAAGGCACGTATTGCCACCGATCGAGCGCCTTGAAGTGGTGGGGACTGAACCTGTCGGGGTCGAACCGGAGGGGATCCTCCCAAAGTTGCGGGTCGCGCTGTACGGCCATCCGCCCAACGATGAGCATGGTGCCCTTGGGCACCCGATAGCCGGCCACCGCGACGTCGCGAGAGGCCATGCGCGTGCCGGTGGGGGCCGGCGGGCACAGGCGAAGCGACTCCCGTATCACCTGCATCGTGTATGCGAGGTGGGGTAGGTCGTCAGACGTCAGTGGCCGATCCGGTAGGGCTGCGACTTCGGCGGCAACGCGCTCTTGGTAATCGGGGTGATGTCCCAGCGCCCAGAGGGCATAGGTCAAGGCCGTCGTCGTGGTGTCGTGGCCGGCGAAGAGGAACATGACCAACTCGTCGCAAATCTCCTTATCGGTCAACCGCTTTCCGGTTACCGGATCCTGCGCCGCGATGAGCGCGTGGACCAGGGGTGCGACTCGTGTCGGGTCGGCGCGACAGTCCCGCAAGATCTCTTCCGTCAGAGCGTGGAGTTTGGCGCTTGCCGATCGGGCGCGCCGCCGCGCCGGTGTGGGCAACCAGCGAGGCGCCCGAAGCGGATTCGTCGCGCGCCTGACCGCGTAGGCCAACGCGACCCGTAGCGGCTCGACAACCTCGCCGGCCCGTTCTTCCAGGTCGAGTCCGAGCACCGACCGGCCAAGCGCGCGCAACGTGATCGTGCGGCATTCGGCGTCCAGATCGATGACGGCGCCCTCCTGCCACCCCTCGCTCACCGATTGCGCCGCCTGTTCCATGTGACCGCCGAACTCGCTCACCCGCTGTTTGGTGAACACCGGCTGTAGGGTGCGCCGACGTGACTTCCATGGCTCGAAGGGAAGATCGGTGAGACTGGCACCGATGATGTGGCGCACCTGCTCGAAGACCGGTGTGGTCTTGTCGACGGAATCGTCTTTGGTACTGAGGATGTCGCGGATGGCTTCCGGAGACGTCGCAAGCACCATCGGTGGCATCAGCCATCGCGGCCCCAGGGTGAAAAAGCTCACCCGGCCGCCGGCGTCTCGCAGCCTTTCCGTTCCCGTGCTGAATTCGCGCACCGCCGCGAGGCGCTGACGAAAGGGCATCGGGTTCACCGGCGGCAGGGGTAAGTACTTGATTTCGTCACTCGCAAGGGCCTGAACCACGCCTACCTCCCGCGGATAATGATGTTGCCTGTGCCGATCCAATGGGACCGCGCAGGCCAAAAGCTTGCCGGCCCCCGCTGACCGGACAAGTATTCCAGCACATCCGTTTCGACGCGGCGAATTCACCGGGCTGCCAGTGAAATTGCAGGGACGGGTTGATAATCATGTACGACAGTTGGCCCAGTGCTCGTCGGTAGCCAGAACCTGACTCGAAATCGATGACGCGGACTCCATGAAAGGTCGAGGGTGAAGAGAATTCGGCCCCTGTGGCGGATGCCCGGCATCGTCTTGCGTGAGCGGTCGCATCCGGCGGGGCGTGAGCGCATTCCTGAGCCGATGGTGGTGGACGACCCGGAGTCGGTGGCCCAGTTTCACACCGGTGGCGGATCCAACCCGGGGATGCTCGCGGTGTACGACTTGTGCGCTCGCGCGCTTGATGCGCTGCTGCCGCCCGGCGGCCACCTGCTGGACCTCGGCGTCGGGTCAGGCCGCGCGCTCAGCGCCGTCCTGCGCCGACGGCCCGACGTTCGGGCCACCGCCGTCGATCTGGCCCCGAACATGCTGTCCACGGCGCGAGAGCTGTTCGACGCCGAGGGCCTGGGGGAGCGTGTCGACCTTCGGCAGGACGACATCACCGCATTGCCGGATCAGATTTCAACACGTCGGTGGGACGCCATCTCCTGCATGTGGACCCTGCATCAGCTACCGGACTTCGACACCCTGCGTGGCGCCCTCCGACAGATCGCCGACCTCCAACGCCGCAGCGGTGCGGCGGTGTGGATTTCCGATTTTCAGCGCCTGCGCGACCCGGAGGCCGCCCCCAAGATGCTGGAGATCGCCGACCCCGCCTCGCCGCCCGTCCTGCGCCAGGATGCCATTGCAAGCGAGGCGGCGGCGTTCACCTTCGCGGAACTGTCGACAGAGCTCGCGGCAGCAGGACTGCACGAAATGCATTGCGGCCATTCGACACCGGTGCCCTATCTGCAGGCGTACTGGACATTCGGGTCGCGCGGCGAACCGCACGGTGTGACCGGCACGCGCGACCCCGCATTGCGGGGGAGGGCCCGCCGCGAGTCGGCCTTGTTGCGGTGGGGATTCACGGCGAAACCGTTCTGAGGTGCTGTGGCGCCGATGGCGCTCGCCGCGCGACGGTGGCACGTCAGAGGCCTTGGAAACGGACCCGGCTCAGGCTGCGGCGACTGGATACAGACGCCGGCGGTGCGGCGGTCAAGCGCAAGGCCAGCACGATGGATTCGTCGGGAGCGGTCGAGGTGAGGCGCACGAAATCGTCTTGTAATCGCGCTAATTCGTCGGCGAAGCCGGCTGACAACTCATGGAGTTCGGCGGCATTTCGCGCGTGCAAGAAGACAGGTGACAACGGCCGGACGGCGAGGCCTTCGCGCTGGGCGACGATCCATACCGCCTCCACGGCCGACCCGCCGCGGACGTAGTCGCTGAGGCGGCCCCCGGTCACGGTGAGCACCGCCAGCGCAGAACTGCCGAGGACTTCGTCGCGCATGCCGTCACCCAAGGCGCTGCCGGCGTTCCAGTCGGCGAGGTAAGCCATGACGTCGGGGCGGCGCACAATGTCCATCAGCGCCAGGTCGCTGGCGTCGAGTTCGAGGGAACGCACGTCGATCCCGGTGTCGGGGTCGGGATCCCCGGGCCAGCGCAGTTCCGAGACCATCTCGGTGTGTAGTTGCCGCGTCAGGTACCGGATGCGGTCGGCCGCACCGAAAATCGTTGCGGCCCGCGAAAGGTCGTCTCGCTCGGTGACTAGGTGCAGACGCGCGCCCTCGCGCTCGGCGGTGACGGCGAGCATTTTTTTCGTGTGATCGTCAAGTGGTTGTGGCGTTCCGCGATGGCGGTTGGTCTCGCGCACGACCATCGGTTCATACAGATCGGCCAGGGCAGGGTCGCTACCGTTTCCGAATTGCATGGTGGCCCGTACCGGCGAACCGTCTACGTCTTCGGAAACGCTCACCGGGCCGAGCATCTGACGGGCGGCGGCGGCGATCCTGACGTTGTACAGGGCGGCCCCCACCGCGACGGCGCTGCCGCGGAAGCCCACGTCCATCGCCGAAGTATGTTCTGGGGCGACGCTTATGGTGAGCCTGGCCGGTTGCGCGTCGATGCACCACGGCTGGCTGTTTCCCCCCGAGGGGGCGCGCATCGCGGCGGCGACGATCGTGTCGTCGACTGCGGGACCGGCCGGGTCGCTTCCCGGTTCGTTGTCACGCGCGGGGTGATGCTGGGGCGTCTCGACTTCGCCCAGTTGGTCGAGCGCCCAGCCGGTGTCGATGCGGCAGCGGCCGGATCTCAGGTCCTCACCCAAGCCGATCCTGCGCACGGCCTCGGCCATTGCCGCGGCGCCCACGATGACATCGGACGCCAACTGCGGCCACGTCGACAGCGATCGGTCGATCTCGAGGAGCGATGCGGCGGTGCGGGGCGAGATGTGCTCGGCTTCGTCGTAACGCAGCATGTGCGGGAGCTTCTCGCGGTTGCTCATGCCCGCCACCTGCTCGACATCGAGCTGGTCCAGCAACCCGTGCATGACGGGACGGTCGGGATTGTGATCGAACCGTTCGACGTCGACCCGCCCCCGGTCGCTGGTCGCCATTAACACGGGAACACGCCTGGCGCGGGCCGCCATCCGCAGGGCGACCTTCATGTCGAGCGAATCGCACTCTTCGATGACGATGTCCAACCCATCCAGAAAGGCGTCGATCGTGTCCGCGGTGATTCCCGCATCGAACACATCCACCGCCAGGTAGGGATCGAGTTCGGCAATCCTGCGTGCCGCGACCTGAGCTTTGTTCAACCCGAGGTCGAACACGGTGGCGGGCACGCGATTCAGATTCGACAGTTCCAGGTGATCGAAATCCGCCAGGCGAAGGCGGCCACACAATCCCTGCATCGCCAAGGTGTGCGCGATGACATGGCCGACGCTCAGACCGGCGACGCCGATGGTCAGCGAGCCGAGCTTGGTCTGTTCCTCAATGGTGATGTTGTTTCTGTTGCGATCAAGTCGTAGCGCCCGAAACCCGTGCGGCCCCAGCACCGCAACGACGGCACGCCGCCACGGGTAGTACGCCCACCGCGTCCCTTCGCCGAGGAGCGTCGAATCCGGCGCTGGGCGCAGGCCGCGCAGATTGGCCAATTGCGCGTCGAGCCGGTCGACGATCTCGACGGCGGGATCGGCGCGCAGCCGCTCCAATATCAGACGGTCGCCGGGCTCATCGGTGTCGAGAATGTGTGCGCTGTACGCGGTTACCGTGCGCTCGTCCATGGTGTTTCGTGTATAGCACCTGACTGGTGTGCCGGCCGCGGTAACGCGGCGTTTGGCCGCTCACTGAGCGATCATGTCGTTCTCCCGCAGCTCCGTTCGCTCGGCGAACTGCCCGCGCCGTATCAGGCTCGTGACCGCGGCGTCCCAGCGCCGCAGCTGTGGCTCGCTGAAGAACGCCTCACCCAGGTAGAGCTCGATATAGGGATGCAGAATGATCGCGCCGATGCGCAAGATGAGCGGGTTGAGCGCCCCCCAATCGGGATCGAGGTCTGCTCGCAGCTTGCCCTGTCGCCCGAACTGTTCGCCCTGGCCCGCGCTGATACCCACCAGCCCGGTGAAGATGACCCAGCCTAATGCGCTGCCCTCGGCGAGCGCACGGCCGAGATAGGTCATCACGTCGGGACGTTCGACCATCAGTGCGGTCAGACGGCGCCCGGCCTCGTTGAGACTGTCGGAGGGCGGCTCGGACAGCGTGGGGGCTTCCAATGCCTCGCTCACCGTCTGCAGGACGTACTGATCGACGGCGGCTGTCAGTGCGGCCTTGGTGCGAAAGTGGTGCTGTATCAGCCCAATCGAAACGTCCGCGGCCTCGGCGATTGCGCGCAGCGTGGTTGCGGCGATGCCGCGAACAGCAAAGCAGCTCAGTGCGGCGTCGCGAACCGCTCCTTGAGCGTCGGCTCTGCTGGAGGGGGCGGGTCATACGGAAACAGCCGGGTCAGTCCCACGGCCGGACAATACACCCGTATCGCGTCGCGGTACGGGTGTATCGGACAACCGTATCCGCGCATCAGATCCCGTGCGTCACTGCGACTGCCGCTCGAAATGCCGGACCATCTGTTCCCAGTACACCAGCGTCAACGCCATCTGCAGGGCGACGGCGATCAGCGCCGGGAGCAGCCGATGCCGGCGCGCGGCGACTATCCCCACCATGGCGGCCGCCGACGAGGCCGCGCTGACCACCATCGCCGCGTCGCGGGGCCGGCGGGTGATCCACAGCTCCTCGCCCAGCATCGCCCGCGTCGACCATGCGTGATGGTGCGCCGGCGCGCCAAACACCACCGGATTGACGGCCAGCCACAGCGCAATCCAGGCTGCGTGGCGCCACCGTCGCGTCCAGACGGGCACCAGGATCAGCGGTGTGCTCGCCCACCGCGTCCATGCGCTCAGCGGGTGGCAGTGCCGCGAGAACACCGCACGCCGAACGCGCGCAACGGAATACACCGGGCTATCGCTTGGCGGTGTTGGAATGCTCGGCCGGCACGACCACCGGGGCGCCGGCGCCGGGCGCGGACGCGGCGGGCAACGGTGTCCGCGGGATTCCCGGCGTGCCCAACTCGCCGGCCAGCCAGGGCAGCGAGGCCGCGAATACCCGGTCCGCGAAGGGCCAGTCGTGCTTGCCGGGCTGCGGGACCACCGCGCAGTCGATTCCGTTGGAGCGGCCGATCGCACACAGCGAATAGGCGGCCGCGGTCTGATTGCCGGGGTTGGCGGCCGCCTCGCGTCCGGCGAGGCGGATGGCGCCGGTGTCGGCCAGTTGCAGATCACGGCGGGGCGGCGGGCCGTCGGACGAAATCGCGAACCAGCCGGCCACGTCGCGATACGGCCCGTGCCGGCTGATCACCGTGGTCGGGTCGAAAGCGGCCCAGGCGTCGGCGTTTCCACCGAACAGCCTGGCGATGGTCTGGGCCTTGTTCCCCGCGTTGGGAAAGAAATCACCGGCGACGTCGACGAACGCGCTGAACAGCTCGGGGTGCATGACGGTCAGATCGACCGCGCAGGTGCCGCCCATGGACCAGCCCGCGACGCCCCAGTTGGACGGGTGTGTGCTCACCGCGAAGGTCGAAATCATAAATGGCACAACGTCTTTGGTCAGGTGATCGGCGGCGTTGCCCCGAACCCCGTTGACGCATTCGGTGTCGTTGTTGAACGCGCCGCCGGAATCGACGAACACCAGCACCGGCGCCTTGCCGTCGTGCGCGGCCGCGAAGTCGTCGATGGTCTTGACGGCGTTGCCCGCGCGGGTCCAGTCCGCGGGCGTGTTGAACTGCCCGCCGATCATCATCACCGTCGGCAACGCCGGCGGCGGGGTGGTCGCGAACCATTCGGGCGGCAGGTAGACCAGCTCGCCGCGGTGTTTGAAGTGCGACCCGTCGGAAGGGATCGCCACCGGCACGACGGTGCCGTGCGCGGGCCGGATTCGGCTGGCGGCCATCGCCGTAACGGTGGCCTGATCGGTCTGATCGGGCAGCGGGCCCGACGTCAGCTGGCTCCACGCCGACTGCACGGTGGGGAAGTAGCCGACCCACAGGTTGAGCACCAGCGCCGCGCTGAGCAAGCACAGCGGTACGGCCAGCACCGCGGCGCCGCGCCGCCAGCGGCGCGCGGTGCGCCAGCCCAGCACCAGCACGGCCGCGGCCATGCCCGTCAGCGTGATCCACAGCCACAGCGCCGCCGGGGCGGGGTCATCGGAGAGCCCGTGGTCGACGATGTACCAGTGCGTGAGGTAGGCCGCGACGCCGCCGGCCAGCGCGGCCACCGGCAGCCACACCGTGCGCCAGCGGCGCGAGCGCCAGCCGACCGCCGCGACCAGCGCCACCGCGGCGAGCGCCTGGATCGTCACCGGCACCCAGCCATGCATCAGCGAGGTGTGGCTACTTGCCAGGAACTGCGCCGCAGGGCTGTCGGTCGGGGCTGTCACGTGACTCATTGTGATCTAAAGTTAACCGGCCTGGAACGGATTCACCCAATGTTCGCTCTGCGCTGCACGGACGTTCGGGGCCGCCGCTAATGCGGCTTGGCCAGCGGAAATGGCAATGTCTCCCGGATGCTGCGGCCGGTTATGAGCATGACGAGCCGATCGATACCCATCCCGAGTCCGCCGGTGGGCGGCATCGCGTACTCCATCGCCTGCAGGAAGTCTTCGTCGAGCTCCATCGCCTCGGGATCCCCGCCGGCAGCTAACAGCGACTGCTCCTGCAGGCGGCGGCGCTGCTCGACCGGATCGGTGAGCTCGCTGTAGGCGGTGGCCAGCTCAACTCCCCAGGCCACCAGGTCCCACCGCTCGGCGACGCCCGGTGCGCTGCGGTGCGGCCGGGTCAGCGGCGACACCGAGGTCGGGAAGTCGATGTAGAACGTCGGCTCCTCGGTCCGGTCCTCGACCAGGTGCTCGTACAGTTCCAGCACCACCGCGCCGGCATCCCAGTGCGCCCGATAGGGGATGTGCGCGGCGTCGGACAGCTTGCGCAGGACGGACAGCGACGTGCCGGGGTCGACGTGCTCGCCCAGCGCGTCGGACACGGCGTCATAGACGGTCTTGACCGCCCAGACCCCGGAGATGTCGACAGGTTCCAGCCGGCCGTCGCCCCCGGCGCCGCGCCGCAGCACGACCTGCTCGCCGTGCGCCGCCTCGGCGGCGTTCTGAATGATCTCCCGGCAGCCGTCGATCCACACCGTGTAGTCGGCGTGGGCCTGGTAGGCCTCCAGCAGGGTGAACTCCGGGTTGTGGCTGAAGTCGACGCCCTCGTTGCGGAAGGCGCGGCCCAATTCGAAGACCCGTTCCACGCCGCCGACGCACAACCGCTTCAGGTAGAGCTCGGGCGCGATGCGCAAAAACAGGTCCAGGTCGTAGGTGTTGATGTGCGTGACGAAGGGCCGCGCGGTGGCGCCGCCGTGGATCTGCTGCAGGATCGGGGTCTCGACTTCGATGAAATCCTTGGCGAACAGCGTCTGCCTGACCGAACGCAACACGTCGCTGCGCGCCTTGATCAGCTCGCGTGAGTCGGGGTTGACGGCCAGGTCGACGTAGCGGGTCCGCACCCGCGCCTCCGGGTCGGTCAGCCCCTTCCACTTGTTCGGCAGGGGCCGCAGGCACTTACCGATCATCCGCCAGTCGGCGACGATCAGCGAGCGGCTTCCCTTCTTGGAAAAGCCCATGTGCCCGGACACCTCGACCAGGTCACCCAGGTCGATGGCCGCGGTGAAGTCGGCGGTCCGTCCCCGCTGCAGCTGCGAATTGTCCAGCAGCACTTGCATTTCCCCCGACCAGTCGCGCAGTTGGGCGAACAGCACCCCGCCGTAGTCGCGGATCCGCAGAATCCTGCCCGAGACGGTGATGTCCTCGCGATCGTCCGCGTCGAGCGCCTTGGCGACGGTGTGGGTGGGCGGGACCCCCACCGGATACGCGTCGACGCCGTTGCGTTGCAAGATCTTCAGCTTGGCCAGGCGCACCCGAACCTGCTCGGGGAGCCGAGACCTGGACTCCTCCTCGTCGGCGGACTCGCGGCGCTCCCGCAGGCCGCTGACGTCCGGGGCGCTGCCGTCGTGGTGCAGCAGTCCGGATTCGGCCAGCCTGGCCGGAACGGCGGGGTAATGGCCGGTGTGTGTCTTGCGCCGGCCGAACGGCAGCACCAGGAACCCCTCGGCGAGGGCCGAAGCGACACCGACTCGCGGAATCAGGCGGGCGTCTTCGTAGCAGGCGTAGCGCGGCACCCAATCGGGCTGGTACTTCATGTTGGAGCGGTACAGCGTCTCCAGCTGCCACCACCGCGAGAAGAACAGCAGCAGCCCGCGCCAGAGGCGGGCGACGGGCCCGGCGCCCAGCTGGGCGCCCTGTTCGAATGCCGAACGGAACATCGCGAAGTTCAGCGAAATGCGGGTGATGCCAAGGGCTTCGCCGTTGAGCGCCAGGTCGCTGACCATCAGCTCGATGGTGCCGTTGGGGGACTGCGGCGAACGGCGCATCAGGTCCAGGGAGACGCCGGTGGTGCCCCACGGAACCAGCGACAGCATCGCGACGACGCCGCCGTCGCGGTCGAGCGCCTCGACCAGCAGGCAGTCCCCGTCGGCGGGGTCGCCCAGTCGGCCCAGCGCCATGGAGAAGCCGCGCTCGGTCTGGGTGTCGCGCCACGCGTCGGCGCGGGTGATGGTCTCGGCCATCGCGTCGGCGGTGATGTCGCGGTGGCGCCGGATCCGCACGGTCAGGCCCGCCCGGCGGGCGCGGGTCACGGCCTGACGGACCCCGCGCATGTCGGGCCCGGAGAGCTTGAATTCGGAGGTCCGCAGGATGGCTTCGTCGCCGAGTTCGAGCGCGTTGAGACCGGCCTCGCGATAGGCGCGCGCCCCCTGGGTGCTGGCCCCCATCACCCCGGGGGCCCACCCGTACGTCTGGCACAGACCCAGCCAGGCGTCCACGGCCTGCGGCCACGCCCTCGGGTCGCCGATCGGGTCACCGCTGGCCAGGCAGACGCCGATCTCGACGCGGTAGGTGACGGCGGCGCGTCCGCTGGGGGCGAAGACCACCGACTTGTCGCGGCGGGTGGCGAAATAGCCCAGGGAGTCGTTCTTGCCGTAGAGCTCGAGCAGCCCGCGGATGGCCGATTCGTCCTCGCCGGTCAGTGCGTTCTCGGCGCGCTGGGACTGGAAGAGCACGATCGTCGCCAAGATCAGCGCCAGCGCCCCGAACAACCCGAAGATCGCGTTGAGGAAGACGTGCGGTCGGCCGGTGAACAGGTCCGGATCCGCGAGCGCGAAGCCGACCACCCGGTTGGCCACGTACGGGAGGCGATCCTGGCGGGCCAGCGTTCCCGGGAACATCTCGACTAGGCCCCAGGACACTGCGATCCCCACCACGTCGCCGGCGACGAGCACCGCGGCCGCCTTGACCAGCGCGCCCTTGCGGACCTTGGCCCAGAACTCCCGGTAGGCCAGCACCAGCAGCACGATCGCCACGATGTGGACGGCGAAGCCGAGGTTCTCGCCGAAAATCTCCGCGGCGGTGTTGTCGCCCGCCGCGATGTCGGCGGCGTTCAGCGCGGCGGCCAGAATCATGTTGGCCAGCAACAGCAGCCAGGCGATGCGCTTGCGTGCGGTCAAGGCCGCGGCCAGCAGGGCCAGGATGAACGACCACGCGATGCTGGTGTCCGGGAAGTTGAACAGGTAGTCGTTGATGAACTCGCGGGGGACCTTGATCAGGTAGCGGATCAGCGGGGACACGCTGCCCAGCAGCGACACCGTCGCGATGACGCCCACGGTCCACCCGGCCGCCGCCGGCACCCAGCGGTACCGCGAGTTCGACCGGCCGCCAGGCCCCGAACGCGGGCCCGAACGAGGACCCGAGCCGGGCCTCGAACCAGGAGATGCGAGTGTCACAGACCGCGAGGATATGCCCTCAATCCGTGAAAAGCTTGTCGAAGCGCTAAGAGTGGCGGCACCGAGTTTGGCGGCTGATTTCGGGCCCGGGTGGCGCCCGTCGCGGCGGGGTCGTCCGGCCGAAGTGCTAAATGCCACCTCAAGGCTGCTAAACTAGCGGCTGCGACCATCCCGGCGAATGCCAGGAACAGTTAAGTGGAGTCCCACTCCCACCGCCAGCCGATGAAATCCCGTTGCGGATCTTCCAAGGTTAAGCGGTCCGGTCACAGGCATCGCGTATGCCTGTTCCGCGGGTGACGCGGGCGGCTCGGGTAGTTTCCAGCCGCGATCGGTCGGCATTGGGCCCTGCTTGTGCAGGGCTTTTTTGCTAGTGGTGTGGTGTCTCCGCCGCTGGTTCCCGGACCGACCCAGGCGGTCGTCACCGGACATACAAGCCCAACAAGGGAGGCCCCATCAGCACTGAGACCCGCGTCAACGAGCGCATTCGCGTACCTGAAGTCCGATTGATCGGCCCAGGGGGAGAGCAGGTAGGCATAGTGCGCATCGAAGACGCACTGCGCGTCGCTGCGGACGCCGATCTCGACCTTGTCGAAGTTGCCCCGAACGCCAGACCGCCGGTCTGCAAGATCATGGACTACGGCAAGTTCAAATACGAAGCGGCGCAAAAGGCGCGCGAGTCCCGCCGGAACCAGCAGCAGACGGTCGTCAAAGAACAGAAGCTGCGACCGAAGATCGACGATCACGACTACGAGACCAAGAAGGGTCACGTCATCCGCTTCCTGGAGGCGGGATCGAAGGTGAAGGTCACCATCATGTTCCGCGGACGTGAGCAGTCGCGGCCCGAGCTGGGCTATCGGTTGCTTCAGCGCCTGGGAGCCGACGTCGCCGAATACGGCTTCGTCGAAACGTCCGCCAAGCAGGACGGCCGCAACATGACGATGGTGCTGGCACCGCACCGCGGCGCGAAGACTCGCGCCAAGGCGCGCCATCCGGAAGGACCCGGGGGCGGCGCGGCACCGGACGCCGACGCCGCCGACGCCGAACCTTCGTCGAACTGACCCAACGCGAGACTTTTTCGAGAGCCCGAGCACCCACCACTCGAGCACTGCATAGAACAGAGGAAACATGCCCAAAGCCAAGACCCACAGTGGGGCGTCGAAGCGGTTCCGGCGCACCGGAACCGGGAAGATCGTTCGCCAGCAGGCCAACCGCCGGCACCTGCTCGAGCACAAGCCGACCAAGCGAACCCGGCGCCTCGACGGCCGCACCACGGTGTCGGCCAACGACACCAAGCGCGTCAACAGCCTGCTGAACGGCTGACCACCGCGCCGGCCAGACCCGCATCGCGAGCTGGCACGGCGACCCGACCAACCAATTGTGAACGAGAGTAGGAACATCCAATGGCACGCGTGAAGCGGGCGGTCAACGCCCACAAGAAGAGGCGCAGCATCCTGAAGGCCTCGAAGGGCTATCGCGGCCAGCGATCCCGGCTCTACCGCAAGGCCAAAGAGCAGCAGCTTCATTCACTGAACTACGCCTACCGCGACCGTCGTGCGCGCAAGGGCGAGTTCCGCAAGCTGTGGATCTCGCGGATCAACGCGGCGGCGCGCGCCAACGACATCACCTACAACCGGCTGATCCAGGGCCTCAAGGCCGCCGGTGTGGAAGTGGACCGAAAGAACCTGTCCGACATCGCGATTGCCGACCCGGCCGCCTTCACGGCGCTGGTCGACATCGCGCGGGCCGCCCTGCCCGAGGACGTCAACGCTCCCTCGGATTCGGGAGAAGCGGCCTAACACGCGACGGCAGGTGCTGACCGAACGTTCGGCCAGGGTCACCGCGGCGGTCAAATTGCACCGCCACGTCGGCCGCCGCCGGGCGGGCCGATTCCTCGCCGAGGGCCCGAACCTCGTCGAGGCCGCCGCCCGCCGCGGCTTGGTTAGCGAGGTCTTCGTCACCGAAGTCGCCCAGCAGCGTCACGCGGCGCTGCTGGCGTCGTTGGCTTCCGCGCGATGCCCGGTTCATCCGGTCACCGAACGCGCGGCAAAAGCGTTGTCCGACACCGTCACTCCGGCCGGCCTGGTCGCCGTGTGCGAAACGCCGGCGACCCGCTTGCACGACGTGCTGGCCGGCACGCCCGCGCTGGTCGCGGTGGCCGTCGAGATCAGCGAGCCGGGCAACGCAGGCACGCTCATCCGACTCGCCGATGCCCTGGGCGCGGCCGGTGTGATCCTGGGCGGCCATAGCGTCGACCCGTACAACGGCAAGTGCCTGCGCGCGTCGGCCGGCAGCATCTTCTCCGTCCCGGTGGTCGTCGCGCCCGACACGCTCGCCGCCGTCGACGCGTTGCGCGCCGCGGGCCTGCGGCTGCTCGCCACCACCGTGGACGGTGAGACGCGGCTCGATGAGGCCGGCGACCTGCTCGGGGCGCCGACGGCGTGGCTGTTCGGCCCCGAATCACACGGTCTGCCAAGCGAAATCGCGGCCGCGGCCGATCACCGGATGCGGATCCCGATGGCCGGTGGGGCGGAGAGTCTCAACGTGGCGTCCGCCGCCGCGATCTGCCTGTATCAGAGCGCCCGCGCGCTGAACCTGCCTACGCGGCCGTAACGGTCCGCTTCGGCCGGCCCCGGCCGGCGCGCAGGCCGGCCAGCGACAGCGTCGTGTGCACCAGGGAGCCGGCGCGTTCCATCAGGGCCCGGGCCGGTTGCAGCGCGGGGTCCAGCGGCGAGCGGGCCGACGGCGGAAAGTAATGCATCGGCAGTCCGCGCCGGTCGCGCGGCGGCGCCATGAACGGCGGGGCCTCCACCAGCGGCGCGTCGCTGGGCAACCGCCCCTGGGCGCGGCGGTAGGCCGCCAGCGCGCGCGGGTGCAGCCGGATCTCGTCGGGCACCGCCAGGAAGGCCAATTCGACGAGCTTGCCGAACAAGCGCAGCAACACCTCGTCGCCCGGTGTCCAGTGCAGTCCGGCCTTCTCGCGGACCGCGGGCTCGAACAATCCCGCCGCGATCCAGCGCTGACCGGCGACCAGCGGCTTGAAGATCTGGTCCCAGATCGGGGTGGGCATCAGCACGAATTTCGGCTTGGGGATTCGCATTTGGAAGATGTCCAGCGTCGCCCGGTTGATCTCCAGCGTCTCGCGGCCGGTGCGCTCCCAGTACTCCTGGAATTCCTCCCAGGTTTCGGGCACCGGGCGCATGCTCATGCCGTACATCCGGTACCACTGGACGTGCTCGGCGAACAGCTGCCGCTTCTCGGCCTCGGTCAGACCGCCGCAGAAGTACTCGGCCACCTTGACGATCAGCATGAAAAAGGTGGCGTGCGCCCAGTAGAAGGTCTCCGGGTTCAGCGCGTGATAGCGCCGCCCGGCGGTGTCGGTGCCCTTGATGGTGTGGTGGTAGCTGGTGATCTGCCGGCCGGTCTGCGATGCCCGGTCGCCGTCGTAGACCACGCCCATGATCGGGTAGACCGACCGGGCGACCCGCTGCAGCGGCTCCCGCAGCAGGATCGAGTGCTCCTCGACGGCCGCGCCGAGTTCGGGGTACATGTTCTGGATCGCCCCGATCCACACGCCCATCATTCCGGTGCGCAGGTCGCCAAAATACTTCCAGGTCAAAGAATCTGGTCCGAGCGGATCGGCGGGTTCGATCCCGCCCGCATGCACAGTGCCAGTCATCGCGGCCTCCTGCTCCGATTGCGCTCACGATAACTTTGACAACGCGCGTTGTCTACGATTTCGGCGATGTGTCGACCCGGGTGTTATCGAGCTTCCACACCGGTGTGGCAGCACCGTGATCAGGCGGTTTGATGCGACGTCTGACACATACGGCACGGCCGTCATTGCCTGCCTCGAAGAAAACCAAATAACCTGGCCAGGTGGAACTCGCGCGTCGCGATCTGGACCCGGGTGAGCCCGAAGAATCCGAGGCGCAGTCCGCTCCGTCGCGCTCGCCTCTGTCGGTGCACAGCGCGAGTCAATGGCTGCACAGCCGCAACCGCAGTCCCGGGGCGGTTGCGTTCATCCGGCGTGCGCGCCGACTGCTGCCCGGCGACCCCGAGTTCGGCGATCCGCTGTCCACGGCGGGCGAGGGCGGTCCGCGCGCCGCGGCGCGCGCCGCCGACCGGCTGCTGGGCGACCGCGACGCGGTGTCGCGCGAGGTCGGCCTCGGGGTGCTGCAGGTGTGGCAGGCGCTGACCGAAGGGGTGTCGCGCCGGCCGGCGAACCCGGAGGTGACGCTGGTCTTCACCGACCTGGTCGGGTTCTCGACGTGGTCCCTGCAAGCCGGCGACGACGCGGCGCTGGTGCTGCTGCGACAGGTGGCGCGGGCGCTCGAGCCGCCCCTGCTCGACGCCGGCGGTCACATCGTCAAGCGGATGGGCGACGGCCTCATGGCGGTCTTCGGCGATCCGATGGTCGCGGTGCGCGCCGTGCTGGCGGCCAAGGACGCGCTGAAATCGGTCGACGTGGACGGCTATACGCCCAGGATGCGGGTGGGAATCCACACCGGGCGCCCGCAGCGGCTGGCCGCCGACTGGCTCGGCGTCGATGTGAATATCGCCGCACGAGTTATGGAAAGAGCCACCAAGGGTGGAATCATGGTGTCGAGTTCAACGTTAGATCTCATACCGCAAAGCGAGTTGGACGCGTTAGGCGTCGAGGCCAAACGCACGAGGAAGCCGGTCTTCGGGCCGAAGCCCGCCGGCATTCCCGACGATTTGGCGATATATCGCCTCAAGACTCTTAAGGAGTTGTCAGGCCCTGATGACACAGCCGAGACAAAACCGCAGCCATAATGGATGCCAATGCTAGGGGGCATCGTGTCCCGGCTCGCCCGGGTCCAATTCACTGTGGGGTATGCGGCGCTGCTGCTCGCCATCAGCTGCGCCATCCTGGCCCTCGGCCCGCACGCCCATGACGTCATCGTCCAGCGCGCCAGCACCAACGTGCACAACCTGGCCCACGGCCACCTGGGCACGCTGCTGGGCAGCGCGCTCGTGGTCGACGCCGGCCCGCTGTACTTCTGGCTGCCCTTCCTGACCTGCCTGCTGGCGCTCGCCGAGCTGCATCTGCGCACCATCCGGCTGGTGGTGGCGTTCCTCGTCGGCCACATCGGCGCGACGCTGCTGGTCGCCGCCGCCCTGGCGGCGTCCGTCGAGTTCGGCTGGCTCCCCGTGTCGATCACCCGGGCCAGCGACGTCGGCATGAGCTACGGCGCGCTGGCGGTGCTCGGCGCGATGACGGCGGTCATCCCGTCGCGCTGGCGGGCCGCCTGGGTCGGCTGGTGGGTGTCGGCGGGCATCGCCTCGGCGATCATCGGCGGCGACTTCACCGACGCCGGCCACACCGTCGCCGTGATCCTGGGCGTCCTGGTGTCCGCCCGGTTCCGGCAGCCGATCCACTGGACGCCCGCGCGCTACCTGATGCTGGCGTTGTCCTCGGGCTTCGGCTTCCTGATGCTGGCCCACCACTGGGGGACCATGGCGGCGACGCCGGTGTTCGGTCTCGTGGGTGCGTTCGTCGCCTACAAGCTGGCGAAGCTCGCCGGCACTCGGGGCGTCGCCACCCCGGAGGTCCCCGCGCTGGGTGACGAGACGCTGGGCGGGCCGCAGCCGGCCGTCGCCGGCTAGCCCATCACCGCCGTCGGCGGCCCAACACCAAGCGCCCGGCGGGCGCCACGCGCCGAATCACTATGATCAGCACTCGACCCGTGCCGCGCGGAAGCACATCGATGCGGGTAGCCCCGACCAGCCTCGTCAGCAAGGAGAGTGTCGCCGCGTGGGTGATCAACCCGTCGATCTGTCGCCGGAAGCCCTGACCGCAGCGGTCAGCGCCGCCCGGGAGGCCTTCGCGCGGGCCGGCGATCTCGACGCACTGGCCCGGGCCAAGACCGAGCACCTCGGCGACCGCGCACCGCTGGCCCTGGCTCGCCAGGCGCTCGGCGGCGTCCCCAAGGACCAGCGCGCCGATGCGGGCAAGCGGGTCAACGCCGCCCGGACCGACGCCCAGCAGGGCTACGACGAGCGGCTGGCGGTCCTGCGGGCCGAGCGCGACGCCGCGGTGCTGGTCGCCGAGGGCGTCGACGTCACGCTGCCGTCGACCCGGCAGCCGGCCGGCGCGCGGCACCCGATCACGATCCTGGCCGAGCACATCGCCGACACGTTCATCGCGATGGGCTGGGAACTGGTCGAGGGCCCGGAGGTGGAGACCGAGCAGTTCAACTTCGACGCGCTGAACTTCCCGGCCGACCACCCCGCGCGCAGCGAGCAGGACACCTTCTACATCGCGCCCGACGGTTCCCGGCAGCTGTTGCGCACCCACACGTCGCCGGTGCAGGTGCGCACCCTGCTCGCCCGCGAGCTGCCCGTCTACATCGTCTCGATCGGCCGCACCTTTCGCACCGACGAACTCGACGCCACCCACACCCCGGTGTTCCACCAGGTCGAAGGCCTGGCGGTGGACCGCGGCCTGACCATGGCGCACCTGCGGGGAACGCTGGACGCGTTCGCGCGCGCCGAGTTCGGTCCCGAGGCGCGCACCCGGATCCGGCCGCATTTCTTCCCGTTCACCGAGCCGTCGGCCGAGGTCGACGTCTGGTTCGTCGGCAAGAAGGGCGGCCCCGGCTGGGTGGAATGGGGCGGCTGCGGAATGGTGCATCCAAACGTGTTGCGCGCCGCGGGGATTGACCCGGACGTCTACTCCGGCTTCGCGTTCGGCATGGGGCTGGAACGAACCCTGCAGTTCCGCAACGGGATTCCGGACATGCGCGACATGGTCGAGGGCGACGTGCGGTTCTCGCTTCCGTTCGGGGTGGGTGCCTGATGCGCGTCCCGTACAGCTGGCTGCGCGAGATCGTGGCGGCCGGCGCACCGGATTGGGACGTCGCCCCCGCCGAGCTGGAGCAGACGCTGGTGCGCATCGGCCACGAGGTCGAGGAGGTCGTCACCCTGGGACCGGTCGCCGGCCCGCTGACGGTGGGCCGGGTCACCGGCATCGAAGAACTCACCGGTTTCAAGAAGCCGATCCGGTTCTGCCACGTCGACGTCGGTGAAGGCCAGGACCGCGAGATCGTCTGCGGCGCAACCAACTTCGCTGTCGGTGACCTCATCGTTGCGGCACTGCCCGGCGCCACACTGCCCGGCGACTTCACCATCGCCACCCGCAAGACCTACGGCCGCACCTCCGACGGAATGATCTGCTCGGCGGCCGAACTGGGCCTGGGCGCCGACCATTCCGGGATCCTGGTGCTGCCGCCGGGTACCGCCGGCCCCGGCGCCGACGCCGCCGCGGTGCTGGGGCTCGACGACGTGGTCTTCCACCTGGCGATCACACCGGACCGCGGTTACTGCATGTCGTTGCGGGGCCTGGCCCGCGAGGTCGCCTGCGCCTACGACCTGGACTTCGTCGATCCCGCCGGCAGCCAGGTGATCAAGCCGCTGCCGGTCGACGGCGAGGCCTGGCCGCTGACCGTGCAGCCCGGCACCGGGGTGCGGCGGTTCGCGCTGCGCCCGGTCACCGGCATCGACCCCGCCGCCGTGTCGCCGTGGTGGCTGCAGCGCCGGCTGCTGTTGTCCGGCATCCGCGCGACCTCCCCGGCCGTCGACGTGACGAACTACGTGATGCTCGAGCTCGGACACCCGATGCACGCCCACGACCGCAACCGCATCACCGGAACCTTCGCCGTGCGCTTCGCGCGGCCCGGGGAGACCGTGGTGACCCTCGACGACATCGAACGCACACTCGACCCGGCCGACGTCCTCATCGTCGACGACACCGCGACCACCGCGATCGGCGGCGTGATGGGCGCGGCGAGCACCGAGGTGCGCGCCGATTCGACCGACGTGCTGCTCGAGGCCGCGGTCTGGGACCCGGCCGCGGTGTCGCGCACCCAGCGCCGGCTGCATCTGCCCAGTGAAGCCGCCCGCCGCTACGAGCGGGGAGTGGATCCGGCCATCTCGGTGGCCGCGCTGGACCGCTGCGCCACCCTGCTCGCCGACATCGCCGGTGGCGTGGTCGCCGGCGCCCTCACCGACTGGCGCGGCGACCCGCCGCGCGACGACTGGTCGCTGCCGCCAATCGACATCGCCGCCGACCTGCCGGACCGCCTGGCCGGGGTGGGCTATGCGCCGGGCACCACCGCCAGGCGGCTCGCCCAGATCGGGGCCGACGTGGCGGGCCCAGAGGAGGGGCGAGGGGGAGGCGTGCTGACGGTGACGCCACCCAGCTGGCGTCCCGACCTGCTGCAGCCCGCCGACCTCGTCGAGGAGGTGCTGCGGCTGGAGGGGCTCGAGGTCATTCCGTCGGTGTTGCCGTCGGCGCCGGCCGGCCGGGGCCTGTCCGCCGTGCAGAAGCGCCGCCGCGCCATCGGCAGATCGCTGGCCGAGTCCGGCTTCGTGGAGATCCTGCCGACCCCGTTTTTGCCCGCGGGCGTGTTCGACCTGTGGGGCCTGCCGGCCGACGACCCGCGACGCACCACCACCGACGTGCTCAACCCCCTCGAGGCCGACCGCCCGCACCTGGCCACCACGCTGCTGCCGGCATTGCTGGAAGCCTTGGTGCGCAACGTCTCTCGCGGCCTGGTCGACATCTCCCTGTATGCCCTGGCGCAGGTGGTCCGGCCGACCGCGGACACGCGCGCGGTGGACCTCGTCCCGGTCGACCGCCGGCCCACCGACGCCGAGATCGCCGCGCTCGACGCGTCGTTGCCGCGCCAACCCCAGCACGTCGCCGCGGTGCTGACCGGCCTGCGCGAACACCGCGGGCCCTGGGGCCCCGGCCGCCGCGCCGAGGCCGCCGACGCGTTCGAGGCGGTGCGCATCATCGCCCGCGCCAGCGGGATCGACGTGCGATTGCGGGCGGCGCAATATTTGCCCTGGCATCCGGGGCGGTGCGCCGAGGTGCTCGTCGGCGACACCCTGGTGGGCCACGCCGGCCAGCTGCATCCGGCGGTGATCGAGCGCTCCGGGCTGCCCAAGGGCACCTGCGCCCTCGAGCTCGATCTCGACGCGATTCCCATCCCCCTGACACTGCCGGCGCCGCGGGTGTCGCCGTTCCCGGCCGTCTTCCAGGACCTCAGCCTGGTGGTGCCCGCCCAGGTGCCGGCCCAGGCGGTGGCCGACGCCGTGCGCGAGGGCGCAGGGGAGTTGCTCGAAGACCTGCAGCTGTTCGACGTGTTCACCGGCCCGCAGGTCGGCGAGGACCGCAAATCGCTGACCTTCGCGCTGCGCTTCCGCGCCCCCGACCGCACGCTCACCGAGGACGACGCCACCGCGGCTCGCGACGCCGCGGTGCGCCGCGCCGCCGAGGCGGTCGGCGCGGAGCTGCGCGGCTAGCGGAATGGATTTGCAAAGCACTGCATAACCATGCAGAATCGGCGGAATGGCCGACGAAATGAAGGTGGCGGTTGCCGGTGCCAGCGGCTACGCGGGCGGTGAAATCCTGCGCCTGCTGCTCGGCCACCCGGCCTACGCGCACGGGCGCCTGACGATCGGCGCGGTGACCGCCGCCGCCAGCGCCGGCAGCACGCTCGGTGAGCACCACCCGCACCTCACCCCGCTGGCCCAGCGGGTGGTGGAGCCGACCGAGCTCGACGTGCTCGCCGGCCACGACGTGGTGTTTCTGGCCCTGCCGCACGGTCATTCGGCGGCGCTGGCCGAACGGCTCGGCCACGACACACTGATCGTCGACTGCGGCGCCGACTTCCGGCTCACCGACGCCGACGCGTGGGAGCGGTTCTACGGGTCCCCGCACGCCGGCAGCTGGCCCTACGGGCTGCCGGAGCTGCCCGGCGCCCGTGAGCGGCTGCGCGGCGCCCGCCGCATCGCGGTGCCGGGTTGCTACCCGACCGCGGCGTTACTGGCGTTGCTGCCCGCGGTGGCCTCGGACCTCATCGAGCCCGCCGTCACCGTGGTCGCCGTCAGCGGGACGTCCGGTGCCGGTCGGGCGGCCAAGACCGACCTGCTGGGCGCGGAGGTCATCGGGTCGGCGCGGGCCTACAACATCGGCGGCGCGCACCGGCACACGCCCGAGATCGCCCAGGGCCTGGGGGCCGCCGCCGGCCGCGACGTCACGGTGTCGTTCACCCCGGTGCTCATCCCGACCTCCCGCGGCATCCTGGCCACCTGCACCGCGCGCACCCGCGCGCCGCTGGCGCAGCTGCGGGAAGCCTACGAAAAGGCTTACCACGCAGAGCCTTTCATCTACCTGATGCCCGAGGGACAACTGCCCCGCACTGGAGCGGTGATCGGCAGCAACGCGGCGCACATCGCGGTCGCGGTGGACGAGGCGGCGCAGACCTTCGTCGCGATCGCCGCGATCGACAACCTGGTCAAGGGAACCGCCGGCGCGGCCGTGCAGTCGATGAACCTGGCGCTGGGTTGGCCGGAGACCGAAGGACTCTCGGTGATCGGGGTGGCGCCGTGACGCGCGCCAGCGACGATGACGCCGGCGTGGCCGGGGGAGCGGGAGCGGCGCCATCTGTCGTAGCGGCCGGGCAGTCGCGGTTGCTGCGGGAACAGGGCGTCACCGCGCCGGCGGGATTCCGGGCCGCCGGCATCGCCGCCGGGATCAAGGCCTCGGGCAACCGCGACCTGGCCCTGGTGTTCAACGAGGGCCCCGACTACGCCGCCGCCGGGGTGTTCACCCGCAACAAGGTCAAGGCGGCACCGGTGCTGTGGAGCCAGCAGGTGCTGAGCAGCGGCGCGCTGCGCGCGGTGATCCTCAACTCCGGCGGCGCCAACGCCTGCACCGGACCCGGCGGATTCCAGGACACCCACGCCACCGCCGAGGCCGTCGCGGCCGCCCTCTCGGATTGGGGAACCGAAACCGGGGCCATCGAGGTCGCGGTGTGCTCCACCGGGCTGATCGGTGACCGGTTGCCGATGGACAAGGTGCTCGCCGGCGTGCGCACGATCGTGCAGGACATGGCCGGCGGCCTGTCCGGCGGTGACGAGGCCGCCCAGGCGATCATGACCACCGACACCGTGCCCAAACAGATTGCGCTGCACCATCCGGACAACTGGATGGTCGGCGGGATGGCCAAGGGCGCCGGCATGCTCGCACCGTCGCTGGCGACGATGCTCTGCGTGCTCACCACCGACGCGGCCGTCGACGCGGCGGCCCTGGACCGCGCGCTGCGCCACGCCACCGCCCGCACCTTCGACCGGCTCGACATCGACGGCGCGTGCTCGACCAACGACACGGTGCTGCTGCTGACGTCGGGCGCCAGCGGGATCGCGCCCAGCCAGGCCGCACTCGACGGCGCCGTGCTGCGGGTGTGTGACGACCTGTGCGCGCAACTGCAGGCCGACGCCGAGGGCGTCACCAAGCGGGTCAACGTCACCGTGCAAGGGGCGGCCTCCGAGGACGACGCCCTGGTCGCGGCCCGGACGATCGCTCGCGACAGCCTGGTCAAGACGGCGGTGTTCGGGTCGGATCCCAACTGGGGCCGGGTGCTGGCCGCCGTCGGGATTGCGCCCATCGACCTGGATCCGGACCGGATCACGGTGTCGTTCAACGGGTTTGCGGTCTTCTCGGGCGGGGTTCCGGTACCGGGCGCGCGCGAGATTGACCTGTCGGGGGCCGACATCGACATCACGGTCGACCTGCGGCTCGGCGAGCAGCGGGCCACCATCCGGACCACCGACCTGTCGTACGGGTACGTCGAAGAGAATTCGGCCTACAGCTCATGAGCTCCGCCACCGAAGCGTTGTCGACCGTGGTCAAGGCGCAGGTGCTCGCCGAAGCCCTGCCCTGGCTCAAACAGCTGCACGGCAAGGTCGTCGTCATCAAGTACGGCGGCAACGCCATGACCGACGACACGCTGCGGCACGCCTTCGCCGCCGACATGGCGTTCCTGCGCAACTGCGGCGTCCATCCGGTCGTCGTGCACGGCGGCGGCCCGCAGATCACCGCGATGCTGCGCCGACTCGGCATCACGGGTGACTTCAAGGGCGGATTCCGGGTCACCACACCCGAAGTGCTCGACGTGGCGCGGATGGTGTTGTTCGGGCAGGTCGGCCGCGAACTGGTCAACCTGATCAACGCGCACGGACCGTATGCCGTCGGGATCACCGGCGAAGACGCCCAGCTGTTCACCGCCGTGCGGCGCAGCGTCACCGTGGACGGCGTGGCCACCGACATCGGCCTGGTGGGCGACGTCGAACGGGTGAACACGGCCGCCGTGCTGGATTTGATTGCGGCGCGCCGCATTCCGGTGGTGTCGACGCTGGCGCCGGACGCCGAGGGCGTGGTGCACAACATCAACGCCGACACCGCCGCGGCGGCGCTGGCCGAGGCGCTGGGGGCCGAGAAGCTGCTGATGCTCACCGATGTCGAAGGCCTGTACACCAGCTGGCCCGACCGCGGTTCGCTGGTCAGCGAGATCGACACGGCCACATTGTCGCAACTGCTACCCACGCTGGAGGCGGGCATGATCCCCAAAGTCGAGGCGTGCCTGCGGGCGGTCACCGCGGGTGTGCCCAGCGCGCACGTCATCGACGGTCGGGTCGAACACTGTGTGCTGGTCGAGCTTTTCACCGATGCGGGCACCGGCACCAAGGTGGTGAGCGCATGAGCGCGACGGCGACGGCCGCTGTGAAGCAGCGCTGGGAGGCCGTGATGATGAACAACTACGGCACCCCGGCGATGGCCCTGGCCAGCGGCGACGGCGCCGTGGTCACCGACGTGGACGGGAAGACCTATGTCGACCTGCTCGGCGGTATCGCGGTCAACGTGCTCGGTCACCGCCACCCCGCGGTGATCGACGCGGTCACCACCCAGCTCAACACGCTGGGCCATACGTCCAACCTGTATGCCACCGAGCCGGGTATCGCGCTGGCCGAGGCGCTGGTCGAACAGCTCGGGGTCCAGGCGCGGGTGTTCTTCTGCAACTCGGGAACCGAGGCCATCGAGGTGGCCTTCAAGATCACTCGCCTGACCGGAAAAACGAAAGTCGTTGCCGCGCAAGGCGCTTTCCACGGCCGCACCATGGGGTCGCTGGCGCTGACCGGCCAGCCGGCCAAGCAGGCGCCGTTCGAGCCGCTACCGGGCAGCGTCACCCATGTGCCCTACGGCGACGTCAAAGCGCTTGCCGGCGCCGTCGATTCGACCACGGCGGCGGTCTTCTTGGAACCGATCATGGGAGAGGGTGGCGTCGTGGTCCCGCCCGAGGGGTATCTGGCCGCCGCGCGCGAGCTCACCGCACGGCACGGCGCCCTGCTGGTGCTCGACGAGGTGCAGACCGGGGTGGGGCGCACCGGAACGTTTTTCGCCCACCAGCATGACGGCATCGTCCCGGACGTGGTCACGCTGGCCAAGGGGCTCGGCGGCGGCCTGCCCATCGGCGCCTGCCTGGCCGTCGGGCCGGCCGCCGACCTGCTGACCCCGGGCCTGCACGGCAGCACCTTCGGCGGCAATCCCGTCTGCGCCGCCGCCGCCCTGGCGGTGCTCAAGGCGCTGGCCGAGGGCGATCTGATCACTCGCGCCGCCATGTTGGGCAAGGCGCTGAGCCACGGCATCGAGGAGCTGGGTCATCCGCTCGTCGACCACGTGCGTGGCAAGGGGCTGCTCCAGGGCGTGGTTCTGACCGCGCCGAAAGCCAAGGACGTCGAGGCCGCGGCCCGCGACGCGGGCTTTCTGGTGAACGCGGCCGCCCCCGACGTCGTCCGGCTGGCGCCGCCGCTGATCATCACCGAAGCCCAGATCGACGGCTTCGTCGCGGCGCTGCCGGACATTCTCGACACCGCTGGGAGTGGCGCAGATGACTAGGCATTTCCTCCGCGACGACGACCTATCGCCCGCCGAGCAGGCCGAGGTGCTGGCGCTGGCCGCCGAACTCAAGAAGGACCCGCTGCGCGCCCGCCCGCTGGAGGGCCCCCGCGGGGTCGCGGTGCTGTTCGACAAGAACTCCACCCGCACCCGGTTCTCGTTCGAGGTCGGCATCGCCCAACTGGGCGGGCACGCCGTCGTCGTCGACGCCCGCAGCACCCAGCTGGGCCGCGACGAAACCCTGGAGGACACCGCGCGGGTGCTGTCGCGCTACGTCGATGCCATCGTCTGGCGCACGTTCGGGCAGGAACGCCTCGAGGCGATGGCCGCGACCGCGACCGTGCCGGTGGTCAATGCGCTTTCCGACGAATTCCATCCCTGCCAGGTGCTCGCCGATCTGCAGACCATCACCGAGCGCAAGGGGTCGCTGCGCGGCCTGACGATGACCTACCTCGGCGACGGCGCCAACAACATGGCGCACTCGCTGATGCTGGGTGGGGTCACGGCCGGCATCCACGTCACGATCGCCGCCCCGGACGGTTTCACGCCCGACCCGGCGTTCGTGGCGGCGGCCCGGCGGCGCGCCGAGGACACCGGCGCCTCGGTCACCGTCACCGCCGACGCCGATGCGGCCGCGGGCGGCGCGGACGTCCTGGTCACCGATACCTGGACGTCGATGGGGCAGGAGGACGACGGGCTGGACCGCCTCACACCGTTTCGGCCCTACCAGATCAACGCCCGCCTGCTGTCGCTGGCCGACCCGGAAGCCATTGTGCTGCACTGCCTTCCGGCCCACCGCGGCGAGGAGATCACCGACGAGGTGATGGACGGCCCGGCCAGCGTTGTCTGGGACGAGGCCGAAAACCGGTTGCACGCCCAAAAGGCGTTGCTGGCATGGCTTTTGGAGCGGCGCTCATGACCCGCTCGAAAGCCACACCCGAGACCACCCGGGCTGGCCGCCAGGACCGCATTGTGGCGATCCTGTCGTCGGCGTCGATCAGCAGCCAAAGCGAACTGGCGGCCCGGCTGGCCGACGAGGGAATCGAGGTCACCCAGGCCACCCTGTCGCGGGACCTCGAGGAGCTGGGCGCGGTGAAGCTGCGCGGCGCCGACGGCGGTGTCGGCGTCTACATCGTGCCCGAGGACGGCAGCCCGGTGCGCGGCGTATCGGGCGGCACCGCGCGCCTGTCCCGGCTGCTCGGCGAGCTGCTGGTCTCGGCCGACGCCAGCGCGAACCTCGCGGTGCTGCGCACCCCGCCCGGCGGTGCCAACTATCTGGCCAGCGCGATCGACCGTGCGGCGCTACCGTACGTCGTCGGCACCATCGCCGGCGACGACACCGTCTTCGTGGCCGCCCGAGAGCCGATGACCGGCGCCGAGCTGGCCACAACGTTGGAAAAACTCACCTAAGCGCTTCAAGTGTAAGGAGATTGGTTCATGTCAGAACGCGTCATCCTGGCGTATTCCGGCGGTCTGGACACCTCGGTGGCCATCAGCTGGATCGGCAAGGAGACCGGCCGCGAGGTCGTAGCGGTGGCGATCGACCTCGGCCAGGGCGGCGAAGACATGGAGGTCATTCGCCAGCGCGCCCTGGACTGCGGCGCGGTGGAGGCCGTCGTCGTCGACGCACGCGACGAGTTCGCCGAGGGGTACTGCCTGCCCACCATCCTGTCCAACGCTCTCTACATGGATCGCTACCCGCTGGTGTCGGCGATCAGCCGGCCGCTGATCGTCAAGCACCTGGTGACGGCGGCCCGCGAGCACGGCGGCAGCATCGTCGCCCACGGCTGCACCGGCAAGGGCAACGACCAGGTCCGGTTCGAGGTCGGATTCGGCTCGCTGGCACCCGATCTCGAGGTGCTGGCGCCGGTCCGCGACTACGCCTGGACGCGGGAGAAGGCCATCGCGTTCGCCGAGGAGAACGCCATCCCGATCAACGTCACCAAGCGCTCACCGTTTTCCATCGACCAGAACGTGTGGGGCCGGGCGGTGGAAACCGGCTTCCTGGAACACCTTTGGAATGCGCCGACCAAGGACGTCTACGCCTACACCGAAGATCCCACCCTCAACTGGAGCACGCCCGACGAGGTGATCGTCGGTTTCGAGCGCGGCGTGCCGGTGACGATCGACGGCAAGAAGGTGTCGGTGCTGGGCGCCGTCGAGGAACTCAACACCCGCGCCGGCGCCCAGGGCGTCGGCCGCCTCGATGTCGTCGAGGACCGGCTGGTGGGCATCAAGAGCCGCGAGATCTACGAGGCGCCCGGTGCCATGGTGCTCATCACCGCGCACACCGAGCTCGAGCACGTCACGCTGGAGCGCGAGCTGGGCCGGTTCAAGCGGCACACCGATCAGCGTTGGGCCGAGCTGGTTTACGACGGGCTGTGGTATTCACCGCTGAAGGACGCGCTGGAGAGCTTCGTCGCCAAGACCCAGGAACACGTGACCGGCGAAGTGCGAATGGTATTGCACGGCGGCCACATTGCCGTCAACGGCCGGCGCAGCGCCGAATCCCTGTACGACTTCAACCTGGCCACCTACGACGAGGGCGACAGCTTCGACCAGTCGGCCGCAAAGGGTTTCGTCTACGTGCACGGACTGTCGTCGAAGATCGCGTCGCGCCGGGACCAGGCGCCGAAGGGCCCGGCCGACGCGTGAGCACTCGCGAAGGATCACTGTGGGGCGGGCGGTTCGCCGACGGCCCGTCGGATGCGCTGAGGGCGCTGAGTAAGTCCACCCACTTCGACTGGGTGCTGGCCCCCTACGACATCGTCGCCTCGCGGGCCCACACCGTGATCCTGTTCCGCGCCGGGCTGCTGGACGAGGAGCAGCGCGACGGGCTGCTGGCCGGCCTCGACCAGCTCGCCTCCGACGTCGCCGACGGCAGCTTCTCGCCATTGGTCACCGATGAGGACGTGCACGGGGCGCTGGAACGCGGACTGATCGACCGGGTGGGACCCGACCTGGGCGGGCGGCTGCGGGCCGGCCGGTCGCGCAACGACCAGGTGGCCACCCTGTTCCGGATGTGGCTGCGCGACGCGGTGCGCCGGGTCGCAGCCGGGGCGCTCGACGTCGTCGGCGCGCTGGCCGCCCAGGCCGCCGCCCACCCCGGCGCCATCATGCCGGGCAAGACCCACCTGCAATCCGCCCAACCGGTGCTGCTGGCCCATCACCTGCTGGCCCACGCCCACCCGCTGCTGCGCGACGTCGACCGGATCGTCGACTTCGACCGGCGCGCCGGGGTGTCGCCCTACGGCTCGGGGGCGCTGGCCGGCTCGTCGCTGGGCCTGGACCCCGACGCGATCGCCGCGGAACTGGGTTTCGCCGCCGCCGCCGACAACTCCATCGACGCCACCGCATCCCGGGACTTCGCCGCGGAGGCCGCCTTCGTGTTCGCCATGATCGGCGTGGACCTGTCCCGGCTGGCCGAGGACATCATCCTGTGGAGCTCGACGGAATTCGGCTACGTCACGCTGCACGATTCGTGGTCGACCGGCAGCTCGATCATGCCGCAGAAGAAGAACCCCGACATCGCCGAGCTGGCGCGCGGCAAGTCCGGCCGGCTGATCGGAAACCTGACCGGCCTGCTGGCCACGCTGAAGGCCCAGCCGCTGGCCTACAACCGTGACCTGCAAGAAGACAAGGAGCCGGTGTTCGATTCGGTCGCCCAGCTCGAGCTGGTGGCACCGGCGATGGCCGGGCTGGTGGCCAGCCTGACCTTCGACGTCGAGCGGATGGCCGCCCTGGCGCCGGCCGGCTACACCCTGGCCACCGACATCGCCGAATGGCTGGTGCGCCAGGGGGTGCCGTTCCGGTCGGCGCACGAGGCCGCCGGGGCCGCGGTGCGCGCCGCCGAGCAGCGGGCCGTCGGACTCGACGAGCTGACCGACGACGAATTGGCCGCCATCAGCCCCGACCTCACGCCGGCGGTCCGCGAGGTCCTGACGATCGAGGGCTCGGTGTCCTCGCGCGACGCGCGCGGCGGCACCGCGCCGGTTCGGGTCGCCGAGCAGATCGAAAGCGTCCTGGCCAGCGCCGATCGGCTCAAGAGCCGGCTGGGTGGTGGCGGCTGAGATGGCGTTGTTTTCCCTGACGGGCAGGGACAGGCAGACTAGACTTCGGGCTCAAAGCGATCCGGTTGAACGCTACGGGCCGGGTCCTCGTCACCAAGGGGTGGGAGAACAATGAGCGTCGTCGCCGGCGTCTTCGGTGCGTTACCGCCGCACCGATACTCCCAGCGCGAGCTCACCGACTTCTTCGTCAGCATCCCGGAGTTCGAAGATTACGAGGACATCGTCCGGCAGCTGCACGCCAGCGCCAAAGTCGGCAGCCGCCACCTGGTGCTGCCGCTGGAGCAGTACCCCGCGCTGACCGACTTCGGCCTGGCGAACCGGATCTTCACCGAACACGCCGTCAAGCTGGGCGCTGAGGCGCTGTCCGGCGCGCTCGACGAGGCGGGCCTGCGGCCCGAGGACGTCGACGTGCTCATCACCACCACCGTCACCGGCCTGGCGGTGCCCTCCGTGGACGCCCGCATCGCCGCGAAGCTCGGCCTGCGCGACGACGTGCGGCGGGTGCCGCTGTTCGGGCTGGGCTGCGTGGCCGGCGCCGCGGGTGTGGCCCGCATGAACGACTACCTGCGCGGCGCACCCGACGCCGTCGCCGCCCTGATCTCCGTCGAGCTCTGCTCGCTGACCTATCCCGGATACACGCCGTCGCTGGCCGGCATGGTCGGCAGCGCCCTGTTCGCCGACGGTGCCGCGGCCGTGGTGGCCGTCGGGCAGCGGCGCGCCGAGCAACTGGTGGCCAGCGGGCCCAGCATCCTCGACTCACGCAGCCACCTGTATCCCGATTCCCTGCGCACCATGGGCTTCGACGTGCGCGCAGGCGGTTTCGAACTGGTCCTGTCCAAGGATGTCGCCGCCGTCGTGGAGCAATACATCGAGGACGACGTCACCGGATTCCTCGGGTGCCACGGGTTGACCACGGCGGACATCGGCGCGTTCGTGAGCCACCCCGGCGGCCCCAAGGTCATCGAGGCGATCAACTCCGCGCTCGACCTGCCGCCCGAAGCCCTCGAACTGACCTGGCGGTCGCTCGGCGAGATCGGCAACCTGTCGTCGGCCTCGGTGTTGCACGTGCTGCGCGACACCATGGCCAAACCGCCGCCGAGCGACAGCCCCGGTCTGATGCTCGCCATGGGGCCTGGGTTCTGTTCCGAGCTGGTGTTGTTGCGTTGGCACTGATCCTCGTCCGCGTTTTTTGCGGTGCGACGGCAGGAAGTATCGCCATGAGTGACATGAGGGGCCGCCTGCCATGAACGGCAACACCGAAGAGCTCGTCCGGGCCCTTCGCCATTCGCTGAAGGAAAACGACCGGCTCAAGCGCGAAACCCGCCAATACCTGGCCTTGTTAGCGGATAGCGCAGCCGAACCGGTGGCGGTGGTGGGCATGGGCTGCCGGTATCCGGGTGGAGTGAATTCGCCAGAGGCGTTGTGGCAGATGGTCGTCGAGGGCCGCGACGTGGTCACCGAATTCCCCGCCGACCGCGGCTGGAACCTGACGGGCCTGTTCGACGACGACCCCGACGCGGTGGGCAAGTCCTACGCGCGATGCGGCGGATTCCTCTCGGACGTCGGCGATTTCGATGCCGCGTTCTTCGGCATCGCGCCCAGCGAGGCGCTGGCGATGGACCCGCAACAGCGACTGCTGCTCGAGGTGTCCTGGGAGGCGTTGGAGCGGGCCGGAATTGACCCCGTCACCCTGCGCGGTTCGGCGACCGGTGTGTTCGCCGGCATATTCCACGGCTCCTACGGGGGCCAGGGCCGGGTGCCGGGCCACCTGGAGCGCTACGGCCTGCGCGGCTCGACGCTGAGTGTGGCCTCGGGCCGGGTGGCCTATTCGCTGGGGTTCGAGGGCCCGGCCGTCTCGGTGGACACGGCGTGTTCGTCGTCGTTGGTGGCACTGCATCTGGCGGCGCAGTCATTGCGTGCCGGCGAATGCGATCTGGCGCTGGCCGGCGGCGTGACCGTGATGGCCACGCCGGCGATGTTCATCGAGTTCAGCCGCCAGCGCGCCCTGGCCGCCGACGGCCGGTGCAAGGCGTACGCGGGTGCCGCCGACGGCACCGGGTTCTCCGAGGGCGTCGGCGTGCTGGTGCTGGAACGGCTGGCCGACGCGCGGCGGCACGGGCACTCGGTGCTCGCGGTGGTGCGCGGGTCGGCGGTCAATCAGGACGGCGCCTCCAACGGCCTGGCGACGCCCAACGGGCCGTCGCAGCAACGGGTGATCCGGGCGGCGCTGGCCAACGCGCGGCTGGGCACCGCCGACGTCGATCTGGTCGAGGGCCACGGGACGGGCACCACGCTCGGCGATCCCATTGAGGCCCAAGCGGTACTGGCCACCTACGGCCAGGACCGGCCGGACGATCGGCCGCTGTGGCTGGGCTCGATCAAATCGAACATGGGTCACACCTCGGCCGCCGCGGGCGCCGGCGGGGTGATCAAGATGGTGCAGGCGATCCGGCACGGGGTGATGCCCAAGACGTTGCACGTCGATGAGCCGACGCCGCACGTGGATTGGACGGCCGGGGCGGTGTCGCTGCTGACCGAACAGCGGCCCTGGCCGGCCGTGGACCGGCCGCGGCGCGCGGGCGTCTCGTCGTTCGGCATCAGCGGCACCAACGCGCACGTCATCGTGGAGCAGTACGTCGAGGAGCCGGAAAACGCCGCGCCCACAGGCGATGACGTCATCGTGCCGTGGGTGCTGTCGGCCCGTTCGGGTGAGGCACTGGCGAACCAGGCCGCGCGGCTGCTGGCCCGCGTGAAGGCCGATCCCCGGGTGCGGGTCCTCGACGTGGGCTGGTCGCTGATCGCGACGCGGTCGCGCTTCGAGCACCGGGCGGTGATCGTGGGCGCCGACGGCGCGCAGTTGCTGCGCGGGCTGGCGGCCCTGGCGGCCGGCGAGCAGGGCGCGGGCCTGGTGGTGGGCCGGGCGCAGCAGACGGGCAAGACGGTGTTCGTGTTTCCCGGCCAGGGTTCGCAATGGGTCGGCATGGGCGCCCAATTGCTGGACAGTTCACCGGTGTTCGCCGAGCACCTGCAGCTCTGCGAGAAGGCGCTCGCCGAACACGTCGACTGGTCGCTGATCGACGTCATCCGCAGCGCGCCGGGCGCACCCGGACTGGACCGGGTCGACGTGGTGCAGCCGGCGCTGTGGGCGGTGATGGTGTCGCTGGCCGAGCTGTGGCGCTCGGTGGGCGTGACGCCCGACGCGGTGATCGGCCATTCGCAGGGCGAAATCGCGGCGGCCTGCGTGGCGGGCGGGCTGTCGCTGGAAGACGCCGCCCGCGTGGTCGCGCTGCGCAGCCGGCTGCTGGTGCAGTTGTCGGGCCGGGGCGGCATGGTCTCGCTGGCCTGCAGCCTGTCGCGCGCCGAGCAGCTCATTGCCGACTGGGGCGAACGACTCAACATCGCGACCGTCAACGGCGTTGCGGCGGTGGTGGTCTCGGGTGAGGTGGACGCCCTGGCGGAGCTGATGCAGCGATGCGAGGCCGACGACATCCGGGCCCGCAAGATCGACGTCGACTACGCGTCGCATTCGGCGCAGGTGGACGCGATTCGCGAATCCCTCGCCGCCGCTCTGGAGGGCCTGGCGCCGCGATCGTCCGCGGTCGCCTTCTTCTCCACGGTCACCGGCGAACCGATGGACACCGCGGGCCTGAACGCCGACTACTGGTTCCACAGCATCCGCCACACCGTGCAATTCGAAAAGGCGGTGCGCGGCGCGTGCGATGCGGGCTATCGGGTATTCGTCGAATCCAGTCCGCACCCGGTGCTGATGACCGCCATCGAAGAAACCGTGCCCGCGGGCGAGGGCGCGTGCGTCATCCCGTCGCTGGGCCGCGAGGACGGTGGCCTGCACCGCTTCTGGCTGTCCGCCGCGGCGGCCCACGTCGCCGGGGTGGGGGTGGACTGGCGCGCCGCGCTGTCCGGCCTCGGTGGCCGCCGCGTCGACCTACCGACGTACGGGTTTGTCCGGCAGCGCTTTTGGCTTCCCGGCGGATCGACCGGGTCGCACGACGTCGCCGCGCTGGGCCTGGCGGCCGCCGAGCACGGCTTGCTGGGAGCGGTGGTGCCGCGGCCCGATTCCGGTGGCGTGGTGCTGACGGGCCAATTGTCGACGGCGGCCCACCCCTGGCTGGCCGATCATGCGGTGGGCGAGACGGTGTTGTTCCCGGGTGCGGGAATCGTCGAGCTGGCCATCCGCGCGGGCGACGAGGTCGGTTGCGCGGTGATCGACGAGCTGACCCTGTCGGCTCCCTTGCTGCTGCCCGCGGCCGGGGCCGTGGATGTGCAGCTGGTAGTCGGCGGCCCCGACGAGTCGGGCCATCGGCGGCTGGCCGTGTATTCGATTGATGCGCAGCCGAATTCGGAGTGGGTGTTGCATGCCGAGGGGATGCTGCGGCCGGGTGAGGTGACACCGGCCGCGGACTTCTCGATCTGGCCGCCCGTCGGGGCGACCGCGGTGGACGTCGCCGGCGCCTATGCAAGCCTGGCGCAGCGGGGCTACGCCTACGGCGACGCCTTCAAGGGCCTGCGGGCGATGTGGCAACGCGGGGACGAACTCTTCGCCGAGATCGCCGTGCCCGACGCCGCCGCCCCCGACGGCGGCTTCGGAATACACCCCGTGCTTTTGGACGCCGCGTTGCACGCTATCGGCGTCGCCGCCGGCCAGGACGACACCGTGCTGCCGTTCTCCTGGCAGGGCGTGTCGCTGCACGCGTCGGGTGCGTCGCGGGCGCGGGTCCGGATCGCACCGACCGGCGCCGGCGCCGCCTCGGTCGAATTGGCCGACGGCGCGGGACTGCCGGTGCTCTCGGTGCGGTCGTTGGCCATGCGCCCGGTCACACCCGGGCAGTTGACGGCGGCGGCCCCCACCCGGCGCTCGCCCGCCGAGGGGCTGCTCGACCTCACCTGGTCGCCGGTGGCGCTCGGCGGCGGTGGCGCCGCCGCCACGCTGTGGGAGCCGGGCGTGGACGGTGGCGACGTGGTGAAGGCCGTGCACGCCGCGGCCACCGAGGCATTGGCGGTGCTGCAATCCTGGCTGCGCGACGACACCGCAGGGGTGCTAGCCGTGCGCACTCGTGGGGCCGTCGCCCTGGCCGGCGAGGACGTTGCGGACCTGGCCGGCGCGGCGGTGTGGGGCCTGGTGCGCTCGGCGCAAGCGGAGCACCCGGGCCGGGTGGTGCTGATCGACTCCGATGACTCCGTCGACGTCGACGCGGTGATCGGTTGCGGCGAACCCCAAGTCGTGGTTCGTCAGGGCGTGGCCTATGCGGCGCGATTGCGACCGGGGCGCGCGCGCGGCGCGGTCGAGTTGCCGTCCGCGGACTGGCGATTGGACGCCGGCGGCGAGGGCACCCTGGAGGACCTCGTGGTAAGCCGTTGCCCGCGAGCGGAATTGACCGCGGGGCAGGTGCGGGTGGCGGTGGCCGCGGTCGGGGTCAACTTCCGCGACGTCCTGGTGGCCCTGGGGATGTATCCGGGCGGGGGCCAGCTGGGTGCGGAGGGTTCCGGCGTCATCGTCGAGGTGGGGCCCGACGTGACGGGCCTGGCCGTCGGCGACGCGGTGATGGGGCTGCTCGGGGTCGTCGGTTCCGAGGCGGTGGTGGATCAGCGCGTGGTGACGCCGGTGCCGCCGGGGCTGTCGCTGGTCGCGGCCGCGGGCGTGCCGGTGGTGTTCCTGACCGCGCTGTACGGATTGTCGGTGCTGGGCGGGCTGCGCGCCGGTGAGCGGGTCCTGGTGCACACCGCCACCGGTGGGGTGGGCATGGCCGCGGTGCAGCTGGCGCGGCATTGGGGCGCCGAGGTGTTCGTCACCGCCAGCCGCGGCAAGTGGGACACCCTGCGCGCGATGGGGTTTGACGACGATCACATCGGCGATTCCCGCACGACGCAGTTCGAGAACACGTTCGCGTCGTCGACCGGCGGGGCCGGCTTCGACGTCGTGCTCAATTCCCTGGCCGGTGAGCTCACCGACGCGTCGTTGCGGCTGTTGGCCCCCGGCGGTCGTTTCATCGAGATGGGCAAGACCGACGTACGGGATCCGGGCGTCGTCGCCAAACAATATCGGGGCGCGGTGTACCAGGCGTTCGACCTGATGGAGGCCGGACCCGACCGCACCGCAGCCATGCTGGCCGAGATCAACGGACTGCTGGCGGACGGGGTGGTAAAACCGTTGCCGCTGAAGATGTTTGACGTTCGCTGCGCCGCAGCGGCCTATCGGTACGTCAGCCAGGCACGCCACATCGGCAAGGTCGCGCTGACCGTCCCGTCCGGGCCCGGCGAGGTGCTCAGCGGCTGCGGCGGCGGACTGGCGGGGGCCAGCGTGGTGATCACCGGCGGCACCGGCATGGCCGGTTCCGCGCTGGCGCGCCACCTCGTCGACCGCTACCGGGTGGCCCATGTGGTGCTGGTCAGCCGGACCGGCGACCGGGCGCCGGGGGCCGCCGACCTGGTGTCCGACCTGCAGCGCTCCGGCGCGCAGGTGTCGGTGGTGGCCTGCGATGTCGCCGACCCCGAGGCGGCCGCGGCGATGCTGGCCGACATACCGGCGCGGTATCCGCTGCGCGGAATCATCCATGCCGCAGGCATTCTCGACGACGGGTTGATCTCATCGCTGACCCCCGACCGGGTGGACGCGGTGCTGCGCGCCAAGGTCGACGGGGCGTGGAACCTGCACGAGCTCACCCGGCACTGCGATCTCTCGGCGTTCGTGGTGTTCTCATCGATGGCCGGGATCGTGGGAACCCCGGGGCAGGCGAACTACGCGGCGGCCAACAGCTTCCTCGACGGGCTGGCCGCCCACCGGCGCGCCCACGGACTGCCCGGCCAGTCGCTGGCCTGGGGCCTGTGGGAGCAGGCGTCGGCGATGACCGCGCACCTCGGGGACCGCGACAAGGCCCGGATGAGCAGGATCGGGCTGGCGCCGCTGTCCACCGAGCAGGCGCTGGCCGCGTTCGACGCCGCGATGCTGGCGGACGCTCCGGTGCTGGTGGCCGCGCGGGTGGACCGGGCCGCCCTGTCCGACAACGTCGCCGCGCTGCCCCCGCTCCTGTCCGAACTCGTCGCCGGCCCCACCCGGCGCGTCATCGTCGACGCGGACGTCACGGCGTCGACGACGGGCCTGTCGGCGCGCCTGCACGGGCTGAGCCCCGAGGCGCGACAGCGCGAGCTGGTCGACCTGGTCTGCGCCAACGCCGCGATGGTGCTGGGGGTGCCCAATCCGGCGGACATCAACACCGGCAGCGCCTTCCGGGAGCTCGGCTTCGACTCACTGACCGCCGTCGAACTGCGTAACCGGCTCAAAAATGCTACCGGACTTACCCTTTCGCCGACGCTGATCTTCGACTACCCGACGCCCACCGTGCTGGCCGCGCATCTCGACACCGAACTCGCCGGCACCGCCGGCGGCGACGAACCGCCGAATCTGATGGGCCGCTTCAACGACATCACCCGCGAACTGCAGGCGCTGCTCGGCGCGCCCACCTGGAATGCCGACGACCGATCCGTGCTGCGGGCGCGCATTCAGCGCCTGCTGGCCGCGCTGCCGCCGAGCGACCTCTCCGACGCCGAACACCTCGACGACGACCTCGACGCCGCCACCGAAAGTCAACTCTTTGCGATCCTCGATGAAGAACTCGGCCGCTGACCCCCCGCAAGGAGCAACGATGCCGGGCACCTCGCAGCACGTCGACTACCTGAAACGCCTGACGGCGGATCTGCGGCGGACCCGGCGGCGCGTCGCGGAACTGGAGGGCCGGCTTTCCGAACCGATCGCGGTGGTCGGCATGGCGTGCCGCTACTCCGGCGGCGTCGAATCGCCAGAAGACCTGTGGGAATTGGTGATCCAGGGCCGCGACACGGTGTCGGACTTTCCGGCCGACCGCGGCTGGGACGTGGAGGGATTGTACGACCCCGACCCCGACACCAAGGGAAAGATGTACACCCGCCACGGCAGCTTCCTGCGCGACGCGGGCGACTTCGACGCCGGGTTCTTCGGCATCGGGCCCAGCGAGGCGCTGGCCATGGATCCCCAGCAGCGGATGATGCTGGAGATCTGCTGGGAAGCGTTGGAGCGGGCCGGCATTGACCCCTTCGCGCTGCGCGGCTCGGCGACCGGAGTCTTCGCCGGGGTCATCCACGCCGGTTATGGCGGAGAGGTCAAGGGGGAGCTGGAGGGTTACGGTCTCACCGGCTCGACGCTCAGCGTGACCTCGGGCCGGGTGTCCTACGTGTTGGGGCTGGAAGGCCCCGCGGTGTCGGTGGATACGGCGTGCTCGTCGTCGTTGGTCTCCATGCACCTGGCCGCGCAGTCGCTGCGCTCGGGGGAATGCGATCTGGCGCTGGCCGGCGGCGTGACCGTGATGGCCACCCCCGCGGCCTTCGTGGAGTTCAGCCGCCAGCGCGCGCTGGCGCCCGACGGTCGCTGCAAGGTGTACGCCGGTGCGGCGGACGGGACTTCGTGGTCGGAGGGTGCCGGCGTCCTGGTGCTGGAGCGGTTGGCCGACGCCCGGCGCCTGGGACATCCCGTGTTGGCCGTGCTGCGCGGCACCGCGGTGAATCAGGACGGCGCGTCGAACGGCCTGACCGCGCCCAATGGGCCGTCGCAGCAGCGGGTGATCCGGGCGGCGCTGGCCAACGCGGGGCTGACGGCCGCGGACGTGGATGTGGTCGAGGGCCATGGCACCGGGACGGTGCTCGGGGACCCGATCGAGGCGCAGGCCCTGCTGGCGACCTACGGGCAGGATCGCGCCGTGGATCGCCCGCTGTGGCTGGGGTCCATCAAATCCAACATCGGCCACACCTCGGCCGCCGCGGGGGTGGCGGGGGTGATCAAGATGATTCAGGCGATCCGGCACGGGGTGCTGCCCAAAACGCTGCACGTGGACGTCCCGTCGCCGCACGTGGATTGGTCGGCCGGTGCGGTGTCGCTGCTGACCGATTCGCGGCCGTGGCCGGATCACGGCGGGATACGGCGGGCGGGTGTCTCGTCGTTCGGGATCAGCGGCACCAACGCGCACGTCATCGTGGAGCAGGCCCCCGCGCCACCCGAGGGAGACGCCGAATCCGTCGAGGTCACATCCGATCCTGTTGTTCCATGGGTGGTTTCGGCCCGATCGCCCGAGGCGCTGGCCGGTCAGGCGCAACGGCTGCTGGACCGGCTGACCACCGACGCGGGGCCGCGGTCGGTGGACGTGGGCTGGTCGCTGGCGACCACCCGGGCGGCCTTCGAGCATCGCGCGGTGCTGGTCGGTGCCGACCGCGCCGCCCTGACCGCGGGGTTGGCCGCGCTGGCGTCCGGGCGCCCGGATCCGGCCGTGCTGGTCGGCCGGGCCCGGTCGGTGGGCAAGCGGGTGTTCGTCTTTCCCGGTCAGGGGTCGCAGTCGCTCGGCATGGGCGCCGAGTTGTACGAGCGGTTCCCGGTGTTCGCCCGCGCCTTCGATGAGGCCATCGCGGCGGTGGATGCGCACGCCCGGCTGCCGCTGCGCGAGGTGATGTGGGGCACCGACCCGGAGCTGTTGCAGAGCACCGAATTCGCCCAGCCGGCGCTGTTCGTGGTGGAGATCGCGCTGGCCGCGCTGTGGCAGTCCTTCGGTGTGACACCGGATGTGGTGATCGGCCACTCGGTGGGCGAGGTCGCCGCGGCGTGCGTGGCCGGAGCGCTGTCGCTGCCCGACGCGGCCCGGCTGGTGGCGGCGCGCGGACGGCTGATGGCGGCGCTGCCTGCCGGCGGGGTGATGGTCGCCGTGGCCGCGACCGAGGCCGAGGTGGCCCCGATGCTGAACGGTGCCGTGAGCGTCGCGGCGGTCAACGGCCCGCAATCGTTGGTGCTCTCCGGTGAGCAGGCCGCGGTGGGAGCGGTCGCCGACCGGTTGGCCGCCGGCGGCGCGCGGGTGCACCGGCTGGCGGTCTCGCATGCGTTTCACTCGCCGTTGATGGAACCCATGATGGACGACTTCGCGGCGGTGGTGGCCGGGATCTCGCCGGCCGAGCCGCGAATTGCCTTGGTGTCCAACCTGACCGGGCAACAGGCCGGCCCCGATTATGGCTCGGTCGGGTACTGGGTGGACCACGTGCGGCGGCCGGTGCGGTTCGTCGAGGGCGTTCAGCTGGCCGAATCCCTGGGTGCCGGCGTGTTCCTGGAGGTGGGACCGGGCGCGGCGTTGACGTCCGCGGTGGAACAGTCCCTGACAACGGACCGTGCGTCGACCGTGGTGACGATGGCCAAGGGCCGCCCCGAGGTTGACTCGCTGCTGCGGGCGGCGGGGGAGATGTTCACCGGCGGCGCCGAGGTCCGGTGGGCCGCGGCCTTCGCAGATCTGCACGCCCGGCGTATTGAGCTGCCCACCTACGCCTTTGTGCGACGGCGCTTTTGGCTGTCCGGCGATGCGGTGGGTTCGGCCAACATCGCCAGCCTCGGCCTGGCCGAGGCCGAGCACCCGTTGCTGGGCGCGGTGGTGGACCGGCCGGATTCCGGTGGCGTGGTGTTGACGGGGCGGCTCTCGGTGGCCGCCCAGCCATGGCTGGCCGACCACGCCGTCGCCGGCACGGTGCTGTTTCCCGGCGCCGGGTTCGTGGAGTTGGCGTTGCGGGCCGGCGACGAGGTCGGCTGCTCGATGGTCGAGGAGTTGACGCTGTCGGCGCCACTGGTGGTTCCGTCGCCGCCGGCGGCCGGCGTCGTGCACCTGCAGGTCGTGGTGGCCGCGGCCGGCGAGGCGGGCACCCGCTCGGTCGCCGTCTATTCGCGTGCCGCGCAAGCCGATTGGGTGCTGCACGCCGAAGGCGTACTCAGCGACGGATCGCCGCCCGCACCGGCCGCCGACCTGTCCGTGTGGCCGCCGCTGGGCGCGGACGCGGTGGACGTGACCGGCGCGTACGACGGCCTGGCCGCCCGCGGCTATGGATACGGACCGGCCTTCCGGGGGCTGCGCGCCGTATGGCGCACGGGCACCGAGACTTTCGCCGAGGTCGAACTCCCGCAGCAGGCCGGCGTCTCGACCGGCGGCTTCGGCATCCATCCGGTGGTCCTGGACGCGGCGCTGCACGCCCTGGGGGTGGCCGACGAGCGGATCGAGACGGTGTTGCCGTTCTCGTTGCAGGGCGTGAGCCTGTATGCCGCGGGCGCGTCGCGGGTGCGGGTCAGGCTGGCACCGGCCGGTCCCGGTGCCGTCTCGGTCGAGCTGGCCGATTCGTCGGGCCTGCCGGTCCTGTCGGTGCGCGAGCTGGTCACGCGCGCCGTCACGGCCGACCAGTTGACCGCGGCGGTGGCGGCCCGGTCGGGCAGCGGCGAGCTGCTCGACGTGGTGTGGTCGCCGGTATCGTTGCCGGACAACGGCATTGGTGCAGAGGTCACCGTCTGGGAGTCCCCGGCGGCGGATGCCGACGCGGTGGCGTCCGTGCACGCGGCGGTGCACGAGGCCCTGGGGGTGCTGCAAGACCGGCTGGCCGGCGACCTGGACGGGGTCCTGGTGGTGCAGACCCGCGGCGCGGTGGGGCTGGCCGCCGACGACGTCGAGGACCTGGCCGGTGCGGCGGTGTGGGGGTTGACGCGTTCGGCGCAGGCCGAGCACCCCGGTCGCGTGGTGCTGGTCGACACCGACGGAACGCTCGATGTCGCGACCGTGATCGGTTGCGGCGAGCCGCAACTGGTGGTGCGCGACGGGGTGGCCTACAGCGCCCGGCTGAAGCCGGCCGACCGGCGACCCCCGCTGCGGCTGCCCGATCCGCCGTCGGCGTGGCGGCTGGCCGCCGGCGACGCCGGAACGCTCGAAGACCTGGCGGTGCAGGAGTTTGCGCCGCCGCCGCTGGAGGCCGGCCAGGTGCGGGTGGCGGTGGCCGCGGCCGGGGTGAACTTCCGCGACGTGCTGGTGGCGCTGGGTATGTACCCGGGCGCCGCCCAGCTGGGTGCGGAGGGTGCGGGGATCGTCACCGAAGTTGGCCCGGGCGTCACCGATGTGGCCGTCGGGGACCCGGTCATGGGGATCTTCGGGCTGGCGGGCTCCGAGGCGGCCGTCGACCGCCGATTGGTGACCCGCGTGCCGCGGGGCTGGTCGATGGCCCAGGCCGCGGCCGTGCCGGTGGTGTTCTTGACGGCCTATTACGGCCTGTCGGTGCTGGCCGGCCTGAGCGCCGGGCAGCGGGTGCTGGTGCACGCGGCCACCGGCGGGGTGGGCATGGCCGCGGTGCAGCTGGCCCGGCACTGGGGCGCGGAGGTTTACGCGACGGCCAGCCGCGGCAAGTGGGACACCCTGCGCGCCATGGGGTTCGACGACGCGCACATCGCGGATTCCCGCACGCTCGACTTCGAGCAGAAATTCGCCGCCGGGGGCATCGACGTGGTGCTCAACTCGCTGGCCGGGGAGTTCAACGACGCGTCGCTGCGGCTGCTGGGTCCCGGCGGCCGCTTCATCGAAATGGGCAAGACCGATCTGCGCGATCCGGATGCGGTGGCCCGGGCCCATCCCGGCGTGACGTATCGCGCATTCGACCTGATGGAGGCCGGCCCCGACCGCCTCGCCGAGATGCTGGCGGAATTGATCCGGTTGTTCGCGGCCGGCGCCCTGACTCCCTTGCCCGTCAAGGCCTTTGACGCGCGCAGCGCCGCCGACGCCTACCGGTTCGTCAGCCAGGCCCGCCACATCGGCAAGGTCGTGCTCACCATGCCGGACAGGCCCGCCGGGCTGGCCGGCGGCACCGCGCTGATCACCGGCGGGACCGGCATGGCCGGTTCGGCGCTGGCACGTCATCTCGTCGAGCGGCACCGGGTGCCCCACGTGCTGCTGGTCAGCCGCAGCGGCGAACGCGCCGACGGCATGGCCGAGCTGGCCGCCGAACTGCGCGGCGCGGGAGCATCGGTGTCGGTGGTCGCGTGCGACGTCGGCGACCGCCAGGCCGTCGCGGCCCTGCTGGCGCAGGTGCCGGAGCAGTACCCGGTGCGTTCGGTGTTCCACGCCGCGGGCGTGCTCGACGACGCGGTGATCGCCTCCCTGACGCCGGCGCGTATGGACACGGTGCTGCGGGCCAAGGTCGACGGCGCCTGGAACCTGCACGAGCTGACCCGGGAACTGGATCTGTCGGCGTTCGTGACATTTTCGTCGATGGCCGGCATCGTGGGCGCCCCCGGCCAGGGCAACTACGCGGCGGCCAACAGCTTCCTCGACGCGCTGGCCGCGCATCGCCACGCTCACGGGTTGCCGGGGCTCTCGGTGGCCTGGGGGATGTGGGAGGAATCCTCGACGATGACCCAGCACCTCGGCGAGCGTGACAGGGCCAGGATGAGCCGCGCCGGGCTGAGCGCGTTGACCACCCGGCAGGCGCTGGACCTGCTGGACGCCGCGCTGCTCGGCGAACACCCCATGGTGGTGGGCACCCGACTCGACCGGGGCGCGCTGGCGCACCACAGCGCCACGCTGCCGCCGCTGCTGAGCCAGTTGGCCACCCGCCCGGCCCGCCGGATGTTGGAGCACACCGACATGGTGTCCCTGACGGGGCTGCGGGCGCGGCTGGACGGCATGACTGCCGAGCAGCGGCACGGCGAATTGGTGGAACTGGTCTGCAGCAACGCGGCCACGGTATTGGGGCATAGCACCGCCGACGTCAGCGCCGACGATGCGTTCGGCGACCTCGGGTTTGATTCGCTGACCGCCGTCGAGCTGCGCAACCGGCTCAAAATCGCCACCGGCCTTACCCTTTCGCCCACGCTGATCTTCGATCACCCCACGCCGGGCGCGCTGGCCGAACACCTCGGCGCGCAGCTGACCACCAGCGGGCCCGCCGCGCCGCCCGATCGGACGGCCCGCTTCGACGACATCGTCCGGGAACTGCAGGCACTGCTCAACCAGCCCGGCCTGAGTCCCGGCGACAAGGAGCGGCTCGTCACCCGGCTGACAGGCCTGTTGGGCACGGTGCCGGACCCGGCACCGGCGCCGATCCCCGAACACCCCGAGCACGCGTTCGACGACGACATCGCCACCGCCACCGACAGTCAGCTGTTCGCCATCCTCGACGACGAAGTCGGCCCCTGACTTGCCCCCGACAGACGTCGCGATCATCGGGCTGGCCTGCCGGTTTCCGGCCGCGGCCGACCCGTCCGCGTTCTGGCGCCTGATCCGCGACGGGCGAGAGGCCACCCAGTTCGCCGGGGACGCTGGCGAATTCGACGCCGACTTCTTCAACCTGTCGCCCCGCGAGGCGTCCGCGATGGACCCCCGGCAGCGCCTGGCCCTCGAATTGACCTGGGAGTTGCTCGAAGACGCCTTCGTGTTACCGGAAACGGTTCGGGGACAAGAGGTCTCGGTGTTCCTCGGGGCGATGGCGGACGACTATGCGGCGCTGATGCTGCGCGATCTCGCCGACAACCTCGATCACCACAGCTTCACCGGGATCAGCCGGGCGATGATCGCCAACCGCATCTCGTACGCCTTCGGGTGGCGCGGACCCAGCATGACCGTCGACTCCGGCCAGTCGTCCTCGTTGGTGGCGGTGCACCTCGGCTGCGAAAGCGTGCGCACCGGGCGGTCGACGCTGGCCGTCGCGGGCGGTGTCCACCTCAACCTGTCCGACGACATCGCCATGCTGGAACGGGAATTCGGCGCGGTGTCGGTCTCGGGCCACACCTACGCGTTCGATCGCCGCGCCGACGGCTACGTGCGGGGCGAAGGCGGCGGACTGGTGCTGCTCAAGCCGTTGGCCGCCGCCCTGGACGACGGCGACCGCATCCACGCCGTCATTCGCGGCAGTGCCGTCGGCAACGCCGGGCACGGCGGCACCGCCCAGACCGTCCCCTCGGCCGGCGGCGAAGCGGGCGTGATCCGGCGCGCACTCGCCGATGCCGGCCTGGGCGTCGGCGACATCGACTATGTCGAGGCGCACGGCACCGGGACGAAGGTGGGCGACGCGGTCGAAGCCCGGGCGCTGGGCGAGGTCTTCGCCGAGCGCGCGGCCGGCCCGGTGCGGGTGGGATCGGTGAAGACCAACATCGGCCACGCCGGAAGCGCCGCGGGAATCGCGGGCCTGCTCAAGGCCGTCCTCGCGGTCGAACATGCCGCGATCCCGCCCAGCCTCAACTACGCCGAGCCCGAGACAGACTTGAATCGCCTTGGGCTGCACGTCAATACCGCACTGGCACCGTGGCCGTCCGGGGATCGCCCGCGGCGGGCGGGGGTGTCCTCGTTCGGCATGGGCGGCACCAACGCGCACCTCATCGTCGAGCAGCCCCCGGGCCGGCCGGAAACCGCGCCACCGCAATCGCCCTCGGACGAGGCGGTGCCTTGGGTGCTGTCGGCCCACTCCGAACGGGCGCTGGCCAACCAGGCCCAGCGGTTGTCGGCCGCTCTGGCCGACCGCGACGATGTGCGGCCCCTCGACGTGGGCTGGTCGCTGGTCAGCACCCGGACGCTCTTCGAGCACCGCGCGGTGGTGGTGGGCGGTGACCGTGCGGCGCTGGCAACCGGGTTGGCGGCGGTCGCCGCGGGGGAGCCGCGGCCGGGCGTCGCGGTGGGCCGGGCGGTACCGGTGGGCAAGACGGTCTTCGCGTTCCCAGGTCAGGGCTCGCAGTGGCTGGGCATGGGGCGGCAACTCTACGACCGGTTCGACGCGTTCGCCCGCGCGTTCGACGAGGCCGCCGCGGCGGTGGACGCGCAGCTGCGGTTGCCGGTGCGCGAGGTGATGTGGGGCACCGACCCGGAGTTGCTGCGCAGCACCGAGTTCGCGCAGCCCGCCTTGTTCGTCGTGGGCCTCGCGCTGGCGGCGTTGTGGGAGTCCCTCGGTGTGACACCGGATCTGGTGATGGGGCACTCGGTCGGTGAGATCGCCGCGGCGTGCGTGGCCGGGGTGCTGTCGCTCGCGGATGCGTCGCGCCTGGTGGTGGCTCGTGGACGGCTGATGGCGCAGCTGCCGGCGGGCGGGGTGATGGTGGCCGTCGAGGCGGGCGAAGCCGAGGTGGCCGGGCTACTGGCCGACGGGGTGAGCCTCGCGGCGGTCAACGGTCCCCACGCCGTGGTGCTGTCCGGCGCGCAGTCCCCGGTGGAAGCGGTGGCGGACAGGCTGTCCCGGATGGGCCGGCGCGTGCATCGGCTGGCGGTGTCGCACGCGTTTCATTCGTCGCTCATGCAGCCCATGGTGGCGGAATTCGCCGCGGAGGTGGCCGACGTCGAGGCGAGGGAGCCGCGAATCGGGTTGGTGTCCAACCTGACCGGCCGCCCAGCCGGGGCCGGGTACGGCTCGCCACAGTACTGGGCGGCGCATATCGGCCAGCCGGTGCGCTTCTTCGAGGGGGTGCGCGCCGCCGAGGCGGCCGGCGCCGGGATCTTTGTGGAACTGGGCCCGGGTGCGGCGTTGACCGCGGCCGTCGACCAGTCGTTGACCGCCCCGGGCGCCGTATCGGTGCCCACCATGACCAAGGACCGCCCCGAAACGGAATCGGTGCTCGACGCGGCCGGCCGGGTGTTCACCCGCGGCCTCGACCCGAACTGGGCCGGGGTGTTCGCGGGGCTGCACCCGCGGCGGATCGAGTTGCCGACGTATGGCTTTGCGCGGCAACGCTTTTGGCTGGGATCCGCGCGAGCCGCCGCGGCGCCGCCCGCCACGGCCACTCGGGCACCCGACCTGGCGCACCGGCTGCACGGATTGGCCGCCGCCGACCAGCACCGCGTGTTGCTCGAACTGGTCTGCGAGCACGCGGCGGCCGTGTCGGGGCATCCGGACGGCCACGCCATCGCTCACGACCGCGCGTTCGCCGACCTCGGGTTCGACTCGATGATCGGGGTCGAACTGCGCAACCGTCTCACCAGCCATACCGGGCTGGCCTTGTCGCGGACGCTGATCTTCGATTACCCGACGCCGGCCGCGCTGGCCGATCATCTGCGCCGGCAACTGCTGCACGACGAGCCCGAATCCGACGACGAAAGAATTTGGTCGACGCTGCGTAAGATTCCGGTGCGCGAGCTTCGAAGAACGGGACTGCTCGAGAAACTTTTATTGCTTGCCGGCGCACCGGAAACCCCGGCCGCCGACGCAAATCCCGCCGCCGACGAGATCGACTCATTGAGCCCGGATGCGCTGATCGCGATGGCGCTGAGCTCGGCGGATGAGGAAGACGGCGAACGATGAATTCCCCGCTGGCGGATATGATTACGCGAACACAAAGGCATGCTAATAAGGCATGTGTTGAATACGGGAAACTTTTGCACGGCCACCCCGGGCCGCATAAACTTTCGGCATTAAGGGGAGTCCTGTTTGCGCTGGTTGGCAGTCAAGAGAGCAGAGCATGAGCGTCATCGCGGGTGTATTCGGCGCGTTGCCGCCGCATCGCTACAGCCAACGCGAAATCACCGACCAGGTGGTCAAATTCCCCGCGCTGGCCGAACACGAAGACGTCGTCCGGCGCCTGCACGCCGCCGCCAAGGTCAACAGCCGCCACCTGGTGCTGCCCCTCGAGCGCTACCACGAGCTCACCGACTTCGGTGCCACCAACGAGATCTTCATCGACAAGGCCGTGGAGCTGGGCTGCGACGCGCTGCTGGGTGCGCTCGACGAGGCCGGGCTGCGACCGCACGACATCGACATGATCGCCACGACGACGGTGACCGGCATCGCGGTGCCGTCGCTCGACGCGCGGATCGTAGGCCGCCTGGGTCTGCGCCCGGACGTGCGGCGGATGCCGCTGTTCGGTCTGGGTTGCGCGGCCGGGGCGGCCGGCGTGGGGCGGCTGCACGATTACCTGCGCGGTGCCCCCGACGGCGTCGCCGCGCTGGTGTCGGTCGAGCTGTGTTCGCTCACCTTTCCCACGGTCCGGCCGACCGTGTCGGGTCTGGTCGGGACGGCGATGTTCGGCGACGGCGCCGCCGCGGTGGTCGCCGTCGGCGATCGTCGCGCCCAGCAACTGGATTCCGCCGGGCCCGACATCGTCGATTCGCGCAGCCGCCTGTACCCCGAATCGCTGCACATCATGGGCTGGAACATCGGCTCGGACGGCATGCAGCCGGCGATGTCGCCGGAGCTGCCGAACGTCATCGACCGTTACCTGGCCGACGACGTGCACACCTTCCTCGCCGCGCACGGGCTGACGACGGACGACGTCGGCGCCTGGGTCACCCACCCCGGCGGCCCCAAAGTGATCGACGCGATCGCCAAGACCCTCGAACTGCCCCCGGAGGCGCAGGAACTGACCTGGCGCTCGCTCGGGGAGGTCGCCAACCTCTCGTCGGCGTCGGTGCTGCACATCCTGCGCGACACCATCGCCAAGCCGCCGCCGAGCACCAGCCCCGGCCTGTTGCTCGCGATGGGGCCCGGCTTCGGTTCCGAACTGGTGCTGCTGCGCTGGCACTGAGCGCCCGTTCGCATGGTGAATCCCTTGCGCGCCAGGGTTATTCGAGCAACTCGGAGAGTTCCAGCCAGCGACCCTCCGTGGTGGCGACCTCGTCCTCGAGCGCGCGCAGCTCCTGGGTGAGCCGGGTGATGCCGACATGGTCGGACTGCTCGTGGGCGGCCAGCTCGTGGTGTTTGTCGGCGATCCGGTCCGCGAGCCGCGCGAGCTGGCGATCGAGGGAGGCCACCTCCTTCTCCGCGGCGCGGCGCTGCGCGCCGGACATTCCCGACGGAGCGGCCGGCGTCGGCTCGGGCGGTTGCGCGGCGGTCCGCTGTTCGGCGAGCCGCAGATACTCGTCGACGCCGCCGGGCAGGTGCCGCAACCGGCCGTCGAGCACCGCGTACTGCTGATCGGTGACCCGCTCCAGCAGGTAGCGGTCGTGCGAGACGACGATCAGCGTGCCCGCCCACGAGTCCAGCAGATCCTCCATGGCGGCCAGCGTGTCGGTGTCGACGTCGTTGGTCGGCTCGTCGAGCAGCAACACGTTGGGCTCGGAGAGCAGCGTGAGCATCAGCTGCAGCCGCCGCCGCTCGCCGCCGGAAAGATCCTCGACGCGGGCCGACAGCTGGCCGCGGGCGAAGCCGAGCCGCTCCAGCAGCTGCGCCGGGGTGGCCTCGCGGCCGTCGACCTGATAGCCGCCCGGCAGCCGGCCCAGCACATCGGCGATCCGGTCGCCGCCGAGCGCGGCCAGCGCGTCGCCCTGCTGGTCGAGCACCGCCAGGCGCACGGTCTTGCCGCGCTTGACGCGGCCCGCGTCCGGCTCGACGGTGCCGTCGATCAACCGCAGCAGGGTCGACTTGCCGGCGCCGTTGGCCCCGACGATGCCGGTGCGCTCACCCGGGGCGATCCGCCACTCGACATCGCGCAGCACCGGGCGCCCGCCGAAGGAGACCGACACGTCGAGCAGATCGACCACGTCCTTGCCCAGCCGCGCGGTGGCCAGCTTGGCCAGTTCGACGGTGTTGCGCAGCGGCGGCACGTCGGCGATCAGCTGGTTGGCCGCCTCGATCCGGAACTTGGGTTTGGAGGTTCGCGCCGGCGCGCCGCGGCGCAGCCACGCCAGCTCCTTGCGCATCAGGTTCTGCCGCTTGGCCTCGGCGACGGCGGCCATCCGGTCGCGCTCGACGCGCTGCAGGACGTAGGCCGCGTAACCGCCGTCGAACGGCTCGACGATGCCGTCGTGCACCTCCCACGTCGTGGTGGCGACCTCGTCGAGAAACCAGCGGTCGTGGGTCACCAGCAGCAGGCCGCCGGAGTTGCGCGCCCAGCGTTGCCGCAGATGCCCGGCCAGCCAGGTGATGCCCTCGATGTCGAGATGGTTGGTCGGCTCGTCGAGCGCGATGACGTCCCATTCGCCGATCAGCAACCGGGCCAGCTGCACGCGGCGGCGCTGGCCGCCGGACAGCGTGGAAACCGTTGCCTCCCAGTCGATGTCGGAGACTAGCCCGGCGACCACATCGCGGACCCGCACGTCGCCGGCCCACTGGTGTTCGGCCGTCTCGCCCACGAGCGTGTGGCCCACGCTGCGGTCCGGGTCCAGGGTGTCGGCCTGGCTCAGTGCGCCGACCCGCAACCCGCTGCGCCGGGTGACCCGCCCGGCGTCGGGCCGTTGCTGGCCGGTCAGCAGCCGCAGCAGGCTGGACTTGCCGTCGCCGTTTCGCCCGACGATCCCGATGCGGGCGCCGTCGTTGACCCCGAGCGTGATCGAGTCGAAGACCACCTGAGTCGGATATTCGAGGTGTACGGCCTCGGCCCCAAGTAGGTGCGCCACCGGGCCGACCCTAGCGTCCCGCCGCTAGCCGAGGGTCAGCAGCGCCTGGTCCACCTGGCTTTGCGTTTCCGCCGACGCCTTGCTGGCCACGGCGTCCAGGAAGCGACCGGCGACGTCGCGCAGCTTGAGGTTCGCCTCCTGGGAACGCCACACCAGGATGTCGAAGGCGCGCTCGGCCGAGATGCCGTAGGCGATCATCAGCACGCCCTTGGCCTGCTCGATGCGCGCGCGCGAATCCGCCACCGCCGACAGCACGTTGGTGATGTCGGTATGCAGGGAGTCGGTGACGTCGACGTAGAACCCGGACGTGCCGGCCAGCTCCCCGGTGGCGTCGACCATCCGATCGCCGGCGACGACGACGCAGCGGGTCCGTCCGGCGGTGTCGATGATCCGGTGCCGGCTGCTGAACGGCTTTCCCTTCATCACCCGGTCCAGCACGTCGGCCACCCGCTCCCGGTCGTCAGGGTGCTTGTGTTGCAGCAGCAGTTCCGTGGTGGGCGTGACCTGTCCCGGTTTGTAGCCGTGCATGCGCGCGACCGCATCGGACCACTCCCAGCGTTGGCCGTCGATATAGAACCAGAACCTGCCGACGCGCTGCGGCTCGCCGAGGCCCAGCACCAGGTCGACCGCACTGAAATCGCGTTCGGGGACGACGTCCGACACCAGCGCCGCAGGGCGTTCGACAGTCTCGTCGTTGGAGTTCACCGTCATCGTGCGATTCCCCAATCCCTCTTGTGAAAACCTTGGCATATCAATTCCCGTTTTTGCGCGCGCCCATTCCTGCCCCTACCGGGGCATTTGGCGGCTGTTCGCCGGTCAGGCCACCCGGTACCGCTCGGCGTCTTGGCGTTTGAACTCCAGCCCGAAGCCCGGGCGGTGTTGATCGGGCCGCAACGCCCCGCCCTCGGGGGACAGGGCGCCCTCGAAAAGCAGGTGTTCGATGCGGTGGTGGTCGTGGAAGTACTCCAGGTGTCGCAGGTTCGCGACGGTGGTGGCGACGTGGGCGTGCAGGTTGGGAGCGCAGTGCCCGGACACGTCGACGTTGTAGGAGGCGGCCAGGCCCGCGGCGCGCACCCAGTCGGTGATGCCCCCGCAGCGGGTGACGTCGATCTGCAGGCAGTCGACCGCGTCGGCGGCGAGCATCCGGTTGAAGTAGGCCAGGTCGTAGCCGTATTCGCCGGCGGTGACGTCCGGGCTGACCTGGTCGCGCACCTCGCGCAGTCCGGCCAGATCGTCGGAGGAGACGGGCTCTTCGAACCAGGTGACACCGTGGTCGGCCATGGCGTGGGCCACCCGGATGGCCTGCTTGCGGCGGTAGCCGCCGTTGGCGTCGACATACAGTTCGGTGTCGGGCCCGATCACCTTGCGGGCCAACGCGATTCGATCGAGGTCGCGGCCCACGTCGGAGCCCCACGACTCGCCGATCTTGATCTTCACCCGCGGGATCTTCCACTCGTCGACCCACCGTTCGAGTTGGGCGCGGGTCTGGCGTTCGTCGTAGGTGGTGAAGCCGCCGCTGCCGTAGATCGGCACTTCGGGATGCGCCATGCCGAGTAGCCGGCACACCGGTAGCTCCAGCAGCTTGCCCTTGAGGTCCCACAGCGCGGTGTCGAGCGCCGAGATCGCGCACGACGCCAGCCCGGGCCGCCCGTTGTTGCGCATCGCGATGACCATCGATTGCCACCGGGCCGGGATGTCCACGGCGCTGTGTCCGGTCAGCGCGCCGGCGAGCTTGCCGTTGATCAGCGCGGCGCATGCGCCGTCCGCATAGGTGTAGCCGATACCGCGCCGGTCGCCGGCCGCCACCTCGGCGAGAACCAGCGTGGTCGACGACCACGACAGGGTGCCGTCGGCTTCCGGTGCGTCGGTGGGGATCTCATAGGCCTGCGCGGTGACCGCTTCGATGGCCGCGTCGACGCGCTCGGCTGTCATCGCGCCCTCCGGCGGGCCGCCCGGGCCGCCAGCCACGCGCCCAGCCCCGCCGCGCTCAGCGCGCCGGTACCGCTGACGACCGGATGCTGGGACGCCCACACTTGCGGGCTGTGCGTGTGCGCCTCGTCGTCGAACTGGCCGTGCGCGCCGTGGTCGGTGCCCGGTTCGGAGTCCAGGGGCTGCCACAGGTTGTGGGGCCGGCCGGGGCCGACGTGTTCGTCGGTCTGCTGGGAGTCGTAGCCGGTGCGGCCGAGGTAGCGGTCCAGCAGCGGCGCGACGAACTTCTGCCCGAGCAGCGTCACCAAGGTGGAATCGCCGACCCAGTATTGCTTTCGCCCCGGATGATCGGCGGCGTAGAGGACACCGCGGGCGGCGACCTCGGGCTGGTAGATCGGCGGCACCGGCTGCGGATGGCGGGGCAGCCGGGACAGCACCCAGGAGAATTGCGGGGTGTTGACCGCCGGCATCTGCACCACGGTGATCCGGACCTTCGAGCCCTCGTGGAACAGTTCGCAGCGCACCGATTCGGTGAACCCGTTGATCGCGTGCTTGGCGCCGCAGTAGGCCGACTGCAGGGGGATCGACCGCTGACTGAGCGCCGAACCGACCTGCACGATGGTGCCGCGGTTGCGGGGGCGCATCTTGGCCAGCGCCGCCATGGTGCCGTGGACGTACCCGAGGTAGGACACCTCGGTGACGCGTTTGAACTCCTCGGCGCTGATCTCGCTGAACGGCGCGAACACCGACGTGAACGCGACATTGACCCAGACGTCGATGGGGCCGAACGCGGATTCGGCCTCGTCGGCGGCGGCGACGACGGCCGCGTGGTCGGCCACGTCGGTCGGGATGGCCAGCGCCTTGCCGCCGCCGGCCTCGACATCGCGGGCGGCGCCGTCGAGCCCGGCCGCGCCCCGTGCGAGCAGGACGACATTGGCACCGCGCCGCCCGAACTGCTGCGCGGTGGCGCGGCCGATGCCGGCGCTGGCTCCGGTGATCACCACTGTCTGTGTCATCGCAGAACTGCCTTTCGCTCGCTCGGATTGGTCACTGATGTTGGGCGTCGTCGTCGGTGAGGGTGGCCGTGCATTCGAGCATCAGGGCGTGCGCGAACGCCTGGGGCAGATTGCCGCGCAGCTGGCGCTGCCGCACGTCGTACTCCTCGCAGAACAGCCCCGGCGGGCCGCACGCGGCGCGGTTGCGTTCGAACCAGCGCATGGCGCAATCGCCATGGCCCAGTTGGTCTTCGGCCAGCGCCATCATGAACCCGCAGAGCAAGAACGCTCCCTCGGCGTCGCCGAGCTCGCGCTCGTCGTGCCGGAAGCGGTAGACGAACCCGTCCTCGGTGAGCTCGCGGCGGACGGCGTCCAGGGTGGCCCGGGTGCGGGGATCGTCAGCGGGCACGGCGCCGCGCACCGGCGGCAGCAGCAGCGACGCGTCCACCCCCGTCAGGCGCGGGCTGCGTTGCCAGTAGCCGTGCGGGTGCAGGCTGCTCGACGCGGTGTCGGCCAGTATCGCGTCGGCCAGCGAGGCGCAGGTGGTGACCTCGGGACCGGCGCCGGCCAGCTTGGCGACGGCGCGCAGCCCGGCCACACAGGCCAGCCGGGACTGTGTCCAGTGCTCGTTGTCGATTTCCCACACCCCGGCGTCCGGCTCACGCCAGCGCTTTTCGATCGCCCGGACGGCGGTCTGCACCGCGCGCCATCCGTCGGCATCGAGCCGGTCCGCGGCGCCCGCCTTGGCGAGCAACTGCAGCGCCTCGCCGAAGACGTCGAGCTGGAACTGCTGGTTGACCCAGTTGCCGACCTTGTCGGCCCCGCCGGGATAGCCGGGCAGGTCGAGCGTCTCCTCGCCGGGCACCGGGCCGCCGGTGACGGTGTAGGCGGGCTTGAGGTTGGGGCCGTCGTCGAGCAGCCGGGCGCCGACGAATTCGACCGCCCGGTCCAGCAGTTCGGTGGTGCCGACGGCGGCGGCGGCCATGCCGGCGTACACCTGGTCGCGGATCCAGGCGTAGCGGTAGTCGTAGTTCTGGTTGGTGTGCGCGCGTTCGGGCAGGCTCATGGTCGCGGCGGCCACCATGCCGCCGCCGCTGCTGGTCAGTCCGCGCAGCACCGCGTAGGAGTGGCTGCCGTCGCGGGGGGCGATGGTGCAGCTCAGCCGGGGGACGCTGCGCTGCCAGGCGGCCGCGGTGGCGTCCCAGGCGAGGTCGGGGTCCGGCGGCTCGTCGGGCAGTGCCCGTTCGGACAGCTCCAGCACGAGATCGTGTTGCCCGCCCTCCTCGAGGGTGATCTCACAGGTGAGCAGCTCGCTTTTGTCGTGCGCGGCTTTGATGGTGCGGGCCCGGCAGCCGGCCAGCCACCGCCAGCGCAACGGGCCCGACCGGCCGCTCCACACACCGCCCTCGCAGGACGGCTGGCCAAGGCCGTGCTTGCCGAATCCCGCGCCCGGCGCCAGCAGCACCCGCACCCGCGCCGCCCCGCGGCACACCGTGAGGCGGCGCAGCAGCACCACCCGGTCAGGGTCGCCCGGGAAGGCCAGCGCCTCACGGCATTCCACGGTGCCGTCCCGGGTGATCCAGCGGTTGCGCCAGATCAGGGTGCCGGGCTCGTAATAGCCGCCCCACACGTGCCGGATGTCGACCGGAGTGATCGCGTAAACCCCGCCGCCGCCAATGAGATTGGAGAAGACGGCGTCGGAGTCCCAGTGCGGCGCGCACATCCACGCCATGTCGCCCTGCGGCCCGATCAGCGCGCCGCGCTCGCCGTCGGCGAGCAGCGCGTACTCGCGCAGCACCCGGGGGGCGAAGGTCGTCTCGACGTCGATCGTTCGGTCAGCCACGGGCTCCCGCCTCCGACCTCCGTCCGGCGGTGGTATCGATCTTCCCCCCGGCCAGCCGTTCGGCGAGCCGCGAGGCCAGCGCCATGATGGTCAGCGCCGGGTTCGCCGAGCCCTGCGTGGGACACACCGAGCCGTCGGCCAGAAACAGGTTCGGAACGCCCCACACGCGCTGATCGGAGTCGACGACCGAATTGTGCGGGCTGGTGCCCATCCGGGCGCCGCCGATCAGGTGGGCGAACCGCTCGATGGTGAGCACGTCCTGGGCGTCGGCGGCGTGCAGGATGTCGCCGATCACCTTCGTGGAGTACGCCATGTTGGCCTTGTCGTTGTCGCACAACGTGTAGTCGAAGCGGGCCACCGGGATGCCGTACGGGTCCTTCTCGTCAGCCAGCGTGACACGGTTGTCCGGCAGCGGCAGCAGCTCGTTGAGCACGCCGACGGTCGCCCAGTGGTTGTAGTCGCGCATGTATTCGCGCAGCGCGCGGCCCCAGTGCCCGTCGGCCAGCACGTGTTCGGCCCAGCCGATGGGCATCGGCGACACGGTCTGGATGGCGAAGCCGCGGGCGAAGCCGCGGGATTGGTCGGTCTCGTAGAACTGTTCGGAGGTCACCTCGGGGGGCGGCGCCTTGTACATCCGGGCCTCCTCGGACCACCGGCCCGCGGATTGGGTGGCGCCCTGCACCATGACGTAGCGCCCGACCTGATCGTCGTTGTTGCCCAATCCGTTCGGGAACCGGTCGCTGACCGAGTTCAGCAACAGCCGCGGTGTCTCGATCGAATACCCAGCCACGGCAACGACTTTGGCGCGCTGCAACCGCTCCTTGCCGCCGACCTCGTCGTAGTAGACGACGCCGCGGGCGGCGCCGGTCTCGTCGAGTTCGACCCGTGAGGCCATGCAGTTGGCGCGGATCTCCACGGCGTGGGCCAGGGCGTCGGGCAGGTGCGTGACGTACGGGCTGGCCTTTGCGTTGACCTTGCAGCCCTGCAGGCAGTAGCCGCGGTAGATGCAGTGCGGGCGATTGCCGAAGGTGCCGTTGACGATCCCGACGGGCCCCACCCGCATTTCGATGCCGAGCTTGAGCGCGCCCCGCCATATCTTGGCGGCGGCGCCCGAAATCGGATGCGGGGCAAAGGGGTAGCGATGCGGGTCGCCCCACGGCCAGTTCTGGCCGGCCACCGGGAGTTCGAGCTCGACGCGCTCGTAGTGGCTGCGGATGTCCTCGTAGCGGATCGGCCAGTCCGCCCCGACCCCGTCCCGCGTGTAGGTCTCGAAGTCACTGGGGTGGAACCGTGGGGTGTATCCAGCGTAGTGCACCATCGAGCCACCCACGCCGCGCCCGGAGTTGTTCTTGCCCAACTCGATTGGGTCGTCACCGCCGATGATGCGTTTCTGTGTCCAGTACAGCGCATGCGATCCGGCCTCGTCGGACACCCAGTCCTCGTCGGGATGCCAGAACGGGCCGGCTTCGAGGATCACTACCCGCCAGCCCTCGCGGGCCAGCCGCTGCGCCAGCACCGAGCCGCCGGCTCCGGCGCCGACGACCACCAGATCGACCTCGTCGTCATCGGCGTAGCGCCGCATCGTCTTTTCGCCGGGCAGATCGCGGGTGTGCACGTCGAGCAGGAACCGCGAATCATTGTCCTTCGGTTCGACCGCTCCCTTGAACAGACCCCGCAAGAAGTCGCCCATCACAACTCCCCGTTGTTCACGATTTGCACCGGGTCTTCGTCGGTGGCGCCGGGAGTCTCGTATGGTTCGCGCGCGGCGGCCGGTCCGGTGGCGCCGCCCAGGCGCATGAACCCGCGCGGGTAGGCCGGGCCGCCGAACCCGATCTCGTTCCACGCCCATGGGTGAGAGTAGAAGCCCGACAACGTCATTCGCATGCACACCGACCACGCCCGCTTGACGTTCAGGCTCTCCCACGCCCCGCCCTGTAAGTCGCCGTGCGAGAACTTGTCGACGATCGCTTCGCGGGTGGTGATGTCGGCGTCGGCAAAGGAGATTCCGCCGTAGTGGGCAGCCGCCGTCTCGTCGAGCCCGCGCAGCACCAGGCGCCAGGTGTCGCGGTCGTCGGGCATGTCGGCGTACTGGTAGCCGTCGAGGCGCCCGTCGGCGAGCTTGGAGTCCACCGACTCCGCGGCCGGCACCCGCGGCTCGACGTCCTGCGCCAGCACCGTGTCGCAGAACGCGCGCAGGCACGGCTCCTCTTCGGGGGTGAAAAACCGTAGCGGCCCGGGCGGTTCCAGCCGAGCCAGCACGACCTTGCGGGTGGCCTCGTCCCACTTGTCGGCGGTCTCGAGCACGTCGTAATCGGGGTAGCGCCCGATCATCTGCGGCGTGGTGCCGCGGCGTTGCTTGGGCAGCCAGGACGGGTGCGGCGGCTTGCCGTCGGGGCGCAGGTGGGGCAGGTGGTCGGGGCGTGAGGTGTTGGCCATCTCGGAAAATCCCAGCGCCCTAGTCCCGGAACCGTTCGCGGCGCAGGATCGACGCCAATAGCCCCATCCCGCCGACCATGCACATCAGCCCCGGCGCCGCGATCGGCGGCCCCATGGGCACGTTGTAGGAGGCGTTCTTCCACCCGCCCGGTTTGCGGGCAACCCCGCGCGCGTGCAGGTATTCGCCCATCAGCCCGTTGGCCGTGTAGATGCCCGCGGTGATGGGCAGCCAGAGCTTGGCCCAGCGCCGGGAGAACACCCCGCCGATCCCGGCGACGACCACCGGCGGGGTCACCACGATCGGGCTCCACATCCATTTGTTGCCGAAGCTGGCTTTGTAGTGCTCGAAGTAGATTTCGGCGGTCGTGACCAACGCAGCTATGGCCGTCAGACCGGACAGCGAGCGTTCGAAACGGCCGTGCGCGACGTCGTACAGCGCTCGCCCGGCCAAATGTTGGACCTCGCCGAGTCCGTCGCCGGCGGTGCGGCCCTTGTGCCGTCCGCCGTTGCCCAGCAACAACATTTGTCTCCCTTTCTCGCGCGCGTTTGCCTGGGCCGGCGATTACCGGTCCGGGCTGGTTTCGTTGGTGAAGCGATCGGCGGTCTGTCGCTCGCCGAGCAATTCCGTCGTCGTATCCAAAAGCGACCTCGCCTTCGGGCTGGAAGGAAACACGGTCTGGCGGGCTCCGGCCCCGCACTGTCGGTGCAGTAACGGTCGCCAAAGCCGCCCAGAAAACTGGGAAGCGCCCAGCTGTGTCTTTCAACCGAGGAGGTCCCGACGACGCGTCGCGACCGAAGCGCATTCGCTGTGTACCCTGCGCCACGCTGCGCAAACGGGTTCGCAGCCGGTTCTCAGCGTGCCTTCAGGAGCGCAGGTCGCGGTGACAAATCCGTCGACTTCGCCGACGGTCGGCGGATCACGATGCGCTGGAATCCAATTCGCGCATGCGTCTGAGCACGAGTCGCGCCATCCCTGACGAAAGGGTCGGTGACAGCCGGTCCAGGTACCACAGCGCCTTCCACCACGCCGGCACGATGACGATCGCGTCGTTATGCAACACGGCGCGAAGGACACGCTCGGCGAATTTCTCCGGCGCCATCGGCCGCGTCGGCTCCCAGGATTTGAGGATGTCCCCTTCGCTGGCGCGCATATTCGTCATCCGGCCGTAGACGCCGCCGGTGAGGATCGGAGTGCGGATGGCGCCCGGACACAGCACCGACACCTTGACGTTGTGGCGTTCGGCCTCCAGCCGCAGCGCCCTCGACAGCGCCACCACGGCGTGCTTGGAGGCGGTGTAGCTGACGGTGCCGGGGCCCGCCAGCAATCCCGCCATCGACGCCGTGTTCACGATGTGGCCCGACCGCTGCCGGATCATGATCGGGTAAACCGCCTGGATGCCGTGCACGACACCGTGCAGGTTCACGTCCAGCACGTCGTTCCAGTCCTCGAGGCTGTAGGAGTCGACCTCACCGCCGACGCCGATGCCGGCGTTGTTGAACAGGTAGTCGATCCGCCCGGATGTCCGCACGGCCTCGGCGACGGCGGCCTCGAACGCGGGGTAGTCGCGGACGTCGAGTTCGACCGCGTGGGCCTTTCCGGCCTTTTTGTCACCGGTGCCGAGGCGCTGCGCCAGCCGCCGGGCCGCCTCGAGTTGGCGATCGGCCAGCCAGACCTCCGCGCCGCCATCGACCAACTTGGTGGCCAGCGCGGCGCCGATGCCCGACGCACCGCCGGTGATGAACGCGACCTTGCCCGAAACGCTCGACGCCATGGGGGAAGGATAGGCGCCATCTGTGCAGCTAGGGCCGTTCTTCGGGCGCTGTCGCGACTATTGTCGGTGACGGGTGACATTATCGAACGTATGTTCGAAGAGGTGATCGCCAGCTTCGATGAGCTGTTTGAACGGCACCATCCGTCGGCAACGCCGGCGTCGGCGGCGCTGTTGGAGCGGATCGGTGTGTTTGCCCGCGTGGAGAACCGCGCCGCGGCCGAGCAGCTGACAGCGATCGGGGAGTTGTTTGCCTACCGGCTCTCGCGTTGTTCCGAGTGCGAGGACTGGGCAGTCGATACCGAGGCGGCCGTCAGCGCGGAAGTGGCCGCGCAGCTGCGCATCAGTCAGGGGCTGGCCGCAAGCCGCGTGCGATATGCCCGGGCGATGCGCGAGCGGCTTCCGAAGGTGGGCGAGGTCTTCAAAGCCGGGGATATCAACTACCGGATGTTTCAAACCATCGTGTTCCGGACCGATTTGATCACCGATCCCGACGTGCTCGCGCAGGTCGATGGACAAGTGGCGGCCAACGTGGCGCGCTGGCCGTCGATGACCCAGGGGCGGCTCGGGGCGCAGGTCGACAAGGTGGTGGCCCGCGTCGACGCCGATGCTGTCCGGCGACGGCTGCAACGCCAGTCCGACCGCGCCATTTGGATCGGCGAGGTGTACGAGGGAGTGGCCGAGCTCAGCGGCAGCCTGCTGGGGCCCGACGCGCACGCCCTCGACCAGCGGTTGGACGCGTTGGCGGGCACGGTGTGTGAGCACGACCCGCGCAGCCGCGACCAGCGTCGCGCCGACGCGCTCGGCGCGCTGGCCGCCGGGGCGGATCGGCTGGGGTGCCGCTGCGGGCGCGCCGAGTGCGCGGCCGGCAAGCGGCCCGCACCGGGCCCGGTGGTGATCCACGTGATCGCCGAGCGGCCGGCGCTGGAGCGGATGGGTGCCGCGCCGGCGTCGGAGCTGGGCGCCGACGGGCTCATCCCTCCCGACCTGATCACCGAGCTGGCCGCGTCCGCGAGGTTGGTGCCGCTGATCCACCCCGGCGACGCCGCCCCCGAGCGCGGTTACGTGCCCTCGAAGGCGCTGGCCGATTTCGTGCGGTGCCGCGACCTGACCTGCCGCTGGCCCGGCTGCGATCGCCCAGCCACGGACTGCGACCTCGACCACACGATTCCGTACGCCGCCGGCGGCGCCACGCACGCGTCCAACCTCAAATGCCTGTGCCGCACCCTTCGGCGGCAACATGGCCGACGACATCATGGAAGCGCGGTCGCTGGTGCCGGTGAGCGAGTGGCGGCTGTTGCCTCGGCCGGGACGCCTCACGCCGTGGCAACGGAAAACCATCGCGGGCTGCCCATGGTGCGACACCCTCGGCCTGGTCGACGGCGAGGACGGCGAGCCGGTGTTCTGCGACCACCGGGCGGCGGACGCGGCTGTGGTACGCATCTGCCAGCAGTGACCTGGCAGTAATTCACTCCTGCCCCACCTGTCACAAATTCCCGGCCATTCCCACGGCGTGTCGCACACCGGCGGAGCGCTCGATCCCCCATGATGATTGCGGTTTCTCAGGATTTTCGGAGACACGGCGCGCCTGCACGGCCAATGTCCGCCCGGTCCGATATCTTTGCCGTAATGGAAGCAAGGCCCCAGGCCCGCGCCTGGGAGGCTTTGGGTCCTGAGGCTTTGCAACCTACGTGGTGGTAGACCGTCAAAGTATCAGGTGAAGCTGTGCCAGTCGCGCCGACTGGCCAGATTCGGCACCCAGCCACTCTCCTTGCTGCCGTTGCGGGCTGCGCATTTCGCGGGCGCAGTCCAGAACGAACGCGAGGAGAGGAGGTGATCACCATTACTGCTTCTACTGGTCAACTTTGTCCCGCGAGCGGGGTCTGGCAGTCCTTGGACTACCCCAGCACCACCGCTCCGATCGCGAAGGGTAACCGCATGCCGCCCCACAACGGCAAGTCGGTTACCTGGCAGCTGATTCAGTACGCCTAACGGCGTCAACCGAGGGGCGGCACCAGCGCGGGATGGTGTCGTCCTTCTCGTTCTCCATACGACAGCAGGTTACGGGTCACCACCGACATCAGATTGGAGGCCGACGTGCCAAGGACCCCCACCGGACGCGGAAGGTAGCCATGTCCAAGGAAAGTCGCGCGCGACAAGCAGCGCGTGAGCAGAAGCGGGCGCAGAAGAAGCGAGCGCGCCGCGTCCAGCGTGATCAGCGCCGCTCCGAAGTCAGAATGACGGTGGTCAATTCCAGCGCGGACGTCGAGAACGCGATGTCGTTGGTGCACGAAGTGCAGATCTGCAATTCCGCGCTGCTCTACGGCGACGAGGTCACTCTCGTCAGTCCCCGGGCGGCGCTGCTGAGAACGCTCAAGACGTAACGGAAGCTAGCGGCATCGAACTGCTTCGAATCTTCAAAAACGTTGCGCCGAAGTTCTTTCCAGATGTCAGCGAACAACTTCGCTCGACCCTCGACGTCATTGACAGTCTGCCGCCGCGATCACAACTTCCGCGGCACCTTCGCGACGAATTCGACTCGCAGGTCCGTTTTCTGGAAGAGGGATTGCGGCCAATTCGAAAGACGATGCAGGACAATGTCACTCAGATGTTTGGTGAATCGGGGTATGACCAACTTCAGGAAGCCATCGATCTCGGGATCCTGACCGTGGACGACGTCGCAGGAGCTGTGGTCGACGACATCAGCGAAGACGACGCGATGGTACTCGGATTCACGGCCAAAATTGACGAGGTCCTCAGTGACGGCGGCCGCTATCCGCTATTTGATGCCAACGCCAGCAACATTGTTCGCTTAGGCGTAGAGGCGGGCTTCTTCTCACCAGTCCCCATGGCTCGGCAGCTGGGCGCTGACGCCGCGATGGCCGATGGGTTGTTCGACCGGCTGCCCAACTTTCAATATGCCAAGCCACGGGAGATCATCGACATCAGAACTGAGCTGAGTAGCTCGCTTTCCGCATTCCGACAGGGTGTCCGTAGTCTGACCGACGGGATCGAATTACCGCCTGAGGACCCAAATTTCGGCAATGAGATCGCCGACGCGTGGAACCAGAAGGTGGCCCCCGCGCTCGATGAAATCGAGGCAACGATTGCTGAAAACCGGAGTATGTCGGACCTGATGCGGCGAACCGTGAAGGATTCCATCGGCGGTGCAGCTATCGGGGGCGCGGTGACGCTCCCGGCAACACTGGCTGTAGCGGCTGGACCCGTAGGCGGTTATATCACCGCCGCTGGAGTTGCTGTCGGGTATGGCGTCGGAACTGCACGCGCCTTGATCGATGAACACCAGGAGATCCGCAGCGCCAAGAAGGCCCAGTTTTACTTCCTGTTCGGGACCAACGAACGACTGCAACCGCCGCGACAATAGGCGGCGTAGTGAAACCCCAGACTGGGGCAGCATGGGAGCGCCAATGCCGACCGGGCCGCCTACCACCCGAGAGGGGGCTGACCGCCCAGGGTCGGCGTGGGGGTGTGCCAACGAGGACCGGCGGCCTGGTCAGTAACCCGGTCCCCGCTGGCTGGTCCGGCCGCTCGATTGACGCGACGTTCCGCCTCGCCGTTCACCGGACGGTTGAGCGGAGCGGGTGGTGGCGTCGTCCCAGGAGCAACCGAACCACCCGCTCCACGTTCTGTTACGGCGTGCTGTCGACGTCCACCACGACCACGCGGCTCGGCTTGGCCACTACTGCTCCGAACCGGAACGTGATGCGCAGTGCCACGCTGTCCCGGTTGAACAGGTAGTCGGTGGAGGTGGCCACCAGCACCTGTCCGTAGGCGGACAGCACCGCACGCTTGTCGAGCACGATGAGCTGGTTACCCGGTACGTCGCGGTCGACGGTCACCGGCACGCCCAGCAGCTGGCGCTGCGGCTTGGCCTGGGCCTCGTTGCCCAGCAGCGACTGCGCGCTGGTGTCGGTCATCTTGAGCTTGGACAGCCGTGCCCACGCCAGCGGGTTGGCGAGGATGTGGCTCGCTGCACCGCCATCCGCTTCCACGATGGCCAGCGCGTCCACCAGCGCGTCCTGGGACTGGCGTGAACAGCAGCTGGCCGATGGCACGCTGATCCTGGTCTCACCGGCCGGACAGACCTACGTCACCACCCCGGGCAGCGCACTGCTGTTCCCCTCCCTGTGCGCACCCACCGGCGACCTGCCACCACCCACGGCGGCCGACACGGACTACTGCACCGAACGCGCCGCGATGATGCCCCGACGCCGCCGCACCCGGGCCCAAGACCGCGCCCAGTGCGTGGCCGCCGAACGACGGCACAACCGCGACGCCCGGCTGGCCCGGGCGGCGCCGTCGGCCGGCCACGCCTGGCCCACCACCCACGGGTTCGACGAGGATCCGCCACCGTTCTAACCGGAACCACCGCCCTTCTAGCTGCCCTGATGTGCCATGATGTCCAAGCTGTCAAGACTCAGGGAGCAGCAGTGGATCTCAATTTTTCGATGGTCACACGACCGGTCGAGCGGCTGATCGCAACCGCGCAGAACGGGCTGGAGGTCTTGCGACTGGGGGGCTTGGAAACCGGTAGTGTGCCGTCGCCGTCGCAGATCGTCGAGAGCGTGCCGATGTACAAGCTGCGGCGGTACTTCCCGCCGGACAGCCGGCGCGGCCAGTCGCCCGCCGGGCCGCCGGTGCTGATGGTGCACCCGATGATGATGTCGGCGGACATGTGGGACGTCACGCGCGAGGAAGGCGCGGTCGGCATCCTGCACGCCCAGGGCATCGACCCCTGGGTCATCGACTTCGGTGAGCCCGACAAGGTCGAAGGCGGCATGCGGCGCACCCTGGCCGACCACATCGTCGCGCTGGGCCAAGCCATCGACACCGTCAAGGATGTGACCGGCAGCGACGTGCACCTGGTCGGCTACTCCCAGGGCGGCATGTGGTGCTACCAGGTCGCCGCCTACCGGCGGTCGAAGGCCCTCGCCAGCATCGTCACCTTCGGATCGCCGGTGGACACGCTCGCCGCGTTGCCCATGGGCATCCCGGCGAATTTCGCCGCGCCCGCCGCCAATTTCATGGCCGACCACGTCTTCAGCCGGCTGGCGATCCCGAGCTGGATGGCGCGCACCGGCTTCCAGATGCTCGACCCGCTCAAGACCGCGAAGGCGCGGGTGGACTTCGTGCGCCAGCTGCACGACCGCGAGGCGCTACTGCCGCGCGAGCAGCAGCGCCGATTCCTCGAGCGCGAAGGCTGGATCGCGTGGTCGGGCCCGGCGATCTCGGAGCTGCTCAAACAGTTCATCGCCCACAACCGGATGATGACCGGCGGCTTCGCCGTCAACGGTCAGATGGTGACGCTCACCGACATCACGTGTCCCGTGCTGGCCTTCGTCGGCGAGGTCGACGACATCGGCCAGCCCGCCTCGGTGCGTGGGATCCGGCGGGCGGCCCCGAACGCCGAAGTCTACGAATACACCATTCGCACAGGACATTTCGGCTTGGTCGTGGGATCCAAAGCGGCGCAACAGAGTTGGCCGACGGTCGCCGAATGGGTGAAGTGGTTGTCCACCGGCGGCGACAAACCCAGCAGCATCGACCTGATGGCCGACCAGCCCGCGGAGCACACCGACAGCGGGGTGGCGATCAGCTCCCGGATCGCGCACGGCCTCGGGGAGGCCTCCGAGGCGGCGCTGGGCATCGCGCGCGGCGCGGCCAACACCGTCGTCGCCGCCAACAAGTCCGTGCGCACGCTGGCCGTCGAGACGGCCCGGACCCTGCCGCGCCTGGTCCGGTTGGGCCAGATCAACGACCACACCCGAATTTCGTTGGGCCGCATCATTGAAGAACAGGCCCATGATGCCCCGCAGGGCGAATTCCTCCTGTTCGACGGCCGCGTGCACACCTACGAGGCGGTGAACCGGCGCGTCAACAATGTCGTTCGCGGCCTGATCGACGTCGGGGTGCGCCAGGGTGACCGGGTCGGGGTGTTGATGGAGACCCGGCCCAGCGCGCTGGTGGCCATCGCCGCGTTGTCGCGGCTCGGCGCCATCGCGGTGGTGATGCGTCCCGACGCCGACCTGGCCGCCTCGGTGCGGCTTGGGGGAGTGACCGAGCTGCTGACCGACCCCACCAACCTCGACGCGGTGCTGCGTTCCGACCGCCAAGGGTTGCGCCAGGTGCTGGTGCTCGGTGGCGGCGAGTCGCGGGACCTGCACCTGCCCGAGGACTCCGACGTCATCGACATGGAACAGATCGACCCGGACGCCGTCGACCTGCCGGGCTGGTATCGCCCGAACCCGGGACTGGCCCGCGATCTGGCGTTCATCGCGTTCACCGCGGCCGGCGGCGAGCTGGTGGCCAGGCAGATCACCAACTACCGCTGGGCGGTGTCGGCCTTCGGTACCGCCTCGACGGCCGCCCTGGACCGCCGCGACACCGTCTACTGCCTGACGCCGCTGCACCACGAGTCGGCGCTGCTGGTCAGCCTGGGCGGCGCGGTGGTCGGCGGCACCCGCATCGCGCTGTCGCGCGGGCTGGACCGGACCCGATTCGTCCAGGAGGTGCGCCAGTACGGCGTCACGGTGGTGTCCTACACCTGGGCCATGCTCCGCGAGATCGTCGACGACCCGGCGTTCGTGCTGCAGGGCAATCACCCGGTGCGGCTGTTCATCGGTTCGGGCATGCCCACCGGACTGTGGGGGCGCGTCGTGGAGGCGTTCGCGCCGGCCCACGTCGTCGAGTTCTTCGCCACCACGGACGGGCAGGCGGTGCTGGCCAACGTGTCCGGCGCCAAGGTCGGCAGCAAGGGCCGGCCGCTGCCGGGCGCCGGGCGCATCGAGCTGGGCGCCTACGACGCCGAGCACGACCTGATCCTGGAGAACGAACGCGGTTTCGTGCAGATCGCCGCGCCCAAGGAGGTCGGGGTCCTGCTCGCGGCCTCCAACGGCCCGATCGATCCGAGCGCCTCGGTCAAGCGCGGCGTCTTCGCCGCCGGCGACACGTGGATATCGACCGAGTACCTGTTCTATCGCGACGACGACGGCGACTACTGGCTGGCGGGCCGGCGCGGCTCGGTCGTGCGCACCGCGCGCGGCCTGGTCTATGCCGAGCCGGTCACCGACGCGCTGGGGTGCATCAACGGTGTCGACCTCGCGGTCACCTATAACCTGCCGGTGGGCGACCACGAGGTGGCGGCCTCGGCGCTGACGCTGTTGCCGGGCGCCTCGATCACCGCGGCCGACCTGACCGAGGCCTTCGCCAACCTGCCCATCGGCCTGGGACCCGACCTCGTGTGCGTGGTGTCGGAGATGAACCTGAGCGCGACGTTCCGGCCGACCGTCAGCGCCCTGCGGGCCGCCGGGATCCCGAAGGCCGGGCGCCACGTCTGGTATTTCGATGCCGAGACCGACCAGTACCGCCGCCTGACTCCCGGTGTTCGTGCCGAGCTGATTGGGGCGCAGTCGTGATCGACGACGCCCTGCTGAACATCCTGGTATGCCCCCAGGACCGGGGCCCGCTGGTGCTCGTGGGGTCCGAACTGCTCTACAACCCCAGGCTGCGGCGGGCCTACCGCATCGAGGACGGCATCCCGGTGTTGCTGATCGACGAGGCCCGCGACGTCGGCGACGACGAGCACGCTCGCCTCATGGCACAAGGCCGTCCGGCAGATCCCCGGTGAGGTAGCGCTGCAGATTCGGCGCGATGGTCCGGGCGACCTGCTCGGGCGGCAGCGACGCGAACGGCTCCAATTGCAGGATGTAGCGCGCCATCACGACGCCCACCAGCTGTGAGGCCACGAATTGGATGCGGATGGTTCCGCTGCCCAGGGGATTGTCGACGCGGGTGCCGACTTCGACGGCGATCACGTCCTCGATGAACGTGCGAAACAGGTTGGTTTCCGACCCGGCGAGCATCGACCGCAGCGTGGCGATGAACGCCGCACCGATCTCGGAGTCCCACAGCGGCAACAACATCGACGGCAGCCGGTAGCCCAGCTCGTCGACGGGGACCTCGCGCAACGGACCGATGACCTCCATCGGGTCGATCGGGATGTGCACGGCCGCGGCGAACAGCTGCTCCTTGGTGCCGAAGTAGTGGTGCACCAGCGCCGAGTCCACCCCCGCCGCCGCGGCCACCGCGCGTATGGAGGTGTTACGAATTCCCTTGCTGGCGAACAGCTCCCGCGCGCTAGCCAGGATGCGATCACGGCTGTCGGAGACCCCGGCCGGCCGCCCCCGACGCCGGCGCCCAGCGCTGGTGGCCGTCACCAGGACAGACCCGCCATTCGCCCTCCATGACGACGCGCCACTAGGGCGTCCGTCGCCGCAGCGTGGCCGCGGCCAGGCACAGCGCCGCCAGGGCGAAGCCCAGCACCACGACGATGTCGCGCACCGCGATGAACGTCAGGTCCGGGTGCGCACCCACCTGCTGCAAGGCCTCCAGCGCGTAGCTGGCCGGCAGCACATTGCTGATCCATTGCAGCCAGTGTGGCATCAAAGCGCGCGGCACGATGATGCCGGCCAGCAACAGCTGCGGCACCATCACCAGGGGAATGAACTGCACCGCCTGAAACTCGGTGCGGGCGAACGCACTACAGAGCAGGCCCAGGCCGACGCCCAGCACCGCGTTGACGATCGCGATGACGAACACCCACGCCGGGCTGCCCGCGGTGTCGAAACCCAGCAGCCAGAACGACACGATGCACGCCAGAATCGCTTGCGCCGCAGCGGCGATGGAGAAGGCGGTGCCGTAGGCGATGAGCAGATCCAGGCGCCGCAGCGGCGTGGTCAGAATGCGCTCCAGCGTCCCGGACGCCCGTTCGCGCTGCATGGTGATCGCCGTGATGATGAACATCACGAACAAGGGGAACAGGCCCAGCAGGATCAGGCAGGCGTTGTTGAACGGGGTCGGCCCGCCCGGGCGGTGCGGGGCGTTCTGAAACATGAAGTACATCAGGCTGATCACCAGGACCGGCACCAAGAGGATCATCGCGACGCTGCGGTGATCGGCGGCCAGCTGCCGCAGGATTCGCGCGGTGGTCGCGGTGTAGCCGCGCAGGGTCAGCCCGCTTCGCGCATGGTGCTGCGCTTGATGATGGACAGAAACGCGTCCTCCAGTGACGTGCATCCGGTGCCCTCTCGCAGTTGGGTTGGGGTGGTGTGGGCGACCAGCCGGCCGTCACGCATGAGCAGCAGGTCGCCGCAGTGGTCGGCCTCGTCCATCACGTGGCTGGAGACCAGCAGGGTGGTCCCGGCGCGGGCCAGGTCGGTGAACTGCTCCCAGAGGTCGGCGCGCAGCACCGGGTCCAGCCCGACCGTGGGCTCGTCGAGCACCAGCAGGTCGGGCTGGCAGACCAGCGCGCAGGCCAGTGACACCCGGGTGCGCTGACCGCCGGACAGGTTGCCGCACAAGGCGGTTCGGTGATCGGTCAGCCCCACGCGGTCGATGGCGGCGTCGGCGGCCTGGCCGTCGAACCCGTACAGCGCGGCGAAATAGCGCACGTTGTCCACGACCCGCAGGTCGTGGTAGATCGTCGGGTCTTGCGGCAGGTAGCCCACCCGGTGGCGCAGTTCGGCGCTGCCGGCGGCCTTGCCGAGCACGGTGACGGTGCCCTTGGTGAGGATCTGGGTGCCGACGATGCAGCGGATCAGTGTGGTCTTGCCGCAGCCCGACGGTCCGAGCAGCCCGGTGATGCTGCCCTTGGCGATCTGCACGGAGAAGTCGTGCAGGGCCGGGCGTTTGCCGCGCACGACGCGCAGGTGATCGATGCGCACCGCCGGCTCCGCGGGCCCGGCAATTAATTCATCACAGGATGAACTCATCATGCGATGAATAATCGTCCCGTCGCGCGGGGTTGTCAAGGGCGCGGGGGTGGACGGGCGGACCCGCTCTCCGCGAGACTGCAACCACCGACCGGTGCACTCGGGCGATGCGTCGGCAGGCGCAGTCTCGCGGCTAGTTGAAGCGCTCGCCGGTCGCGGGGCGGCGCTGCGGCAGGTGCCCGTGCACGCCTTCGGCGTAGGCGGTTTCGGCGTGCTGGGTGAGGTCGACGCCGGTGGTCTCGTCCTCGGCGCTGACCCGGAATCCGATCAGCCGGTCGATCACCTTGCCCAACACGAACGTCATCGCGAACGCGTAGACGGCGACGACCGCGATCGCCAGCGTCTGCTTGCCCAGCTGGCCGAAGCCGCCCCCGTAGAACAGGCCCTGCGGGCCCGTCGTCATGACCGCCGTGGCGAACAAGCCGATCAACGACACACCGACCACCCCGCCGACGAAGTGCACGCCCACCACGTCGAGCGAATCGTCATAGTTGAAGCGCAATTTCGCGCCCACCGCGAACGCGCACACGACGCCCGCCGCCAGCCCGACGACCGTCGCGCCCAGCGTGTTGACGGTCCCGCAGGACGGGGTGATGGCGACCAGGCCGGCGACCACACCCGATGCCGCACCGAACGTGGTGGGGCGGCCGTCGCGGATCTGTTCGACCGAGAGCCAGCCGAGCATGCCCAGGCACCCGGCCACCAGCGTGTTGAGGAAGATGGCCGCGGCAGTTCCGTTGGCCGCCAGGGCGGAACCGGCGTTGAACCCGAACCAGCCGAACCACAGCAGCCCGACGCCGACAAACAGCAGCGGCAGATTGTGCGGCCGCATGGCGTCCTTCTTGAAACCGATGCGCGGCCCGAGCACCAGCGCCAGCGCCAGCGCGGAGGAACCGGAGACGATCTCGACGACGAGCCCGCCCGCGTAGTCGAGCACCCCGAGCTTGGCCAGCCACCCGCCGGGACCCCATACCCAGTGCGCCACAATCGAATACACCGCGATCGTCCACACCGGGACGAAGATCATCCAGGCGGCGAACTTCGCGCGGTCGGCGATCGCGCCGCTCACCAGGGCGGCCGTGATGATCGCGAAGGTCAACTGGAACGTGGCATAGAGCAGTTCGGGAACGGTGCCGTGCACGGTGTCGGGGGTGATGCCGAGCATGCCGAAATGCCTGAGGTTGCCGGCGAGCCCGCCGGCCCCATCCTCGGAGAACGCGATGGTGTAGCCCACCAGCAACCACGCCACCGTCACCAGCGGTATGGAGATGAAGCTCATCATGATCATGTTGAGCACCCCGGTGGTGCGGACCATGCCGCCGTAGAAGATCGCCAGGCCCGGGGTCATCAGCAGGACCAGCGCGGTGCTGGCCAGCAACCAGGCCGTGGCGGCGGGATCGATCGCATGCATCAGGTGGGCTCCTTCTCGCGGCCCTGGGGTCACGGGACACCGGGATACTGCCATGTTCGGCAGGCCGGTAGGTTCGTTGGGTTAAGAAAAGAGGATTCAGGATCTGATGTGGTCGAGGCTCGAGGACGATTTCGCGAAGGCACGGCTGCCCAGCTGTTAGTCGACCCGGTCGAGGCCGCGCGCCGGTTACTGGGCGCCACCCTGACCGCGCGGGGCGTGAGCGGGATCGTCGTCGAGGTCGAGGCCTACGGGGGAGTTCCCGACGGCCCGTGGCCCGATGCGGCCGCCCACTCGTACAAGGGGCTGCGGGCCCGCAACTTCGTGATGTTCGGGCCCCCCGGGCGGCTCTACACCTACCGCAGCCACGGGATCCACGTCTGCGCCAACGTCTCCTGCGGGCCCGACGGCACCGCCGCCGCGGTCCTGTTGCGCGCGGCCGCCATCGAGGACGGCACCGAGGTCGCGCGCGCCCGCCGCGGCGAACTGGTGCACACCGCGGCCCTGGCGCGCGGCCCGGGCAATCTGTGCGCGGCCATGGGAATCACCATGGAGGACAACGGTATTGACCTGTTCGCGCGCGACAGCCCGGTGACCCTGGAACTGCACGAACCGCTGACCGCGACGGCCGGCCCGCGGGTCGGCGTCAGCCAGGCCGCCGACCGGCCGTGGCGCTTGTGGCTGCCCGGCCGCCCCGAGGTCTCGGCGTACCGTCGCAGTCCCCGCGCGGCGGCGCCGGGCGCCAGCGACTAGCCGAACCGATCGGGGGTGGAAGGATCGTGGACATGGGCGAGAAGATCATCGACGAGCTGGGCTGGCGCGGCCTGATCGCGCAGTCCACCGATCTCGATGCGCTGGCCACCGAAGCGCAGCGCGGGCCGATGACGGTGTATGCCGGCTTCGACCCCACCGCGCCGAGTCTGCACGCCGGGCACTTGGTGCCCCTGCTGGCGCTGCGCCGCTTCCAGCGCGCCGGCCATCGCCCGATCGTGCTCGCCGGCGGGGCCACCGGCATGATCGGCGACCCGCGGGACATCGGCGAGCGCACCCTGAACGAGGCCGACACCGTCGCCGAATGGACCGAGCGGATCGGCGGACAGCTGCGACGCTTCGTCGACTTCTCGGATTCGCCGGACTCACCCACCGGCGCGATCGTCGTCAACAACCTGGACTGGACGCGCCCCCTGTCGGCGATCGAGTTCTTGCGCGACGTCGGCAAGCACTTCTCGGTCAACGTCATGCTGGACCGCGACACCGTCCGGCGGCGTCTCGAGGGCGACGGCATCTCCTACACCGAGTTCAGCTACATGCTGCTGCAGGCCAACGACTACGTCGAACTGCACCGGCGCTACGGCTGCACGCTGCAGATCGGCGGCTCGGACCAGTGGGGCAACATCATCGCCGGCGTCCGGCTGGTCCGCCAGCAGCTCGGCGCCTCGGTCCACGCGCTGACGGTGCCGCTGGTGACGGCCGCGGACGGCACCAAGTTCGGCAAATCCACCGGCGGCGGCAGCCTGTGGCTGGACCCGGCGCTGACCACGCCGTACGCCTGGTACCAGTACTTCTTCAATACCGCCGACGCCGACGTCATCCGATACCTGCGCTGGTTCACCTTCCTGACCGCCGACGAGCTCGGCGAGCTGGAACAGGCGACCGCCGAGCGCCCCCAGCAGCGCGCCGCCCAGCGGCGGCTGGCGCGCGAACTGACCGTGCTGGTGCACGGCGAAACGGCCACCGAGGCCGTCGAGCACGCCAGCCGGGCGCTGTTCGGGCAGGGCGAACTGGACCGGCTGGACGAGCCCACGCTGGCGGCGGCGCTGCGCGAGACCTCGGTCGCCGAACTCAAACCCGGTGGCCCCGACGGGATCGTCGACCTGCTGGTCGCCACCGGCCTGTCCGAGAGCCGCAAGGCCGCCCGCCGCACGCTCGGCGAGGGCGGCGTCTCGGTCAACAACGTGCGCATCGACAGCGAGGAATGGGCGCCGCAACCATCGGACTTCCTGCACGGCAAATGGCTGGTGCTGCGCCGCGGCAAGCGCACGGTCGCCGGGGTCGAAAAGCTCTAACCGGGCCGGGCGCCGGCGGGCGCCGCGAAACGCGTGCGTGCACAGATCTTTACCTCACCGTGTCGTCGACGTGACCGTGGGCGACCACTGTTGTCACGGTGATTTTCGCGACGCGCGTGCGGTCCACCGTCCTGCCGACGCTGGGGGTGGTCACCGGCCTGGTGGGGCTCGCCGCGATCCTGTCGGCGCCGATCCGCGCGGACATGCTGGGCAACGCCTTCCTGTCGGCGCTGACCAACGCCGGGATCGCCTACAGCCAGCCGACCAGCACCATGGCGATGGGGCAGTCGGTGTGCCCGATGCTGTTCGAGCCCGGCGGGTCGTTCGACGAGGTGACGTCCAAGATGGCCGAGGGCAACGGGATGTCGTACGAGATGGCGGGCCGGTTCACCATCGTCGCGATCGCGACCTACTGTCCGGCGGTGATCGCACCGCTGCTGGGTAACCGGCTGCAAAGTTAGCCGTGGTGCTGCCCGTATTCTCGGCAGCGTGGTCGACGACAGGCAACGGCAGCGCGGTGAACGCCGCGGGCGGCCGGCATCCAATGGCTGGTCGGGCCCGGGCCGTGCGCGCCCGGCCCAACCGCACAGCGCCGCGCGCCGCGACGCCCCGGCCGAGCGCGCGCCGCACGACGGCCCGCCGATACCGCCCGGCGTGGAAGCCAAGCAGCTGGCGCCCGACATCCGCCGCGAGCTGAGCACCCTGGACCGCGCCACCGCCGATGCGGTGGCGCGCCACCTGGTGGCCGCGGGCGAATTGCTCGACGAAGACCCCGAGGCCGCCCTGAGCCACGCCCGGGCGGCGCGCGCCCGGTCCAGCCGGCTCGCCACCATCCGGGAAGCGGTCGGCATCGCCGCCTACCACTGCGGCGATTGGTCGCAGGCGCTCGCGGAACTGCGCGCGGCCCGCCGGATGGGCAGCAAGTCCCCGCTGCTGGCGCTGATCGCCGATTGCGAACGCGGGCTCGGCCGCCCGGAGCGGGCGATCGAACTCGCCCGCGGACCGGAGGCCGCCGAACTGTCCGGCGACGACGCCGACGAACTGCGCATCGTCGCGGCCGGGGCGCGCGCGGATCTCGGCCAGCTCGAGCAGGCGCTCACAGTGTTGTCCACGCCGCAACTGGATCCGGGCCGCACCGGCACCACGGCGGCGCGGCTGTTCTACGCCTACGCGGACACCCTGCTGGCGCTCGGCCGCGAGGACGAGGCGCTGCAATGGTTCCTGCACTCCGCCGCCGCCGACGTCGACGGTGTCACCGACGCCGAAAACCGGGTCAGTGAACTCGGCTGACATGACCGGAGAACAATCCAAAACCCTTGCGCAGCAATATGATTGCCTGCTCATCGACCTGGACGGCACGATGTTTCGCGGCCGTCGGCCCACCGACGGCGCGGTGCAGGCGCTGGCGCAGGTGCGCAGCCGCGCGTACTTCGTCACCAACAACGCCTCGCGCAGCGCGGACGAGGTCGCCGCGCACCTGACCGACCTGGGCTTCACCGCCGTCGCCGACGACGTCGCCACCAGCGCGCAGAGCGCCGCGCGGCTGCTGGCCGACCAGCTGCCGCCGGACGCGCCGGTGCTGATCGTGGGCACCGAGGCGCTGGCCAACGAGGTCGCCGCCGTGGGCCTGCGCCCGGTGCGCAGCTACGACGACGACCCGGCCGCCGTCGTGCAGGGTCTGTCCCAGAGCATCGGGTGGCCGGAGCTGGCCGAGGCGGCGCTGGCCATCCGCGCCGGCGCGCTGTGGGTGGCCTCCAACGTCGACCTCACCCTGCCCACAGAGCGCGGGCTGCTGCCCGGCAACGGATCGTTCGTGGCCGCGCTGCGGGCGGCCACCGGCGGCGAGCCCCAGGTCGCGGGCAAACCGGCGCCCGGACTGCTGCGGGACGCCGCGGCTCGTGGCGACTTCGCCGCCCCCCTGGTGGTCGGCGATCGCCTCGACACCGACATCGAGGGCGCCAACGCCGCCGAGCTGCCCAGCCTGATGGTGCTCACCGGGGTCAATTCCGCGCGGGACGCGGTGTACGCCAAGCCCGCCCAGCGCCCCACCTACATCGGCCACGACCTGCGCTCGCTGCACACCGACGGCGAGCGGCTCAAGGTGGGGCCGCAGCCGGGCTGGCGCGTCGACGTCGCCGACGCTGCGATCACCGTCCGCGGGGACGGGTCGGACGACGGCGACGGCCTGGCGATCGTCCGTGCGGTGGCCGGGGCGGTGTACGCGCGCCCGGACTCCGGCGCCGGTTCCGGGGACGTGCGCATCGAGGCCGGCGACGACCACGCCCGCGCCGCGCTGGGGCGCTGGTCTTTGGTGCGCGCCGACTGACGGGTGACTAGCGTAGGTACGCGATGACTATCGATCCCGATCAGATTCGCGCTGAAATCGACGCCCTGCTCGCCCGGTTGCCCCAGCCCGGCGACGGAGAAGACCCCGAGAAGGTGCCGTCGCTCGACGAGCTCGAGGAGATCGCCCGCCGCCTGTCCGAGGCGCACGACGTGCTGCTGGCCGCGCTGGAGTCGGCGGAGAAGGGCTGAGTGCGCGGATGTCTCGACGCGCCCGCGTTGACGCCGAGCTGGTCCGGCGCGGCCTGGCCCGGTCACGTCAGCAGGCCGCGGAGTTGATCGGGGCGGGCAAGGTGAGCATCGACGGCATGCCGGCGCGCAAGCCGGGCACCGCCGTCGCCGTCACCGCGGCCCTGACCGTCGCCGAGGACGGCGAGCGCGGCTGGGTCTCGCGCGGGGCGCACAAACTCATCGGGGCCCTGGACGCCTTCGGGATCCCGGTCGCCGGCCGGCGCTGCCTGGACGCCGGCGCGTCGACGGGCGGCTTCACCGAGGTGTTGCTCGATCGCCGGGCAGGCGAAGTGGTCGCCGTCGACGTGGGCTACGGCCAGCTGGCGTGGTCGCTGCGCAGCGACGCGCGGGTGGTCGTCGTCGAGCGGACCAACGTCCGCGACCTGGTGCCCGAGGCGATCGGCGGGCCAGTCGACCTGGTGGTCGCCGACCTGTCGTTCATCTCGCTATCCACGGTATTGCCGGCGCTGGCTGGATGTGCCGCACCGAACGCGGATATCGTTCCCATGGTGAAGCCGCAGTTTGAAGTGGGCAAGGGCCTGGTCGGTGCCGGGGGTGTGGTGCACGACCCCGTCCTGCGCGCCGATGCCGTGCTGACGGTCGCCCGCCGCGCGGGCGAGCTGGGTTGGCACACCGTCGATGTCACCGCCAGCCCGCTGCCGGGGCCGTCGGGCAACGTCGAGTATTTTCTGCGGCTGCGCGCCCAGACCGATCGCCCGCTCGCCGGCGAGGAGCTGGTGGTGGCGGTGCAGCGCGCGGTGGAAAGCGGGCCACAGTGAACGAAGACGCTCCGCGCACCGTCTTGATGGTGGTCCACACCGGCCGCGACGAGGCCACCGAGACCGCCCGGCGCGTGCAAAAAGTGCTGGGCGACAACGGAATCGGGCTTCGGGTACTGTCCGCCGAGGCCGTCGACAAGGGCCCGCTGCACCTGGCACCCGACGACATGCGCGCGCTGGGGATCGAAATCGAGGTGGTCAACGCCGACCCCCAGGCCGCCGAGGGCTGTGAACTGGTGTTGGCGCTGGGCGGCGACGGCACGTTCCTGCGGGCCGCCGAGCTGGCGCGCAACGCCAACATTCCGGTGCTGGGCATCAACCTGGGCCGCATCGGCTTTCTGGCCGAGGCCGAGGCCGAAGCCATCGACCGGGTGCTGGATCACGTTGTCGCACAAGACTATCGAGTGGAGAACCGCTTAACGCTCGACGTGATCGTGCGCCACGCCGGCGACGTCTCCGTGCACGGTTGGGCGCTCAACGAGGTCAGCCTGGAGAAGGGTCCGCGGCTGGGCGTGCTGGGGGTGGTCCTCGAGATCGACGGGCGCCCGGTCTCGGCATTCGGCTGCGACGGTGTGCTGGTGTCGACGCCCACCGGGTCCACCGCCTATGCGTTCTCCGCCGGCGGGCCGGTGCTGTGGCCGGACCTGGAGGCAATCCTGGTGGTACCCAACAACGCTCACGCGCTGTTCGGCCGGCCCATGGTCACCAGCCCGGACGCCACCATCGCGATCGAGATCGAGGCCGACGGGCATGACGCCCTGGTGTTCTGCGACGGTCGCCGTGAAATGTTGATCCCCGCGGGCAGCCGGCTGGAGGTAAAGCGTTGCGACACACCGGTGAAATGGGCCCGGCTGGACAGCGCCCCCTTCACCGACCGGTTGGTGCGCAAATTCCGGTTGCCGGTGACCGGGTGGCGCGGGAACTGACCGCCCCGACACAGGTGCTGACTGAATGCTGACCGAGATCCGCATCGAGTCACTCGGTGCCATCAGCGCCGCGGTGGGGGAGTTCGACCGCGGCCTGACCGTCCTGACCGGCGAGACCGGTACCGGCAAGACCATGGTGGTGACCGGGTTGCACCTGCTCGGCGGCGCCCGCGCGGACGCGACCAGGGTGCGCTCCGGCGCCGATCGTGCCGTCGTCGAAGGTCGTTTCACCACAACCGATCTCGACGAAGCCGTGGTGGTGCGGCTGGACGAGATGTTGGACGCCTCGGGCGCCGAGCGCGACGAGGACGGCAGCGTGATCGCGCTGCGCTCGGTCAGCCGCGACGGGCCGTCGCGGGCCTACCTCGGCGGCCGCAGCGTGCCGGCGAAGTCGCTGGGCGACTTCACCGCCGGGCTGCTGACCCTGCACGGGCAGAACGACCAGCTGCGCCTCATGCGGCCCGAGGAGCAATGCGGAGCGCTGGACCGGTTCGCGAAGGCCGGCCCCGCGCTGGAGCGCTACTGCAAGCTGCGTGACGCCTGGCTCTCCGCGCGCCGCGACCTCCTCGACCGCCGCAACCGGATGCGCGAGCTCGCGCTGGAGGCCGACCGGCTGAACTTCGCGCTGGGCGAGATCGACGCCGTGGACCCGCAACCCGGCGAGGACGACGCCCTGGTCGCCGAGATCCTGCGGCTCTCCGAACTGGACACCCTGCGCGAAGCCGCGGCCGTCGCCCGCGCGGCCCTGTCCTCGGACGAGGCTGACGGGTCGGGCTTCAGCGCCACCGACGGCCTCGGAAGGGCAAGGGCCGCACTGGAATCCACGGGCGACGCCAAGCTGATGGCGCTGGCCGGTCAGATCGGTGAGGTGCTGACCGTCGTCGTCGACGCCGCGGGCGAGCTGAGTGGCTTCCTCGACGAGCTGCCGGTCGATGCCAGCGCGCTGGAATCCAAACTGGCCCGGCAGGCCGAATTGCGCACGTTGACGCGCAAGTACGCCGCGGACATCGACGGGGTGCTCGCCTGGGCCGGCGAGGCGCGGCAGCGGCTGGCCCAACTCGACGTCTCGGAGGAGGGGCTGGCCGCGCTCGCGGCACGGGTCGACGAGCTCGCCCGTGAATTGGCCGGGGCTGCGGTCGATCTCAGCGCCGTTCGGCGCAAGGCCGCCAAGCGGCTGGCCAAGGAGGTCACCGCCGAACTGGCCGGGCTGGCGATGGCCGACGCGCAATTCAGCATCGACGTCGCCGTCGACGCGGTGCCGGACGCCGCGTCGTCCGACGACGCGGCCACGCTCAGGCTGCCGTCGGGCGAGCTGGTCCGGGCCGGCGCCGACGGCGTCGACCGCGTCGAGTTCGGCTTCGCCGCGCACCGCGGAATGGACCAGCTGCCGCTGGCCAAGAGTGCCTCCGGTGGCGAGCTGTCCCGGGTGATGCTGGCCCTGGAAGTCGTGCTGGCCGCCTCGGCGGCCGGCACCACCATGGTGTTCGACGAGGTCGACGCCGGTGTGGGCGGGCGGGCGGCGGTGCAGATCGGGCGGCGGCTCGCGCGGTTGGCGCGCACCCACCAGGTCATCGTCGTCACCCACCTACCGCAGGTTGCGGCCTACGCCGACGTGCACCTGGTGGTCCATGGCGCCGGGCCGAAGGGGACCAGCGTGGTGCGGCGGGTCGCCGACGACGAGCGGGTGGCCGAGCTGGCGCGCATGCTGGCCGGGCTGGGCGAATCCGACAGCGGCCGCGCGCACGCCCGCGAACTGCTCGAGGCGGCGCAGAAGGATGAGATCTAACCGTCCGGAACACGTAATACAGATGTGACTCGTGGGACTCTAGATAACTTATGAGGCTGCTGTTACGGCGCGCCTCCCGTCCTCTCCGAGCCTTCGCGGACAGAATCGCCCCCATGAAGATGTCAGGCCTGCTCTCCCGTAACCCCGCCCGGCCGGGCCTCGTCGGCACCGCCCGCGTTGACCGGAACATCGACCGACTGCTGCGTAGGGTGTGCCCCGGCGACATCGTCGTGCTCGACGTCCTGGACTTGGACCGCATCACGGCGGACGCGCTGGTGGAAGCCGATATCGCCGCGGTCGTCAACGCCTCCCCGTCGGTCTCGGGCCGCTACCCGAACATGGGACCCGAGGTGCTGGTCAACAACGGGGTGACGCTGATCGACGAGGCCGGCCCCGACATCTTCAAGAAGGTCAAGGACGGCGCCAAGATCCGCCTGCACGAGGGCGGGGTGTACGCCGGTGACCGCAGGCTGGTCCGTGGCACCGAGCGCACCGATCACGACATCGCCGACCTGATGCGCGAGGCCAAGAGCGGGCTGTCCGCGCACCTGGAGGCGTTCGCGGGCAACACCATCGAGTTCATCAAGAGCGAGAGCCCGCTGCTGATCGACGGCATCGGCATCCCCGATGTCGACGTCGACCTGCGCCGCCGGCACGTGGTGATCGTCGCCGACGAACCCAGCGCCGAAGAGGATCTGAAGTCGCTCAAGCCGTTCATCAAGGAGTATCAGCCGGCGCTGATCGGTGTCGGCAGCGGCGCCGACGTCCTGCGCAAGGCGGGCTACCGCCCCCAGGTGATCGTCGGCGACCCCGACCAGATCAGCACCGACGCGCTGAAGTGCGGCGCCCAGGTGGTGCTGCCCGCCGACGCCGACGGGCACGCGCCCGGCCTGGAGCGCATCCAGGATCTCGGCGTCGGGGCGATGACCTTCCCGGCCGCGGGCTCCGCGATCGACCTGGCGCTGCTGCTGGCCGATCACCACGGCGCCGCGCTGCTGGTGACGGCGGGCCACACCGCCAACATCGAGACGTTCTTCGACCGCACGCGCGCGCACAGCAACCCGTCGACCTTCCTGACCCGGCTGCGGGTGGGGGAGAAGGTGGTGGACGCCAAGGCCGTGGCCACGCTGTACCGCAACCACATCTCGGCGGGCGCGATCGCGCTGCTGGCGCTGACCATGCTGATCGCCGTCATCGTCGCCCTGTGGGTGTCGCGCACCGACGGCGTGGTGCTGCACTGGGTCACCGACTACTGGAACCACTTCTGCGCGATGGTGCAGAAGTGGGTCACCTAAATGATCTCCTTGCGTCAACACGCCCTGTCGCTGGCCGCGGTCTTCCTCGCGCTGGCCGTGGGCGTGGTGCTGGGCTCCGGCTTCCTGTCGGACACCCTGCTGTCCAGCCTGCGTGACGAGAAGCGGGACCTGACCACGCAGATCAGCGGGCTGAACGACCAGAAGAACGTGCTGAACGAAAAGCTCAGCGCGGCAAACAATTTCGACACCCAACTGGCCGGGCGGATGGTGCATGACGCGTTGGGCGGCAAGTCGGTGGTGGTGTTCCGCACCCCGGACGCCCAGGACGACGATGTGGCCGCGGTGTCGAAGTTCATCGCTCAGGCCGGCGGGACGGTGACCGGGACGGTGTCGCTGACGAGCGAGTTCGTCGAGGCCAACTCGGCGGAGAAACTGCAGACGGTGGTGAACTCGTCGGTGCTGCCGGCCGGGCAGCAGCTGAGCACCAAGCTCGTCGACCAGGGATCGCAGGCGGGCGACCTGATGGGCATCGCCCTGCTGGCCAACGCCAACCCGGCGGTGCCGGCCGTGGACGACGTTGCGCGCAACACCGTGCTGGCCGCGCTGCGCGACACCGGCTTCATCACCTATCAGGCGACCGACCACATGGGCGCGGCCAATGCCGCGCTGGTCGTCACCGGCGGGCCGCTGCCCCAGGACGCCGGCAACAAGGGCGTCAGCGTGGCGCGGTTCTCAGCCGCGTTGGCCCCGCACGGCTCGGGCACCCTGTTGGCCGGGCGCGACGGCTCGGCGACCGGCGGCGCCGCCGTCGCCGTGACCCGCGCCGACGCCGGGATGAACTCGGCCGTCAGCACCGTCGACGACGTCGACGCCGCGCCCGGTCGCATCACCGCGGTGCTGGGCCTGCACGACCTGCTGGGCGGCGGTCACCCCGGGCAGTACGGCACCGGTCACGGGGCGACCTCGATCACGGTGCCTCAGTAGCGGGCGTGTTAGCCGCGGCACAGCGCGGTGGATGTTAGGGTGGATTTCCGTGGGTCGGCAGGCCCATCTAGTTATTCGCTAGAACAATTTTGACGCCCTGCCCGTCTTCACGGAGGTCGCCTGTGCGAAAGCACCCGCAATCCGCCACCAAGCACCTCTTCGTCAGCGGGGGCGTCGCATCCTCGTTGGGTAAGGGCTTGACCGCCAGCAGCCTTGGCCAGCTCCTGACGGCCCGCGGGTTGTACGTGACGATGCAAAAGCTCGATCCGTACCTCAACGTCGACCCGGGCACCATGAACCCGTTCCAGCACGGCGAGGTCTTCGTCACCGAGGACGGCGCCGAAACCGACCTCGACGTCGGGCATTACGAGCGGTTCCTGGACCGCGATCTGTCCGGTTCGGCGAATGTCACTACCGGCCAGGTGTATTCGACGGTCATCGCCAAGGAGCGCCGCGGCGAATACCTCGGCGACACCGTCCAGGTGATTCCGCACATCACCGACGAGATCAAAGGGCGCATCATGTCGATGGCCCAGCCCGACGCCGACGGCAACCGCCCCGACGTGGTGATCACCGAGATCGGCGGCACCGTGGGCGACATCGAGTCGCAGCCCTTCCTGGAGGCCGCGCGGCAGGTTCGTCACGACGTCGGCCGGGAGAACGTCTTCTTCCTGCACGTCTCGCTGGTGCCCTACCTGGCCCCGTCGGGCGAACTCAAGACCAAGCCCACCCAGCACTCGGTGGCCGCGCTGCGCAGCATCGGTATCACCCCCGACGCGCTGATCCTGCGCTGCGACCGTCCCGTCCCCGAGGCGCTGAAGAACAAGATCGCGCTGATGTGTGACGTCGACATCGACGGCGTCATCTCCACCCCGGACGCGCCGTCGATCTACGACATCCCCAAGGTGCTGCACCGCGAGGAGCTCGACGCCTACGTGGTGCGCCGGCTCAGCCTGCCGTTCCGCGACGTCGACTGGACCGAATGGGACGACCTGTTGCGCCGAGTGCACGAGCCGCACGAGACGGTGCGAATCGCGTTGGTGGGCAAGTACGTTGACCTGTCCGACGCCTACCTGTCGGTCACCGAGGCGCTGCGCGCCGGCGGGTTCTCCCACCACGCCAAGGTGGAGCTGCTGTGGGTGCCCTCCGATGACTGCGAGAGCGGAGCCGCCGCCGCGGCGGCGCTGGGTGACGTGCACGGCGTGCTGATTCCCGGCGGGTTCGGCATCCGTGGCATCGAGGGCAAGATCGGCGCCATCCGTTACGCGCGCACCCGGGGGCTGCCGGTGCTGGGCCTGTGCCTCGGCCTGCAATGCATCGTGATCGAGGCCGCCCGGTCCGCCGGCCTGACCGAGGCGAGCTCGGCCGAATTCGACCCCGAGACACCCGATCCCGTCATCTCCACGATGGCCGACCAGGTCGACATCGTCGCCGGCGAGGCCGACCTGGGCGGCACCATGCGACTAGGCGCCTATCCGGCCGTGCTGGAACCGGATTCCATTGTGGCCCAAGCGTATGGCGCCACCGAGGTGTCCGAGCGGCACCGGCACCGCTACGAGGTCAACAACGCCTACCGCGACAAGATCGCCGAGAGCGGCCTGAAGTTCTCCGGCACCTCGCCGGACGGCCACCTGGTGGAGTTCGTCGAATACCCGCCGGACGTGCACCCGTTCATCGTCGGCACCCAGGCGCACCCGGAGCTGAAGAGCCGGCCCACCCGGCCGCACCCGCTGTTCGTCGCCTTCGTCGGTGCGGCCATCGACTACAAGGCGGGCGAGCTGCTCCCCGTGGAAATCCCGGAGCAGTCGTCGAACGGCACCCAGCACCGGGACAGCGCTGCGCGGCCGATACCTGAGCCCGCGACCCGTGGCTGAACACAACTTCGAAACGGCGTCGTCCGAAACGCTGTACACCGGAAAGATTTTCGCGCTGCGCAGCGACCGGGTGCGGATGCCCGGCGGCGAGGTCGTGACCCGGGAAATCGTCGAGCATTTCGGGGCGGTCGCCGTGGTCGCGATGGACGAGAACGGCAACATTCCGATGGTCTACCAATACCGGCACGCCTTCGGGCGGCGGCTGTGGGAATTGCCCGCCGGGCTGCTCGATGTCCATGGCGAGGCGGCCCACCTCACCGCCGCTCGCGAGCTGATGGAAGAGGCGGGGCTCAAGGCCGAGGCCTGGAACGTCCTCGTCGACCTCGACTCCACACCGGGCTTCAGCGATGAGTCGGTGCGCGTCTATCTGGCCACCGGCCTGACTCGGGTCGACCGGCCCGAGGCGCATCACGAGGAAGCCGACATGACAGTGGAGTGGTATTCGCTGGCCGAGGCCGTCCACAAGGTGCTCGCCGGTGAGATCGTCAATGCCATTGCGGTGGCCGGGATTCTGGCCGCGCACGCGGTCACCGAAGGGTCTGCGCGGCCGCGTCCGGTGGACAGCCCCTGGCAGGACAAGCCGACGGCGTTCGCCGCGCGCAAGGCCGCGCAATGACGACGGTGGCGCTGGACAGCCAATTGCAGGGCTACCTTGACCACCTCACGATCGAGCGCGGCGTCGCCGCCAACACGTTGAGCTCGTACAGCCGCGACCTTCGCCGCTACACAAAACACCTGTCGGACCGCGGAATTCACGACCTGGCCAAGGTGGGCGAGAACGACGTGAGCGAATTCCTGGTGGCGCTGCGCCGCGGCGACCCCGACACCGGCGCCGCCGCGCTGTCCGCGGTGTCGGCGGCGCGGGCGCTGATCGCGGTGCGCGGCCTGCATCGGTTCGCCGCCGCCGAGGGATTGGCCGAACTCGACGTGGCGCGCGCGGTCCGCCCGCCCACCCCGGGTCGCCGGCTGCCCAAAAGCCTGAGCCTCGACCAGGTGCTGGCGCTGCTGGAGGCCGCGGGCGGCGAGAGCCCCGCCGACGGCCCGCTGACACTGCGCAACCGGGCGCTGCTGGAACTGCTGTACTCCACCGGCGCACGGATCTCCGAGGCCGTCGGCCTCGACGTCGACGACGTCGACACCCACGCCCGCTCGGTGTTGCTGCGCGGCAAGGGCGGCAAGCAACGGCTGGTGCCGATCGGGCGGCCGGCCGTGGCGGCGCTGGACGCCTATCTGGTGCGGGGCCGTTCGGAGCTGGCGCGTCGTGGGCGCGGGACGCCGGGCATCTTCCTCAACGTGCGCGGCGGGCGGCTGTCGCGGCAGAGCGCGTGGCAGGTCCTGCAGGACGCGGCCGAGCGGGCCGGGATCACCTCGGGGGTGTCACCGCACATGCTGCGGCATTCCTTCGCCACCCACCTGTTGGAGGGCGGCGCGGACGTGCGCGTCGTGCAGGAGCTGCTGGGCCACGCGTCGGTGACGACGACGCAGATCTACACCATGGTCACGGTGCACGCCCTGCGCGAGGTGTGGGCCGAAGCCCATCCCCGGGCCCAATAGCGTTGTCGCACAGGGTCGCTCAACCCAGGTAGTCGGACTCGAGCACCAGGTCGGAAACCAGCGACTGGTATTCCAGGTGCGCCTTGTGCTCGACGGTGTTGAACCGCTGGCCCTGTTGCTGGCGCATGTATTCGCGGTACTTCGGCGCGCCGGGCACCCGCACGTTGTCGGCGACCACGATCGAACCCGGATGCAACCATCCGCGATCCAGGATGCTGGTCAGGTCGTCCAGGTAGGCGTCCTTGTCGTGGTCCAGGAACACGAAATCCAGTGCGCCGGGGGCAAACCCATGCTCGTTGGCCAGCGCATCGAGGGTGCGCCCGCCGTCGCCGATGGTGCCGACCACACACGTCACCCGGTCGGCGACCCCGGCGTGCGCCCAGATCTGGCGGGCGTTGGCCGCGTTGGCCTCGGCGAGTTCGACCGAGAACACCTTGGCCTTGGGGGCGGCCCGCGCGATGCGCAAGGCCCCGTAGCCGACGTAGGTGCCCAGTTCGAGCGCGAGCGCCGGATCGGCGCGCCGCACCGCGGCGTCGAGCAGCTGGCCCTTCTCGTCGCCGACGTTGATCAGCAGCGATTTGTCGTAGGCGAACTTGTCGATGGTGGCCAGCACGTCGTCGATGTCACCGGCCCGGGCGTTGCGCAGGACGTACTCGACGGCGGCCGCCTCGCGCCCGTCACCGATCTGGCCGGTGATGGTGATGTTGCGATTCCCGGCCGCCATGCGCCAGACCGACCACCGCAGCAGAGGTATCCGTCGCTTCAGGTTCATAGCCGCCACCCTAGGCCGGTCGCGGTGCCCGGCCGAGGCCGCGTCGCCGCCCCGGGAATTGGTGCTGATGTGACTGAAGTGAATAGGCTGTCGGGATGTGCGTTCCACCACCGATTTTTGCCCATATTGGCTGGTTAATTGCCTGCGGGTCGCCGGGTTTCGCGCCTCGAACCCGTTAGACTTTCCGACGATGTTCACCTCCCGAACACCCCCGCCATGACCGAGCAGCCGGACAACGGCGTCGAGCTCGGCCTGACCGGGCGGCCGCCGCGGGCGATCCCGGAGCCACAGCCGCGCACCTCGCACGGCCCGGCCAAAGTCGTCGCCATGTGCAACCAGAAGGGCGGCGTCGGGAAGACCACGTCCACCATCAACCTGGGCGCCGCGCTCGCCGAATACGGCCGCCGGGTGCTGCTGGTGGACATGGATCCGCAGGGCGCGCTGTCCGCGGGCCTGGGCGTCCCGCACTACGAGCTGGACAAGACCATCCACAACGTCCTCGTCGAGCCGCGGGTGTCCATCGACGACGTCCTGCTGCAAACCCGGGTCAAGCACATGGACCTGGTGCCCAGCAACATCGACCTGTCGGCCGCCGAGATCCAGCTGGTCAACGAGGTCGGCCGCGAGCAGACCTTGGGCCGCGCGCTGCACCCGGTGCTCGACCGCTACGACTACGTGCTGATCGACTGCCAGCCGTCGCTGGGGCTGCTTACCGTCAACGGCCTGGCCTGCGCGGACGGCGTGGTGATCCCCACCGAGTGCGAGTACTTCTCGCTGCGCGGGCTGGCGCTGCTGACCGACACCGTCGACAAGGTGCGCGACCGGCTCAACCCGAAGCTCGAGATCAGCGGGATCCTGCTCACCCGGTACGACCCGCGGACGGTCAACTCGCGCGAGGTGATGGCCCGCGTGGTGGAGCGGTTCGGCGACCTGGTGTTCGACACCGTCATCACCCGGACCGTCCGATTCCCGGAGACCAGCGTCGCCGGCGAACCCATCACCACGTGGGCCCCGCGCTCCACCGGCGCGATCGCCTATCGCGCGCTGGCCCGCGAATTCATCGACCGATTCGGCGCGTGAACGCGACCGCAACCGGTGAGGCGCCACAGCAGAACGGCTTTCAGGTCCGCCTGACCAATTTCGAGGGCCCGTTCGACCTGCTGCTGCAGCTGATCTTCGCCCATCGCCTCGACGTGACCGAGGTGGCGCTGCACCAGGTCACCGACGACTTCATCGCCTACACCCGCGAAATCGGCCCGCAGCTCGAGCTGGAGGAGACGACCGCGTTCCTGGTGGTCGCCGCGACCCTGCTGGACCTCAAGGCGGCCCGGTTGCTGCCGGCCGGGCAGGTCGACGACGACGAAGACCTCGCGCGGCTGGAGGTGCGCGACCTGCTGTTCGCCCGGCTGCTGCAGTACCGGGCGTTCAAGCACGTCGCCGAGATGTTCGCCGAGCTCGAGGCCACGGCGCTGCGCAGTTATCCGCGCTCGGTGTCGCTAGAGGACCGGTTCACCGACCTGCTGCCCGAGGTGATGATCGGCGTCGACGCCGAACGCTTCGCCCAGATCGCCGCGATCGCGTTCAGCCCGCGGCCCGTCCCGACGGTGTCCGTCGGGCACCTGCACCAGGTGCAGGTCTCGGTTCCCGAGCAGGCCAGGAAGCTGCTGGCCATCCTGGAAGCGCGGGGCAGCGGCGCGTGGGCGACGTTCTCGGAGCTGGTCGCCGATTGTGAGGCGTCGATGGAGGTGGTCGGGCGCTTCCTGGCGCTGCTCGAACTGTATCGGTCGCGGACGGTAGCATTCGACCAGTCAGAGCCGCTTGGCGTGCTCCAAATCTCGTGGACCGGGGAACGTCCGGTCGGTGAAGCCTCGGTAGAAGTGCGGGACGAATAAGTTGAGTGAAAACGGGTCGGACGTCGATATCGACACGGGTCTCGACGCGGGCATCCCCGACATCGCCGAGGTCGCGCCGATGGACTCCGAGGAACTCGGCTCGGTGCTCGAGGCGCTGCTGCTGGTGGTGGACACCCCGGTCACGGCGGAGGCGCTGGCGTCGGCCACCCAGCAGCCGGTGTACCGGATCGCCACCAAGCTGCAGGAGATGGCCGAGCAACTCACCGTGCGCGACAGCGGCATCGACCTGCGCCAAAACAGCGAGGGCTGGCGGATGTACACCCGCGCCCGCTTCGCGCCCTATGTCGAGAAGCTGCTGCTCGACGGCGCGCGGTCCAAGCTCACCCGTGCCGCGCTGGAGACGCTGGCCGTGGTCGCCTACCGCCAGCCCGTGACCCGTGCGCGGGTGAGCGCGGTGCGCGGCGTCAACGTCGACGCCGTGATGCGCACGCTGCTGGCGCGCGGCCTGATCACCGAGGCCGGGGCCGACGAGGACACCGGCGCGGTGACGTTCGCCACCACCGACCTGTTCTTGGAGCGCCTCGGGTTGACGTCGCTGGCCGACCTTCCGGACATCGCCCCGCTGCTGCCCGACGTCGACACGATCGAGGACCTCAGCGAATCCCTGGACAGCGAGCCACGTTTCATCAAACTGTCGGGCGGCCAGTCGCCCGATCAGGCGCTCACCTTTGACGTGGACCAGGATTGATGCACGAGGCTGAGGGGATCCGGCTGCAGAAAGTGTTGTCGCAGGCCGGAATCGCGTCGCGGCGGGCCGCGGAGAAGTTGATCATCGACGGCCGCGTCGAGGTCGACGGGCAGGTGGTGACCGAACTGGGCACCCGCGTCGACCCGGACTCCTCGGTGATCCGCGTCGACGGCGCCCGGGTGGTGCTCGACGACTCGCAGGTGTATCTCGCGCTGAACAAGCCGCGCGGCGTGCACTCGACCATGTCCGACGACCGCGGCCGCCCGTGCATCGGCGACCTGGTCGAACGCAAGGTCCGCGGCAACAAGAACCTGTTTCACGTCGGGCGGTTGGACGCCGACACCGAAGGGCTGATCCTGCTGACCAACGACGGCGAGCTCGCGCACCGGCTGATGCATCCGTCCCACGAGGTGCCCAAGACGTATCTGGCCACGGTCACCGGGTCGGTGCCGCGGGGGCTGGGCAAGAAGCTGCGCGCCGGCATCGAGCTGGACGACGGGGTGGCCACGGTCGACGAGTTCGCCGTGGTGGACGCCATTCCCGGCAAGACGCTGGTGCGGGTGACGCTGCACGAGGGGCGCAACCGCATCGTGCGCCGGCTGCTGGCGGCCGCGGGATTCCCGGTGGAGTCGTTGGTGCGCACCGACATCGGTCCGGTCTCGCTGGGAAAGCAGCGGCCGGGCACCTTCCGGGCGCTGGCCCATCACGAGATCGGCCAGCTGTACAAGGCGGTGGGCCTGTGAATGACGTGGTGGTGGCCATCGACGGACCGGCGGGCACCGGGAAGTCCTCAGTGGCAAGGGGATTGGCTCGGGCGCTCGGCGCCCGCTACCTCGACACCGGGGCGATGTACCGGATGGTGACGCTGGCGGTGCTTCGCGCCGGTGTCGACCCGGCCGACGCGGACGCGGTCGGGCGGATCGGGTCGACGGCGCAGCTATTGGTGGACGGGGATCGGTGTTTGCTTGCCGGAGAGGACGTTTCCACCGAGATTCGCGGGGATGTCGTCACCGGGGCCGTCTCGGCCGTGTCGGCGGTTCCCGCGGTGCGCGCCCGGCTCGTCGAGCTGCAGCGCGAGATGGCCGCCGGCCCAGGCGATGTCGTGGTCGAGGGGCGCGACATCGGCACCGTCGTCCTGCCCGACGCACCCGTCAAGATCTTCCTGACCGCGTCGGCCGAGACCCGGGCGCGGCGGCGCAACGATCAGAACGTCGCGGCCGGACTGGCCGACGACTACGAGGCGGTGCTCGCCGAGGTCCGCCGCCGCGACCACGTGGATTCCACCCGGGCGGTGTCACCGCTGCGGGCGGCCGCGGACGCACTGGTCGTCGACACCAGCGACATGACCGAGGCCCAGGTGATCTCGCACCTGCGGGACCTGGTCAAGCAGCGAAGCGGAGCGGTGCGGTGAGTCAAGACGGCACATGGAGCGACGAAAGCGACTGGGATTCAGTCGATTTCGACTTGGAAGACCAGGAGGAGGCCGGTCCGGCGCCCGTGGTGGCGGTGGTCGGCCGGCCCAACGTCGGCAAGTCGACGCTGGTCAACCGGATCCTGGGGCGGCGCGAAGCGGTGGTGCAGGACATCCCGGGCGTCACCCGCGACCGGGTGTCCTACGACGCGCTGTGGACCGGGCGCCGGTTCGTGGTGCAGGACACCGGGGGATGGGAGCCCGACGCCAAGGGTCTGCAGCAGCTGGTGGCCGACCAGGCCTCGGTCGCGATGCGCACCGCCGATGCGGTGATCCTGGTGGTCGACGCCGTCGTCGGCGCCACCACGGCCGACGAGGCCGCCGCCCGGATCCTGCTGCGGTCGGGCAAGCCGGTCTTCCTGGCGGCCAACAAGGTTGACAGCGACAAGGTCGAGGCCGACGCCGCGATGCTGTGGTCGCTGGGGCTCGGTGAGCCGCACGCGATCAGCGCCATACACGGCCGCGGGGTCGCGGATCTGCTCGACGCGGTGCTGGCCGCGCTGCCCGCGGTGTCCGAGGTGGCGCCCACGTCCGGCGGTCCGCGGCGCGTGGCGCTGGTGGGCAAGCCCAACGTGGGCAAGAGCTCGCTGCTGAACAAGCTGGCCGGCGATCAGCGCTCGGTCGTGCACGACGTCGCCGGAACGACGGTGGATCCGGTGGACTCGCTGATCGAGCTGGGCGACAAGGTGTGGCGGTTCGTCGACACCGCGGGCTTGCGGCGCAAGGTCGGCCAGGCCAGCGGGCACGAGTTCTACGCCTCGGTGCGCACGCACTCGGCCATCGACGCGGCCGAGGTGGTGATCGTGCTGATCGACGGGTCGGACCCGCTGACCGAGCAGGACCAGCGGGTGTTGTCGATGGTCATCGAGGCCGGCCGCGCCCTGGTGCTGGCCTTCAACAAGTGGGACCTGGTCGACGAGGACCGCCGCGAGCTGCTGGAGCGCGAGATCGACCGCGAACTGGTGCAGCTGCGGTGGGCGCCGCGGGTCAACATCTCCGCCAAGACCGGCCGGGCGTTGCAGAAGCTGGTTCCGGCGATGGAGACCGCGCTGGCGTCGTGGGATGCGCGGATTCCGACCGGCCCGCTCAATTCGTGGCTCAAAGAGGTGGTGGCGGCCACGCCGCCCCCGGTGCGTGGCGGCAAGCAGCCGCGCATCCTGTTCGCCACCCAGGCCACCGCCCGGCCCCCGACGTTCGTGCTGTTCACCACCGGGTTTCTGGAGGCCGGATACCGGCGTTTTCTCGAGCGCCGGCTGCGCGAAACCTTCGGGTTCGAGGGGTCGCCGATCCGGATCAACGTGCGGGTGCGCGAAAAGCGGGGGGCCCGGCGGCGCTGAGGTTCTCGGGAGGGTTCCGGGTCTGGCCTCTCCCGGGACCACATGGTGAATCGCGAATCCGCTAGCGGCGGCGCTAGCACGTTCGGGAAGCACGTCGTTCAGCGGAGGTCGCTTGGCGGGGCGGCCGCCCGGTTACGGTAGGCTTTCGACCTGCTGCCGGTGCACGCACCGGCGCGCGGGCTGTGGCGCAGTTTGGTAGCGCACTTGACTGGGGGTCAAGTGGTCGCAGGTTCAAATCCTGTCAGCCCGACTAGACAGAATATGCCCTGGCCTGCGGTGACGCGATTAGGTCAGGATGAGATGACGCGGAGTTGGGGACCATTTGGGGACCACAAGTGCCGCTCAAGCAGGTCGCCCGCCTTGATGACGGATTGCCGGTCGGGGTGCAGATAGCGCTGGGTCGTTGTCAGCGCTCCGTGACCGGCGATCTTGCGGAGGATGTGTACCGGGACACCTGCATCGGCCATCCACGTCAGTCCCGTATGCCGTAAGCCATGGCGCGTGAGCTTTTCGTAGCCGAGCTGGGTGACCACGGCGTCCCAAGAGGTTGCGTCGCGCAGCGTGGCTGTGGTGATCCTTCCGCCCCTGGGGCCGACGAAGAGCCGCGCATCGGGGTTGCTTGCGACGACGTCCATCCGTCGCTGGACGAGTTCGCGGACAGCCGGGATCAACGGGACTTCGCGCGCACGTTTGCCCTTAGTGTTCTTGTCCACCAAGCCACCCGGCGATGGGGTGGTCTGACGGCGTACCGTCCATATCCACTCGTGGGTGTTGATGTCGCGCACCAGGCATCCGGCCACTTCGCCGATGCGGGCGGCCGTGCACGCCTCGAAGATGACTGCGTCACCCCAACCCCGATAACGGCCCGCCGACCGGGCGACGAGTGCATCGGCGAGGGTGGTGAGGGCAGTCCAGTTCGGGAGCGCAAGTGCCCGTGGATCGTCGAGTTCGTCCTCGGCGAGCTTGTATTGGCGTTGCCAACCGGAGACTCGAGCCGGATTGCGGTCAATGATGCCGTCTCGCAGCGCTTGTTCCATGATGCGGACGAGCACGGCGAGGCTGTTCTTGACAGTTGATCGACTGCATTCGTCCGCGATCCACGCGTGCACAGCTCGATCCACTGCACCGTTGGTGACCATGGCAATGGGCAGGTGCCCAAGCGTCGGGACAACGCGTTTGCGCCAGCCGGCCAGGTAGGGATCGGTGGTCTTGGACTCAAGCCCCCGCAGCGCCAATGCCATGTTCGTGGTGCCGTATTCCGCCAGCGTCGTCGTGGCCGTCTTCGGGTCGACCCCGTGCGCCGCGGCGCGTTCCATCCGGGCGGCCCAGTCGATTGCCGCTTCACGCGTTGCAAAGGACGCGGATTTCGAGGTCCGGCCCTTGGTGGCCGGATCGATCCACCGGACCCGAGCGCGGAAGGGAGCAGCCCGGCTGGGGCGCTCCTCGATGTCAACTGATAACGAAACGCCAAGTGGAAGTGTCAGTTCTTCGGCCATCACGCGACCTCGCCGGGGTCAACATGCCGACTAGACAACCAGGCCTCGACATCGTTGGAGTTATACATGTACACCCGGTCCGAAACGCGTACGAAGGCCGGGCCTTTGGGCGGATGCGACGTACGCCAGCGTCGAATGGTGGATGCGTCGACGTGGAGCAGCTCGGCAAGTTCGGCTGAGCTGTACCAGTGCCCGTCTAGCAAGGCCATCGTGCTGCGTTCCCTTCCCGCATCGGCCGGCGCGAGCTTTCGGGCGCCAGTGTCGTGCGGTACCTCGTTTCTAAAGGCTAGAGCCGGCGGTGGCGTTACGCGACGGTCGGCCGTAACGAGAATTGGCGCATGTTCCCGCGCTCACCGGTTCGGTCGGCCGTCGTGCGCCGCCGCTCCACTCCGGCTCGGTGTGTGGCCGCCGGCTTAGTAGCGACCTTTGCGGGCCGCGCGTTCTACTGCGCGGCGCTGCTGGCGGCTGAGCATGACGTCGTGCTGGCCAGCTTGGTGCAGTGGGTAAGCGGCGCTCGCCACGACAGACTCCAATTCCGCCACGCGGATTCGCAATCGCCGCAACTCCTCAGACTCACGGCGCAGGCGGGCCAGTTCCTGGTCGCGCTGATCGGCAGCGTCGACGTCAAGGCGGAGACGCTTGCGGAGCGTCTCGATCTCGTCGCGGGCCTGCCGGTACGACGGATCCTCCGACAGGACCCGGTGGAGATCTACCGAGGCCGCGAACTGCTCCATCGCGGACCGCAACTCGTCGCCGATGTCGCCCGACGCGTGCCGGTGCACAAGGGATTGCAGGAGGGTTTTGCATTGGTAGTCCGAGCTAAGAAACAGGCGCGCCAAGGTCTCCATGGAGGGCAGCGGTAGGCGCGCATCAGGGTCGGGGCGGTGCGCGCGAGGCACCTCGACGACACGCACCGCCGCGCCGGAATCAAGGGCTGCGATGCGCTCCGCGGATGCTCGCCGCCGGCAACGCGCGGAGCACCACAAAGGCCGTCGACCTGGCCCCTTATCGGGTACTTCGAAAGACGTACCGCAGCGCGGGCACACCCGTTCCGAAACCGTTCTTGCCTCCAAGACCACTGCGTCAACGCCCCTTACCACGCTGCTCCTCGAAAACGTCTGGACGAAATGTTATCAATACGAGACCTTAGTGCAAGAGGTGTGATGTTCGGCGCATAGTGAAAATTAGCAGCGCTAAATTCCAAGTAAGTGCGCCCGAGCGCACGGGTCATTTGCAGGGCAAAGAGCGTTTAGCCGGTTGACCGCCAGGAGCGGTTGAATGTGAACCGAAATAATTGGGGCGCGGATGGCTGCGCGAAGGCGCGGTGATGGTTCTTACCGGCGCGCGGCGCTTCCGCGAACCGATGGTCCTCCGTCGTGCGACCTCGAAAAACCGCGCGTCGGGTTATCCCACCACGCTCGAGGCGGCGGAGCGGCTCTGGCACGGACACGACACAGGGCACGCGGAGACGAACGGCCTTCTCGCCCTTCGTTTCGGCCGTCGACGAGGTCTACACCGAGAACGTCAATTGCGGGAAGCACACGTCGAAATGAGGCTGGTCCGCAGCGAGCCAGTCGTCGCTGACGATTCCGTGCACCACTGACAGCGGCACAGGGTCCATCGCAACTAAGGCTCGCGCTAACGCTTGCTCCATCAGCGGCAGACTACCGAGGGCCTCGGGCCCGAACGCGGGTACCGCGTGTGCCAACACGCGGTCCGCGACACGTGGAAGCCTCAACTCGCACCCGCCCGGTTTCTTGGCCGGTGAAACGCGAGGTCGGGTGTCACGATGTACGAGTGGCAGGGGAGCGGCGCGCAGTGGCGGCTTTTCCGAGCTAACGCGCCACCCTGGCGGTGGTCCCGAACAATGATGGCGGCATGTTGGCGCGAGATGGCGACGGCTGGCGGGACTGTGGTCGTGATTGGCTCGCGGAGCGGCGCAGAGTGCGGAGCGGGCAGCGGAACACCTAGCGGCTCCAGCCCCGGACCGAACGAAGGCTTGAATATCGCCCGGCATGCTGACCCACTGGGGGAGTCGTCGGCCGGCGCAGCGGGGTCCGAGCGCCTTGCCGACCGTGGGCGATGCGTCGTTTCCGGTTCTGGAAACGCTGCCGGAGAAGGCCGCCAATCGAAGCGCGCCCTACTAGTAGTACATTCGGCTCCGGAAAGGGTTGCTCCCGTGCTTGTACGGATCGCTTCAGGAAGGCGCGTTATGAGTGGTTCCAAACGGGGGCGACGTAGCGGCTCCGAGCGCCGACGTCTGACTGAGACGGTTGTCGTTCGCCTTGCACCGGCTGAAAAGAAGATCTTGGAAGAAGCGGCGGCGCGGATGGGCATTAGCATCGTCCGCCTCGTGCGCGAGTCCATCAACGGTCATATCCGCGAGCCGGTGCTGGCGACTGGCGAACGGAATGGACCACCGAACATCAAGAAGAGTGAGCGGGGTTCAGCAACCGCTGACAGTGCCTACGCCGAAGAGGTGGTTGTGCCGCTGGGACAGGACTGACGTACTCGCTGCCTCAGTGAGGCTCTTACATGCACTGGGCAGGCGAATGCCCAATTTCGGCGCCAGCATGATTTCCAGCGGCCAGCACCTCGGTCGGGCAGTATCGTGATGCGCACGAATACATCCCGGCCTGGCGGCACTTTGGCTGCATACGTGCCATGACCGACCGGCGTCTCCCTCCTCCTGAAATTGATCAAGCGTCATCGCATCAATCGCAGTGGGATCGGCACCCATTGGTTGCGCAAATGTTCGGATGCCCCCAACGCCGATTCCAGCTACCAGTTTCGTCGAGGTAGCAGATCGACTCCGTGAGCCGGTCAAGGGCATCAACGCTCAACGCCGGCAACCGAGTTGGCCCGATGCGGTAATGCAACGAGTAGCCCGTGCCTCCAGCCATGAGCTGAGCGCCTCACCCTCGGGTGGCCATGAGTTTGAAGTCGGATGGAAAAAGTACGGATAGACCCGATTGATGTCGGTCGGGGCTAAAAGACGCAAAGGCTGGCGGCGGAATGCACTACTAGTAGGGCAGACAGTTGAGCGCTGACGCCGATTACTTGAGAGCGTGCCCACGCGCCCGAGCCAAAACAGTCCGGAGCGGGTCGCCCAGTGGGAACGCTGGCGATCCGTCGTGGGCCACAACATCCGCGAGTTACGGATCCAGCAAGGGATGACTCAAGAGGCGCTTGCATTGCGGTCGGGCGTTACACGCAATGTCCTCATCGATGTTGAGCACGGCCGCCGCGGATTGCTCTATGAGCGCCTTTTCGACATCGCCGAGGCCCTGCAAGTTCCGGTAAACGAGCTATTGGTTGCGCGTGCGCGGCGCCGAAACAAGCGCTAAGCAGGTGTTTTGACGCAACCAGCGGTCTGTTTGGCGCAGGGCCGATGTAACGTCCGGTTCTCCTCGAAAGGCGCCGGTACGTTCGTCAGGCCCTGGGAGGGCAGGCGGGTGCGTCGATTACTTTGGTCGTCCTGCGCGGTCGGTTCCAACCCGAACGCCGACTCTTCGGAACAGCCACACCCAGGGCACTCTCGATCGTACTACTAGTAGTGCTACATCACATCCGTTGCTCGAACGAAAGCGCTTGCGATCACGTTATTCGGATCGCCTTGGCCGCCAATCTGCGACGCCAATCCGATTTACGATTTACGGCGCGTCGCGTCGGTTGACAAGAACATGACCGCGCAGGAGTTCAGCCATCGTTTCCCAATCGACCAAGTCTTCCAGCCCTAGCTGCGCTGATCCGTGCGCTTCTGCGAGTCCGCGGCGCCGATCAGTGACTGGTTGAGCCTAGGACTGCGCTGTTGGTCACAGGTAGTTGCCCTGGGGTAGTTCGGGTTTGAAGCGGCCGGACCGGATGGTGGCCAGGAGCGCGGTGTCGCTGACCGTCCCGGTGGCTAGGACGGTACGCCGAACGATTTCGCGGATGTCGGCGCCGTTGGTTTCGGCGTTGAAGTGGGCGGCGACTTGGCTGGCATCAATGGATTCGGCTCCGGGAATGCCCCGCAGGTAGGTGGTCAGGATCTGTGCGGCCGCCTCGCTTGTGGGATAACCGATCTCGATGATCGAGTCGAATCGTGCGGTCCGGATCGCCGCCGCGTCCAACGCCGCGACGTCGTTTGTGGAAGCCAGCGTCAAGATCGGCGCTGAGGGGTCTGTGTCCATGACAGCCAAGAACTCCGAGAGAGGACGAACCTCGCCGTGGTGGCGGCGATTGCCGACGATGAGGTCGATGTCCTCGAGCACGATCACGGTGGGCCCTAGTGCACGGGCCTCTTTGTACACGGCGGACAGCACTGATTTGCCGGCGCGGGCGTCGACATTGATCACGGTGAACGGCCCGACGAGTTCGGCGGCGATGGTTTGCGAGATCGCGGTCTTGCCGACGCCCGGCGGCCCGGCGAGCAGGATTCCGCGGCGTACTCCCAGCCCCAACTGGGTCATCAACTGCCGGTGGGTGGTCAACGCGGCGATATTGAGGTCGATCTCTTCCCATACCGACTCGGGCACAACCACGTTCGTGCGGCTAAGGGTTGGGATGTCCGTGACCTCAAGAACCAGGCCGTTGTTCTCGGATGCGGTCAACGCTCGGCCACGGTAGAGGTTTTTGGCGCCATCGGCGTCGGTCATGATCGCCTCGATCACGGCGACGGCATGACCGCGATCAGCAGGGGTGGTGTAGACCTGCAGCCGTGGCGTATCGGAATACAGCGTCGATGAACTTAGCCGGACCACGACGGGCGCGGGGGCGAGCTGGCCGGCGGTGAAGAACGCCGACAGCCGCGCAGGCGGCGCAAGGTGTTTGTCGCCAATCTCGATGTGCGCCCAGGTCGGTGGCTCATCGTCGTCGCTGGGCCCGATCGGGGGATCGAAGCGGTCGATCAACGCGGCCAGCGCCAACCCGGCCGCGACGTGTCCGATCGAGGACAGCCGCCGTGACTCACATACCAGATCCGACCCCGATCGGCCCAACATCGCATGCAGAAACCCCGCGAGGG